>CAJFVO010000021.1 GCA_904420555.1 Candidatus Heritagella intestinalis | reverse complement strand
TGCCGCTGCATTGGGTTACAGAAGCCCCGTTCAGTTCAAAACCGAACGGGGCTTCTGATAAATATTCTTTTTACTGTCTACTTTCTCTTGACAAGTGCATTCGGAAAACGGATGGTTTCGCTTTTATTACCGCTGTCAGGTTGGAGAGGTATTCTCTCTTAGCAGTGGCCGCAGCTCCCGCCATGATGATGGCCACCGCAGGAATGTCCCTCGCCGTGCTCTCCATGGTGATGGGCGCAAACTGTGTCGGGGTTAAAATGCAGCGTTCCCGCCAAAAGGGCCTCCACAGCCTGGTCTGCCGGGCCGCTGACACCGGGATACAGCTGGATCCCCGCCTGGGCCAGGGCTGTACGGGCGCCGCCGCCAATGCCGCCGCAAATCAGGGTATCCACTCCCTGGGCCCGCAAAAAGCCCGCCAGTGCCCCGTGGCCGCTGCCGTTGGTGTCTACTACCTGAGAGGAAACCACCTGGCCGTTCTCCACGGTGTACACTTTAAACTGCTCGGAATGGCCGAAATGCTGAAACACCTGGCCGGCTTCATAAGTAACTGCAATTTTCATTTTGTAACATCCTTTCCCTGCTCTTCTGGTTGTTCCGGAAAGCACCGGCGGCACGGCCCTTTGCAGCAGCCTTCCCCACGATGGGGGCACACCCAGTATTCCCCGCCGGTAATCACCAGGGGGTCTCCCTGGACCAGGGCCTGGGCCAGCTTTCTCCGGGCTTGGTCATACACCGCCTGGACTGTGGTTCGGGCTACCCCCATTTGCTGGGCGCACTGGCTCTGGGTGTACCCCAGCAAGTCAATGAGCCGGATGGCTTCATATTCGTCCACGGTCATGGTAACGGTCCGGCAGCTTTTACTCTCCGGCGAACCAAACCGGCGCACTACCGGCATGGCGCACACCCGCCTTCTCTTCTTCGGCCTGGGCATGGCTGTCGCCTCCTTTCCAAAACAACAATGTTTCTGACTTATGTCAGATAGTATACGCTTATTTTCGTCATATGTCAAGAATAAAGCAAAAAAATCAGGGAAGCCTCAAGGCCTCCCTGTGATGCGCACGCAGATACCCGCATTACGCCTTTTGGATTTCCTTCAGTGCCTTTGCCAGCTGGTCCGGGCAAGAGGTGGGCTTCATGCCGCAGCGGATGCCGTCGCACCGGGCAATGACCTCGTCGGCCTTCATGCCCTTCACCAGGGCGGCAATGCCCTTGGTATTGCCGTTGCAGCCGCCTACAAACTGGATCTCGTTGATGACGCCGTTTTCCACATCCAACAGAATCTGGGAAGAACAGGTGCCTCTGGTCTTATAGGTATAGCGCATTTTGATATCCTCCAGTCATCATTTCCTGCATTTTGCCGCCAATTTGCGGCTTCCGCCTATTATACACCTATGGACGGGAAAAAGCAATCCCTATCACCTACCGCTTACAGCCTCTGTGCCAGCAGGTCCCACTGCTCCTCCGGCGTCATAAAGGAGCCCAAAGGCAAACAGCGCTTGGTGTTAGCCCCGTGGAAATCCGTCCCGCCGGTCATCAGCAGGCCATGCCGCTGGGCAACCTCCTGAAACTGGGGCAGCTCCTCCGGCCGGTTCCGGGGATGCCACACCTCCACCCCGTGGATTTCCCCATTGGCGGCTAACTCGCCCAACAGGGCTTGGCTGCCGTATTCGCTAGGATGGGCCAGCACTGCCACGCCGCCGGAGGCCCGGGCCACTTCCAACGCTTCATGGACATTGGGATAGGAAACGGGGCTGTAGGCCAGACCGGTTTTGGAATCGAAAAGCTCCCGGAACAGGGGGCCATAGAGCACATCCGCATAGCCGGCGCTGATGAGGGCCAGCATAATGTGTTGCTTAAAAAGGGCCGGCGCCCACTGGGCATGACGCTGGACGATTTCCCGGGGAATGGGGTAATGCCGCTGGGTCTTTTCCAGCATCTCCTCCCCTGCTTTTTGACGGCTGCGGCAAATCTCGTCGCAAAGGGCCCCCAGCTCCTGGGTTTTCTTCGGGCCATACAGGAGAATATGGGCTTTCCTGCCGGTTTTAGGGTCTTTGGTGGAAATCTCCACCCCGGGAACCACCTGAACGCCCAGGCTTTGGCCCAAGGCCAGAAGCTCCGGCCCAGCGGAGAGGGTATCGTGGTCTGTGACGGCGACTGCCGGCAGATTTCGGGCAGCGGCCAGGTGCACCAGCTCTTCCGGGGTCACGGAGCCATCCGAGCGGAGGGTATGACAGTGAAGGTCAGCATACGGAGTTGTCGTGGGAATCATCCTTTCTATACAAATCATGCCGCAGGAAACTCCCGCGGCATGAACGTTCACAGCTGCTAATTTGACTGATTCAGCCGCTTAGCGCTGCTCCATATTGATCTTTTCAGCAAACCCGTGCTGGTTGAAGTTCTCCACGATACCGCGATTGTCGGCAGCAGACAGGAGCTTTGCACGGTTCTTCTTCAGGCGCAGAGGCGTCTCCACGCCGCCGGGGCCGGACACGCAGCCGCCTTCGCAGGCCATACCCTCGATCATGTCGTCCTTGAACCGGCCGGCATTCAGGAGCATCAGGGCCTTCTTGCACTCTGCGGCGCCATTGCACTTGACGCAGGAGAAGGGAATCTCAATACCCTCTTCCTCCAGCACCTGGGCCACAGCCGCGCTAACACCGCCGCTGACTGCGTAATTCTTACCAGCCAAGCTGCCGTCCTGCTCGTTCTCCGCCATATCCATGGGGTTGATTCCCTGGGCGTCAAACAGAGCCGCCAGCTCTTCAAAGGTCATCACATAGTCCGCAGTATCCTGCACCTTTTTGGCTTCCAGCTTCTTGGCGATGCAGGGCCCAATGAATACCACTTTAATCTCCGGATGCTCTGCCTTGAGATACCGCACAGTCATGGTCATGGGAGAAGCCGTCTTGGAGATATAGGGCACCACCTTGGGGAAGTGCTTTTCAATCATATCCACAAAGGCCGGGCAGCAGGAAGTGGTCATCTTGGAGTGGTTTTCCACAGCATCCACCAGCTCGTGGGCCTCGTGGTAGGAGGTGGCGTCAGCGCCCAGGGAAACCTCGCAGGCATCGGTGAAGCCCAGCTTCCGCAGGGCAGCCTTCAGCATACCCACATTAGCCGTACCGAAGTGGCCCTCAATAGCCGGGGCAAACACTGCGTACACCGGGATGTCGCTCTTAATCAGGTCGATGACGTCTACAATGTAGGAACGGTCGGTAATAGCGCCAAAGGGGCAGTTAGTGGTGCAAGCGCCGCAGCTGATGCACTTAGAATAGTCGATGGCCGCCTGCTTATTTTCATTCATGATAATGGCGTCCACCGGACAGGCCCGCAGGCAGGGGCGCATGGTATCGGAAATGGCGTTGTAGGGGCAAGCTGCCGCACAACGGCCGCATTCCTTACACTTGGCGGGATCAATATACGCGCCCCGGCCGGTAACAGAAATGGCGCCGAAGGGGCAGGCAGCCTGGCATTTTTTCGCCAAACAGCGCTGGCAGTTGTCCGTTACCGTAAACCGGCTGATGGGGCAGCCTTCACAGGCAGCAGGCATAACGCCCACAATCCCCTCCTCTGCCTGATTGGGCAGGGATTTTCCTCTGGCAGCCGTCACACGCTCACGGATGATCTCCCGCTCCCGATAGATGCAGCAGCGGAAAGTGGGAAGAGGCCCAGGGATCACATCATAAGGAATCTGGTCCAGGTTCTCCTCCAGGGTGCCGTTAAACTCGTTTTCTGCAACGGTTTTCAACACACGGTACTTTAACTGTTTCGCGTCGTTATCGTATTGCATGGTTCGATCCTTTCTTCTTTCAGAAATCTATCACCAGGAGCTCTCGCTCCCGGCAGGCATCCGCCCACAGGCGGTGTCCATCTTAATAATAGAGGCGCTCCACCCGCTTGCCCATCTTCTCCAGCAAGGAACACAGCTCATCCAGCAGGTTCATCTTAATGCTCAAATCAGAGGGCAGACCGGGGTTCTGGTGAGCCGGGTTAATGGCCTTGCCCACAAAGAGCCGCAGGGTCGTGCAGTTCTCCAGGAGCATCTTGGCCATCATGGCGGCGCCGTTCTCCTCATCCAGCTTGTGGAAATAGAAGGAATCTGTCTCGTGGCCCACATAGTCCTTCAAAAGCTGGACTGTGCGGCTCAGGGTCAGCACGCCTTCCGTCACCAGGTCGATACCGGCGATCTTGCCCACCGGCGGCAGGCTGGGATCGGTATAGTTCAAAGAAGTCTCGATTTTCCGGTTCAGCACCCGGGCCACAATATTGGCGCTGGTACCGCCGGCCACAATGTGCTTGCCCGGAGACGTAATGTAGTCGTGAACCATCTTGGGGTCGTCTTCCTTGTTCACCGGCGGGCCGGAGAGCATATTCACCACGCTCCGAGGGGTAATGCGGATAATCAGATCCGTGGAGTCATCTCCAGGCCGGTCCAGATACAGTTCGCTCACTGCCTGGGACAGGGACGCAGCCAGCCGGGGAGCTGAATTCTCCTTGAGGGTGGCACGGGCCAGCCAGGAAGAAACATTGTCCCAGTTCCAGCCGAAGTTCAGGGCCTGGCCCACGCCGGCATACACAATGCCGTCGCTAATCAGGGCCAGCACATCCCCGGGCCGGACGGTAAACCGGCACTCGCCGATATTCTTGCCCGCCATCTGGCGATACTCCATGTCCAGCTCCTGAACCTCGCCATTGCGGATAAAGATGCAGGGAGGATTGTCGAACTCCACCAGATAGGCGTCGCCGTTATCCTGAATCTGCAAAATACTAAAAGTTGAATACGCCAGTTTTCTCACATTGCACACCGGAAGCGTGTTGGTAATGGTCTCCACTGCCTGTTCCACCGTGGCGCCTTCGTCCAACATGGTGGAAATAATACTGCTGGTCAGGGTGGAGAGGATATTGGCCTTGACGCCGCTGCCCAGGCCGTCCGCCAACACCGCAATGGTGGAATTCTCCGTGCGGGTAATCTTCACTTTATCGCCGCACAGCTCTTCCCCATGCTTATTCAGGCTCCGGTATGCCGCATCCACATGCATTTTCATGGTTGGGAATCACACCTTTCCAAATTTTTCACGGGAATCAGGGCCTTTTAAAGCCCTTACGGTTGCCTTTGCCCGATTATTCCTCATCGAACACGATCATATCCTTGAGCTTGGTCAGGGTCACCTTGGTCTCCGCAGTGGTCTCGCCCAAAAGGCTGGCAATCTGCTGGGCCGCTACCATCTGCTTGTCAATGACCTTCTGGGCCATTTCCATGGTTTCCACACGCAGGCGGTAGGTGCTTTCCTGGGCGGCCACTTCCTTGCTGATATCCCGGAAGATGCCCATGACCAGGTTTTCCTTCCCAATATAGATCAGGTTCTGCATAGTGGTGATGCCGTACTGGGGATACTCCACCTTCTTGTCGGTAATGGATTCCCCGGTTTCAAAGACATACTGGAAGTCCGAGGAGTCGATGATTTCATAAAGGCACTTCTGCAAAGCCTCATGGCGGGAGATCCCGAAGGTCTCCTCGGCGGCCCGGTTGAACTCCACGATATTCATTTCCTCGTCCACCATAATGGTGACGTTGGGGGTCTCGCTGAGAACGAAGTTGGAGAGGGATTCGGCGCGTTCCTTCATATAAGGTACGCACATAGTCAGCTCCGCCTTGTTCTGATACACGGCGATGGCCTTGTCCCGGCAGGTGGGATAGCCGCAGGAACCGCAGTTGAGCTCGTCCTCGGGGCTGGTCTTGCCGATTTTGGCCAGAATCGCCCGGATGGTCTCCTCGTCGGGGATTTCCTCCTTCACGGAGCGGTCCAGGAACTTCATGCCCATGGGGATGGATTCATCCATAGCCGGATAGCTCTCATCCTCCTTGGCGTAATCCTCAATGCGCAGCTTCATGGCAAACCGGGAGGTGGTATCCTTCACCGTTACCGGGCCGTTGATGCAGGCGTCCTTACACATATTCACTTCAATAAAGCAGTGGTTCAGCTCGCCACGCTCCAGAGCACGGCACAGGGAAATGCAGTCCTCGTGGCCGCTGACGCTGAAAAGCTTCCAATCCCCCACGTCGCCCCGGGCCCGCAGGGAGGCCAGGATCCCCTCGGTAACGGGATACATCCGGAGAATTTTGGAGCTGGCGTTGAGGAAAGAAGCGGGCTTCGCCTGGGCAATCTTATCCGGACATTCCTGGAACCACTGGGCCAGATCTTCAAAGGTGAGCACTGCATCCACCTCGTTGTTGTGGCGGATATCTGCAGCTTCGTCCTTTTTGGCGATACAGGGGCCGGCAAACACCACTTTGATCTGCTTGCCAAAGCTCTGCTTCAAAAGCCGGGCGTGGGCGATCATGGGAGAAATCACCGGGGCCATCTGGTCGATGAGACTGGGATAATAACACTCCACCAGCCGGTTAAACGAGGGGCAGCAGGTGGTGATAATATTCTTCATTTTATTTTCCTGAAGGAGCTTATAGTACTCCGCCGTAACATAAGCCGCGCCCTCGGAGGTTTCGGAAACCCCATAAAAGCCCAGGGCTTTCAGGGCACCTGCAAATACGGTGGGCTCCGAAAAGTCGAAGGAAGCAAAGAAGGAAGGCGCCAGGGACAAAATGACTCTTTCTCCACGGCGGATAAATTCCTTCACCAAATCCAGGTCGCTGGAAACCGTTTTGGCGTCCTGGGGACATACATTGAGGCAGGTGCCGCAGAGGACGCAGGTTTTTTCCATGATTTTGGCCTGCTCATTTTCCACTTTAATGGACTTGACCGGGCAGGACCGGACACATTTGTAACAGTTTTTGCAATTTGCCTTTTTCAAGCCTAAAACACTCATAAATACCACCCATCCCGCCTTTCGGCGTTTTTGATTCCGCCGGCGCCGGACAACCGGGCCTGCAATTTACTTCGGCTCGCCGAGCCGTTTCATTACTTCGTAAGTAAAAAAGGATTCCGTCTCCGATGGGGTGATCTTAAAACGCTCCCCATCTACGTCTACACAGACGCCGGGATTCGTACATTCCCCCATGCAGAAGGAGCCTTTCAAGGTAATCTTGTCCTCCAAATGATGGTAGCTCACCAAGCGTTCCAGGATCCGGATCACGTCCTGGGAACCCTTGAGATGACAGGAGCTTCCGATACAGATAGTAATATCCATAACATACAACCCTTTCCTTCAAAATATCGTGCCGGGCTCACCGGCTTGCGCCGCCCCGAAAATTCCCTGGGGTCTGCGCCAGAACTTGTGGATATTATACCATATCCGTCTCCCACTGACAAGGGACGACATGACAAGAAATGCCGGTAATTTGTAGAGCTACAATACATATTGGACAGAGAGGAACAGAAAGAAAAAAGTAGAAGGACAGAGCCTTCATAGGGTATAGTTAAGTTGCGACACCAACAAACCCAAAAAGGAGCTCTGTCCCTCATGAGTAAAAGTATAACAC
>CAJFVO010000020.1 GCA_904420555.1 Candidatus Heritagella intestinalis | reverse complement strand
ATTTCCATGACCGAAAGATGCTCGTCCAGGTGCAGATGGATGTAATACAGTTTTTCCTCTTTGCTCCACTTCCGATGTGGTGTCCCTTTCTTTCCCATTTCTATTCCTCCTTTTCTCTATCTTACCATGAAAAAAAGCAGACACCCACACTTTTGTGAGTGTCTACTTTCATTTTACAGGTGCACATCCGTTTTCCGGATGGTTTTCTCTTTTGCAGTGCTTTTCGGGAGAGAAGTCTTAAACAGGTGCAAAAGAGCAGCAAAAAACCGGGCTCGGAAACCCGAACCCGGTGGTTTTGTTTATGGATATGTGCAGCGGAAAATCAAACCACACCCTGGGCCAGCATCGCGTCGGCAACCTTGACAAAGCCGGCAATGTTAGCGCCCATGACATAGTTCTTGGAGTGGCCGTACTTCTCGGCAGCCTCGTCGGCCTGACGGAAGATGTTCTCCATGATGTCCTGGAGCTTCTTGTCAACCTCTTCAAAGGTCCAGGAGTACCGCATGCTGTTCTGGCTCATCTCCAGAGCGGAGGTAGCTACGCCGCCGGCGTTGGAAGCCTTGCCGGGAGCGAAGAGCACGCCGTTCTGCAGGAAGACCTCGGTGGCCTCCATGGTGGAAGGCATGTTAGCGCCCTCAGCCACAGCGATAACGCCGTTCTTCACCAGCATCTCAGCATCTTCCTTGTTCAGCTCGTTCTGGGTAGCGCAGGGGAGAGCGATGTCGCAGGGGATAGACCACACGCCCTTGCCCTCGTGGTACTGGGCGTTGGGACGATACTTGGTGTACTCGCTCAGGCGCTGGCGATTGACTTCCTTGATCTCCTTGATGGCAGCCAGGTCGATGCCCTCGGGATCGTACACCCAGCCGGTGGAGTCGGACATGGTGACAACCTTGGCGCCCAGCTGATAAGCTTTCTCGGTGGCGTAGATTGCCACGTTGCCGGCGCCGGAAACCACAACGGTCTTGCCTTCCATGGAGAGGCCGTTCTTCTTCAGCATGGCGTTGGTGAAGTACAGCAGGCCATAGCCGGTGGCCTCGGTGCGCACCAGGGAGCCGCCAAAGTTCAGGCCCTTACCGGTGAGGACGCCCTCGTAAGCGTCACGGATGCGCTTGTACTGGCCGAACATGTAGCCGATCTCACGGCCGCCTACGCCGATGTCGCCGGCGGGCACGTCGGTATCGGGGCCAATGTGGCGATACAGCTCGGTCATAAAGCTCTGGCAGAAGGCCATGACTTCACGGTCGGACTTGCCCTTGGGGTCGAAGTCGGAGCCGCCCTTGCCGCCGCCGATGGGCAGGCCGGTGAGGGAGTTCTTCAGGATCTGCTCAAAGCCCAGGAACTTGATAATGCCCAGGTTTACAGAAGGATGGAAGCGCAGGCCGCCCTTGTACGGGCCGATGGCGGAGTTAAACTGTACGCGGAAGCCGCGGTTTACCTGCACCTTGCCGTTGTCGTCCACCCACGGCACACGGAACATCACAACGCGCTCAGGCTCGGTGATGCGCTCCAGGATGCCGGCAGCCTCATACTGCGGGTTTGCCTCAATTACAGGCTCCAGGGAGGTCAGAACCTCGGTAACGGCCTGGATAAATTCCGGCTCGCTGGCATTCTTTTTGCGGATGATTTCCAACTGGTCGCTGACATAAGACATTGAATATTGCCCCCTAATCAAAGTAAGCTGCAATAATGATAGCCAAAGGAAACACGCCGCAGCGGAGTCCTCAGCACCGGATTACTGCGCGAAAGTAACTTAACGATGCTATTTTACCATACCCCATGGAGAATTACAAGAAGAAAAACGAATTTTTTACAAAAAACCGAAGGATTCAAGGACGAAACTTTCGTTTTAGCAGGGGTTTTTCAGAAAACAGCGGTTGATTTTGCAGGAATTGCTTTTGAATAATGCAAATTCACGAAACAGAAAAGGTTCTCCGGGCAGTGGGGGCGAAAATTTGTGCATCCAAATGAAAAGCGGCCTTCTTCCATATGGAATGTGGGAATTTCATTGACAAGGGGAAGCCAGGTAGCATACAATATAGGTTGCAAGTCCGCGCATGGGCCTTTTGGCGGTGCCGTGGGCAAATCAACAAGGGGGTCATATTTTGAGTCATTATTCAAAAGAAGACATTTTCCGCATTATAGAGGAAAAACAGGTGAAGTTTATCCGTTTGCAGTTTACGGATATTTTCGGCACCTTGAAGAACGTGGCCATTACCAGCAGCCAGGCCAAGAAGGCGCTGAACAATGAGTGTATGTTTGACGGTTCCTCTATTGAGGGCTTTGTGCGCATTGAGGAATCCGATATGTATCTGCGCCCGGACCTGGACACCTTCCAGCTCTATCCGTGGCATACCAAGCACGGCCACATCGCCCGGATTATCTGCGATGTGTACAAGCCTGACGGGACTCCCTTTGAGGGCGACCCCCGCTATATTCTGAAAAAGACCGTGCAGCAGGCCCACGATATGGGATTCTCCTTTAATGTAGGCCCGGAGTGCGAGTTCTTCCTGTTCAACACCGACGAATACGGCCATCCCACCACCATCACCTATGATACGGCGGGCTATTTTGATTTGGGCCCCGCTGACGTGGGCGAGCTTACCCGCCGGGAGATCTGCTTGAACCTGGAGGACATGGGCTTTGAAATTGAAGCCTCCCACCACGAGTGCGCCACCGCCCAGCACGAGATTGATTTCCGTTACGACGAAGCGGTGAACTCCGCCGACAATATCATGACCTTTAAGATGGTAGTCAAGTCCATTGCCAGCGCCAATGACCTCTGCGCCACCTTTATGCCCAAGCCCGTATTCGGCGAGGCGGGTTCTGGTATGCACATCAATATGTCCCTGTTTAAGGACGGCCAGAACAGCTTCTGCGACCCCAATGGTCCCAGAGGCCTCAGCGAGACGGCGATGCAGTTTATCGCAGGCATTATGAAGCACGTGAAGGGTATCTGCGCCCTGACCAATCCCCTGGTCAACTCCTACAAGCGTCTGGTGCCGGGCTATGAGGCGCCCTGCTATATTGCCTGGACCGCCTCCAACCGCAGCGCCCTGGTGCGTGTGCCTGCCACCCGTGGCATGGGTACCCGTGTAGAGCTGCGCAACCCCGACCCCTCCTGCAACCCCTATCTGGCCTTTGCCGTGCTGCTGGCCGCCGGCCTGGAGGGCATCCGGGAGAAGCTGACGCCGCCGCCGGCTGTTTCCGCCAATATCTACAGCATGAGCGAGCACGACCGCCTGCAGGAAGGCATTGAGAACCTGCCCGCCAACCTCCACGAGGCCGTGGAAGAGCTGAAGAAGGATTCCCTGCTGCAGGAAGTTCTGGGCGACCATGTGTTCAGCAAGTATGTGGAAGCCAAGGAGCACGAGTGGAACCGCTTTGCCACCGCCGTCACCGAGTGGGAAATCCAGGAGTACCTGAGCAAGTTCTAAACACCGTTCGCGGAGCAGCAGGCAGCGATAACGGCCCTGATTCCTCGCGGAGCTGCCCGCGCGTGGAACCAGAATATTGTTAGCTCCCGCCCTAAATACGGATTGCATCCAGGCTCAGCCTGGCTGGCTTTAGAAAGGAGTGTGTCCCCATGCGTTTTAGTAAGATGCAGGGAATCGGCAACGATTATATCTATGTCAACTGCTTTGAAGAGCAGGTGGAAAACCCTGCCCAACTGTCTATCCGTCTCAGCGACCGCCACTTTGGCATCGGGAGCGACGGCCTGATCCTCATCAAGCCCAGCGAGAAAGCCGACGCGGAGATGGACCTCTATAATGCCGATGGCTCCCGGGCGAAAATGTGCGGCAACGGCATCCGCTGTGTGGGGAAATACGTCTATGAGCGGGGCATCGCCCAAAAGGATATGCTGACCATCGATACCCAGAGCGGTGTCAAGACCCTCTATCTGGAAACGGAAGCGGGGAAGGTCAAGAGCATCCGGGTGAATATGGGACAGCCCGGCCTGACGCCGGAGAGCATCCCCACCACCCTGCCCGAGGTCAAGGAGCAGCCCCTCACTGCTAACGGCCAGACCTATACCGTCACCTGTGTCTCCATGGGGAATCCCCACTGCGTGATTTTCGTGGACGATGTCCAGGGCCTGGATTTGGAAAAAATCGGCCCAGCTCTGGAAAATCACCCGGCTTTCCCGGAGCGGGCCAACATTGAGTTTGTCCGCATCTGCGGGGAGGATGAGGCGGAAATGCGGGTCTGGGAGCGGGGCTCTGGGGAAACCTGGGCCTGCGGCACCGGCGCCTGCGCTGTCACTGTAGCCTGCGCCCTCACCGGACGCACCGGACGCCGTGTTTTGGTACATCTCCGGGGCGGGGATTTGACGATTTTTTGGAATGAGCAGACAAACGAAGTGGAAATGACCGGTCCCGCTGAATTTGTTTTTGACGGGGAAGTTCAAATCTGATATAATGTGATTACATACGAAGATTGCCAAGCCGCTCCCTGGAACCGGGAGGGCTGGTAGTAATGCGAAATCAATGGAGGAAACGTTATGCAAAAGACAGAACTCATGTATGAAGGAAAAGCCAAGAAGGTTTATGCCACGGAAGACCCTAACTACTGCATCGTCTCCTATAAAGACGACGCCACCGCGTTTAACGGCCTGAAGAAGGGCACCATTGTGGGCAAAGGCGTGGTCAATAACCGCATGTCCAACTATATGTTCCAGATGCTGGAGAAGGAAGGCATCCCCACTCACTTTGTAGAGGAAATTGACGACCGCGACACCGTTGTCAAGAAGGTGGAGATCGTTCCCCTGGAGGTCATCATGCGGAACAAGGCCGCCGGCAGCCTGGCCAAGCGCCTGGGCCTGGAAGAGGGCACCGAGCTGCGCTGCCCCGTGCTGGAGTTCTGCTATAAGAACGACGAGCTGGGCGATCCCATGGTCAACGAGTATCACATCCTGGCCGCTGGCTTTGCCACCCGGGAAGAGATCGACGCCATCAGCGCTATGAGCTTGAAAATCAACGAGCTGCTGTGCAAGTTCTTCCTGTCTGTGAATATTGAGCTCATCGACTTCAAACTGGAATTCGGCCGCCTGCCCGATGGCACCATCATCCTGGCAGACGAGATTTCTCCCGACACCTGCCGCTTCTGGGACGTGAACACCCACGAGAAGCTGGACAAGGACCGCTTCCGCCGGGATATGGGCGGTGTGGAAGAAGCCTACGCCGAAGTCATGAAGCGCATTGGCCTGTAAACCAAGCTGTTTTGCAGGGCCGGAACCGGTCGTTCCGGCCCCTTCTGTTTTGGGGGCGATTTTGGCCGCCTCTAAGTTCCATTTTCAAAGAAAGGCGTGTATCCTATGAGCAGAGATACCTATGAATCCCCTCTTTCCGCCCGCTATGCCGATAAGGAAATGAAATACCTGTTTTCCCCGGATAAGAAATTCCGCACCTGGCGCCGGCTGTGGATTGCCCTGGCAGAGGCCGAAATGGAGCTGGGCCTGCCGGTAACCCAGGAGCAGGTAGACGAATTGAAGGCTCACGCGGACGACATCAACTACGAAGTGGCCGAAGCCCGGGAGAAGGAAGTCCGCCACGACGTCATGAGCCATGTGTACGCTTATGGCCAGCAGTGCCCCAAGGCTGCGGGCATTATTCACCTGGGTGCTACCTCCTGTTATGTGGGGGACAACACGGACATTATCATCATGACCGAGGCCATGCAGATTGTCCGCCGCAAGCTGGTGAGCGTCATTCGGGTGCTCTCCCAGTTTGCCCAGAGCTATAAGGACCTGCCCACGTTGGCCTTCACCCATTTCCAGCCGGCTCAGCCCACCACCGTGGGCAAGCGCGCTACCCTGTGGATTCAGGAGCTGCTCATGGATTTGGAGGATGTGGAGTATCAGCTGAGCAAGGCGAAGCTCCTGGGTTCCAAGGGCACCACCGGTACCCAGGCCAGCTTTTTGGAGCTGTTTGACGGCGACCATGAGAAGTGCAAGGCTCTGGATCAGAAGATTGCGGAAAAGATGGGCTATCAGGCCTGCTTCCCGGTTTCCGGCCAGACCTATTCCCGGAAGCTGGACAGCCAGATGCTCGCTGTTCTCAGCGGCATTGCCCAGAGCGCGGCCAAGTTCTCCAATGATATCCGCCTGCTTCAGCACCTGAAGGAAGTGGAGGAGCCCTTTGAGAAGAATCAGATCGGTTCTTCCGCCATGGCCTATAAGCGCAACCCCATGCGCAGCGAGCGCATCGCGTCCCTGGCCCGGTATGTCATTGCCGACAGCCTGAACCCGGCCATGACCAGCTCCACCCAGTGGTTTGAGCGTACCCTGGACGACTCCGCCAATAAGCGTATCAGCGTGCCCGAGGCCTTCCTGGCTGTGGACGGCATCCTGAACCTGTACCTGAATGTAGCCGACGGCCTGGTGGTGTATCCCAAGGTCATCGAGCAGCATCTGCGCCGTGAACTGCCCTTTATGGCCACGGAAAACATCATGATGGACGCTGCCAAGCGGGGCGCTTCCCGTCAGGAGCTCCACGAGCGCATCCGTGTCCACTCCATGGCTGCTTCCAAGGTCATCAAGGAAGAGGGCGGGGAAAACGACCTGCTGGCCCGGATTGCCAATGACCCCATTTTTGGCGTGACATTGGAAGAATTGGAGCACATTGTGCGTCCGGAGAAATATGTGGGCCGCGCTCCCCGGCAGACGGAGGAGTTTTTGCAGGAGACGGTAGCTCCCATTTTGAAGAAGTACGATGATATTCCCGAGGAAACGGCGGAAATCAACGTATAACCGGACAGTGTCCGGCTCCAATCCGCGGAATAGCGGCATGAAGGAACAACCTTTCTTCCCGCGTAAACTGCCTGGGAGTTATCCGTTTTCCATCTCAGCTACCTTCGCAAGAAAATAGGGATGCTAATAGCTGTTTGCTGCCACGCGGACGAGGAGCGGGGACAAACAGCAGATTGGTTCCACGCACAGATAGCTAAGTGCGAAAATAAGGCTGCCTATGGATGCAGCTGCCTCTCAATGGGTATTGTTTACACTCGCCATAAACGCGGGTTGGCACCGCACACCGTGCGGTGCACATAGAATTTAGTAAAAAAGGGCGGCTTTCGCCCATAGTCAGCAATTACAGAAAGGCGTGAATCTTTATGGTAAAGGCAATCGTCGGCGCAAACTGGGGCGACGAAGGCAAAGGAAAAATTACCGATGTGATGGCGGCTGAGTCGGATGTAGTCATCCGTTTCCAGGGCGGCAGCAATGCAGGCCATACCATTATCAACAACTATGGCAAGTTTGCCCTGCATCAGCTCCCCTCCGGTGTGTTCTACGACCACATCACCAACATCATCGGCAACGGCGTGGCCCTGAGCGTGGAAAACTTCACCAAGGAAATGGCCGAGCTGGAAGCCCGCGGCGTGCCCAAGCCCCACATTCTCATCTCTGACCGGGCCCAGGTGGTTATGCCCTACCATAAGGAGCTGGACGCCATGGAGGAGGCCCGCCTTTCCTCCAAGTCCTTCGGTTCCACCAAGTCCGGTATCGCTCCCTTCTATTCCGATAAGTATGCCAAAATCGGCTTCCAGGTCAGCGAGCTCTTCGACGACAAGGAGAGCATCATGGATCGCATTGACCATGTGCTGGCCCTGAAAAACGTGCTGTATACCCAGCTGTACCACCAGCCGGAGATGAACCGGGACGAGGTATACAACAAGCTCATGGAGTATAAGGAGCAGTTGGCCCCCTATGTGGCCGATACGGTGGAGTTCCTCCATCATGCAGTGAAGGACGGAAAGACCATCCTGCTGGAAGGCCAGCTGGGCTCTCTGAAGGACCCGGATTTAGGCATCTATCCCATGGTGACTTCCTCCTCCACCTTGGCTGGCTACGGCACTGTAGGCGCTTGTGTGCCGCCCTATGAGATTAAAGAGGTCATTACCGTGGTGAAGGCCTACTCCAGCGCTGTGGGCGCCGGGGAGTTTGTCAGCGAAATCTTTGGGGAAGAGGCCGACGAGCTGCGCCGCCGCGGCGGCGATGGCGGCGAGTACGGCGCCACCACAGGCCGTCCCCGCCGGATGGGTTGGCTGGATTTGGTGGCTTCCCGGTATGGCTGCCAGGTGCAGGGCGCTACCGGTGTGGCCTTTACAGTGCTGGATGCCCTGGGCTATCTGGATGAAATCCCCGTGTGCGTGGCCTATGAGCTGGATGGAAAGCGCATCGACCACTTCCCGGTGACGCCCAAGCTCAAGCGCTGCAAGCCTATTCTGGAAGTCCTCCCCGGCTGGAAGTGCGATATTCGCGGCATTAAGAAGTATGAGGATCTGCCGGAGAATGCCCGGAACTACATTGAGTTTGTAGAGAAGCATCTGGGTGTGCCCATTACCATGGTTTCCAATGGGCCTGCCCGTGAGGATATTATCTACCGCTAAGCAAAAAGGAAGCTCTGAAGGAGCGCCGACGCCTGACCCGTGTTGGCGCTTCTTTGATACTTTTATCAGTAAATACTGCGGCCCTTTGGGGCAGAAAAATTCAGAAAGAACAGGATGGATGTTTAATGGCGCAGAATGAGAAAGTCCTGGTTGTGGACTTTGGCGGACAGTATAACCAGCTTATCGCCCGCCGGGTGCGGGAATGCAATGTCTACTGTGAAATTATTTCCTACCGCGCTGGCCTGGAGGCAATCCGGGCGGCTAACCCCAAGGGGATTATTTTCACCGGCGGCCCCAACAGCGTGTACTTGGAGGATTCCCCGACTATGGACCCGGCGGTTTTCGAGCTGGGCATCCCTGTGTTGGGCATCTGCTACGGCAGCCAGCTGATGATGCATCTGCTGGGCGGCCACGTGTGCCGCGCCCCGGAGCGGGAGTACGGCAAAACCCTGGTGTACACCCATGAGGAAAGCCCTCTCTTCCGGAATGTAAACCGGGAAACCATCTGCTGGATGAGCCACAACGACTATATTGAAACACCGGCTCCGGGCTTCACGGTTACCGCCTGGACGGATAACTGCCCGGTAGCGGCAGCAGAAAACCGGGAGAAGAACCTGTATGCGGTGCAGTTCCATCCGGAGGTGCTTCACACCCAGGAAGGCAAGCAGATGCTCCACGACTTCGTCTATGACGTCTGCGGCTGTAAGGGTGACTGGAAAATGGATTCCTTTGTGGAGACCAGCATTCAGGCCCTGCGGGAGAAGATCGGCGATGGCAAAGTGCTGTGCGCCCTTTCCGGCGGCGTGGATTCCTCGGTGGCGGCGGCTATGCTCTCCAAGGCAGTGGGCAAGCAGCTCACCTGCGTCTTTGTAGACCACGGCTTGCTTCGGAAGAATGAGATGGAGCAGGTATGCGAAATCTTCGGCGGCGGCCAGTTTGAGATGAATTTCATCTGCGTCAATGCCCGTCAGCGTTTTTACGATAAGCTGGCCGGGGTAGAGGAGCCGGAGAAAAAGCGCAAGATCATCGGCGAGGAGTTCATCCGGGTCTTTGAAGAAGAGGCCAAGAAAATCGGCCGGGTGGACTTCCTGGTGCAGGGAACCATCTATCCGGACGTGGTGGAAAGCGGCCTGGGCGGTGAAAGCACTGTCATCAAGTCCCACCACAATGTAGGCGGTCTGCCGGACTATGTGGATTTCAAGGAGATTATCGAGCCCCTGCGGGATCTGTTTAAGGACGAAACCCGCCAGGCTGGCCGGGAGCTGGGCCTGCCGGAGTATCTGGTGAGCCGCCAGCCCTTCCCGGGTCCTGGCCTTGCCATCCGGATTATCGGGGCAGTTACCCCGGAAAAGGTGGCCATGGTCCAGGATGCCGATGCCATTTGGCGGGAAGAGATTGCCAAAGCTGGCCTGGATAAGGAAATCAGCCAGTATTATGCAGCCTTGACCAATATGCGCAGTGTTGGCGTCATGGGAGATGAGCGCACCTATGATTACGCGGTGGCCCTCCGGGCCGTCACCACTACGGACTTTATGACGGCAGAAGCGTCTCCCGTTCCGTGGGAAGTTTTGCAGACCGTAACCAGCCGGATTGTCAATGAGGTTAAGCACGTAAACCGCGTTCTCTACGACTGCACCGGGAAGCCTCCGGCCACCATTGAGTTTGAATAAGTAAAAAGTGGATATGAGAGCCCGTAAACCCGCATAAACACTGGGTTTTCGGATTTCAGATTTCCCCTTTGATAGCAGATTGATAGCACCCGTCAAATTCAGAGTTATTCTGGTGATTTGGGTGGCTTGCGAATACGCAGGATTTTTATTCTAAGAGAAAAGGT
>CAJFVO010000019.1 GCA_904420555.1 Candidatus Heritagella intestinalis | reverse complement strand
AGGAAAAAGCCCGGAAAACCGCATGGTTCCGGGCTTTTTGAGCATTTTTGAATTGGTTTGTCGGGCCTGTTATCTCTTGGAGAACTGGGGCGCGCGACGAGCGGCTTTGAGGCCGTACTTCTTACGTTCCTTCATTCTGGGATCGCGGGTCAGGAAGCCAGCCTTCTTCAGGGTGGGGCGCAGGTTCTCGGAATCGTACTGCAGCAGGGCGCGGGCGATACCGTGACGGATAGCGCCGGCCTGGCCGGTGACGCCGCCGCCGGCAACGCGGCAGACGATATCGAACTTCTCATCGGTGCCGGTGAGCACCAGGGGCTGACGGACGATGAGCTTCAGGGTATCCAGGCCGAAGTAATCATCGATGTCACGGTCGTTGATGGTCACCTTGCCGGTGCCCTGGTAAATTCTAACGCGGGCAACGGAGCTCTTTCTCCGGCCGGTTCCGTAAAAATAAGGTGCTTTCTCGTACATAGTCTGCTTCCTCCTCCCTTACAGTTCCCAGTTCTCGGGCTTCTGAGCGGTGTGAATGTGCTCATTGCCGGCGAACAGGCGCAGGCGCTTCATAGCGTCGCGGCCGATGCTGTTGCTGGGGATCATACCCTTCACAGCCAGCTCCATGGCCTTCTCGGGCTTCTGGGCCATCAGGGTGTCATAGCGGACATCCTTCAGGTGGCCGATGTAGCCGGTGTGGCGATAATAGTGCTTCTGCTCCAGCTTCTTGCCGGTGAGAACGGCCTGGGCGCAGTTGATGATGATCACGTGGTCGCCGCAGTCAACATGGGGTGCATAGGTGGGCTTGTGCTTGCCGCGGAGCAGCACTGCAGCCTGAGCCGCCACACGGCCCAGGGGCTTGCCGGCGGCATCGATCACATACCACTTGCGGTCAACCTGACCAGCTTTGGGCATATAAGTGGACATAGCGTTTACCTCCTGCTTCTTACAAACAAATCATATTACAAAGCCCCGCCCATTTGGCAGGGCGTAGGAATTTGCCTTATGATACTACCACAGCCGTCGGGGTCTGTCAAGGGGGAATTTCCGTTTTTTTAATTTGTTTTGAGATTTCCTTCGATTTTCACCCGTTTTTGGCTGTTTTCTTCCCCTGGCTCCGGCGTCATTTCATTTTTTCCGGCAAAGGGGATGCCGGTTTCGCCTTTTTCCGGCAGGAAAGCCAATAGCCCGCTCCGCAGAAAATCGCGCCCATTCCCAGCACTGCCGCCAGCAGGAGCCAAAGAACCGGAATCCCCGTAACCGCCAGCACCGCCGCAGAAAGGAGCTGGGACACCAGCCCGCCCAGCCGCAGGGCCAGGCTCTCAGTGCTCATGATGGTGCCGCGGACTGCATCCTCCGCACTCTGATGCAGCAATACCGCATCGGCGTTGTCCTGCCAACCCATAGCCAGATAATACAGAATATAAAAGGTACAAAACGCCGGCAGGCGCAGCAGGCAGGCTGCCAGCACCATACACAGGGTCATAGCCAGCCGGGAAAGAAAATACAGGGCTACCCGGCCTTTTTCCGTTGGGATTCGGGCCGAAATCTGGGCGGCCAGGATATTTCCCAGCACTACCGCTATCATGCTTCCGCTGGAAAGCAGGCCCAGCAGCAGCCCAATCTCCCCCTTCCCAGCCAATGTCTGGAGCTGGGGCTGCCAGTAAATTTCCACGCCGGAAGTGGTAAAGCCCAATATCCCCGCTCCCAGCAGGATGACCAGCAGCACCGGGCTGTGTCTGGCGGCCAGCAAAGCCTTTTTCCCCTGGAAAGCCATCTCTCTCAGGGGATTCCCTTTTTTCATAGAAACCGTTTTTTCCCGGGAGTCCTCCGGCACCGTCCCGATGACCCAGAAAACAGCCGCCAGTAACAATGCCGCCATCAGCATCAAGTTGGCCCCATATTGATACCTCAGAAAAGGCGTGCTGCTCAATACTCCCCCGACCAGGGACCCCAGGGCCTGGCAGCCATACTGGACAATGCTGCTCCACATCCCTGCTTTGCCGGTGGCTTCTTTTCCCCGGGCGTGCATCCAGCGCTCCATATACAAAGCGTCCAACGTACCGGAACTGAACGCCACGCCTGCTCCGAACAAGATATTTCCCAGCAGAACCACCGGTATGTTGCCAAAGCAGAAACAGAACACTCCAGCCAAAGACAGGATCCGGGAAAGAATCCACACCCGTTTGCGGCCCCACAAATCCCCGGCCATGCCGCTGGGCATTTCCAGCACCAATACCGTGATAAAATTCAAACTCATGGCCAGAGACGCCATCGAGAGGCTCAGTCCCCGGGAAAGCAGCAGCAGGGTACTAATGCAGGTAAAGAGCCCAGAAGAAGCTCCCACCATGCCAAACCCCGCCAGATAGACCCAGGGACGCAGGGCATTCTCATTCTTTTTTTGCATTTTGCCCGTCCCCTCTCTTTTTTCCCAAAGCCTCGTCCGCCATCTGGGAAGCGTAATAAAAGAACGTGGTCTCAAAAGGGATCTTGCCGGGTGCCGGGTCTGTGTGCATCTGCATAAAGCGGGCAACTTCTTTTGCAAAACCCGTTATTTCCTCTGGGGTACAATACACAACGCCCGCACTGAATTTGACTTGGTTTTCTTCCTTTTTTTCATCCTCTCCCGCTTCCTTAGCAGCCTCCAACAATCGTTGGGTGCGCCGGGCCAACTCCTCCTGGATCAACACCGCCTGTAAATTCCCCTTGCTGGGGACATTGCCAATCCGCACCGTGACAATGGCCTCCTTATAAATTTTGGCCTGGAACCCGTGGATGTTCTCTACCCGATCCAATACCACCAGGCCGATATCCTCCAAAATTTTCAAATGATGCCCCGCGCTGGAAGGGGCGATCCCCAGAGTATCGGCCAGCTGTTTGGCGCTCATCCCCTGGGGACAGCGCTCCAAAGCCGCCATAATCCGCTGGCGCAAAGGGTGGATATAGGCCCGCAAGTCCTTTTCATCCTCCAAAAGGATTTCTGTGCCATGCTCGTTCTGCTGTACTTTCATAATCACTGCCCCTTTCCCGGAAACAATTGGCCGTCTGTAAGGTCGGATTCATCCATGACAATAATTGTTATGTTGTCCTCATTCTATCATACCAATTACTGTTATGTCAAGCCTTTTCGGAATCCCTGGAAACGGCCGGCAATCTGTGTTATGCTATCCTTATATGGATTTTCAAACAAGGAGGAACGCCCATGGAATACCGGCTTTTGCATTCAGAAGAGCTGCAGCCGTCCCTGTTTTCCCAATTTGACCGCTTTCAGAAGGTGACGGACTGCTGGCGGAAACGGGACGGCGTGTGGGTAGTGGAACCCGTGGTCTTCACAGAACAATGGGGCCCGGAGGAATATCAATTCCTCTGCCAGTGCCTGCAAAACACCCTCCATACCGGTGGAGCAGTATTTGGCGCCTTTGACGAAGGCGTTCTCAAGGGGTTTGCCTCCGTGGAAGGCCCCGCTTTGGGAAGCCGGAGACAATACCGGGACTTATCCAGCATCCATGTCTCCCGGGAGCTCCGGGGCAAGGGGGCCGGACGGCAGCTCTTTGCCCTGGCCTGCCGCTGGGCCAAAGAACACGGCGGGGAAAAGCTGTATATTTCCGCCCACTCTTCCGTGGAATCCCAGGCATTTTACCGGGCCATGGGCTGCCGGGAAGCGGAGGAATACGACCCGGCCCATGTGGAAAAAGAGCCCTGCGACTGCCAATTAGAATACGTTCTTTAATAAAATGGAAAAATTATACAAATTGTAAAGGAGAAATGTCCGTGCAAAAGCTCATGGGACAAATGCGGGCCGCCATGGAGCGGTATCAGATGGTGCAGCCCGGAGACAAAATCGCCGTAGGGGTTTCGGGAGGCAAGGACTCCCTGACCCTGCTGGCAGGGCTGGCCAAGCTCCGGGATTACTACCCGGTGCCCTTCTCGTTGGTGGCCATTACCGCCGACCCCTGTTTTGGCGGCGTGGAGACGGATTTTTCCCCAGTGGAGAAATTCTGCCAGGAGCTGGACGTGCCCTACCTGCTCCGGCGCACCCGGTTGGGCACCATTATTTTTGAGGAGCGGAAGGAGGAAAACCCCTGCAGCCTCTGCGCCCGGATGCGCCGGGGAATCCTCCATGAAATGGCCAAAGCCAACGGCTGCACAGCCCTGGCCCTGGGTCATCACTTTGACGACGCAGTGCAGACCTTTTTCATGAACCTGTTCTACGGGGGAAAGCTGGGCTGCTTCTCTCCCAAAAGCTACCTGTCCCGCCAGGAGCTGTGGCTGATTCGGCCCATGGTGTTCTGCGAAGAACGGGACATCCGCAATGCCTCCCAGCGTCTCCAATTTCCGGTGGTAAAGAGCGCCTGCCCGGCAGACGGCTGCACCAGTCGGAAGGACACGGAACTACTGGTGACAGCGTTAGAAAAACAGTTCCCCGACCTGCGGAAAAAGGTCATGGGGGCCATGCAGCGGGCCGGCCTGGACCACTGGGGTGATGTCTCGTGATTTACCTGAACAAAATCCTGCTGCATCGTCCCCTGCCGGAGGAATCCTATCTTCATACACTGCCGGCGGTGCGCTGGCTATCTCAGACGGGGGCTTTGACGTTTCCCGCTCCTGTGACCTTCTTCGTGGGGGAAAACGGCACGGGGAAATCCACCCTTCTGGAAGCCATCGCCGTGGCCTGCGGCTTTAACGCCGAAGGCGGCAGCAAAAACTTCTCCTTCTCCACCTTCCGAAGCCACTCCCCTCTCCACGAATCCCTAACCCCCTCCCGCCTTCGCCGGGAACGGGACGGTTTTTTCCTCCGGGCGGAGAGCTTTTACAATGTGGCCACCAATATCGAAGAGATGGACCGCGAAATTGCCGACGTGCCGTATATTTCCGCTTCTCCTTTGGTCTACAGCTATGGAGGCGTATCTCTCCACGGCCAATCCCACGGAGAGAGCTTTCTATCCCTGGTGCAGAACCGTTTCGGCGGGCAGGGGCTTTACCTGCTGGACGAACCGGAATCGGCCCTTTCCCCCACCCGGCAGCTGGCCTTATTGGCAGAGATACACCGGCTGGTACAGGCGGATTCCCAATTCCTCATCGCCACCCACTCCCCCATTCTCATGGCCTATCCCGGGGCCCATATCTGGCAGTTTTCCGAAACCGGCCTGGAAGCCGTTTCCTATGAAGAAACCGAGCATTACCAGCTGACCCGGCGGTTTTTGGAGAACCCTCAGCGGTATCTGGCATATTTGTTTCAGGAAAAGGAGGAAAGTTCCTGTCCATTCGTTAATTAAGCTGCCTACCTAATAATACGGTGCAATATCTTACTCTGGCGATTCAAATCATTATTTATCGTGGAAGGGAATGATTGTTTTATGGAAAGAATTATCACGATTACTGGTGTGGGGGCCACCTCTACTCCCCCGGACCAAATCTCTGTATCCATTCGATTAGAAAGCCAGGACTTGTCCTACGAAAAAGCTGAAAAAGAAATCCGGGAAAAAACTGCAAATCTGCAGCAAAGTGTGAAAGACTGTGGTTTGCCTTTAGAAAATCTAAAGACAGCAAACTGGTATGTCCGTACTATAACCAGACTGAACAAAAACCAGGAGGAAATTTTTTGCGGATATCATTTTCGTCATTTATTGGAATTTCATTTGAATTTAAACTTCTCATTACTAACCCGATTTCTGCAATCCATTTCTGACCACCATGTATGCCCCGCGCTAAGCATCCAATTTAAATTAGAAAATCCCGCCGCCGTAAAAGAAGAGCTTTTGGTTTCCGCCACCAAAGACGCACGCAAAAAAGCAGAAATATTGGCATCTGCCTCCGGTGTATCCTTGGGAAAGCTACTGCGTATTGATTACAGCTGGGGAGAAATCCAGGTTTCATCTCCTACTCGATATGAGGACGGTAGATTTGCAGATATACTGTATAGTTTCTCAAAAAGCGATTCCATGGAAGATATTTGTCCTCAGGAGATTAAGAACCAGGAACACGCTACCTTTGTTTGGGAAATTTTATAAAACATTAAAAAAAGGAAAAGACACCTCTAGTAGGCGTCTTTTCCCAATACACTTTACACTTTTTCGGAAAGTAATCCGGACTTTTTTACCGCTATACTCACCGGCATAGCCAGCAGAGAGGAAACCACCACTTTCAGGGCATCCATGGGGATAAAGGGCAGGGCCGTGGCGGTGAGGGACGTGAGCCAATCCACCTGGCCCACCTGCATATACCACAGAGAGCCCAGCAGATAGCAGGGAATCATGGTAAGGAACAGGGCAATCAGGTATTGGGGCAGACGGGGAAGGGGCGTTTTCCCCAGGAGCTCCCGCATCCAGGCCCCCAAAAAGGCCATGACCGGGTAAGCAATCAAATAGCCCCCTGTGGGCCCCAAAATAGCGCCCACGCCTCCATTGAACCCGCTGAACACCGGCAGGCCCACCGCTCCCAGCAGCAAATACACCAGCTGGGCCAGCAGGGCGTTCCATTTGGGCAGCAGGGCCGCCGTCAGATACACCGCCATCACCCCCATGGTAAAGACGATGGGGGTAAAGGGGATCGGAAACGAAATTTGGGACAGCACCGCTGTCAGGGCGGCAAACAGGGCGGTGAGGGTCAATTGACGGGTACGGTTCATAAAAGAGGCCTCTCTTTCCGGGAATCCATTTTCCAATAGTATAACCCCTTTTCTTCACATTGTCAACCTTCAATCAAAACATAAAGTTTACAATTTAAAACTTTCTGCAAAAGGCCACCGAAAGCCAAAGCCACACAGCCCTTTTTATTTGACTACGGAAAGCGCTGTCAAGCCGTATTCCCGGAGGAATCCAGCGCATTCCGGAGTCACTTCCTCCCCAGGCATGACGATGGGCACCCCAGGGGGGCAGGGGCAGGCGGCTTCCCCGGCTATGCGCCCCACGGCTCCCTCTAATGGCAGCTGTTCCTGGGGCGCCAGCACCGCTTCCCGGGGACTGCACCGTACCGGAGGCAGGGGCGGCAACGCCGGCGCTGGGGAAACCGGCTGGGCCTCTCCCGGAAATTGCGCTACTGCCATTTCCAGCCGGGTTAGCTCCTCTTCCCGATTCCACGGGGTGGCGATAAACACCACATAGGCGCCGTCCTCGTGCTCCGGCTCAATGCCCCGCTCTCGGAACCACTGAGCGGCCTCTTCCCCGGTCATTCCCAAAGGCAAGGTGCCGATGGCCAGCCGGGTGGGGTCAGTCTCCCCTTTCGGCAGCAGGAACCCCCGTGTCCGGGCCGTCTCTTTGATCTTCGCCATTTGGGCGGCCAATGTGTTCCAGGCGGTTTTTCCCTGCTCCATCGCCCAATCCCGGGCCAAATCCAAAGAAGCCATGACCGGATAGGCCGGGCTGGTGGAGCCAAACAGCGCCATGGCTTCTCTTGCTCTTTCTGCAAAATTCAATTTTCGGGAAAGTTCCGTATCCCCGATATTGAGAAAGGCCCCGCCGGTGAGCACCGGCAAGGTCTTATGGGCCGAGCAGGCAGTCAAATCCGCCCCCAAAGTCAAGGGATGCCGGGAGGGCTCCAACAGGGCCAAATGGGTGCCGTGGGCGTTATCCACCAGCAGGGGAACCTTATGGGCGTGACACACCCGAGCAAGGCCCGCAATATCCGCCAGGACGCCGAAATAGTCCGGGCTGGTGACGTAGACGGCCTTGGCCTCCGGGTGCGCCTGCAAAGCGGCCTCCACGTCTTCCGGGTGAAGCCGTCCTGCCAAAAAAGGGCCTGCGTCAGGCCGGGGACGCACCCACACCGGCTGGATACCCAGCAGGGCCATGGCATTGACGGCGCTCCGATGAATCACCCGGCTGGAAATCACCGTTCCCCCTTGGGGAGCCGCCAACCGGAACATGGCCTGGATGCACAGGGTGCATCCTCCCGCGGAAAACAAGGTGGCCCGGCTGTGGAACAGTTTTTTAGCTTCCTCTTCCGCAGCCGCAATACAGCCGTCTGCCTCAAAGAGGCTGTCGGTATCCGGAAGCTCCGTCAAATCCAAATCATAGAGGTTCTGGGGCAGGAACCGGCCTTTATGCCCCGGCGTGTGAAAAGAAGCCCTGCCTTTTGCCAGGTGCCCCTGCAAAGCGTTGTATAACGGTGTGTTTCCCATGATGTTCTCTCCTTTTCCTTATCGAAATCCGGGCCAGTTGGCTTCCATCCACCGGGCCACGCCATCTTCCTGGTGGCTGGGGAGGATTCCCTTTGCCAGGGCCTTTAATGCTGGGTCTGCGTTTTCCACGGCATAGGCCTCGTCGGCCAACTGAAACAAGGGAATGTCGTTTTTCCCATCCCCAAAGGCAATGATTTTCTCACAACCCAGCATCTCCTTAATTTGCAGCACTGCGTGGGCTTTGGTGGCCTGCCGGGGCATGAGCTCCAGCCAATAACGGCGGGTATAAAAATCTCGGTCAAAAATACAGCGACAGCGCCCTTTCCAAGTTTCATACAGCGGCCGGAGCTTCTCTTCCTTGTCAATACAGGTAAAGTAGAAAATTTCTCCCTCTTCCAGCTCTTCCGGCGTTTTCACTGGCCGCTCCCGGATATCCCCTTGCCGGGTTTGGAGAAATTCCGCCGCCCCGGGATTCACGCTTCCCCTCACATAGGAAAATCGTTCTCTGCCCTTCAGCAGGCTATATACAATAGGGGAAATGCCGGAAGAAAGCAGCGCTTCTAAAACCTCCCTCCCTTCTTCTGAGGAAAACGTGTTGGTTCGCAGCAGCCGTCCTGTGGGAAACTCCGCCACAAAAGCCCCATTATACACCGCAGCCGGCAGCCGGGCCGTGACCCCCGCCGTGGCCTTGGAAGCGGTGACAAAAGACCGGGCGGTCGCGTAGGAAAACAGGCCCCCAGCCTCCACCATGCAATTGATAACGCGAGCGGTATAGGGGGAGACCTCCTGGTTTTCGTTGAGCAGCGTGCCGTCTAAGTCCGAAACATATAAAATTCTGTCCATTCCTACCCCCAGTATCTTTTCCACAGAAAAAGCGGGAGGAAGGCTTCTTCACCTTTCTCCCGCCCTTTTGGCCCCATCGGGGCTTTATTTATTTGCTTTCCGTATACCCGCCGGCTTCCATCATCTGTTCCAGCCGCTCCAGCGGGAAGGGCGGCTGTGCCAAAGGCCTCATGGCAATCTGCATGAGCTTCAGGGGATTATCGTCGGCGGCAATGCGGTTGGAACTGATCTTTCCGCAGCGGCGGCACCGATGGACAATAGCCCACTCTCCGCCCTTGCGCACCCAGACCCCTACCGGCTCCATAATACCGCCGCAATCTGACGCCCGGTCTCCGGGTTCTTCGTCCACATGGAGACTGCTCAGGCAGTTGGGGCAGTGGTTCCGATGGTCGCTGCCGGCACCTTCCGGCACTACCAGCCGCCCGCAGACTTTACAGGTAAAGGTTTCGCGGCAGGCATGGGTTTTATAATAGCCTTTTTCGTACTCTTTGCGTTTATTTTCTCGATTCACGTTTTTTCCTCCTGGTTAAGTTGTGTCCAACTCCCGGGAGGTCATGCGCCGGTCAGCAGGTGCAAACCTCCCGGCTTGCTGCAAGAGCACATGCACAAATACTTTTCATATTTCGTCACTCCTCTAAAATCCTGGAGCCGAGGGCCCTTCGGCTCCTGTGGCTATCTTATCATATCCTCTGGACTTTCGCAACTTCTTTTTCGGCCGCCCCAAACACCGCTGCTTTTCCTTTACGATTTCCCCGGAAAGCAAAAACAGCGCCGCAATATTGGGAATGGCCATAAGGCCGTTAAAGCTGTCGCACAAGTCCCACACCGCTGTCAAACTCAGTTGGCAGCCCAGCACGGCTGCCCCGGAAAAGGCCAGCCGGTAGGCTTTCCGAAACCGGCCGCCAAATAGGTACTCCATGGCTGTCTGGCCATAGGCGCTCCAGGCAATCATGGTGGCAAAGGCAAAGAGGGTAATGGCCCCGCAGACAAAGACCTCTCCCCAGGGACCAAAGAGGAGGGAAAAGCACGCGGTGCTCAGGGCAGCGCCATCCTTTCCCGTGGAAAGCATCCCTGTGGTGAGGAAACACAGGGCCGTCAGAGTACACATGAGGATAGTATCAATAAAGACTTGCAAAATCCCCCAGCAGGCCTGTTTCCCCGGCTCTGTCCCATCGCTGCCGCCGTAGGCCATTACCGAACAGCCCAAGCCGGCCTCATTGGTGAAGATTCCCCGGGAAATGCCGCACTCCATGGCTCGGAGCATCACCGTACCCCCAACGCCTCCGGCAGCGGCCTCTAAAGAAAAGGCATCGTGAAAAATTAACTGGAATGCCGGGAGGATTTCCCCGGAGAAAAAGAACAGGATTGCCAAGCAGGCACCGATATAGCCAAGGGTCATGACCGGAACCAGCTTCTCTGCCACTTTTGCCGTGCCCTTTAGTCCTCCGGCGGAAATCAAAAATAGCAAAACCGCAATAATACTGCCGGTGAACAGGGGAGGAAGGTCAAAGCCCTCCTTCAAAGCGCCGGCAATGGCGTTGGACTGGGCCATGTTGCCCATTCCAAAAGAAGCCAGCACACAGGCCGCTGCAAACAGCAGAGCCAGTCCTTTTTTCCCCACGCCCCGTTCCAGATAATACATAGGGCCACCGGTAAACCGCCCATCCTTACCCTTCACCCGGTATTTCACCGCCAGCACCGCTTCCCCCCAAATGGTGGTCATACCGATTCCGGCGGAAACCCACATCCAGAAGATCGCTCCCGGCCCGCCGATAGTCAAGGCGGTAGCTACGCCGACAATATTTCCCGTGCCAATGGAACCAGCTAGAGCAGTCATCAGGGCCTGTATCGGGGAAATTCCGGAAGATTTCTTTCTTTTTTCCCCTTTATGAGGCTTCAAAAATGAACTAATAGTATTTTTTGTCCAAAATATACAATGAGTAAACGGTAAAAAGCCTGTGCGGATACTCAAATGAATTCCTGCAAGGAGAATTCCCGCCAGCACCGGCCAACCCCAAAGAATTTCCCGCAACAGATGCGCCCAGTATTCCAAGCCCATCACCCCCGGGAAATTATACGGGAAAATAACGGCTTGTATGCGCAGAAAAAATTATAAACAAAACAAAAAAGCCGTCCAAAAGGACGGCTTTTTTCGTGTACACTCAAAACTGAATAAAGTTAAAAACAGGAGGCAAAGAGCAAATCAGACTGACCAAGAAGTATATGGTCAAGCCCTCGGCCTATTAGTACTGCCAAGCTGAACATGTTACCATGCTTACACACGCAGCCTATCAA
>CAJFVO010000018.1 GCA_904420555.1 Candidatus Heritagella intestinalis | reverse complement strand
GGTGACTTTGCACTTCATATCTCCGGCGACAGCATGGAGCCGGAAATCCCTAACGGCAGCATTGTCATTGTTAAAAAGGAATGTGATGTGCCCGACGGAATAACTGGTGCGTTTTTCCTTAACGGGGAAGTCTATTGTAAAAAGCTTTTACATAAAGATGGAAAAGTTTTCCTGTGCTCGGTGAATACAAAATATAAGCCGATTCAAATTCGTGATGAGGACAACTTAAAGGCTTATGGGAGAATTGTCAAAGTGGTTAGTTAGTGTTATAATATTTCTAAGCCACCCAATTATGTACCTCAAGCAAAACTCCTGATAGGATGGCCCAGATAGATTTTTGATAGCAAAAGTACCTTAGGATAAGAATAATCTGCATCAAATAGAACCACGTCAAATCAAATCCTCTATACAAAAAAGTTTAGAAATGGATTTAACTTGGCGAGTTTGAATGATTTCAGAGGCCCGAAAAAGCCCGTGATTACTGGGTTTTCTAAGGTTTGATGTTCTCTGTGGCAATGATTTGGCAACAGTTTTCATTATTTCAAAAGAGCTACCTGATTTGCAAAAAGTCAGGTAGCTCTTTTTATTCAAGCTCTAATAGGAGACAAAAGCAAAGCCAGCACCTTTAGGCGCTGGCCGATAATCGTTGAACTTTTAACTTTTACGCAAATCAACCTGTTTGACGGATTACTTTTAGTTTCTTACTTCTTCTTGGGCTTGAAACTGTCCTTCAAGGAAACAGAACGGTTGAATACCAGATGCTCCGGAGTGCTGTCCCGGTTGTCCACACAGAAGTACCCCTGGCGCATGAACTGGAAGGAGTCGCCGGGCTTGGCGGTGGCCAGGGACGGCTCCACCTTGGCGTTTTCCAGGACCTTCAGGGAATCCGGGTTCAGAGCCTCCAAAAAGTCCCCGGCGTCCGGGTCTTCCACGCTGAACAGATTGTCATACAGCCGGATTTCCGCATCCAGAGCCGTGTTGGCGTCCACCCAGTGGATGGTGCTCTTGATTTTCCGGCCGTCTGCCGGGTTGCCGCCCCGGGATTCCGGGTCATACTCGGCATACACAGTAGTGACATTGCCGTCGGCGTCCTTTTCGCAGCCAGTGCAGCGGATTACATAGGTGGTCTTCAGGCGCACCTCATTCCCGGGGAAAAGACGGAAGTATCCCTTGATGGGCTCCTCCATGAAATCCTCCTGCTCAATCCACAGCTCCCGGGAGAAGGTCACCGTGCGGGTGCCGTCCTCAGGACGGTTGGGGTTGTTTTCCACCTCAAAGGTCTCGGTTTTGCCCTCGGGGTAGTTAGTAAGGATGAGCTTCAAGGGGTGCAGCACACCCATGACACGCTGGGCCTTCAGGTTCAAGTCCTCTCGGAGGCAGTGCTCCAAGAAGCTGTATTCCACCGTGCTGTTTACCTTGGAAACGCCGTTTCGCTCGCTGAAATTCCGGATAGAGGCCGGGGTATAGCCACGGCGGCGCAGGCCACAGAGGGTGGGCATCCGGGGGTCGTCCCAGCCGCTGACATAGCCGCCTTCCACCAGAGCCCGCAGCTTGCGCTTGCTCATCACCGTGTGGTTGATACCCAGCCGGGCAAACTCGATCTGCCGGGGCTTGGAGGGCAGGTCCACGTTGGCGATAACCCAGTCATACAGGGGCCGGTGGTCCTCAAATTCCAGGGAGCACAGGGAGTGGGTAATCCCTTCCAGGGCATCCTCAATGGGGTGGGCGTAGTCGTACATGGGGTAGATGCACCATTTGTCACCGGTGCGGTGGTGGGACATATGGTTAATGCGGTAAATCACCGGGTCCCGCATGTTGAAGTTGCCGGAAGCCAAATCAATTTTGGCTCGGAGAGTCATCTTACCGTCCTCAAACTCGCCGGCGCGCATCCGGGCGAAGAGATCCAAGCTCTCCTCAATGGGCCGGTCCCGATAGGGGCTGGTGGCCGGGGTGGAGAGGTCGCCGCGGTTTTCCCGCACCTGGTCAGGGGTCAGCTCACACACATAAGCCAAGCCCTTTTTGATGAGGCCTACCGCCAATTCATACATTTTTTCAAAGTAATCGGAGGCATAATAGAAACGATCCTCCCAGTCGTAACCCAGCCAGTGGATGTCCTCTTTAATGGCGTCCACATACTCGGTATCCTCTTTGGTGGGGTTGGTATCGTCCATACGCAGATTGCAGATGCCGCCGAAGCGCTCCGCCGTACCGAAATCAATGTAAATGGCCTTAGCGTGTCCGATATGCAGGTAGCCATTGGGCTCGGGAGGGAACCGGGTGTGAACCTGCATTCCCTCACAGCGGCCGCCCTCGGCTAAATCCTCCATAATAAAGTCGTCAATAAAACTGGAGGAAATAACTTCCCCCATGGTCTTTTCTTCGCTCATATTTTCCATCCTTTCCAGTTGCGCAACCACAAAAGTTTTACTCGATTTTTTTCAAAAAATCGCAGGGATCCAGGGGACAGAGTCCCCGGCCGCTCTCCGCAGAGAGCGGAATCTCTATTTGTAAGTTGTAAGGCGCATTTTCGCGGGTGAATTTGAAAATATCCCAGTGGGACATTTTCAAAGAGGGGCCTTTTGCAAGAAAAAAGGCCCCTGCTCCGTTCCTCATGCTGCCTTCCTCTGTTCCCCCAAAGGGGGAATCAGAACCAGCAGAAATACGCGTTTTTACAGTTTGGCAAGGCCCAGTTCCAGCCGGCGCAGAGCTTCCTCTTTGCCCAGAATCGCCAGAATCTCCATGGCGCCGCCGGGGGTTACCTGCATCCCGGCAGCGGCAATGCGCACCGGCCACAGCAGCGTGCCGTTCTTTACTTCCAGCTTTTGGGCCAGCTGAATGAGGCAGTCGTGAATGGCCGTCACATTCCACTCCGGCAGGGAAGAGAGGGCCTCCATAGCGGCCTTCAGCATTACCGGGGCATTTTCCAGGTTGGCCTTGCTCTTTTTGTTGACGAAAAGCGCAGCGTCGTATTCCGGCAGCTCCTTAAAGAAGCCGATCATTCCGGGAATATCTATCAGACGAATGACCCGGGGCTGCAAAATAGAAGTGAGCACATCCCAGGGCTTCTCTTCCTGCCCGAACACCTGCTGATACCAAGGCATGGCCAGGGCTGTAAATTCCTCCGGCGTCTTGGCCCGGAGATACTCACCGTTAAACCAGTCCAGCTTGTCGTAGTCGAACACCGAGGGGGCCTTGCTGATGCCGTCAATGGAGAAGTTCTCCACCAGCTCCTGGAGGGAGAAAATTTCCCGGTTATCCTTGGGGCACCAGCCCAGCAGGGCAATGTAGTTGACAATGGTCTCGGGGAGATAGCCCTCCTTCACCAGGCCGGCAAAGCTGGTAGAGCCGTGGCGCTTAGAGAGTTTGCTCACAGAGCCGTCCTCGTTTTTGCCCATAATCAGGGGCAGGTGGACATAGGTGGGCACTTCCCAGCCGAAAGCCTCATACAGCAGGTTGTATTTCGGGGTAGAGGTCAGATACTCGCTGCCCCGCACCACATGGGTGATGTGCATCAGGTGGTCATCGATGACGTTTGCGAAATTATAAGTGGGATAGCCGTCGGACTTCAGCAGAATCTGGTCTTCCAGCTCTTTATTTTCAATGGTAATCTCCCCGAATACCGCGTCCTGGAAGGTGGTGGAACCCTCTGTGGGCATCTTCTGCCGGATCACATAGGGAGTGCCGGCATCCAGCAGGCGCTGGACTTCCTCGGCGGGCAGATCCCGGCAGTGACGGTCATAGCCGCCAAAGCCATCTTCCTGATGGAGGGATTCCAGGCGCTCCTTGGTGCAGAAGCAGTAGTAGGCCTTGCCCTCCCGGACAAGCTGCTCTGCATAGGGACGATAGGTGTCCTTCCGCTGGCTCTGGATATAGGGGCCGTATTCTCCGCCAATATCGGGGCCTTCATCGTGGTCCAGGCCCACCTGCTGCAGAGTGTCGTAGATCACATCCACTGCGCCCTCCACCAGCCGTTCCTGGTCGGTATCCTCAATGCGCAGGATGAATTTTCCCTGTTGGGATTTGGCGATGAGATATTCAAACAGGGCGGTGCGCAGGTTGCCCACGTGCATAAAGCCCGTGGGGCTGGGCGCGAAACGAGTGCGTACCAATTTGTTTTCCATGTCATTTCCCTCTCTTACAACGGTTGATTCTATTATTATACCAAATTGTCGGAATTTATCAATTCCCTCCGGATAAAAGACGGGAAAGTTTTGGAGAAATCCGGCCTAGCCAGGGGGTGTTTCCCGGCATAAAGGGTTGAATATTCTGTTAAAATTTTGGGGTTTCTCCTTGGGAGAGCGGTTTTTCGTTGCCGCACCGGAAGGAGTGTGCTATAATAAAATGACTCATTATGGGGATAGGGCGGAAACGTCCTTTCTCTAACACAGACCGGGACAGACGGATGGTTTCTGCCCGGCAGGAAAGGAGAGAAAAGCGGATGGCGAGATTTTTCGGACGGATCTGGCAGTACATTAAGGATATGGACAAGATCCTGTTCCTTCTCATAGTAGTGATTTCCGCCTACAGCTTGCTTTTGCTGAAAAGCGTGTCCCGGGCTACGGATACCGACTATTTCAAAACACAACTGGTAGCCGTAGTGCTGGGATTGGTAGGCGCTTGGATATTGACGCTGATCGATTATAATGCCATTGCGAGTTTTTGGTATCTTGTAGCGGGGTTCAGCGTGTTCCTAATGGTGTATACGTTGCTTTTTGGCATCTCGATTCAAAACGATGACGGGGTCAATGCCAAGGCGTGGATTAATCTGGGCTTTACCACTTTTCAAAGCTCCGAACTGGTAAAAATCGCCTTTATGATTACCTTTGCCAAACATCTTTCGGTGTTAAAGGAGAGGGGCCTCATCAAGAAATTCCTCCATGTGGCCCTGCTGGGGGTTCACGCATTGGTCCCCATGGCCCTGTGCCACCTCCAGGGGGACGACGGCGCGGCAGTGATCTTCTTTTGTATGTTCCTGGCCATGTCCTTTATCGCCGGGGTGCAGCTCCGGTATTTCGCCGGCCTCTTTGGAGCACTTTTGGTGGCGGCGCCTTTGGCCTGGAATTACGTCCTCAGCGAATACCAGAAAAACCGGTTTACCGCCGTCTATAATCTGGATAACCCCGTAATTGCCCGGGGCGACGGCTACCAGCAGTATCAGGGCCGGCTGTCCATTGGTTCCGGCCAGTTTTGGGGCCGTGGATTGTTTGAAGGCCCTCGGGTGGAGAGTAATCAAGTGACGTTCCAGCAGAGCGACTTTATTTTCTCCGTGGCCGGGGAAGAGCTGGGATTTGTAGGATGTATGCTGATTATCGTCCTGCTGGTTCTGCTGCTGATCCGCACAGTCCACAACGCCCGGGTGGCCCGGGACCCGCTGGGCACCTATATCTGCGTGGGCTTTTTCGGCCTGATTGCCGCCCAGGCAATTTTCAATATCGGCATGTGCTTGGCAATCCTGCCGGTTATGGGCGTGACCCTGCCCTTCTTTAGCGCTGGTGGTTCTTCGGCGGCCTGCCTCTATTTTGGGTATGGCTTGGTGCAGAATGTCTATCTCCACCACAAAGAGGTGGATGGCTTTACTCTGCGCAGGAACCGGTAGTTTTGCTTTTGCGAAGCGGGTCTGTCCATTGTGTATGGAGCGCCTTTTAAATAATAGAATTACGATAGTCGAGTAAAGAAAGCCAAAGAAGATGTGCCAATGGTTATGGCACATCTTCTTTTTTGTAATCCCGATACAACCGTATGGTTCCAGCCTGACCGGCCACTAAGTCCATCCGCTCTTTTTTCTGGCCTTCTCTGTACGTTAGGAAAGCGTCAATGTTTTTTACATATCGGCAGATGTGTAAAGACAGATTTTAAAAATTGCAAGTGGCGAAATTTTCTGTACTCTGGTATAACTGAAAATAGGGTACACGGTATGAGGAAAGGAGCCTGGTTTATGAAGCTTAGCGAAGGGATATTTGCTGTCAAACTGTATGAATTAGAGCAGCAATACGGGCGGATGCAAAGCCGGCTCCGGCTTTGCCAGAAAGAGGATCATTCCAAAATTCGGCAGGAGCTTCAAAAAGCAACAGATGAATATAAGGAGAACGAGCTTCTGTTAGAAAGGAACGTAGAGGGAAGCCGTTCTCCGGCAGTGGCCGCATTGGCCGGCGCTCAGCTGAAATATTATAAAACGGTCAGAGAAATCCTGGAACAGGAGCTTCCAGATTATCTGCGCAGTGAGAAGAACACCACAGCGGAGGATAAAGCTGAAGCCGCCGCCCTTTATGGGGAGTACGCCATTGATTTTGCCATTCAGTCCACGCGATATGCGCTGATTGCGGCATTAAAGGCCATTGACCTGCAAATGAGTGTGGACGAGCAAAAGGAGGAATTTCCTAATGAATGAAGTCAAAAAACCTAGAAAACCCCTAATCTCCTATTATGTAATCGTGTTGTTGGTTCTGCTGATATTCAATTTCATTACCATGCCCTGGTTGATGCAGCGGCAGGTCCAGCAGGTGGATTACGGCACCTTTATTGAGATGGCGCAAAATCAGGAGCTGGGCCAAGTGGAGGTGCAGCAGCAGGAAAATCAAATTCTGTTTACCAATAAAGAGAATACCGCCATCTATAAGACCGGCATGATGCCGGATCCTGACTTAACCCAACGGCTCGCGGATTCCGGGGCAGAATTTTCCGGTGAGATTGTGGAGCAGATGTCCCCGCTGCTGAGCTTTCTGCTGACTTGGGTGCTGCCTATGGTTATTTTTGTGGCGATTGGACAGCTCATGTATAAGCGGATGATGAAAAACGCAGGCGGCCCCAACGCCATGATGTTCGGTAAAAGCAATGCAAAGGTCTATGTGAAATCCTCCGAGGGAATCAAATTCGCGGATGTAGCCGGCGAAGATGAAGCGAAGGAAAACTTGACGGAAATCGTAGATTATCTGCATAATCCGGATAAATACAAAGAGGTGGGCGCCGCCATGCCCAAGGGCCTCCTGCTGGTGGGCCCTCCCGGCACCGGCAAAACGATGCTGGCCAAGGCCGTAGCTGGCGAGGCCAATGTCCCATTCTTCTCCATGTCCGGCTCGGAATTTGTGGAGATGTTTGTAGGCATGGGCGCGGCGAAAGTCCGTGACCTGTTTAAGCAAGCGAAAGAGAAAGCCCCTTGTATCGTCTTCATTGATGAAATTGACGCCATTGGTAAGAAGAGAGAAGGACAGATCGGAGGGAATGATGAGCGGGAGCAGACCCTGAATCAGCTGCTCACCGAAATGGATGGCTTTGAAGAAAACAGCGGCGTTATCCTTTTGGCTGCTACTAACCGCCCTGAGTCCCTGGACCCTGCTTTAACACGGCCTGGCCGGTTTGACCGCCGGGTTCCGGTGGAGCTTCCCGACCTGAAGGGGCGGGAAGCGATTCTAAAGGTTCACGCTAAGAAAATCAAGGTGGGGCCCGATGTGGATTTCAGCAAGGTTGCCCGAATGGCGTCCGGTGCTTCAGGCGCAGAACTGGCCAACATCATTAACGAAGCTGCTTTGCGCGCCGTGCGGGATGGACGGAAAGCAGTTGTGCAGGCGGACCTTGAAGAGAGTATAGAGATAGTCATCGCCGGATACCAGAAGAAGAACGCCATTCTGACGGACAAAGAGAAAAAGATTGTGTCCTATCACGAAATCGGGCATGCTTTGGTAGCTGCCATGCAGAGCCATTCTGCTCCGGTGCAGAAGATCACCATTGTTCCCCGGACCTCCGGTGCTTTGGGTTATACGATGCAGGTGGAAGAGGGAGAACATTACCTGATGAGTAAAGAGGAAATCGAAAACAAGGTGGCTACTCTGACTGGCGGCCGGGCGGCTGAAGAAGTGGTGTTCGGCTCTGTTACCACCGGTGCTTCTAATGATATTGAACAGGCTACTAAGCTCTCCAGAGCCATGATTACCCGTTATGGTATGAGCGAAGAATTCGACATGGTAGCCATGGAAACCGTCACAAACCAGTATCTGGGTGGGGACGCCTCTCTGGCCTGTTCGGCGGAAACGCAGACACAGATTGACAGGCAGGTAGTAGAGCTGGTCAAAAAGCAGCACGAAAAGGCGCGGAAAATCTTAACTGAGAATCGGCAAAAGCTGGATGAGCTGGCTGCCTATCTGTATGAAAAAGAGACCATCACTGGCGAGGAGTTTATGTCCATTTTAGATGCGTAAATTTCTCAACGGAAAGGAGCGAGAATAACGATGCTTGCGGTATGGATATTCTGACCCGTAATCCGGAAGCGATGAAGCGGCTCTATGAAAAGGGTTTCCAAGACGGTGGGAAAATCGCCTCTTTTCTGGGATGAAAGCGGAGAAAATCTACCTACCCAAAGGGAATGTCACGGTTGGACTTTTATAGTTATTGGAGGAGAACCTGTTTTTGATAAAATAGAAGCGGCGGGGAGCTCTGTGAGGACTTCCCGCCGCTTCTTGTGATAAAGTGGCAAATTCTTTCCTGCAACTGTATCAGGCTATGGATTCATATTCGTTTGATTTCAATAATTGTTGACATGGAATTAAAAAAAGATTGATAAATAGAATTTAAAATGATAATAGCGAATTTTGTCGAAAGAACGGCTGTAAAGGAAAAGAATATTGCCATTAGACATTTTTATTTATGGCGAACACATAGAATGAGACAACTATATTATGAATTTTAGAGAGGGTTTGTATGGAGAAAAACACAAATCAATCAGTTAATAGGATCAGTGACTCGGAAAACGCCATTTCTTATGTATCCGAAATAGAACAAGAGAGTATCCAGTTGTTGGAAACGGTACGGAAAACAGAAGAGGAGTTATCTTCATATTATCCGCAAATGCTGGAAAACAGCGAGTCGGAAGCAGAAACACTGGGCCGCGTGGATTCGCTCCGACGGGCGGCGAATAATATACTCAAAGCGTGGGCGCAAATATATGCTGCCTGCGACGAATTAAATGCCCGTAGGAGTGATATCAAAAACCAAAATAAAAAGCGCAGACTGATTGCGGCAGCGCCGTCTAATGCGGCCATTGACCTGAACGAAAGCCGGTCCCAGCATTTTGCAAGAGGGCTGAATATTTACAAGCTATTGCTTATCTGTTTTATCGGCAGCTTTGCGGGTGTGGTTATTGAGCTGTTGTGGTGCCTGATTACCAATGGATATCTGGAAAGCCGTTCCGGCCTTGTTTGCGGCCCCTTCAATCTGCTGTATGGCGCGGGAGCTGTTGCGCTAACCATATGCCTTTACAAATTCAGAAATAGAGGTAGCTGGCTTTCGTTTTTAGGCGGCATGGTGGTGGGGAGTATCGTGGAATATGTGTGTTCCTGGGGGCAGGAAATGCTATTCGGCTCCCGTTCCTGGGATTACAGCCATATGCCCTTCAACATCAATGGGCGCATTTGCCTGCTGTATTCTGTGTTTTGGGGATTGCTGGGGGTTCTTTGGATCAAAGATCTCTATCCGAGAATAGCGAAATTGCTTCTCAAGATCCCCAATCACATTGGGAAAATCATCACTTGGTTGTTGACAGCTTTTTTTATTTTGAATGTGTTTATGTCTGCTGTTTCCATTTGCAGATGGTCCCAGCGTGTGGAGGGAATTGAACCTGCAAATGCGTTTTGGGAATTTATTGATGAACGTTTCCCCGATGAACGGATGGAAAGAATATACGCTAACATGGAATTTGCTGAATCCAAAAACTAAGTTTGAAAGATCATACATAGCAAGGCAAAATCCGAAGAGTTTCCTCCCATTCATTCGGCTGCCTTTGTATTATTCGGCCCGTCCGAGAACATATAGTGAAAGCAGAAGCGCAACCTGTGCAGGTGAAGAAAGGCGGGCAACGGATATGTGGAATTTGTTAGCAGAACTGCTGTCGAATCTTTTTTTTGCGGTGCTGCATGTCACTGGAGCCGGTTCTTTTCCGCGACCACTGACAGCCCGGGAAGAGCGGGAGTATTTAGAGCGGATGAAACGGGGAGATACGCAAGCCCGGGGGATTCTGATTGAACGAAACCTCCGGCTGGTGGCGCATATTATCAAAAAATACTATGCAGGTTCCAACGACCAGGATGATTTAATTTCCATTGGGACCATCGGGCTCATCAAAGCAGTGGATAGCTTTAATCCTGGAAAAGGCATTCGCCTCTCCAGCTATGCGTCCCGATGTATTGAAAATGAGATTTTGATGTTTTTCCGCAGCAGCCGGAAAAATGCCCAGGACATCTCTATGAACGAACCCATTGAGACAGATAAGGATGGAAATACGCTGACGCTGATGGATACCATGTCGGCCCAGGAAGATATTGCGGAGCAGTTGGACTGCAAAATGCGTTCAGAGCAGCTTCGTGGTTATTTGCAGGAATGCCTGAGCCCTCGGGAACGAAAAATCCTGGTGCTTCGATATGGACTTTCCGGTGGGAGGCCTCTGCCGCAGCGGGAGGTTGCCACTCGCCTAGGGATCAGCCGTTCTTATGTAAGCCGCATTGAGAAAAAGGCCTTGGAGCATCTAAAATTCCGGTTTGAAGCAGCCGGACAGAAAAATCAAAATTAAGAATGAGAAGAAGCAAAGGGAAAGCGCATGGTATATTGTGCGTATCCGGCGTTGAAAACCAGCAGCTCCATAAAGGAAACCCAGCAAAGGGATGGCTCCCGGTTGATTTGGCACAGGGAAGAGGATATAATGAAATTAAAATAGCTTTGTGGATGAGAGCCATGAGTCCCAGAATTGATGGGGAAATAAGGCGGTTTCGCAAATTGACAGAAGATATTGATGGAAGATAAAGGAGCAGACTTATCGTGGAGAATTTATCTTTATTTGAAGTGGGAGACTCGATACAGGAGCAAATGGAGATGCAGCCATCCGCCTTGTTGGATGTGGTGAAGATGGAGTTTTCTGGCGCAGAAACGCTTTCGTGGCAAAATTTATTTTCCGAGTTTGACACCCTTCATGCCATTACATACTCATCAGGCATCGGGTTTGTCTATCAGCTGCTTGGGCTGTTCGAAGAGGCGGAAATTATCTTTGGCTGCGATGAGATTATTTCCTATTCCCTGCAGGAAGTTATGGCCTATCAGTGTAAAATGATGGAGCGTATGCGGGAAACAGCCAGCAAGATGAAACTGGATCTTGTCTCCCGGATTGAAAAAGGATCTCTGCGTTTTTATGTAGCTCACAAGATATTGTCCCATGAAAAAATCTATCTGCTTTCGGCTAAAGATGGGCGCAAGCGTGTGGTCATGGGTTCTGCAAACCTGTCCTTTTCGGCCTTTGGCGGAAAACAGCGGGAGAATATTTGCTATATTGATGGCGAACGGGCTTATGAATGGTATTGGGATTGTTATTGCCAGCTGCGGGAAGACAGTACGGATGAAATTGCGAAAGATACCCTGCTTTGTGCCGACAGTGGAGAACACCTGGAGGAGCTGCCCATTGCCAGAACTATTCGCGCGAAAAAAGCGCTGGTTTTGCAGCCAGTACAGGAGGTAAAAGAAGAAATTCGTTTTGCGTTAGATGTGAAGAGCTTGGCGGCAAAATTCGCTCCCTCTGTCCCTAAGCCCGACAAAAAAGGAAAACTGATGCTTTCCCCTGAGAAAATCAAAACTATCCGGCGGCAAGTGGTATCTGAGCAGGTCAAGGAAAAAGAACTGCAAAGCGAATACCCCCAATTAGAGGTGTTTCCTGATGAAGCCAGGGTTCGCCTCAACGGCTCTGACCTGGATTTGCATCCGTCCCGGGAGGAAATTGCCAAAGATGCTGCGCTTTTTCTCAAATACATGGACGGCTACGAGAAATTCCATGGCGATGTGAGTGGAATGCAGAAAAGGTATTTTGAGTTTGCCAACTGGTTTTTCTGCTCTCCTTTTATGGCGTGTATGCGGGATATGGCTGTGCGTTACAATCAGAATCTGTTACCCTATCCGGTATTCGGTTTAGTCTATGGGCAGAGTAAGGCTGGGAAAACCAGTTTTCTGGAAACTCTGCTTAAAATGATGATCGGACAGAAAACCAAGTTGTCCGCGCCGGATTTTACCCGTTCCAGCATTGAAGGATTAAAACGAACTGTAAAAGGCGCCCCAATCATTGTAGATGATTTGACCAATGCCCGGTTTAATCAGCACGCCATTGAAACCATTAAAAACGATGACTTTGGGGTGGCGGATAGGCAGCTTCACTATCCGGCGGTAGTGATCAGTGCTAATGAAGATGTAAAGGCGGTTGCGCCGGAGGTGATCCGCCGAACGGTAATTTGCCGAGTGCAGGCAGGCCTTACAAATACGGAAGTCATGCGCAGCAGTGTGGTGAGAACGGTACAGCGGGAAGTAGGGACTGCGTTTTATCGGGAATATTTGCGGCGGATGCTGGAAGTGGTATCGGATTTGCTGGAAGAGATGAAGGATGATGCTTCGGAAAGCGCGCCGGATATTCTGGCTGCATCCTCGCAGGTGCTGCTGGATATTTTTAGGGAATACAAAGAAGGAGAACTGCCTTCCTATATCCGCTCCCTGACGCTGGAGGACTATTTTAGCGAAAAAGTTACGGGAAGCTATGCCATTAAAACCATTCGTAATGCCTGGGAAACCAGCCGTGATTCGTTTGAAATCTCGGAAAAAACTGGGGAGCTGCGGTACAATGCCGGAGCGACTTGGGAAGCAGACCGTATTTTGAAAGAACTTCCGGAAACCCTGGAAGCGCACAAATCCCGTGAGTGGGTAGTGATGAATTTAGAGGAAGCAAAAGAGTTTTTTGGAACTTCCTTTCATAAATCGTGGAGAGATCGTTTTTTAAAGAAGTGAGGTGTTGCAGCAACATACAAGCGCCAGCTCCAAAAGAAAATCAATTTTTCTCTTGACAGCGGATAGAGAATCTGATAGAATAAACACAAACAAGAATAATTCTTATTTTTAAATTTTCAAGGAAGGAGGTCTCCATGAAACGGGAAAACTTCAGCCGAAAGCGACAGGCGATTTTACAGGCGGTTTGCAGCACCGATTGCCACCCCACTGCTGAATGGGTGTATCATGCAGTAAAGCCCCAGTATACCGATTTGAGCTTGGGAACCGTGTATCGGAATTTGGCAAAATTCAAGGAAGATGGGCTGATTGCCAGCCTGGGCGTAATCAACGGGCAGGAACGTTTTGATGGAGATACCCAGCCTCATGACCACTTTGTCTGTTCCAAGTGTGGCGCGATTTTGGATGTAAGCCAATATGAGCTTCCCTGGGAGCTGTTCCAGAGTTTGTCGGAACGGTATTCTCTGCGGATAGACTCTCATGAGCTGATATTCCGTGGTTTGTGCCCTGCTTGTCTCAAAGAACAGGATTGGCCGGTACAGGAGGGAGCCTAATTTCCGGAGATTCCCGGAGAGTTTTTCTCCACGGCCGGATAATTCCATAAAAAAGAATTTTTAAAATGGAGGTACTTTTCAATGAAGAAGTTTGTATGTTCTGTTTGCGGTTACGTTTTCGAGGGCGCCGAGGCTCCCGAGTTCTGCCCCCAGTGCAAGGCTCCCCGCGAGAAGTTTGTGGAGCAGAGCGGTGAGATGTCTTGGGCTGCTGAGCACGTGGTAGGCGTTGCCCAGGGTTCCAGCGAGGACATTATGGAAGACCTGCGCGCCAATTTCCAGGGCGAGTGCACCGAGGTTGGCATGTATCTGGCTATGGCTCGTGTGGCTCATCGTGAAGGCTATCCCGAGATCGGCCTGTACTGGGAGAAGGCCGCTTATGAAGAGGCTGAGCACGCTGCTAAGTTCGCAGAGCTCCTGGGCGAGGTTGTCACCGACAGCACCAAGAAGAACCTGGAGATGCGCGTAGAGGCCGAGAACGGCGCTACCGCTGGCAAGTTCGATCTGGCTAAGCGCGCCAAGGCCGCTAACCTGGACGCTATCCACGACACCGTCCACGAGATGGCCCGCGACGAAGCCCGTCATGGCAAGGCTTTCGCTGGCCTGCTGAAGAGATACTTCGGCGAATAATCAGTAATCATTACAAACAGAGTGTTTGGGGAGAGGCAGAGGAGTCTGCCTCTTCTTTTTTGCATCAAAGAATTATTTAGTACACGGATAGTAAAAAGGAGTCTTCCCTTTACGATTCTTCTAAATTTGTCATGATAGCATACAATTCTACTTTTATCTACTATCATAGACAAAATATTTTTCCCCCTTTGTTATAAAGATATCAAGGGGTGTATATGATGATAAATTTCAATGAGTTTTCCGCCGGAATTGTGATCCGGAGGCTGCGAAAAGAGAAAAAGCTCTCCCAAGAAGTGGTCAGCGGCCTGGCCGGGATTGCCCGCAGCCACTTGGCCATGATTGAAACCGGAACGAAACAGCCGAATTTCAAAACCATCTGGCGCATCGCATACGCGCTGGAAATGTCTCCGCATGAATTAGTATTATGTATTGAAAAGGAAGCGGAAAAGGCGGAACAGTCCGCCCAAAATGGATAGGGAAGGAGGTTTGTCTGATTTCCCTAAACAACGCACAAGAGCCCTCCTGGATGTGATTTCCAGGAGGGCTCTTTGCAAAAACCGGCAAGGCGTTTACTCGCCCCGGCGCTGTTTAATGACAAAATAAAGGAAAATCCACAGGGCAACTATAGACAGCCCCAGGCAAGGGAAATAAAGGGTATCCGGCAATTGGCCCACCGCCGGATGGCTCAAGGCGCACAAGGCCACTAACGCTGCCAGGAAAACCCCGCTTGCCAGAATCCGAGCCGGCTGGGTATTTTTCCGGGGTTCTACCAGATGCTCTGCTTCCCGCAGGGACTCCAGCGCCCGGAGCAGGCCGGCTTCGTCTTCCAACCCTCGGATGAGGCGGTAAGAGGCCTTGCCCTCTCCGCCGTGGGGGTACCGCACCCGGCACACCAGGGCGTATTCCTCTGGGCGCTCTCGCAGGTTTTCCACCCGGAGAATTTGCGGTTCCAACCCCACCAGGCTCTGCTTTTCAGAGAGATAGCGCTCCAACACGCCGCTCTGGGTCAGGTTGCGAAGGATTTTTTGGGTGTGGGCTGCCATGGAGAAAAAGCCAAGGATGCCCCGCTCATAGGGGACAAATTTCCGGGCGTCTATCACGAAAAGCCGGTCTTCCCGGTCTTGACAGAAAATCAGGGTGTCGCGGCTTGCCTGCCGCCCAATCCGCAAGGCCATCCAGATGACCAGGGCGGTGATTCCCAGGCAGACTACCAGGGAGACGGTCCCCATGGGCCAGTGCAGCCAAAGGGCCAGGAAAGTCAGCCCTATCAGCAGGGCCATGGCCAGTACCACGGTTCCCACGACCTTTCCCGCCACCCGCCAGGCGTATCGGTTGCCGTGGCGGGTGGGGTTGGAAATCCATATTTTTTGAAAGCTGCTTTGATTCATATTCCCATTCCTTCCTGCATCTTCTGCACGGCGCCATGCCTACATAGAGGCCTATTCGGTACATTTTTCTCCGCGTGGAGCCGGTTTGCTGTTTATACCAACCCCCAAACGCGAATTGCGTCCAGGTTCAGCCTGGTTCCGCGACGGCCCAGGTTGTTTTTCGCTGCAAGGTTTCCTGCGGATCGCCAGCGGGGGCTCCCCGCTTAGCCGCGTACGGTGGCGATGATGGCCATCACAGGAGAGCCGTCTTCCGATACGATTTTGTATTCTCCGGCGGCCTGGGGGATGATGCAGGTTTCCGCGTAGTGGATGGTGAAGGGCTCGAAGGAGCCATCAATGCTGACCAGCTTGGCTTCGCGGCCGTCTACCAGGTTCATCACATGGACACTGTCGTTGCGGTGAATCAGAGCTTCTGTCTGGGTGTGTACCCGGAAGGTATCGATGAATTCCCGCTGATGGAGGCCCGTGCGCTCAATGAGGCAGTTTTCGTCCTCGTGTACCACGGTGACGGCATCCACCAGGTTTTCCTGTACCCATTCCGTATCCCGGCCCCACTGGATGTTGGCGACGCCCCGGTCTACGTGGATGGGGCGGGGCTTGCCGTCCAGATCCACACGGCCCCAGTCCCACATTTTGAAGGTGAAGATGTAGGGGGTGGCGCTGATTTCCAGCACCATGGTGTTGGCGCCGGAGCAGTGGACGGTGCCTGCCGGGATGAGGACGTGGTCGTGCTTCTTCACGGGGATTTGGTTCACGTATTTTTCGGCGGGGAAAGCTTTTTCTCCCCGCTGAGCGGCCCGCAGATCGTCAGCCATGGCCTCCCGGTCTACGCCGGTCTTTACGCCCAGCCACACGGAGGAATCGTCTCCCTTGGTGTCCAGGATATAATAGCTTTCATCCTGGGTATAACGCATATTGAAGTGCTCCTGGATGTACTCTGTCAGGGGGTGGACCTGCAGGGAGAGGTTCTGTCCGTTGATGGTGTCCAGCATATCAAAGCGGATGGGGAACTCCTTGCCAAAGCGGGCGTGAACCTTTTCGCCTAAGAGCCGATGGGGCTGGGCATATACCAGGTTCAGGGCCGGGGTCTCAATGCACTTGCCGCCAAAGTCCAGAAGCAGGCTGTTTTCCTCGGGAACGCCGTCAAAGCTCCAGGCATAATTGCTCCCGTTTTCCGGCAGGTTGAAGTGGGTCTTCATCCAGTTGCCGCCCCAGACGCCGGGGTCAAAATAGGGGACCATCCGGAAGGGCTGGCCGGAGAGCTTTTGCAGGCCCTTGCGGTAGGCATCGCCTTCCACCATGGCAGGTTTGCCTTCGGTGGTCATGTCCAGATAGAAGTCCATGGAGAAGAGCATGGTTTCCTTAATCTTGTCCGCCCAGCGCCATTCAGCAAAAAAGCCCCGCTTATACTTCTTCAGCTTGGGCAGGTCTTTTTTAGCGGTGCGCCAGTTGTCCATGCCCCGACGGTAGCGGAGCTGGATTTCCCAACGGGTGATATCCGCCAGCACCTGCACGTCGCCGGGATGGACCAGGGAGGCCCCTACACCGTATACCAGCACCAGGCCCTGGGAAACTTCCGCGATTTCCTTTTGGGCGGCTTCGATTTTTTCCGGATAGAAATAGTCCTCCATCCGGCGCACGGTCATAATGCCGAACACCGGGTCGTTGGGCATCATATCCTTTTCCAGCAGGTCGTCGATCTTCTCCGGCTCAAAGGCCAGGTCGTCGCTGTGAAGGATTTTTGCCGGATGCAGGGACTGGAGGCCTTCCAGCAGCTCCTGCTGGTCAACGCCGGGATAGCATTCCACGGTGAGCACCACTTTGCTTTTGCCGGCACAGGCCTGGGATAGTCGGGAGGAAATTTCTGCAAAGCCCTGGCTTACGGCTTCGCTGGTGTTTTCTACTTTGGTTTTTGGGAAAAGAACATATCCGCCGGTTTCCTGATTCATCAATGAACACGCTCCTTTTATGATTCTGGGTTGGTTCTAATATGAGATTCATTCGCGGGACCACGGCGGATTGCCGCAGTACCTTCTGGAAATAAGAGTAGTACATACGAAGAGTTTTGTCAATACATTTTTGAGGGAAAATGTATTTTTTTTAAAAATGTATTGACAAATAAAATTGCTGTGTTATACTGGCCTTACAAGCAGGCAGAAAGCTTTATTGGGATACCTTTCCCAATGGCAACAAGGACAGGTTTGTTTTACAAATCCGTGCCGGTTCAAAAATGTATCGAGTATCAATTTAAATGCGGCAAGGCTGCAAATTGTGCTATTCTGTTTCACGAAAAAGGAGGAAATGGAAAATGTCCAAAGCACTGCATATCCAGGCGGCGGAGTATATCCGAAGCCGGATTCTTTCCGGGCAATATCCCCTTGGTAGCCAGATTCCCACCGAAAATGAGCTGGCGGCCCTTTTGGGCATCAGCCGCCCTACGGTGCGGCAAGCCCTGGACAGCCTTTCCAATGAAGGCTATCTTCAGCGCATTAAGGGAAAAGGGACTTTTGTGACCCAGCCCAAAGTGATCCATGAATCTACCACTTTTCTCACCGGTTATCGGGAAGAAAGCCGCAAACATGGCCACACACTGCGCACGGTGGTGCTGGAACTGGTTTTGGAGCGCGCCTCCGACCAGGTGGCGGCGGCCTTAGAGCTCCCCACCAATTCCAAAGTAACCCGGCTCACCCGCCTGCGCTATTTGGAGGGCTACAACCAGAACGCCCCTGTGGTGTATACAGTGCTGTATGTACCCCACAGGCTGTTTCCGGATATGGAAACCGTGGATTTTACCGACGCTTCTTTTTACGATATCCTGGCTTCCAGGGGGCTGGAAGTGAAGCACGCCTCCCGCCGGCTGGAAGTGGTGCCCACGCCCCAGGATATTGCGTCAGAGCTGAAAATCAGCCCCTTTGAGCCGGCTATCTTTATCAGTTCCTGCGGCCGCATGGAGTCCAAGGTTCCGGTGGAGTATACGGAAAGCTACTATCCGGCGGGAAGCAGCAGCTTTTTAATTGAAATCCATCGATAATCCAGGAGAAAAGCCAGCGAATCATGATTTTTAGATAAAGGGTGTGACCCAAATGACAGCAAAACAGAAGGCAGTGGTCTGTCTGGATGTGGGCGGGACAGAGATTAAGGCGGCGGCCGTAGGGCTGGATGGGGTGCTTCTTTCCCCCATACACTATTTTCCCGCAGATTCCGGCAGGGGAAAGGAAGAGCTGCTGACGCACTTTGCCCAGATTGTTCTGGCACTGGCCCGGCAGGTGGAGGGGATTCCCGTCACCGGCGTCCATCTGGCTTTCCCAGGCCCCTTTGATTATGAAAAGGGCATCAGCCTCATGCAGGGGCTGGACAAGTACGATTCCCTTTACGGCGTAAACTTGCGGCAGGAGCTGCTCCAAAGGCTCTCTGGGGCCGGTTTGGAGGGCTTAGAGGGGAAGGACATTCGCTTTATCAACGACGTCAGCGCCTTTGCCCTGGGGGAGATGTATTTCGGCAACGCCCGGGGCGCGGAAAAGGCCATGTTTATCTGCATCGGCACCGGCTGCGGCAGCGCTTTTGGCGTTGAGGGCCGTCTGGCGGATGAATCCACGCCGGGGGTGCCGCCGAAGGGGTATGTCTATCCGGTTCCCTTTTTGGACAGCTGCATTGACGACTACCTCTCCAAGCGGGGCCTGCTGCGGTTGACCCGGGAAATGCTGGGAGAGCCTTTAGAGGGCAAAGAACTGGCCCAGCGGGTGCATGATGGGGATACAAGGGCCCAGCAGTGCTTCCTCCGGTTCGGGGAACGCATCCGGGACGCCATGGCCCCCTTCCTTCGGGATTTTAGGCCCCAGTGCCTTTGCCTGGGCGGACAGATTACCAAGAGCGGGCCGCTGTTTTTAGGGCCGCTGCGGGCTCTCTGCCGGGAGCAGGGGGTAGGCCTGCACATTACCGCAGACACTTCTCAAAAAGCCATTCAGGGCCTGTCAAGACTAAGTCTTGACGTAATCCGCGGGGGAACTGGCAGCTAAGAACAACCGAATTCTCTCGCGGAGGCAGTTTTGCAGTACATCTGCGATTCTTTCCCTGAGAGTGTATTTTATTTTATTGAGTCTATTTTCTTTTTGGAGGAAGTTCCATGAAACACCAAATCAAAACCCTGTACATCGTTCATCACTCCCACACCGATGTTGGCTACACGGATTTGCAGGAGCACGTCATCCACAACCAGGCCAACTACATCCGCTCGGTGCTCCAGATTATGGAGCAGCCGGAAAATCAGGATTTCCGCTGGAACTGCGAGACCTGGTTCTGCGTGGAGGAATTCCTGAAAATCGCCACCCCGGAAGAAAAAGAAGCCTTCTTCCGTCTCATGCGGGAAGGGCGTATCGGCTTTTCCGCCACCTATCTCAACTTCTGCGATTTGGTGGACAATAAGGTTCTCAGCCGCCGCATGGATGAAATGTGCGAGCTTTTGGAGAAAAACGGCGTGCATCCGGCCACAGCCATGATCGCGGACATCAACGGCATCTCCATGGGCCAGCGGGACGCTATGCTCTCCCATGGCATTGAGTTCCTCTACACCAATATCCACTGCCACCACGGCATGTATCCCCTCTATCAGAACCAGAACGCCTACTGGTGGGAGAATGCAGAAGGCAAGCGCCTGCTGGTGTGGAACGGCGAACACTACAATCTGGGCAACGCCCTGGGAGTAAAGCCCAACCGCGCCGCCAATTTCATGACCCAGAACCTGTTCGGCGAGGTTCCCACCCAGATGGACGACGTAGACAAGCTCCATCAGAATGTAGAGGACTACCTGACCCTCTGCGAGGAGAACGGCTACCGCTATGACTTTATTGTGGCCAGCGTGTCCGGCGTGTTCAGCGACAACGCACCTCCGGAGACGGAGATTCTCCGCACCATTGAGGGCTTCAACGCTCGTTACAGCGACACCGTGGAAATCCGCATGGTCTCCCTCCAGGAGCTGTATGAAGCTATCCGGGACAAGCTCCAGGACAGCCCGGTGTACCACGGCGACCTCACCGACTGGTGGGCCAACGGCGCAGGCTCCACGCCTTATGCGGTGAAGCACTATAAGGAAGCCCAGCGCCGCTATGCCCTGTGCCATCGCCTGGATGAAAAGTTGGAAGAGAACTATCCCGCTCTGTGCCGCACGGCAGAAGACAACCTGCTCCTCTATGCGGAGCACACCTGGGGCCATTCCTCCACCATTACCTGTCCCTATGACACCATGGTGCTGAACCTGGATATGCGCAAGAACAGCTACGCTTCCAAGGCCCACGAAAGCGCTTCCATGATGCTGGGCCTCATTGCCGAGGAAAAAGGGGACATCATGCGGTATTACAACACCAACGGCAAGCTGCGGGTCTGCGCCCCCAACCAAGTTTCCGGCCTGCAGACCGTGGAATTCTATATTGAGAGCCCTTATCTGGCCCGTGCCCGGATTACCCGTGAGGACGGCCAGGAGCTGCCCTGCCAGGTTTCCCCTCATCCCAGAGGACGCCGGATTACCTTCCTGGATTCCTTTGCTCCGGGAGAAGAGAAGAACTATACCTTTGAGGAGCTGCCGCCCCTGTCGGAGACCCTCAACAGCCGCCACGCTTATGTGGGCGCCGAGCGTATTCGGGACATTGTCAACGACTATGACCCCATGACCTACCGTCTGCCTTATGAGTTTGAGAACCGCTGGTTCCACCTGACCTATCGTCCTCAGGAGGGTGTTACCGGGTTTGTCAACAAGGCCACCGGCAAAGATATGCTGGCCGCAGGAGCTGCTCCCTTCTTCACGCCTCTGTATGAGTGCACCCCCATCCAGATTCAGCTTCCGGAGTTCCCCTGTAACGAAGAGCAGGAGCGCCGGGTCCTGGGCCGGAATATCCGCGGCAAGCACGCCAAGCTGTACACGGCTCAGCTGGAAGAAATCGTCTGCAAAGAGCGGGGCGACGTCTTTACCATTCTGGAGCTGAAGTACACCCTTACCGGCACCATTCATTGCAGTGTATTCCTCAAGCTGTTTGAGGCTGTGCCCCGCATTGATTTCCGCATGGAGCTGGGCAAGACCATCAGCACGGACATCGAGAGCGTGTTCCTGCCCCTGAGCCTTTCCCTGGAAGAGAACCAGTCCCTGTATCTGAAGAAGGGCGCCGAAGCCTTCCGTCCCGGTGTGGACCAGCTGCCCGGCACATGCATGGAGTACTATATGTCTGACGACGGCCTGGCCTTTGTGGGCGAAGCCGGCAGTGTGCTGGTGGCTTCCCGTGATGTTCCTCTGGTATACATGGGTGAAATGCGCCACCATCCCATCCTTTTGTGCGACAACAAGGAGGAGAACAACCAGCGGCCGGTGTATTCCTGGGTGATGAACAATACCTGGGAGACCAACTTCAAGATGGATCTCTCCGGTTTCTGCGAGTACCAGTATTCCCTGTGGCTCAGCGATGAGACCAACCCCGAGAAGGCCATGGCCGAGCTCACCGAGCGCACCTTTGACCCCTATCCCATGATCACCGGCTAACCAGGCTGAGCCTGGACGCAAGCCGCGAGATAGCTGGCATTAAGGAGCAGCCTTTCTTCCCGCGTAAGCAGCCTGGGTGCGGCGGACAGTGTCCGCTTCCACGGACAGTGTCCGCTTCCAAGCCGCGAAGTAGCGGCATTAAGGAGCAGCCTTTCTTCCCGCGTAAGCAGCCTGGGTGCGGCGGACAGTGTCCGCTTCCAGGCCGCGAAGTAGCGGCATCAAGGAGCAGCCTTTTTCCAAGGTCGTTTCTTGATGCCGTTTTCCTCTTGAAAGGCTCCCTCTATGAGGGAGCTGGCTCCGAAGGAGACTGAGGGAGTTTGTGCTGACAGCCCATTTCTTTACTCCTCAGTCAACTAACGTTGACAGCTCCCTCCCTGAGGGAGCCTTTTCTTTTTGCAGTAGTATCGTCTCCGTCTCCTGTGTGGTGAAAAGAGAATTTCGAGGGAAAATGCAGAATAAAAACGCAAGATTTGGACGGGATTCGAAAAATTTACAAAATCATTGTGTTGCGTCTCGAAAACGTGTATAATTATCATGGTAATTCATTGAAAAGAATCTGCCGGAATTTTTTATCAACAGGAGGAGCATTATGTATCAGGATATGATGGATACCATCGGATTTGTTTCCCAGTATGACCCCCAGGTGGCAGAGGCCATGGGGCAGGAGCTGGGCCGCCAGCGCCGGAACCTGGAGCTCATCGCTTCGGAGAATATCGTTTCCCCGGCGGTGATGGCGGCTATGGGCAGCGTCCTCACCAATAAATACGCTGAGGGCTATCCCGGCAAGCGCTACTACGGCGGATGCCAGTATGTGGACATTGTGGAGGATTTGGCCCGGGAGCGCGCCTGCCAGCTCTTTGGCGCTGACCACGCTAACGTGCAGCCCCATTCCGGCGCCCAGGCCAATATGGCGGTGTACTTTGCCCTGCTCAAGCCCGGCGACACGGTAATGGGCATGAATCTGGCGGAAGGCGGCCACCTGACCCACGGTTCCCCGGTGAATATTTCCGGCAGTTATTTTAACTTTGTCGCCTATGGCGTAGACCCGGAGACCCACTATATCGACTATGAGAAGCTCCGGGAGCAGGCCATGGAGGTCAAGCCCAAGATGATCGTGGCCGGCGCCAGCGCCTACCCCAGAGTTATCGATTTTGAGAAGCTCCGGGCTATCTGCGACGAGTGCGGCGCGTATCTCATGGTAGATATGGCCCACATTGCCGGCCTGGTAGCGGCAGGGCAGCATCCCAACCCGGTGCCGTGGGCAGACGTGGTGACTACTACCACCCATAAGACACTCCGGGGCCCCAGAGGCGGCCTGATTCTGTGCAAGGAGCAGTATGCCAAGGCCATTGACAAGGCGATTTTCCCGGGCACCCAGGGCGGCCCCCTCATGCATATTATCGCCGCTAAGGCCGTATGCTTTGGTGAAGCATTGAAGCCGGAATTCAAGGAGTATGGCCGCCGCGTTGTGGAGAATGCCCAGGCCCTGGCCAACGGCCTGCTGTCCCGCGGCCTGAAGCTGGTTTCCGGCGGCACGGACAACCACCTGATGCTCCTGGATTTGACGGGCATGGAGCTCACCGGCAAGGAGCTGGAGCACCGTCTGGACGAGGTGTACATCACCGCCAACAAAAACACCGTGCCCAATGAGCAGCGCAGCCCCTTTGTCACCAGCGGTCTGCGTCTGGGCACTCCGGCAGTCACTACCCGGGGCCTGAACACAGAGGATATGGACACCATCGCCCAATGCATTGCCATGGTGGTGGAAGACTTTGACGCCAACGCTGATAAGGTTCGGGAAATGGTGGACGCCCTGTGCGCCAAGTATCCCCTGTATTGCTAACCGGACAGTGTCCGGTGCCAAGCCGCGAGATAGCGGCATCTATGAGTAGCCTTTCTTCCCGCGTAAACAGCCTGGGTGTGAAAATCGCGAAAATAGTGACGCGAGGAAATAGGGCCGTTTTTCGATGCCGTTGTCCCGCGCTTAAAAAACTACCCTGACCGCCTTCAAAACCTGTCCCTCCCGGGACGGTTTTGCTTGGCGTGTCAAGATGCCGACCCGCCTGATTCTTTTCCTCCTTTTTCTCATCTAAGGAGAAAAAGGAGTGCCAGTCGCGGCATGAGCGACAAGGTGGTTCATTGATGAAAAATAGATAAGAGGAGAAAGTGAGAAGAAAGTATGGGGCAAGCCCCTTAGAGAGCTCCCCCGTCACGCTGACGCGTGCTCCCCCCCTGGAGAGGGGGCTTGAAAGGAGGTGGCTTATGTCAGCGCCTTTAGCAGACCGGATTCGCCCCAAAACCCTGGACGAGGTAGTGGGGCAGCGCCACTTGTTGGGGGAGGGAAAAGCCCTCCGACGCATTATCGAGTCCGGCGAGATTCCCAACATGGTTTTCTATGGGCCCTCCGGCGTGGGCAAAACCACCGTGGCCTCCATTATCGCCAAAAGCACCCGTAAGCGGTTGTGCAAGCTCAATGGCACCACGGCTTCCACGGCGGATATTCGGGAGGTCATTGCCAGCACCAATACCCTGGAAGGGGTCAACGGCGTGCTGCTCTATCTGGACGAAATCCAGTACTTCAATAAAAAGCAGCAGCAAACCCTCCTGGAGTTCATCGAGAACGGGAGTATTACCCTGATTGCTTCCACTACAGAAAACCCTTATTTTTATGTGTATAATGCGATTCTCAGCCGTTCCACGGTGTTTGAGTTCAAGATTGTGGAACCGGCAGAAATTGTCCCGGCAGTCCATCGGGCTTTTTCCATTATGGAGGAGGACCTGGGGGAGACGCTGCGCCGGGAAGAAGGGGTGGAGGCCTATATTGCCTCGGCCTGCGGCGGCGATGTGCGCAAGGCCGTCAATGCGGTGGAGCTGTGCTGCCTTTCCGCAGAACCGGAACCCGGGGAGCGATTGGTCACCATGGAGCTGGCCCGGGAGTTAACCCAGCGCAGCGCCATGCGCTATGACCGGGAGGGGGACGAGCACTACGACATCCTATCCGCCTTCCAGAAATCCATGCGGGGCAGCGACCCGGACGCGGCCATCCACTATCTGGCCCGGCTGTTGGTGGCGGGGGATTTGGCCTCTGCCTGCCGGCGGCTCATGGTCTGCGCCTGTGAGGATGTAGGCCTGGCCTGGCCCCAGATTATCCCCATTGTTAAAGCGGCGGTAGACGCCGCCATGATGGTGGGCCTGCCGGAAGCCCGACTTCCCTTGGCCGGCGCGGTGATTCTGGTAGCTACGGCCCCCAAGTCCAATACCGGCCACGACGCTATCAACGCTGCCATGGCCGACGTGGAAAAGGGCAAGGTGGGACGGATTCCCCGGCAGCTGCAAAACAAGCACTACGACGGCGCCGACGCGGCCCGCAAAGGACAGTTCTACAAGTATCCCCACGACTACCCTAACCGCTGGGTGGAGCAGCAGTATCTGCCGGATAACCTGGTGGGAACCCAATACTATGTGTATGGGGAAAATAAGAACGAGCAGGCCTTTAAAGCCTATTGGGATAAGATTAAGAAAAGTCATCCGTAAGGCTTTTTCGTGTTTTATTTTATGGAGGTGAAGTCTTTATGGAACCAAATATTCTCCGCACTCTCTCCTATGGGATGTATGCCGTGGGAGTCAAGGGGGAAAAGGGGCCTTCTGCCTGTATTGTGAATACGGTGATGCAGGTGACCAACACGGCCCCGCTGATGATTACCCTGAGCATGAGCCGGGATAACTATAGCTGTGAATGTATCAAAAAACACAAGCTGTTTACCGTTTCCGTGTTGTCGGAAGATACCTCCGGGGCGGTAGTGGGGGCTTTGGGCTTTACCTCCGGGAGAAACGGCGGCAAGCTCAGCAATATCCGGCACAAGGTCCTGCGGGAAGGGGTGCCGGTCATCAAGGAAAACACCTGCTGCTGGTTCTTGTGCCGCATGGTGGACAGTATGGAGAGCACCACCCATACCCTGTTTTTAGCGGAGATTATTGCCGGCAGCGAGAAGGCCATGCGCACCCCTATGACCTATGAGTATTACCGCCGGGTCATTAAGGGCGGTGTGCCCCAAAACGCCCCGGTCTATGTCCCCCTGCGGCCGGTTTCCGACGGCAATGATGGAGAAATGCTGGTGTGCACCGTGTGCGGCTATCTGTACAACGACCCGGATACCTCCTTTGAGGAGCTGCCGGCAGAGTGGGTGTGCCCCATTTGCGGAATGCCCAAATCGGCCTTTGTGCGGAAATAGCCGCCATAGGATGTATGAAATTTTTGAGTAGGAAAAGAGAGGAAAAAGAATGGCAAAACGTGTTATCCAGGTAAACGAGCGACCTCCCTGGAGGCAGACGATCCCCCTGAGTATCCAGCATATGTTCGCCATGTTCGGCGCATCTGTGCTGGTGCCTACGTTATTTCACATTGACCCGGCCATTGTATTGCTGATGAACGGCCTGGGAACCCTGTTTTTTATTTTCATCACCAAGGGGAAAGCCCCGGCCTACCTGGGTTCCAGCTTTGCCTTTATCGCACCGGCACTGCTGATTATGGCGCAGCACGGTTCCCCTTATGCTACAGACCCCAACCTGACCAACCCCACGGCGGAACAGACTGCCCAGCATATGGAGGCCTTCTCCTATGCCCAGGGTGGCTTTGTGGCAGTGGGTATTTTGGGCTGTGTCCTGGCCCTGATTATCTGGAAATTCGGCTCCCGTTGGATTGACGTCATCCTGCCGCCGGCGGCCATGGGCCCGGTGGTGGCCCTCATCGGCCTGGAATTGGCGGGGAATGCCGCCAGTACCGGCGGTATGGTGGTAACAGAGGGCTCCGTAGACCCGAAAAACGTGGCGGTGTTTGTGGTCACTTTGGGGGTGGCGGTATTCGGTTCCATCCTGTTCCGGAAGTTTTTAGGGGTCATCCCCATCCTCATCGCCATTGTAGCGGGGTACGTGCTGGCGGCCTGTCTGGGAATGATCGATTACAGCGCCATTGGGGAGGCGGGGGTGCTGTCCCTGCCCCATTTCCAGCTGGCTAAGTTTGATTGGAACGCCATTTTGACTATGGCCCCCGTGCTTCTGGTCATTGCCTCGGAGCATATCGGCCACCAGATTGTCACCAGTAAGATTGTGGGCCGGGACTTGCTCAAGGACCCGGGCCTGCACCGTTCCCTGCTGGGGGACAACATCTCCACAGCCGTTTCCGGTTTGGTAGGCTCGGTGCCCACCACCACCTATGGAGAGAATATCGGCGTCATGGCCATGACCAAGGTGTACAGCGTGTGGGTCATCGGCGGCGCGGCAGTGCTCTCGGTGGTGTGCGGGTTTATCGGGAAGTTCTCGGCGCTGATTTCCACCATTCCCGGCCCGGTAATTGGCGGTATTTCCTTCCTGCTGTACGGCATGATTGGCGCTTCCGGCCTGCGTATCCTGGTGGACGCCAAGGTGGATTATGGCCGTGCCCGGAACCAGGCTTTAACGGCGGTAGTGTTCGTCACCGGTCTTTCGGGGATTACGGTGAACCTGGGAAATATCCAGCTCACCGGCATGGTGCTGGCCTGCGTGGTAGGCATGATTTTGGGCCTGTGTTTTTATATTATTGACCGTTTCCATCTGGCCAATGACTATGAGGACGAAGACGAAGAAAAGGCATAAAGAGACCCGGCTTTGGAGCGGTGCAAGCTGCAAAGCCGGGTTTTCATTTTGGCAAATTTTCTTCTCAGCCGGAGCCCCTGGGGATAGCGGGGAGATTGCTCAGGTTATCGCTTTCGCTGCCGTCCGGCAAGGAGCGCAGATATTCGCTGCCGTTGCGCACGGCCACCGCTACGCCTCGGATGCCGCCGGCTTTGGCCAGGGCGACCCCTTGGCTTTTGGTGAGGATTTCGCCGTTTGCCAGCTGATACCCTTCAACCCGTCCGGAATTTTTCACCAGCCGGGTAATCCGCTGAGCGTCCGGTTTGGGTACTGGCGTCACCAGGTTGATGTTTTGAGGAAGGCCCGAGCGCTTTCCTTTGCTCACAGGAAACACCTCCTTTCCACAATGGGATGACACAGTTTATTTTGCCGGAAAACCGCCAGACTATACAGACAGAGAAGGGGATTCCCTTGACATTCTCCTTGGAATCAGGTATGCTTTTGGTAAAGAGGTTGTAAAACATCCGTAAATCAAATTGCGGGTATTAGGAGAAACAGAGAAGCAAACAGGGCAGAGGCGATCCTTTCCGGTAAAGGAAAAGTAAGATTGCCTCTGCTTTCCGTTAAAGAGAGGGCTTTTCTGGAAGAAGTATGAACAGCACGGAGATTTTATTTCGGCAGTATCAAGCGGTCGGAAAAGCTGTGCGGCTAAAATAAAAAAGAGGAAATGAAGGGCCCTTTGGCAGGGACCACAGGAGTGTGAAGAGATGGAAGATCGGATGCAAATCAAAATTACACGGGTGTATTACAAGCGGATTGTCCTGTATATTGAGGGAAAAGTGGAGGGGATGGAGAAGCCGCAGGGGCTCCAGGCCCGTTTTGTCGAGGAAGGAAGCCGACGGGTACTGTTGCCCCAACATCTGGATTTTCAGGGCAAGCGGTTTATTCTTTCCATGAATGTTCTCAGCGTTAACCAAGAAGCCCCCATGGAGAGTGGCCTGTATTATCTGGAATTCAGCGATGGTTCCGGTTCGCCCCTCCGGGTAAAGGGGCCGGAAACCGAGGAGGTCCGGCAAGCGCTGGTGGGGGGACAGGAGGCTTCCCTGTTTATCGGTGCCGCCCCAAATAACCGATTTTGGGCCATGTCCAAGTTTGACTTGGATACGGATGAATTTTATCTGGACGTGGAATACGCTGCGCCGGCCGGGGAGATCACCTGGCGGGTTTCCCTGAGAAAGAAGATTGCAAAATTCCAGCGCTGGATGAGCCGGAAAAAGAAACGGCTGTTTGTCCGGTACTTTAACTTTTTCAGCAAACACGTGAAGCGCACGGGAAATAAGATTTTCTTCTGCTCCGCTTCCCGCAGTCGTATTGGCGGTAATGAACAGTTTATCCGGGATAGGATGCTGGAACGAGGACTGGATAAGAAATTTGTCTTCCGGTATGATTTTGTGGCAAGTATCAATGAACGCCGGAGCCTTCGGGCTTTTATGCGCTTTGGATATTACTTGGCCACTTCGGATATCATCGTTCTGGACGATTATTATCCGCAAGTTTATTTGCCGGACTATCCGCCGGATGTGAAGGTTATCCAGGCTTGGCATGCCTGCGGCGCCTTTAAGACCGTGGGGTTGGAGCGCATGGGGAAGCCGGGCGCTCCCGAGCTGAATACCCGCATTCATAAATGCTACACTCATATTCCAGTGAGTTCCGAGCTTTCTGTCCGGCACAATGCGGAGGCCTTTGGCTTGGATGAGAGCAAATTCTATCCAGTAGGTGTACCCCGCACGGATATTTTCTTTGACCCGGACTATATCCGCCGGACCAAGAAAAAAATGTATGAGGCTTTTCCGCAAGCCAAAAAGGCCAAGACCGTATATTTGTATGCGCCTACCTTCCGAGGGATTAACGCTCGGGATGCCTATTTTCCCTTCCAGAAGGTAGACTTTGTGAAATGGGGGCAATTTTGCAAGGAAACAGACGCCTGTCTGTTGGTGAAAATGCATCCGTTCGTCCGGGAATCCGTGGAAATCCCGCCGGAGTACGCCGATTATATGATAGATGCGGCGTCCTATCGGGAAGTCAACGATATACTGTTCATTGTGGATGTGTTGATTACGGATTATTCCTCCATTATCTATGAATTCTCCTTGCTCCGGCGTCCCATGTACTTCTACGCCTTTGACCAGAAAATGTACGAGGCCACCCGGGACTTCTATGAGCCTTATGAAAAGACCATTCCCGGCCAGCCGATTAAGAGCTTTGATGAGCTGATGGATACCCTGCGGGAGGGAAAGTTTGACTACCAATGGCTGGATTCCTTTGTGCGGAAAAACTTTACTTATACCGACGGCAAGGCCACTGACCGGGTCATTGACCAAATTATCCTGGGGAAAAAGTGAGGGCTCTTCGCCTCAAAATAAACGAAAAGCGCAGTCTTCGAGAAATTCGGGGGCTGCGCTTTTGTTTTTTTCGCGACCTTTTCTATGGAAATGACATCTGCTATTAACCCTATGGTATATACTGCATAACGAATGGAGACTTCCAGGAAAGCGCTGGCTTTTTTATAATAAGGATAGAGAAAAAGAAAGGCGGTGAGAGCTTGAAAAGAGTGATTTCGATTTTGCTGTTTCTCTGTCTGCTCCTGGGACTGGCTGGATGTGGCACGACGCCAGAGGCGGATTCCCCTTTACAGGAAACCTCCGGTTCACAGCAGGAAGAGAGGGAGGAAAGCACCATGGAAGAAAACCAAACCAGCCCGTATACAGTGGATACCCCTATTTCGGACGTGATGAACGACCCGGTTTTCGGGGAATACGGCCGGTTGATTTTCCCTGTGGATAGCGGCTATTACAGCGGAGATACCCTTGGGGAGCTGCGTCTCACCTGGTACAACTATATAGACCCGGAGGAGACGGTGGAAATCGTCAATTCCCTCCATGACCGGGCCCAGGCAGGGGAGACTGTGTTTTACGACATCTATACCGACGAGGAAAAGGCGGAAGACCCGGAAAAAGAGGACACGGGACTGTTCTTTTTCAAAGGGGAACCCGGTGAAAAGTTTGCCGTGTGCAATGCCGGCGGCGGATTTGCCTATGCGGGGGCTATTCAGGACAGCTTCCCCCACGCCTTGGAGCTCTCCAAAAAGGGCTATAACGCCTTTGCCCTGATTTACCGCCCAGGCGCCCAAACGGCCTGCGAAGACTTGGCCCGGGCCATCAGCTTTATTTTCGACCACGCCGAAGAGCTGGAAGTGGACACCGACTGCTATTCCCTGTGGGGCGGTTCCGCCGGGGGAAGAATGGCGGCCTGGCTGGGCTCTTATGGCCCGGCGGCTTTTGGTGGGGAGGATTTGCCCCAGCCCGGTGCGGTGGTCATGCAGTATACCGGCCATTCCGATTATACAGAAAACGACCCGCCTACCTTTGCCTGTGTGGGAGAAAGGGACGGCATCGCCAGCTGGCGCACCATGGAGGGGCGTCTCCAGGCCATGAGCGAGCTGAGGATTCCCACAGAATTCCACCATTATCCCGGGCTGCCCCACGGTTTTGGTTTAGGCACCGGCACAGTAGCGGAAGGCTGGCTGGATGAGGCGGTTGCTTTTTGGGAAGCACAAATGTAAATTTTTAGGAAATCCATATGGAAAGGAAGCCTCTTTATGAACAACTTTATTTTTCAAAACGCCACCAAGGTTTACTTTGGAAAAGGCTGCGTCAAGGAGTATTTGGGATGTAAGAGCAAGCCTTATTCCACGGTCATGCTGGCCTATGGCGGCGGCTCCATTAAGCGCAACGGCGTGTATGAGGAAGTCACGGGGATTCTCCGGGACGCCGGCAAAACCATTGTGGAGTTTTCCGGGATTATGTCCAACCCCACCTATGCCAAGGTGCAGGAAGGGGCAAAGCTGGCCCGGGAAAACCACGTGGATATGATCCTGGCGGTAGGCGGCGGCAGCGTCATGGACTGCTGTAAGGCGGTTTCCCTGGCGGCCCGGTATGACGGGGACATCTGGGAGGACTTCTGGACTCGGCCCGGCGTCATTGATTTTGAACCTCTGCCTTTGGGCGTTATCGTCACGGTGGCGGGCACCGGCAGCGAGTGCAACGGCGGTGCGGTGATTACCAACGAGGAAAAGAAAATCAAAACCGGTCGGGATTATCCCCAGTTGAATCCCCAGTTTGCCCTGATGGACCCCACCTATACCTACAGCGTCCCCAAAGGCCAGATGGTTTCCGGCAGCTTTGATATTCTCAGCCATATTATGGAGACCTATTTCAGCGAGCCCAACGAGGACAATGTTTCCGACGACATCATGGAGGCCCTGATGCGCAGCGTAATCCGCAACCTGCGGGCCGCCATCCAGAATCCGGAGGATTACACCGCCCGCTCCAACCTGATGTGGGATTCCACCATGGCGGAGAACCGAGTGATTAAGATGGGCAAAAAATGCGACTTCCAGTGCCACAACATGGAGCACCAGCTGGGCGCTTACACCGACTGCAACCACGGCTGCGGCCTGGCAGTGCTCCACCCGGTGTACTACCGCCATATTTATCAGGCGGGCCTGCCGAAGTTTGCCCGTTTTGCGGAGAACGTCTGGGGCATCGCCCGTGACGGGAAAACCGACGAAGCCTTGGCCTTGGCGGGTATCGACGCCCTGGCGGAATTTATTAGGAAAATCGGCCTGCCCACTACCCTCAAGGAGCTGGGAGTCCGTCGGGACCAGCTGAAAGAAATTGCAGATTCCTGCGGCATTTCCGCCGGCAGTTATCAAAAAATGACCCATGAAGAAATCCTGAAAATCTTCCAAGAATGCTATGAATGAAAGGAGCCTTTACTATGAAAGTAAAAAGAATCACCGCGCTTCTCCTGGGCTTAGCCCTCACCTTCAGCCTGGCTGCCTGCAGCAGCGAAAGCCCTTCCAGCAGTTCTTCTCAGCCGGAGCCTTCCGCCGCTTCCCAGGAGCCCTCGTCCTCTGAGTCCTCCCAGTCGGATTCCTCTGCGCCGGAAAGCGAACCCTCTGACACATCAGAGACGGGCAATACCTTGGTAGTGTATTTCTCTGCTACCGGCAACACGGAACAGGCGGCCAATTATATTGCGGAAATCACCGGCGGCGACCTGTTCGAGCTGGAACCGGCGGAGCCTTATACCGATGATGACCTGAACTGGACCGACGACAACAGCCGTGTTTCCCGAGAATATGAGGATGAGAGCCTGCGAGATGTAGAATTGGTGTCCGATACCGTGGATAACTGGGAGGACTACGATACGGTGTTCATTGGATATCCTATCTGGCTTGCGTACCATAAATTGATACAATGCACCCAAATTGCGTGAATGGGTGCATTTCAAATTTACATATAAAGTTTTTGTTTTCGCTCCTGCGGTTA
>CAJFVO010000017.1 GCA_904420555.1 Candidatus Heritagella intestinalis | reverse complement strand
TGGTGTCGCAACTTAACTATACCCTATGAAGGCTCTGTCCTTCTACTTTTTTATTTGCTTTTACTTGCTCTTCTGTCCAATATGTATTGTAGCTCTACACACGCCATGCCCCTCTCCCGCAAATCGCCATTGATTCCGGAGAAAGGATTTTGTATAATAGAAAGGAATGTGCATCAGGAAAAGAAGGGAGCCAATGTTATGGCACTGCTCAGTATCAGCCAACTGCAAAAATCCTTCGGGGAAGACCTGGTTTTTGCGGGGGCTTCTTTTGAAATACAAGATCGCGACCATATCGGCCTGGTAGGGGCCAATGGTTCGGGGAAAACTACCCTGTTTAAAATCCTCACTGGCGACCTGTCCCCGGATGGCGGACAAATCTATCAATCCAAAGAGTGCCGCGTGGGCTATATGGAACAGCACGTGTGCCGGGATTTGGACCGCAGCGCCTATAACGAGGTGATGACGGTTTTCGCCTCTCTTCTGGAAATGGAGCGGGAATTGGAGGACATCAGCCAGCGCCTCCAGGTCCACCCGGACGAATCCCTCATTGAGCGGCAGATGCTCCTCAACGAGGAATTCGCCGCCCAGGGCGGCCTTACCTGCCGGGCCCGGGCCCGGAGCACCCTGCAAGGCCTGGGCTTCTCCGAGGAGCAGATGGGGATGCCGGTAGGCCTTCTCAGCGGCGGACAGAAGGCCAAGCTCCAGCTGGCCAAAATGCTCCTGTGCGGGGCCAACCTGCTGCTTCTGGACGAGCCCACCAACCATCTGGACATCCAATCCGTAGAGTGGCTGGAAGACTTTCTCAAGGGCTTTTCCGGGGCTTATATCGTCATCTCCCACGACCGTTTTTTCCTGGACAATGTAACCAGCCGGACCTTTGAAATGGAACATCACCGGCTGACCTTATATAAAGGAAACTATACCGCCCATCTGTCTCAGAAAGAGGAAAACGCTCTGACCATCCAGCGGAAATACGACAACACCATGCGGGAAATCAAGCGCTTGGAGGGCATTGTGGCCCAGCAGCGCCAGTGGAACCGGGAGAAAAATATCCGCACCGCAGAGAGCAAGCTCAAGGTCATCCAGCGGCTGGAAAAGACCCTGGTGAAGCCGGACTCCGCCCTGCCCTCCATCCACTTTGGCTTTGGCGCCAGCCAGCGGGGCGGCAACGATGTGCTCATGGTGGAGAACCTCTCCCTGGCCTTTGACGGGCCTCCCCTGTTCTCCCATGTGGACATGGAGGTTCACCGGCAGGAACGGATTTTCCTCATCGGCCCCAACGGCTGCGGCAAGACCTCCCTTTTGAAAATTCTCATGGGGCAGTACCAGGCCACCGGGGGCAGCGTGCGCTTTGGCGCGGGGATTGACGTGGGTTACTACGACCAGCTCCAAAGCGGCTTGGACGACTCTAAAACCGTGCTGGACGAGATTTGGGACCGGCATCCCCGGATGACAGAGACGGAAATCCGCAACGCCTTGGCTATCTTCCTGTTCCGAGGCGAGGACGTGTACAAAATGGTGTCCTCCCTCAGCGGCGGCGAACGGGCCCGGCTGCTTTTGCTGCGGCTCATGCTCTCCAAGGCCAATTTCCTCCTGCTGGACGAGCCCACCAACCACCTGGACATCCAGTCCTGCGAGGCCCTGGAGGACGCCCTGCTCCACTATGACGGCACCCTGTTCATCGTGTCCCACGACCGGTATCTCATCAACAAATTAGCCGACCGCATTTACGACCTGCGTCAGGATGGCGTCCGGGAATATATCGGCAACTACGAGGAATATCTGGCAGCTCGGAAAGCTGAGCAGGAACAGGTGCAGCAGGCGGCCGCGGCCGTACAGGCCCCCAAGGTCAACGAATACCAGCTCCGCAAGGAAAAGGCTGCCGAACTGCGCAAAGCCAAAGCAGCCCTGGCCCGTCTGGAAAAGGAAAACGAGGAGAACGACGAGACCATCCGGCAAATCAGCGAATCCCTGCAAGACCCGGAAACCGCCAGCGATTATGAAAAGGCTCTGGAGCTTTCCGCAGAGCTGGAACGTCTCAACGCCCGGAACGAAGCCATTTTGGAAGAGTGGGAAGCCCTCTCCGAGAAATTGGAGCAGCTGGAATAATTTTCCTGCCGCTAAACGCAAAAACGGCCCAGCCCTTTCGGGCCGGACCGTTATGTGCATAAGATTCAGCAGGCGGCGATTACTTCGCTGCGAAAGCCTGTACTTCCTCTACGAATTCCTCCACCTCTTTGCTCTGGGAAGGGTCGCTGTCAATCTCCAGGGTAACAGGCTGGGAAGTGCCCAGGCTGAAAACGCCCATGATAGACTTGGCGTCGATCTTGTATTTCCCATTGGACAGGTTGATGGGGAAATGATATTTGTTCGTAAGCGTCACAAAGCGCTTGACATCATCGATAGTAAAGAGAACAATCTGAAGTGTCTGCACCATTGATAAAACCTCCTGAATGAAATCGTCCTGGCATCAAGTACTTTATCCGACCCCATTATCATACCGCAGGGAACGGAATCGGTCAAGATGAAATATCGCCAGATTCTCTTCCCCCGTCTTTCGATAATACTTCTCAAATTACCTAAAAAAGCTCTCCGCCCGGACAGATTTTCCCCCGGAGAATTTGATTTTCAAAGAAAGGAAACACACTTTGCTATGAAAGTACACGCCATCACCCTTGGCTGCAAGGTCAACCAATATGAGACCCAGAATATGCTGGCCAGCCTGGCATCTGCGGGCATCTCCCCCTGCGATTCTTCCCAGGAGGCCGACATTGTCCTGGTGAACTCCTGCACGGTCACCGCCGCCAGCGACCACAAGGTCCGCCAGACCCTGCACCGGGCCCGCCGGCAAAACCCCAACGCTGTCATTGTCCTCACCGGCTGTATGCCCCAGGCGTTTCCTGAAGAGGCCCAGGCCCTGACCGATGCGGACATCGTGCTGGGCAACTCCAACCGGGCCGCCCTGGTGCCGGATTTGATGCAGTACCTCTCCTCTCGTCAGCGCATTATCGACATCCTGCCCCACGAAACCGGGGAAAAATTTGAGCCTATGCAGGTAAAGCGATTCTACGAGCGCACCCGGGCTTTTGTCAAAATCCAGGACGGCTGCAATCGGTTCTGCTCCTATTGTATTATCCCCTATGCCCGGGGACGCATCCGCTCCAAGCCCCTGCCCCAGCTCCGGGAAGAATTGGCGGTTTTGGGCCAGAACGGCTATCGGGAAGTGGTGCTTACGGGCATTAACCTCTCGGCCTATGGCCAGGAAATGGGCCTGCACTTGTGCGACGCGGTGGAGGCCGCCTGCGCGGTGCCGGAAATCCAGCGGGTGCGCCTGGGCTCCTTGGAGCCGGAACAGCTCCAGGACGACGTGATCCAGCGGCTGGCCCGGCAGGAAAAGCTGTGCCCCCAGTTCCACCTCTCTCTGCAAAGCGGCTGTGACGCCACCCTGCGCCGGATGAACCGCCACTATGATACCGCCGAATACCGCCGGATTGTGGAGAAGCTCCGGGAGGTATTCCCCAACGCCGCTATTACCACGGATATGATGGTAGGTTTTGCCGGGGAAACCGAAGAAGAGTTTGCCCAAAGCCTGGAATTCGCCCGCTCTATCGCTTTTGCCAAGGTTCACGTCTTTGCCTACTCCCGCCGGCCCGGCACTGTGGCCTACAATATGCCCGGGCAGGTTTCCAACGCGGTCAAGGAGCAGCGCAGCCGGGCCCTTTCCGCTGTGACGGAAGAGACTCGCCGGGCCTTTTTGCAGGAACAGGTGGGCCGCTTGGAACCGGTGCTGTTTGAGCAGCAAGCCGCTCCCGGCATTTGGGAGGGCTATACCCCCAACTACACGCCGGTTCACGTTCCCTCCGAAGAAGCTCTGGCTGGGGAGATTCGCCCGGTACGGCTCACAGAATGCACCGGGGAGCTTTGCCTGGGAGAAATCTCTCACAGCTTGTAAAATTCGCGTAAAACCCGCAATTTAGAAGAAACCCTCTGTTATGATTTCCCTTTTTATGGTATGATAGAAACCGAAAGCTGGGCCCCGGGCCGGCGGAAAACAAGAAAGGAATGGTCTATTCATGGAGAAGAGGTTTCGATTTACAAAAACGGAAAAAAGCTGGATTCTATACGACTGGGCTAACTCGGTATTCGCCACCAACATGATGGCGGCTATTTTTCCCATTTATTTTGGCAGTGTATGTGAAGCCGCCGGTGTGGATAACGTAGTGCCCTGGTCCTACGGCACCTCCGCCGCTACCTTTACCATTGCCATCCTGGCCCCGTTTCTGGGGGCTTTGGGAGACTACAAGGGGCTGAAAAAGAAAATTTTCACCTTCTTTGCCGCCTTGGGAATCCTGGCCACTTTCGCTACCGTCTTTTTCGACTCCTGGCAGATGCTTCTGGTGGGCTATGTGTTCTCCTACATCGGTTTCTTAGGCTCCTGCCTCATGTATGACTCCTTCCTCACGGATGTGACCACCAAGGAGCGTATGGACAAGGTTTCCGCCTGGGGCTACGCTATGGGCTATATCGGCGGCAGCACCATCCCCTTCCTGCTCTCCATTGGCCTGCTGCTCGTCATGGGCATGAGCAATCCTACCGCGGTGAAGCTGGTCATCCTCCTGACCTCTATCTGGTGGGCAGTGTTCAGCATCCCCATGCTCCGGAACGTGAAACAGGTGCATTTTGTGGAGGCCCCGCCCAGCCAGCTCATCCGGAACGCCTTCTCCAACATCAAGAGCACCTTCCTGAGCATTTTCCACAACAAGGGCATCTTCCTCTTTATCCTGGCCTATTTCTGCTATATCGACGGGGTGAACACCGTCATCAGCCTTTCCTCTTCTTACGGTACCAAGCTGGGGCTGGACACCACCGGCATGATTCTGGCCCTGCTGGTAACCCAAGTGGTAGCGGTACCCTGCTCTATCCTCTTCGGCAAGCTGGCGGAGCGTGCCGGTTCCCTGCGGATGATCCGCATCGCCATTGCCATTTATTTCGTGGTATGTCTGGTGGGCTTCTACATGGGCTGGAATATTGAAGTCAACGGCGGCCAAGAGGCCATTCAGCTCTCCCAAACCCTGTTTTGGATTATGGCTTTCCTGGTGGGCACGGTACAGGGCGGCATTCAGGCCATTTCCCGCTCCTATTTTGGGAAGCTGGTGCCCCCCAGCCGCTCTACGGAATACTTCGGCTTCTATGATATTTTCGGCAAATTTGCCGCTGTAATTGGGCCGGTATTGGTAGCGGTATTCTCCAGCGCAACGGGCCACGACTCCATTGGCGTACTGAGTCTGGTAGTTCTCTTCCTGATTGGTTTCCTGATTCTGCTGTTTGGCCGGAAAAAGATGGCCGATTCCCAAGCCTGCGCCCAAGCGGAACGGCAAGAAAAATAAATCCCTTTCCTCTCCCGGTATGGAAAAACCATATAAAAAGGCTCTGCTGCCACTTTGGACAGCAGAGCCTTTTTTGATTTCTGTTATGAAAAACGGCCAGGTCTGTGCTATAATAGGGAATATCTCAAATAGGCAAAGGAGGCCAAGCAATGCCGCCAGATACCAAAGCCCTTATCTCCGAAACCTTCCGGGAAATGGTCCGGCAAAAAGGGATTGATAAAGTGACGGTAAAATCCCTGATCGATGCTTGTCAGATTTCCAGACAGACTTTCTACTATCATTTTCAGGATATTATGGAAGTGATTCAATGGTCCATGGAACAGACTGCCCAAAACAACCTGTCCCGCAGCCTGAATGCCAACTCTCCAGAAGAGGCCATCGGGATTTTTCTCTCCGCCGCAGCGGAAGATTACCCCCTCATTATCAAGCTATTGGACTCCCGCCGTCGGGAACAGATCGAGAAAATTTTTGTCCAGGCCGTCCGAAAGTATCTGGGAATCCTTTTGCGGAAAAAAGGAACTGCCTTGGTATATTCCGACATAGAGGTCACCCTGGACTTTTGGGCCTTTGGCCTTTCCGGCCTGCTGTTCCGATACTGCGGTCAAAAGGATTTGGATATCCCTCAACTGTCCCGGCAAATCTACCGGCTTCTCTCCTCCAGCCTGCCTGCCGCCGGCAGCCCGGAATAAAAAGCCATTTTTCAGATTGATTGCACAACTCCGGTATCTACACTTCAGCAATCCAGCAGCCGCTTTACCTCTGCCGCCGCTTCCGCCAGATAGGCCTGCATGGGCTTTTGCTCCACCCCCACTACCTGGACGCATTTGGAAATGGGGATTAGAATCTTTCTGGCTTCGCTGCCGGAAACAGCCGCCGCCATAGCCGGGGAAATCTCCCCCATCATAGCGTTGGCCATGACAATTCCGATAGGCCCCAGGATAACATCGGCCCGGCTGCTGTTATACAGCACGGCATTTTCCCCGGTAGCCCCAGCGTCCGCTCCGGCCCGGAGCATGGCGGTGGTGGCCATCACATTGGCGCCTACCGCCCAAATTTCCAGGTCTTTTTCCTGAAGCCCCCGGAGCTGTTCCACCAGGCCGCTGCCAATACCGCCGCCCTGTCCGTCGATTATCAGTATTTTCATGGTTTTTCCCCTTTCAATCATTACGATTTGTTACCTTTATTACAAGATTTTCATCTTTATAATTCTTATTTCGAATATTACCGGTTCCATTTTATGTATACTTATTAGTAGCCTTTATGGCCAATGGAAATTGTATCCAAATTCAAATAGAAAGGTCGTCATTCCTATGCACCGTCCCATTGCAAAATCCCTATTATTTGCCGCTCTTCTCTGCGTGATGCTTTCTGCCTGCCAGTCTGCGCCGGCTTCTTCTGAGGATACCGCCTCCCCTTCCCCCTCTCCCACTGCTGCGGCCACAGCTACCCCCAGCCCGGAGCCCTCCTCCGCTTCTTCGGAGGAGCCTTCTTCCAGCGCTTCGGAGACGGGAGACGCCTCCAACGCCTGCTTTGAGAATTCCGCCTTTGTGGGCAACTCCATGCTGGAAGACCTGGACATGTTCGGCATTATCGACAACGCTGACTTTTACGCCAAAACCGGCCTGACTGTCACCAGCGTCTTTGAGGAATCCACCGTGGACGGCAGCCAGCCCATTATGGATGAGGTCACTTCCCAAAATTACGATAAGGTCTTTCTGATGTTCGGCCTCAATGAGCTGGGCTGGTCCTACAGCGATGTGTTTGTGGAGGACTACGGCAAGATCATCGACACTTTCCAGGAAAAGTGCCCGGACACGGAAATCTATGTCCAGTCCCTGTTCCCGGTGTCCAAAGAGCGTTCGGATCAAAATCTCTACGGCGTCACCAACGACCGCATTGTGGAGTACAACAACCTGCTGAAACAGCTGGCGGAAGAAAAAGGGGTCCACTATGTGGATGTGTATTCCGCTATGGTAACAGAAGATGGAACTCTGGAGGACAGCGCTTCCCCGGACGGCGTCCACCCCAACATGGAATACTGCGAAACCTGGGTGGAGTATCTGCGGGAACATTGCTAATCTCCCCATATCTTAAAATGAAAGGAAAATAAAAATGAAAGCCAAACGATTTGTATCCGCCGCTGCTGCGATTCTTTTGGGCCTGAGCCTGCTGACAGGCTGCTCCCAGGGCAGCGGGAAAGCCATTACCGCCGCCACCGACGAGGTGGCCCAAAGCCTCCAGGAATCCCTCTCCTTTGAATACGAACTGAGCAAGCTCTCTGATGACGCCGCCAACCGGCTCTACAGCCTGGATGGAAACATCCTGGAAGAACAGGCCGTCTATGTAGGCGTGGGCGGCGCGCTGGCCGACGAAGTGAGCGTGTGGCGTGTGAAGGACGAGAAGGACGCCGCCACCGTGAAAGAAGCCGCTGAAAAGCGGGTGGAGAACCAGAAGGCCAGCTTTGAAAACTATGTGCCCGAGGAGATGCCCAAGCTGGAAAACGCCGTCATCACCGTAGACGGGGACACTATCATCCTCTGCGTCAGCTCCGATTCGGACAAAGCCAAGGAAGTTATCGCTTCTTTTGAAGAATAAATCAAATCATTGTGAAAAAGTGCCGCTGCAGGAAAACCGCAGCGGCATTTTTGATACAGCCTTTATGTTTCGATTTGTCCACCCTGCTTCAGCAGCAAAGGCCGGATTTCCGACGCCAGATAGAAGGAACCGCAGACAATCACGGCCCCATCCTCCCCGGCAATCCGCCGGGCCTCTTCCAGGGCCTGTTCTCCGTTGGCACAGGGCTGGCTGTCCGGGCACCAGACTGCGGCTTCTTCCGCCAGCTCTTCGGCGGAAAGGGAGCGGGGATTGTCCGGACACAGGGTCCGCACGGCGGAAAACAGCGGCGCCAAAATGGCCAGGGCCGTCCGGCTGTCCTTATCCGCCATCATGCCCATGACCGCCGCCAGCTTTTTCCCGGCAAGATACTCTTCCAGCACCTGCCGCAACGCAGCGGCACAGCCGGGATTGTGGCCGCCATCCAGCAGTATCAGGGGGGAACGGGCCAAAATTTCCATACGGGCGGGAATCCGCGCCTGGGCAAAGCCCTCCTGAATGGCTTTCAGGGAAATATGCCAGCCCTTGTCCTGGAGGACTTCCAGGGCTGTCAGGGCCGTCACAGCGTTGCGCACCTGATGCTCCCCTACAAAGGGCACCAGCAAAGGCTCCATCCGATACAGCAGCAGGGTGCCGTAAATAGAGCGCTCCTGCTCCCGAATCATAGAGAGCGGGGCCAAACGGAAGTCCGACCCCCGCTCCTGGGCCGCCTGCCGGAGCACTTCTTCCGCCTCGAGCTGCTGGTCGGGATAACAGACCACCGTACCGCCGGGCTTGATAATTCCAGCCTTTTCAGAAGCAATCTGCTCCACCGAATCTCCCAGCACCGCAGTGTGGTCCAGGGAAATGGAAGCGATCACCGCCACCTCCGGCACGTCAATGACGTTGGTGGCGTCGAACCGGCCTCCCAGGCCCACTTCCAACACCACAATGTCGCATTGCCGCTGGGCAAACCAGCAGAAGGCCAGGGCCGTGATGAATTCAAATTCCGTGATATCCTCCCCGGCGGCTTCCAGGCTTTGGGCGGCATCTGCCACCCGCTGCACCTGCTGGATGAGCTCCTCTTTGGGAATCATGGCCCCGTTGATTTGGAAACGCTCCCGGAACTCCAGCACATAGGGGGAGGTGTACAGGCCGGTGCGGTACCCCGCAGCCTGCAAGGCCCCGGCTAACAGCGTGCAAGTAGTGCCCTTGCCGTTGGTGCCTGCCACATGGACGAACCGTAGCTGTTTTTGGGGGTTGCCCAAACGTTCCAGCAGCATCTGGATTCGCTCCAAGCCCGGCTTCATACCGAAGCGGAGGCGGTTATTCACTGTTTTTAGAGCCTCTTCATAGGTCATGGGTGTAAAACCTCCTTTTCCGGGCAGTGCCCGCTCTATCCATCATCGAGGGTGTCTGTATGGAAAATTGCCGGGACTTTGGCCGGTATTCTCTCAGGGCTCGCGCTGCCTTTGGCAGCTCTTGCTATTACTGGGAACCGGTAGCTGGGTTTCTTCAGGTCTTTGGCGGCTTCCTCTCAGAGCTCGCGCTGCCTTCGGCAGCTCTTGCTGTTAGTGGAAACAGGCAGCTCTTTTTACGGGCTTCGCTGTTATGAGGGCTCTGCCCTCATACACCCGCCAGAGAGACTGAGTCTCTCTGGACTCTGCAATCGCTCCGCGCCGCTCTTTTTAGCTTTGTGCCGCTTTTTCCCGCATTATTGCAGCGCCTTCATGCTCTCCTCAATCATGCGGATACGCTCCCGGAGCTTCTCGCCGTTCTGACGGGCGCCCTCAATAATCGCCGCCGGAGCTTTGGAGATGAATTTCTCGTTATTCAGCTTGGCGTCCACGCCGGCCAGCTGCTTTTTGGCGTTGTCCAGCTCCTTTTGCAGACGGGCCAACTCCGCTTTTTTGTCCACCAGCTCATCCATGGGGATATAAGCCTTGGCGTCCGCGGTAACCACCGTCACAGCGCCTTCCAGCTGGAAATCCTCGCCAATCTCCATATCGTTGGCATAGGCCAGCTTCATCAGGATGGCCCGGCAGGTCTCGTAGGCCTGGGGATGGGCAGTGGCGATATACAGCTTGGCCTTCTTGGAGGGAGCTACGTTCATTTCCGCACGGCGGTTGCGCACGCCGCGGATCAGCTCCATGATCCGGGCCAGCTCTTCCTCAGCCTGGGGATAGCTGTACTGCTCTTCATACACCGGCCAGGGAGAAACCATAATGGACTCCCCTTCATGAGGCAGGCTCTGCCAGATTTCCTCAGTGATATACGGCATGAAAGGATGGAGGAGCTGCAAGGTGCGGGTCATCACCCACACCAGCACCTGCCGGGCGGACTGGGCCTTTTCCTCGTCGCCGGACTGCATCCGGATTTTGGCGATTTCAATGTACCAGTCGCAGAAGCTGTCCCACAGGAAGTCGTAGAGCTTCTGCACAGCAATGCCCAGCTCGAACTTTTCCAGGTTCTCGGTGATTTCCTTGGTCACATCGTTGAGAGCGCTGACAATCCACTGATCCTCCAGCTCCAGCTTCTCCGGCAAGGCGTTGGGAACATCGTGGCCCTCCAGATTCATCAGGATAAACCGGGCTGCGTTCCAAATCTTATTGGCAAAGTTCCGGCTGGCGGCCACCTTCTCGTCGGAGAACCGCAGATCGTTTCCGGGGCTGTTGCCGGTAACCAAAGTAAAGCGCAGGGCATCCGCGCCGTACTCCTTGATGACCTCCAAGGGGTCAATGCCGTTGCCCAGGGATTTACTCATCTTCCGGCCCTGGGCATCCCGCACCAGGCCGTGGAAGAACACAGTCTTAAAGGGCGGCTCCTTCATGTTCTCAATGCCGGAGAAGATCATCCGAGCCACCCAGAAGAAGATAATGTCATAGCCGGTGACCAGGGTGTTGGTGGGATAGAAGTACCGCAGGTCCTCGGTGTCATCGGGCCAGCCCAAAGTGGAGAAGGGCCACAGGGCAGAGCTGAACCAGGTATCCAGGGTGTCCGGGTCCTGCTCCAGATGGGCGCTGCCGCACTTGGGGCAGGTGTGGGGCTCTTCCTTGGCCACGATGGTTTCGCCGCAGTCCTGGCAGTACCAAGCGGGAATCCGATGGCCCCACCACAGCTGACGGGAAATGCACCAATCCTTGATATTTTCCATCCAGTTGTAGTAGACCTTCTCCATCCGGTCGGGGATGAACTTCACGTCCCCATCCCGGACGCAGTCAATGGCGGGCTTGGCCAGGGGCTCCATTTTCACGAACCACTGCTTGGAAACCATGGGCTCTACGGTGGTGTGGCAGCGGTAGCAGGAACCTACCTCGTGCTTCAGGGGCTCCACGGACTTGAGGTAGCCGCCGGCCTCCAAATCCGCCACAATGGCTTTCCGAGCCTCCATGGTGGTCATGCCGGCATACTTGCCGCAATCCAGCACCTGGGGCTCGTCGGCAGTGGCCCGGCCGCTGGCGAACAGGGCGTCGGCCTCTGCCTTATCGGCGGCGCCAGTCATGTGGCCGTCATAGGTGAACACCCGGACAATGGGCAGGTTGTGGCGCTTGCCCACCTCATAGTCGTTGGGGTCGTGGGCGGGGGTAATCTTCACCACGCCGGTGCCCTTTTCCATGTCGGCGTGCTCGTCGCAGACAATGGGGATTTCCTTGTTCAGCAGGGGCAGGATCACATGGCAGCCGTGGAGATGGGCATACCGGGGATCCTCCGGGTTGATGGCCACAGCGGTATCACCCAGCATGGTCTCGGGACGGGTGGTGGCCAGCTCCAAGGTCTCGCCGGTCTCCTTGACGGGATACAGCAGGTGCCAGAAGTTTCCGTCCTTCTCCTGATACTCCACTTCCGCGTCAGAAATGGAGGTGTTGCAGTGGGGGCACCAGTTTACCAGACGGCTGCCCCGATAGATGAGGCCCTTTTCATAGAGGTTGACAAACACCTCCCGGACGGCCTTGGAACAGCCCTCGTCCAGGGTAAAGCGCTCCCGCTCCCAGTCGCAGGAAGATCCCAGCTTTTTCAGCTGCTCCACAATGCGGCCGCCGTACTGGCGCTTCCACTCCCAGGCCCGCTCCAAGAATCCTTCCCGGCCAACGTCCTCTTTGGTCAGGCCTTCCTTGCGCATGGCCTCCACGATTTTGGCCTCGGTGGCAATGGAGGCGTGGTCAGTGCCCGGCAGCCACAGGGCGCAATAGCCCTGCATCCGCCGCCAACGGATGAGGATGTCCTGCAAGGTTTCATCCAGTGCGTGACCCATATGCAGCTGGCCGGTGATGTTGGGCGGGGGAATCACGATGGTATAGGGCTTCTTTTTGGGGTCGGGCTCAGCGTGGAAATAGTTGCCCTTCATCCAGAAGTCATAGGTTCTGTTTTCCACTTCCTGAGGTTCATAGGCTTTCGCCAGTTCCTTGCTCATGGAGTTCCTTCCTTTCAATGATAAAATCATGTAATAGCAAATTTATATAAGAACCGGAAAATCCGGTTACAGGCTTTATTGAGATACAGAGATTTCCGCCATTTAGAAACGAATCGAAGTGATACTCCCTCCGTCACGGCTTACGCCGCGCCACCTCCCTCTATGAGGGAGGCATTGGACTGCGAAACCTTTCTTCCGCGCAAATAACAATAGATAGAGCTGAACACATCGGCGCAGAAGAAAAAGTGAAGAATGATATTGACGGCGGTTTCTACCGCGGAAAACTTTCCCTTCTGATAATTCTGCCAGATGCCGCTGATACCGTACATACTGAAAGGTAACAGCAAGGAATAATCAAATAGTACAAAATATGAAATCAGCATAACGACGATCATCATATCGGGCGACTGAGTCAACAAAAACGCCCCTACAATCCCCCCGACGAATAGAGGAATATTACATAGCTTTATCACCATATTCAAGAACAACAGCTTCTTTGGTGTGACTCCCAGACGAGGCAAGAGAAATGCGCACACCATGTTGGGCAGGCAAATCACCAACCACAGGATGGACCATAGAGGAAACGCATCTTTCATCAGCCCAAAGTTCCAAAAAACAGCGATAAACACACACAGAAAAAGCAGCAAAAGAATGGTTGAAAGCTTTTTCATACCGTTTTTTCCACCTCCGCAGCCGTAAACTCCATTTGCAATACAACACGGTGTTTTTTAGGGGCTTGCAAAACAATCTCCAAGGAAAATTTTCCACTGGGAAGGCAGGAGAGGGTATCCTGTTCCCACCAAAGTTCCGGGTAATCTACCACATTGATCGGCTCTGATATCCATTTATAGTTCAGCAGCCTAATTCGGGTGATGCCAGTTTCATATAACGCACCGGAAGAATCCAGTTGAATCTCCATCGCATTATAAACTGGCAATGGGGATTTCCAATCCGGCTCAAGTTGATGCTCAAAAATAGCAAGTACCTTGGCATCGTGTAGTCCCTGCTTCCAGTACCAACAGGGAAATTTTTTCAATTCTTCCAAGCTGTCACCCCCATTGCTTTACTTCTTTCCGGTTAAAATAAAACCGAGCAGCAGAACACATTGCCCCGGAGCAGATAGGTATAGGCCCCGAAAAATCCCGCCGCTAAAATCAGCAGGTGATAAATCCAGTCCCGCTCGCACATGAGGTAGTAGCGGCCGCCGGACGGATTTGGGTAGAGTTCTCGTTTCATAGGAGGTTTCCCTCCCGATGAATATACATCCGGGTATCTCGACCGCTTTCTTCCCGGACCATGCAGAGGAACTCCCAGCCGTACCGCTCGTAAAAGCCGATATGATCCGTGACCAGATAGAGGAGATCTATCTGCTGCTCTTTCATATCCTCACAGACCCGGCGAAGCATTTCCCCTGCCAAACCTTGGCCTCGATGGGCTTTTTCCACATACACCGCGCACACATTGGGGGTCAAATCCTTCCGGCAATGGAAGTCATTCTCAATAACGCCCAGTCCCCCCACAATGGTTTCCCCTTGCAGCAGAAGATACCACTGGGGGACGGCGGATTCCTTCCGGAGACAGGCCTCCATACTTTCCAGATACGCCTCCCGGGGAACGCCCCACTTTTGGTGAAACCAATCCGCTCCGGGGCCTTTCCATTGGGGATGCTCCCGGATTTTCACAAAGCGATATTTGTCCAATGAGGCGCCTCCTTCCAAAAAACACAAAACCCCGGATACAGATTTCTCTGCATCCGGGGCGAATCGGCAAAATCCACGGTACCACCCGGTTTCGGCGGAAAACCCGCCCTCTGGCTTCTTGGCAATTCAAAAGCCTGTGCCTGTAACGGGGCCAGCCGTCCGGCCTTACTGCCCAAAAGGGGTTGGGGCGCGGAAGCTCCGGGAGGACGTATGCACAGCGGAGGACTGCCGGCTTTCACCTGCCGCCGGCTCTCTGCAAAATCCACGCCGCTGTCTTTGTTCCCATCTGCGCTTCTTGTCGTATTAGCGATTAGTTTCAGTATACCCACCCTTCCCCTGCTTGTCAAGAGAGGATGCGTAATTTTACACGGGCAGGGGACATCGCCCCGGCAAAACAGCGGCGCTGTCCGCAATCATGGCGGCGCACAAACAGAAAAGATGGTCCGGCTCTTCCCCGTCCAAGGTGAGGCCGTAGCAAAAACCGCACTCCCCCTGCCAACAAGGCGCATGGGTCATGCGCACCCGGCTGTTTTCCACAATATCAAAGCACCGGGTTTCCAAGCTGCCCCGAAAACGCCAGTTTTTCCCCTGGAAAAGCAGGCCCCCTTTCCGGGTGGCGTGCTGGCGCACCACACGAAGCCGCTGGCCGGTATCCAACCGCAGCTCATACACCGACATATCCGTAAGCCCTACCCGGAGGATGCGGGCCCTCTGCCTCCCCGCGCTGTCCAGGAGCAAAAAACGGCTGTGAAGCGTCAGGGAATCCCGGGGGCCATCCAACCGGTATAAAAGGCCGCCCCCAGGGTCCCTGGCCAAAAACAGCGAACCGTTCGGCTCCTTCCCCTGCTGCAAATACAATGCCTGCTTCATAGACCTCCTCCCTTTTCGGCAATGCAGGATATTCATTGATTTTTATAGTATCACCTTTTGCAAAAAAAATCAACGGCGGGCAGTTCCTCTCCCTATTCGCGCTTGGGGCGAGTGCAAAGGATTTTCTTTCTCCACGCGGAACTGCCTTCGCCGGGAAATTGGGAGCGCACAACGAAAAACAGCCCAGTTCCCCGCAGCGCTATCTGCATGGGGAACCAGGCTGTTTTCTCTTACCTCAGGCGTTCTGCTGATTACTGTCTGCCGATGGTGTGCTTTACACGATCCCGCTCTTCTGCGCGCTTTGCGTTGTTCCAGCGGTCGGTGGTGCCCACCAGGTAGCCGGTAATACGGCGGATGCGGTCAAAGCCCACGCCTTCACCAATGGTCTGCTCCGTGTGGTTTCTCATTTCTGCCATCGTTATTTCCTCCTCTTACTCTATAAAACTTATTTTATGGGAAATCCGGTGTCTCAGCAATCGCAGTGATACTGAGGCACGTTAGGATATTTCTTGCGCAGTTCATCCAGCTTTTCACGGCTTACCGGCTCGCCGGCCCGGCGTCCGCACCGGGGACAGACCTCTCCAATAATGCCGTTGTAGCCGCACACCGGGTCACGATCCACCGGATGGTTTACGGAACCGTAACCGATGCCTGCCTCCTTCATGCAGCGGATCACGCTTTCAAAGGCGTCCAGGTTCTTGCAGGCGTCGCCGTCCATTTCCACATAACTGATGTGGCCGGCGTTGGTCAGCGCGTGATAGGGGGCTTCCAGCTGGATTTTCCGGTAGGCGCTGATGGGGTAGTATACCGGCACATGGAAGGAGTTGGTGTAGTACTCCCGATCGGTAACCCCGGGAATCTTGCCGTATTTCTTCGCGTCAATGGCCACAAACCGTCCGCTGAGGCCCTCGGCCGGAGTGGCCAGCAGGGTCCAGTTCAGGCCGGTTTTCTGGGATTCCTCGTCCATGCGGCGGCGCATATAGCCGATAATCTCCAAGCCCAGCTTCTGGCTCTCGGGGCTTTCCCCGTGATGCTTGCCGGTAAGGGCCTTCAGGGTCTCTGCCAGGCCGATAAATCCGATGCTCAGGGTACCGTGCTTCAAAACCTCCGCTACCGTATCGTCACGGTTCAGCTTTTCGGAATCAATCCACACACCTTGGCCCATGAGGAAAGGATAGTTGTAGACCTTTTTGCTGCACTGGATTTTGAACCGGTGGAGCAGCTGCTCAATGACCAAGTCAATGCGGGAATCCAGCAGTTCATAGAACTTCTTCAGGTCTCCCTTGGCCTCAATGCCCAACCGGGGCAGGTTAATGGAGGTGAAGCTCAAATTGCCTCGGCCGCAGGTGACCTGGCGGTCCGGGTCGTGGGTATTGCCCATTACGCGAGTGCGGCAGCCCATGTAGGCCACTTCGCTGTCATAATCGCCGGGCTTGTAGTATTGCAGGTTAAAGGGGGCATCCAAAAAGCTGAAATTGGGGAACAGCCGCTTGGCGGATACCCGGATTGCCAGCTTGAACAAATCGTAGTTGGGGTCGCCGGGATTGTAGTTGATTCCTTCCTTCACCTTGAAAATCTGCACCGGGAAAATGGGGGTCTCCCCGTCTCCCAGGCCGGCTTCTGTGGCCAGCAGCAGGTTGCGGATGGCCATGCGGGCCTCCGGGGAAGTGTCCGTGCCATAGTTCAGGGAGCTGAAGGGCACCTGGGCGCCGGCACGGGAATTCATAGTGTTCAGGTTGTGAACCAGAGCCTCCATGGCCTGATAGGTGGCGTTGTCCGTCTCGTCCCAGGCCGTCTGGGCGGCATAACGGTGGGCGGCTTGGGCGGTCTCCCGGCTGATCGCCTGGTAGCCTCCCTGGCGCTGGTGCTCGGGGAGATAGTCCGCCAGCCGGCAGCCGTATTCCTCCGTAGAGGTCAGGGTAATCTCCTTCCCCAAATCCTCCTTCACCGCCCGGGTGAGGGCGTCCGCGTCCTCACGGCACAGGCCCTCATGGAGCTGCAAATACTGGCTCAGGAATTTAAAATACAGCTTCCGGTAGGTTTTGGCCACACCGGGAGCCATGCAGTAATCAAAGTTGGGAATACTCTGGCCACCGTGCATCTCGTTTTGGTTGGCCTGGATCGCAATACAGGCCAGGGCGGAATAACTGCGGATATCGTTGGGCTCCCGGAGATAGCCGTGGCCCGTGGAAAAGCCGTTGTGGAAAAGCTTCAGAAGGTTAATCTGGCAGCAGGTTTCCGTCAGGGCGTAGAAATCCTTGTCGTGGATGTGAATGTCGCCGTTCTTATGGGCTTCTGCGATTTCATGGGGGATGACATACTCGTCATAGAAAGCCTTGGCCCCCTCGGAGCCGTATTTGAGCATGGTGCCCATAGCGGTGTCCGCGTCAATATTGGCGTTTTCCCGCTTCAAATCCACATCGGCGCTGGGACGGAAGGTCAGGTTCTCATAAATCTTCATGAGGTTGGCGTCCATTTCCCGCATCTTCTGATGCTCCGCCCGATAGAGGATATAGGCCTTTGCGGTCTTGGGCAGGTCGAACTCGATGAGCTTTTCCTCTACCGTGTCCTGCACCTGCTCTACGGTGGGGGTCGTCCCCGCCTGGTCGTGGACGGCCACCACCAACAGGGTGATTTCGTCCAGCTCCGCATCGGAAATCTTCTCTCCGGAAATGTGGACGTTGGCCTTTAAAATGGCATTGCGGATTTTATTGGAATCAAAGGGGACGACATCGCCGTTCCGCTTGACAATGGATGTCACGTGATTGGTCTTCTGCTGAACCACTTTACACAGCTCCTTGATCAAAAATCAATGCGCCGGCATCCTCCGGCACAGCCCGAAAAAGCCCGGGCCAAGGCCCCCCTGCCCTTGTGCAAGGGGCCTTCCGGGGGAGAACGATTCTAATTATAATACAATATCTTGTGCCTGTAAAGAGGGATTCCTCTATTTATAGATATTTCCTTAAATGCCCGGCTTCTTAGAAGATTTCTTTATCGGGATTCCATATTGACAGGGGAATCCGTCCCCGGCACCATCCAATCCAAAATCTTGCGGATATACCGGTCCCAGAAATCCCACTCGTGGTCCCCGGGGCCCTCCTCATAGGCCAGGGGAATCCCCATTTCTGCGGCCTTGTCCCGGAAAGCGCGGCTCTCCGGCAGCAGGACGTCCGAGGTGCCGCAGCAAGCATACAGCCGGGGGAGCTTTGCCGTGTCAGCCGTTTCCAGCAGATAGAGCAGGTCGTTGGCAGTGCCTTCCAGCGTGCGGCCCTCGCTCAGGAAAATGCCTTGCAGGTCAATTCCCGGCTTCTTCTCTTTGGCGGACTCCTTCACCCGGTGGACAATATCCAGCACCCCAGACATGGAGGCTCCGGCAGCGTAGTGCTCCGGATAGGTGAGGGCCGCCTTCATGGCGCCGTAGCCGCCCATGGACAAGCCGGCGATAAAGTTCTCCTCCCGCTTATCGGAAAGAGGGAAAATCGCCCGCACCTGTTCCGGGAGCTCCTGGGTGACAAAAGTGAAGTAGGCCTCCCCCAAACGGGCGTCGGTATAAAAGCTGTTGGCCACCGAAGGCATCACCACAGCCAGACCCTTTTCCTCCGCATACCGCTCAATATTGGTCTTGCGAATCCAGCAGCTGCCGTTATCGTAGGCCCCGTGACACAGGGTCAGCATGGGGAAATTCTGCTCCCGGCTGGGCAGGCACTTCCCCTCTGGGGAACGCTTCAGGCCGGGAAGAATCACAAACACCCGCACCGCCGTGTGCAGGGCATCGGATAAAAGCTCACATTGAAACAGCATAAAAAACGCCTCCTGACAAAATTTTAGGCCAGCCCTGGGGCCAGACCCTTTCAAAAAATAGAACAGATGTTTCTTTTTTCTCTATTGTACTCCATTTTCCCAAGAGATACAATGCCTCAAAAGAATTATAAAAAATTTTTTCCCGGGTTTCCTCCCCTAATTCTGTCCTCATTTTCCCGCTTTAATGGGCCAATTTTGAGGGGAACCTTAGAAAAAAGCAGCAAAAAAGCCGGAGAAGCGGGTCTCTCCGGCTTAACAGAAGCCCTCTGCCAAAATTTTTTCCTAAAAAAAGGGGGGGCATCTTGAGGAAGCGGGTTTATTCCCCATAGATCCCCTGAACGGAGACCTCCCCGGAATTGATGGTTTCCAGGCTGCCATTGGCCAAACGCACCAGCAGTTCCCCGGTATCGGTAATCCCTTCCGCTTTTCCTGTGAGGAACCGGCCTCCCCGGTGTGTGCTCACCTGCCGGCCAATGGTGACACAATCAGCGGTATAGGCAGGCAGCAAAGCAGCAGTGCCTTGGGATTCCCATTCCCCCAGCAGGGCCTGGGTCTCCAACAAAAACTGCCGCAACACCTGAACCCGCCGCCAGGATTTCCCCGTTTCCAGCAGCAGGGAGGTGGCTTTCTTGGCAATTTCCTCCGGGAAGGACTGGGTGTTTACGTTGATGCCCACGCCTACCACTACATATTCCACGCTCTCCATTTCCGCCGCCATCTCCGTCAGGATACCGCAGAGCTTCCGGCCCTCCACTACCACGTCGTTGGGCCACTTAATCTGGGCGTTCAGGCCGGTGAGGGCGCGGATACTCCGGGCCACCGCCAATCCCGCCAGCAAAGTCAGGCCAGTGACCTGTTCCGGAACCGCTTTGGGCCGCAGAAGCAGGCTGCACCACAGGCCCGTCCCCGAAGGGGAACTCCACTGCCGCCCCAGACGGCCCTTGCCGCCGGTCTGTTCTTCCGCTACAAAAAGGCTGCCGGCCGGGGCCCCCAGCTGGGCCTGGCGCTTAGCTTCGTTATTGGTGGAATCTACTTGCTTCATGGCGCAGATGCGGGTGACAAAGGTATCCTCCAGCCCTTCCAGCAGAGCCTCCCCAGTAAGCAAGTCCGGTATCCCCAGGAGCCGGTAGCCTCGATGGGTGACGGAATCAATCCGGCATCCCATCTCCCGCAGAGAGGAGATGGCCTTCCACACGGCGGCCCGGGAAATACCCAGCTGCCGGCTGAGAACCTCCCCGGAGAGATAGCCGTCGGTTTCTTTTAAAGCACGGAGGACTTTTTCTTTGGTATCCATAGATTCCACAGGTTCACATTCCTTCCTTTGGGGACAAAATCATGACAGAAAGTTACAGGCTTTAGCCTTGTTCAGCCTTTTACAAAAAATGTATCGTCCTCACGGCGGGGAGCCGGCTGGGCGGGCTCCTGCGCTCCATAACCAATGGCCACGGCCGCAGCGGGCTCGTACCCTTGGGGAATCCCCAGCTTTTTCATGATTTCGGGGGTCTTGGCGCCCACAGCGGAACCAATATAACAGGTGTCAATATTCATAGAGTGGGCCGCAATCATCAGGTTCATCAGGGCACAAGCAGCATCATGCTGGCCAAACCGGTTTTCCGGGGGCACAGAAACAATGACAGCCGCCGGGGCGTTGTAAAAGGGCTGGTTTCCTCCAGCCTGGCCGATTTCCTCCAAAAGCTTGGGGTCGGTGACCACCGAGAAAAAGCGCTCCTGCTTGCCCATAGCGCTGGGAGCGTACCGGGCGGCTGTAAGCAGGCTGTTCATCTCCTCTTCAGAGATGGAATCGGGTTTATACGCCCGCACAGAACGGCGGGAAAGCAACAGGTCAATGGTATCGTTTGTCAGCACGGGATGTCTCCTCCTTCATGAAGCGCAGGCAACGGAGGCCCACGCGATTTAACTCTCTTGCAGTATACCCCTTTTCCCGGCAGAATGCAAGTTGGGAAACCGGTTTCTCCGGCACCAGAAGAAGCATTCACAAAAAATCACCCCTATCTTTTGAGGACGGCAAAAAGCAAAAAAATTGAAATCTATAAAAAATTAAAAAAAGGGCTTGCAATTTTCGAAATTCGTGGTATACTATTTGAGTACCCAATTTCAAGGGCCTATATCGCGGAGTGGAGCAGTTGGTAGCTCGTCGGGCTCATAACCCGAAGGTCGTTGGTTCAAGTCCATCCTCCGCAACCAGCGGACAGTGTCCGCTTCCAAGTCACGCACCCCACGTTTGTGGGGTGCGTTTTGTTTTGCGCCCGCGAGGAAACCCCATCTCCCATAATCCAACATATAAATCTGAGTCTGGACGCAATTCGCGTCTGGACTCTTTTCTTTTATTCAGGCAAGGCGCTCGCATCGGGAGTCACATCTAAAGCGCCCACCTCTTCCAGCAAGTGTCCGCTTCCAAGTCACGCACCTCACGTTGTGGGGTACATTTTGTTTTGCGCCCGCGGCGGGGGCCTCCGCTGGCGATTCGTGTTTGGGGCGGGAGCGGACAACAATCCGATTCCACACGGGGCTATCTATGCGAAAACCAGCCCTCCCCCCGATGCCTGCATAGAAATAGAAAAGGCCAGCAGTTAGCAAGTAACTGCTGGCCTTTTTTGTCAGAGACTCTTCCCTATCTATTAAAAGGTGTGCTCCGAAAGGAGACGGTTCTTCTCGTCCCACAAGGGCTGGGACAGGTCTACATAATAGTTGTGGGGATTCTCGAACCGGGTGACTTCCTCCCACAGGGTGTCCACCTGGGCCATGCAGTAGGCCCGAATCTCCGAGAGCTCCCGCTCCGGGGCGATACACTTGCCGTTTTCAAAGATTTTCCGGCGCAGGCGCACTGCCCGGAAATTCTCCACCGTCTTGCGCTTCCAGATATGGTCCGGATCAAAGAGCACATAGGGCTGGCTGTCGTCAATCACCTCGTCGTGGAGGGTAATGACGTCGGCAATGGCCTTGCCGGTTTCCCGGTCGAAAAGCCGCCATACCTCTTTGAAGCAGGGGGTAGTGATTTTGCTGACGTTCTCGCTGATTTTGATTTTGGGGATGATATGGCCGTCCTTGTCCTCCACGCCGGCCAGCTTATACACGCCGCCGAACACCGGCTCCGAAGAAGAGGTGATGAGCCGCTCGCCTACGCCAAAAGAGTCCACCTTGGCCCCCTGGATGAGCATGTCCCGAATGATATATTCATCCAAAGAGTTGGAAGCGCAGATGGGGCAATCCTCATAACCAGCGGCGTCCAGCATCTTCCGGGCTTTCCGGGAGAGATAGGTGATGTCGCCGCTGTCAATCCGGATGCCGCCGGGACGGAACCCCTGGGGACGCAGCACTTCATCAAAAATCTTGATGGCGTTGGGCACACCGGATTTCAATACATTATAGGTATCCACCAGCAGGGTACATTGATGGGGGTATTCCTTGGCATAGGCCCGGAAAGCCTCCTCCTCGCTGGGGAAAAGCTGAATCCAGCTGTGGGCCATGGTTCCCAGGGCCGGCACGCCGAAATCCCGGTCGCTGATGGTGCAGGCCGTACCCACGCAGCCGCCGATATAAGCCGCCCGGGCGCCATAGGCAGCACCGTCAAAGCCCTGGGCCCGGCGGGAACCAAACTCCATTACCGCCCGGCCTTCTGCGGCCCGGACAATACGGTTTGCCTTGGTGGCAACGAGGCTCTGATGGTTAATGGACAGCAGAATCATCGTCTCGATAAACTGGGCCTGGATGGCCGGGCCCCGGACGGTGACAATGGGCTCCCCGGGGAAAATGGGGGTGCCCTCCGGCACGGCCCACACATCGCAGGCAAAGCGGAAGTGCCGCAGGTAATCCAGAAACTCCTCGCTAAAGAGATTTTTGCTCCGGAGATAGGACAAATCTTCCTCGGTAAAATGCAGGTTGTTTAAATAATCCACCATCTGCTGTACGCCGGCCATAATGGCGAAGCCGCCGTTGTCCGGCACCTTGCGGAAGAACATATCAAAATAAACGATGGTATCCTGAAACCCATTGGCAAAATATCCATTGGCCATGGTAATCTCATAAAAGTCTGTGAGCATGGTCAGGTTTCTGGTGATGGTCTCCTTGTGGTCGTTCATAGTACTTCAGAACCTTTCTGTGGTTTTCGTGATTCGTCCGCTGGGGACAAGACAATGTCAGACACAATTTCAATTCCGCTGGTCTGCATATTCTGGAAGGACGCCAGCTCTGTCAGGCCGGCAGGATGCCCGGGAGCGTCATAGGTGGCCGTCAGGGCCATGGGAACTACAATCCGGCTCTGTCTGTTTTGCCGGTTCAGCTCCGTTTTCAGGCTCAGGGCAAACTGCTGAACGCAAATATCCGTACAGCATCCCACCACAATGAATTCCGTCAGAGAAGGATGCCCCTCCAGCCACTGGCGGAAAGCCGGCTCCAAAAAGCCGTTGGTGGAATTTTTCGGAATCAGGGTGTATCCCCCTTCCCGCTCCAAAACTTCCAGGGGCTGGGATTCCCGACTCCCTGCCAGGCAATGGGACGGATAGGCGGAAAACTCCGGGCTGTCTGCCGGATGGGAATCAGCAAAAAATGCCGTGGGCACACCCTGTTCCCGGCAGGCCTTCATCAATTGGGCGATGGGGGTCGCTACTGCCAAAGCGTTGGGACTGCTCAAAGGCCCCTCCTGGGCAAAGCCCACGATCATATCCACTACGATCAGCCCGAAGGCTCCCGGCGTAAAGGAGGCAAGGTCCACTGATTTCGCGGCAAAGGCAGCGGGAAAGGCCGCCTTGATCTCTTCCCGGGAAAAGCTCCGGGGCAGCGCCTGGATCTCCATAACCATCCACACCTTTCTATTTCCGTTGATTGCGGATCTTTTGACCTTTCCCCCACATCCTTGGGAAAAGGAATTGACTCTATTATAACAAAGAACATGAAAAAGTACAATTTCAATTTCTGCGTTTTTTTAAATGTAAATATATGAAACAGATAAAAAGCTGACAATACAGAGAGAACTTTCGTCGCTTTTATAACGGAGTATTGCATTTTAAGAAAAAAGCGGCTATAATAGTACCAGTTTGAAACGCGCTCAAAGAACGGATTCTGCCGGCTGCCCCCAGAGGGCGTATGGTTGTGAAAAGCCGGCGGTTTGAGTTTGGACTGGCAGTAACTTTGAAAATCTGGGGGAATCCTTATGAGATTGCGCAAACGGGCTTTAGGAGACCGAAATCTGGTGGGCGCAAGAGTGGAAACGGCACGGAAACATCTGGGCATGAAGCAGAAGGACCTTCTGGCCCAATTACAGGTCAAGGGCGTGGACATCAACGCTTCCGCCCTCTCGAAGCTGGAGGGGCAGGTGCGCTATGTGACAGACGTGGAGCTGAACGCTCTGGCGGATATTCTCAATGTATCGGTGGATTGGCTTTTGGGGCGCACAGAGGAATCCGAAAATAATTCTCTGCCCCGCTATCCACTCCGATAAAAACGAAACGAGTCACCACAAAAAATGCAGCGCATTCACCAACAGGGGACGCCTTCTCAGAGGGATCTCCTGTTTTCTTGCTATTTCTCTCTACAATCAAAAAGGGCCGGACAGAGGGAACTCCCCTGCCCGGCCCTTTTGCCTGCCGTATTAAATCAGCGACTTCGCTTCCAAATGAATAAATCTGCCTTTGTCTACGTTGCTGTCCACCCCGATGCACAGGGCCAGGCCATTGGTGTCATTGAGGTAGCCTGCCGGCGCAGGGCCCCGGCCCTCCAAAGGCCCCTGGAGGCACCAGCCTACCTGGAACACCTTTTCTTCTCCCGGGTCCAGCCAGTAATATTCATATCCCTTGCCGTGCTCATCCACCTCGGAGCCCCCGTCAAAATAGCGGATCTCCGGCCGCAAGAAGTTGGAAGGGTCCTCCGAATCTATTACATCCAGTATGTCTTGGTTGCAGAGCATCAGATCATTGATATTACTGTACTCGTCAAAGTTTCCCTCCTGCTGCAAAGGCGGCCCGCTGACCTTCCGGATGCGCACGTCCAGCAGGATAAATTTTTCATTGTTGGGAGCCATAGGGCCAAAGGCATCTTCGGGCAGGTTTGCCTGGGTATAACGGTCGAAAATCTCCATATTCTCCACCGTATACTCCATTTCTACGCCCATGTAGGTGTACCGGACCGGCTCTCCCATCTGGTACATTCCCCGGTCCTCTGCCACCACCGTGGAGCCTACCGAATTGGGTTCTCGAGCAGCGGCGGTATTCCCCGCCGCGCCAACGCCGGTCTTTTCCGTTGGCCCAGTGCAGGCCGTGGCGCTCAGTGCCATAGCCGCCGCGAGAAACAGGGCCAAACACGAAAGCTTGAGATTCCTTTTCATGGTGCATACCTCCTGATTTTGAACTGTATGGGTTTCTTCATCCAGCTTTCTGTCTTTAGTATAGCACAGGAATGCATCTAACCTGCATCATCCGTGTATCAAAGTTGCATCAATTTTGCATCAAATTGCTCCACGCAGGAATTTTTTAAAAACCGTTCCCTTTTTGGTTCCCACTGCATAGAATAATAGGGAAAACGCGGTTCTGCGGGAGACATCCTCCGGTTTCCGTTTTCCTGCTGGCCTTCCAAAAGCCAGATCCTATCATCGAAAGGACCGATATCCATGTCAGAAATCAAGGGAATCGACCTGTCCACTTGGCAGAAAGAGGTAGATTGGCAGGAGGTGAAGTCCGACGGCGTTCATTTTGCGATTCTCCGGGCAGGCTTTGGCAACGGCACCCGGGATGAAATGTTTGAGAGCCACATCAAAGGCGCGCTGGGCGCTGGGCTGGGCGTAGGGGTTTACTGGTTCCTCTATCCGGCCTCCGTGGAAGACGCCCGGCGAGAAGCCCGGGAATGCCTGAAGATCATTGAGCCCTATAAGGGAAAAATCAACTATCCCGTCTATGCCGATTATGAATACGACAGCGACCGCTATGCCCAGGAACAGGGGGTGGCGGTGAACAAGGTGTTCCGCACCGGCTGCATCACCGCTTTTTGCGAAGAGATAGAAAAATCCGGCTGGTATGCGGGCTATTATTCCAACCTCGACTACTTGCGGAACAAACTGGACACAGACCGCCTGAAGCGCTATGACCTCTGGCTGGCAGATTATTACGGCGGGCCGGAATACCCCTGCGGAATGCAGCAATTTACCGACGCCGGCCGGGTGCGTGGAATTGACGGGGACGTGGATTTGGATATTGCCTATTACGACTACCCCACCCGCTTAGCCGAAAAGGGCTGCAACGGCCTGAAGACCTCCTCTCCTGTGCAAGGCGAGATTTTAGCGGAATACCGGGTGCGGGGCAAAAAGGGCGGCTGGTATCCCCCGGTTCGGAATCTCTCAGACTATGCCGGTGCAGTCGGCGACGCGATTACCGACATCGCTGTCAAGGTGAGCCGGGGAAGCGTCCGGTATCGGGTACACATACAGGGCGGCGGCTGGCTTCCCTATGTCACCGGCTACGATATTGGAAATGCTGCCAACGGCTATGCCGGTAACGGGCAGGCCATCGACGCGGTGGAAATCTACTATGAGACCCCCGATGATATTCGCCCCTATCGTAAAGCCAAATACCGGGTCAGTCCTCTTGGCGGCGGCTACTGGCCTTGGCAGTATGACCGGGAAACCAACGGCAGCCAAGATGGGTATGCCGGGATGTTTGGCCGGCAGATTGACCGCTTTCAACTGACCATCACCTGATCCCCACCTGTTTCGGCCCATTCCTTTGACGGTTTCGGAAGAATTTTCACCGAAAATGGCCAGAGTCTGCGGATTTCCAAAAAAGATGAAAAAAACCGTTGACATCTTCTCGAAAAACTGCTATAATATCGTTCGTTGAGCGCGAGTGCTGGAACAGGCAGACAGGCACGTTTGAGGTGCGTGTGTCTTTGACGTACGGGTTCAAGTCCCGTCTCGCGCACCATGACGAGTGTTCTTATAGCATTTAAAAAGCTGTAAGAACACTCGTCTTTTTCTTTTACTTTCATCCGGCGATGGTGGATGGGGCGTAGTTGACGACTACGCCCTTTCTTGTATTTACGGACACCTCCGGGGCGGGCAGCGGGATCAGCTCCGGGATCTCAATGACCCCTACGCAGTTGTAGTGGATACGGAGCCGCTGCTCCCACACCCCGTCTATCTTTTCGGCGTTGAACACTTCGATCTTCTCGATGAGTTCGTTCAGCATCCGGGGCGTCAGTTTGCGGGCGCGGGTGTATTTGCGGACCAGGGAGATGAATAGATCCGTGGTCATGGACTGGCTGCTCTGCTTGTCGATCTCGGCGCGGAGCGCCTTGATTTTCTCCGCCAGTTCCTTTTGCTCCTCCTCGTACCGCCTCGACATACGGGCGAAGCGGTCATCAGAGAGCTTGCCGGAAACATTGTCCTCATAGATCCGCTCAAACAGGCTGTCCAGCTCCTCATCGCGGGCTTGCAGG
>CAJFVO010000016.1 GCA_904420555.1 Candidatus Heritagella intestinalis | reverse complement strand
AGGGATATTAAAACCAAATGAAAATATGAAGTTGTGAAAGCGCCGATTTATCAAGGGTTTTGCCAGGGTACCCAACATTCTACGAAGTAGATTTTGAGTCCGTCACGTCTGCCAATTCCATCACACCGGCATTTATATTTTTAAGTCTTACTCCCGATGTCCTGTCCGAGAAATCGGAGGGACATCGTGGAGGGACATTAAAAATCATTTACATATTGAGTTGTCAAAGACCTTGATAAATCAAGGGTTTCCGCCATAGTGGTATGAAACGGCGAAGTAGATTTTGAGTCCGTCACGTCTGCCAATTCCATCACACCGGCAAATATATTTTGATCCCGAAATCATCTGCGGAACGAAAACTATTATAGCAAATCTTTTGAAAAAATGCAAGCTTTTTTTCTTTTTGTTTCTTCGAATTCGGATACCGACCTCCATCATTGCGTTTCTGCCGGAATCCATCTATAATAAAAATAGAAGCAGAAATTTTGGAAATGCACTTGTCAAGAAAAAGTAGACAATAAAAGAAATATTTGTCAGAAGCCCCGTTCGGTCTTGAACTGCACCCCAATTGTTAGACAGTATGGTATACTGGATAATAAGAGGGGGTTATTATTGTTAAATTTTATAATGTTCTCTTTGTACACCGTTGCAATCATAGACAGATATAAAACTTCTTGCTTTGTGTGGATATAGGAATATCGGTCACCCATTTGCGGTTTGGTGCTTCCGCATGGAAATTTCTGTTCAGAAGGTTCTGGTACTTGTGGAGCTGCTGTCCCATCTGTCTCCATTTTCTGGGACACCGAATCTCAGAAAGCAAGCCCTATTTCTTCATGACCCGCAGGATGGTTTGGGGGTTGTGGTGGATACCCTGCCGTTCCAACCACAAGTACATCCGGCGATAGCCGTAGGTTTGAAAGCATTTGTCCTGCTGCTGTGCAATGCACTGGGCAAGGGCTGCGTCCTTCTCCGGCTTGCCCAGCTTATGCACAAAGCCATAGTATCCGCTTCGGGACACGTGAAAGAAGCGGCACATAACGGACACTAGATATTCGTTTCTATGCCGGTAGATCACTGCGTATTTTGCCCTTGGCCTCACTTCCTTCCTGTGAATCGCAGAAAATCCCGCAACAGTTCATTCTCCATTTTCAGCCGCTTGTTTTCCTTTTCATAATTCTCCATAGTTTTTATTTTTCTGGCCTGCCTTTGGGCAAAGGGCTGCTTGCCGCAGTTTTGTCTCTGGCCTTCAGACCGCACCAACTCTGTACCGTATAGCGACTGATCCCATATTCGTGGCTGACCTCATTCTGACTTTTCCCTCCTGCTATCTCTTGCCGAATTTGTTCTTTCGCTTCCTCCCGGTAGTGTCGCATTCCTTTTCTTCCAGACACAACAATATCCCCTGATGTAGTACTTCTATTTTCCTACATCAGGGGGCTTTTTGTCTATTGTCCGTTTTTACTGGTTCAGTTCATTCCAGCAGGCTTTTTCTTAGTTTTCCGATATTATGGGTTCACGCCAGCCCTTGCAGACATCCACCCAGCCGATGCAGGCAGAATATTTCTCCAGCTCCTCCATAGTCAATTCAATGGCGCTGTTGCTGCTGCCGCAAGCCGGGAATACCGTTTCAAACCGCCGGAGGGATTCATCGAGATATACCCGCACTCCATCCCGGATTGCAAAGGGGCAGACACCGCCCACCCCGTGTCCAATCAAGGGCTCCACTTCTTCCGGGGAAATCATCCGGGCCTTTGTCCCAAACTGCGCCCGGTACTTAGCATTGTCGATTTTCGCATCTCCTGCCGCTACAATCAAAATCGGTTCCCCTTCTGCCAAAAAGGACAACGTTTTTGCAATCCGGCAGGGCTCACAGCCCAACGCCTGGGCGGCCAATGCAACGGTAGCGCTGGAGACGGGAAACTCCCGCACCCGGTCTTCCATGCCAAAACGCCGAAAATATTCCTGTACCTTTTCAATCGCCATATAAAACCTCTCATTCTTCTATTCTCCAGGCCGAAGCCGGAATTTTTATCTGCGTGTTCTCTTTCTATCAAAACCTTCCGGAGGAATTCTGCAAAAAACGTCCCCTTCGGAAAGTATCCGAGGGGGCGCCATAGATTATAGATTACAGCTGAATCGTAATCGCATCCGATTCCACAATTTCCTCTAAGGTGTGGCGGTCCAAAATGACAAACGAAAGCGCAATATCATCAATATCCGTAATGCTGGTTTCGCCCAAATCAGCGGAAGAAACACTGATAGCATCATTGACGGCCTTCCCAGGAGCTACGCTGCAGGAAAACATTCCGGTAACCGCCACACCGTTCACCGACAAATCCTGCTGCCGAACGGTAACGGCCTTTCAGAAGTGTTTTCCACTCTCACCCGAATATCCGTGCTGGCATCACTGGACATCATTCCTGTAAAGGTAATCTTAACGCCTGCCTCCTCCAGCAAAACCTGCTCCGGGACTTCATCCAGCGTTTCAAGGGTAAAGGAAGCCGGCACCTGTTCGGGTTTGATGGCATCTAACTCCCGATAGGCTGCTTCCACCTCGGTCATAAACGCATCATACTCTGTCTGAGAATCACTGGAAAAGCTGCATCCAGCCATCATTCCACAGAGCACCGCCCCTGCTAAAATCGTACAAACGGCTTTCTTCATGGTATATCCCTCCTTTACCACTTATAGTATAACAAATCTCCGTTGTTTTTACAAGAGAAAAACAACGTTTTTATATAAGATTTAAAATATAAAATGTCCCTGCCACAAAGCAGGGCGTCTCCCACGATTTCAAACGCCGCATCTTCAAAGCAGAATTTGGAGTTATCCCAGAATTATCTGGATATTTTCTCCGAAAATCTTTTAAGGTTTCCCACGACAGGGCCCATTTGTATACAATTCCAACTGGTGCTTACCGATACTTTCATTGAACCTCCGCCGCTAAAGTGATAAAATAGCGGGGAACCCTGATAAAGGAGGAAAGCTATGCTTCAAATTCAAGAAATCAGTAAAACTTACCGCACAGGGGATTTTGTCCAAACCGCTCTGGATAAAGTCTCCCTGAACCTGCGGGATAATGAGTTTGTAGCGGTGCTGGGCCCCAGCGGCTCCGGCAAGACCACTCTGCTGAATATTATCGGCGGCCTGGACCGCTACGAAACCGGCGATGTCATTATCAACGGCATCTCCACTAAGCGCTATAAGGACCGGGATTGGGATTCCTACCGGAACCACACCATTGGCTTTGTGTTCCAGAGCTACAACCTGATTCCTCACCAGTCCATTCTGGCCAACGTAGAGCTGGCCCTGACTATTTCCGGCGTCTCCAAAGGGGAACGGAAAAAACGCGCCAAGGAGGCTTTGGAAAAAGTGGGCCTGGGCAACCAGACGCACAAAAAGCCCAACCAGCTTTCCGGCGGACAGATGCAGCGGGTAGCCATTGCCCGGGCCCTGGTCAACAATCCGGACATCGTCCTGGCAGATGAGCCCACCGGCGCTCTGGACAGCGAGACCAGCGTGCAGGTCATGGAGCTGCTCAAGGAGGTGGCCAAAGACCGGCTGGTGGTCATGGTCACCCATAACCCGGAACTGGCCCAGGACTATGCTACCCGGATTATCCGGCTCCGGGACGGCAAAATCATCGACGACTCCAACCCCTACTCCCCCAAGATGGAAAAAGCCGCTCCCCCAGAGCACCGGCGGCTGGGAAAGGCCTCCATGTCCTTCCTCACTTCCCTTTCCCTGAGCTTTAACAACCTGCGCACCAAAAAAGGCCGCACCCTGCTCACCTCTTTCGCCGGCTCTATTGGCATCATCGGCATTGCCCTGATTCTGGCCCTTTCCACTGGCGTCAACAACTATATCACCAACATCCAAAAGGAGACCATGACCTCCTACCCCATCACCATCAGCGCCCAGGCCTTTGACATGGAGAGCATGATGGACAGCGCCGGGGGCATCACCCAAGGGCTTTCCGCTCCCACGGAAAACCGGGACGGCGTCTATGCTGACAACACTCTGCTGGAAGGGGAAGCTGCCCTGAATTCCAGCATTACCGAAAACAACCTCACTGCTTTCAAAGACTATCTGGAAAACCCAGACAGCGAAATCCGCCAATACATTGGGGAGAACGGCATTGTTTACACCTACGACGTTTCCTTTGACGTGTTTGCCAAAGATGATGACGGCGTTATCGGCAACACAGACCGGGAGACGGATTCCAACAGCATGAGCTCCATGAACCAAAGCATGCGGGAAAATATGTCCTCCATGATGGGGGTCTCTTCTTCCGGAGCGGAGAACTTCGAGCAGCTCATGCCCGGGCCTGATGGCGAAAGTGTCAGCCCGGTCGTCACGGAAAGCTACGATGTTCTCTACGGCAGCTGGCCCCAGGAATACAACCAGGTGGTGCTGGTGCTGGACGAAAGCAACGCCATTCCCACCACAGTGCTGTATCAGCTGGGTTTCCTCACCGAGGACCAGTTCCAGTCTATCCAGGACCAGATTGAAGCGGGCGAAGACCCGGAAGTCCCCAGCTGGAGCTATGAAGACCTGTGCGGACGCACCTTCCGGCTGGTGCCTGCCTGCGACTTCTATGAAGAAGGGGAAGACGGCCTCTTTACCTATCTGGGGGACAACGAGGCCTACACCCAGCAGCTTTTTGACAACGGCTTAGAACTGGAAATCGTGGGGGTCATCCGGCCCAAGGAGGACGCTGCCAACGCCTCTCTCAACGCCAACGTGGCCTACACCAGCGCTCTGACCGATTATCTCATCGACTACACCGACGAGAGCTCCATTATCCAGGCCCAGGAGACCGACCCGGACACCAACGTCCTCACAGGCCTTCCCTTTGAAGCGGCGGACGACGCGGCCAAGATCCAGGACGCTGCAGAGTACGTTTCCGGCCTGGACGTTTCCGAAAAGGCCTCCCTTTACACCATGATTCTGTACCGCCAATCTCAGGAAGCCGCCCAGTCCGGTGAAGAAACCGGGGAAACCTCCGGTTCCCAAACTGCTGCTGGGGGAAACTCTGCGATGATGGGCGCCGGGGCCATGGGTGCTGGCGCTATGGACGAAACCACCATGGCCGCCGCTATGGATGCCTGGCTGGAAAACACGCCGGACGATGAAATTCTCCTGTCCATCTACGATGAATATTTAGGGGACAGTTCCTATGAGGACAACATGAGCGCCTTTGGCAAGGCCAGCTATGACGCCCCCTATTCCATCAGCATCTACACCGACAGCTTTGAGGATAAAGAGTCCGTATCCGCCTGTATTGAGGACTACAACGAGACCGTAGATGAAGAGGACACCATCACCTACACTGACTATGTGGAGCTTCTGATTTCCTCCATTACCTCTATTGTGGACGTCATCACCTACGTGCTGATTGCCTTTGTGGCGGTGTCCCTGATTGTCTCCTGCATTATGATCGGCATTATCACCCACATTTCCGTCATGGAGCGCACCAAGGAAATTGGTATCCTCCGTGCCATCGGCGCTTCCAAGCGGAACATCTCCCAGGTGTTTAACGCGGAGACCCTGATTATCGGCCTGTGTGCCGGTATCCTGGGCGTGGGCATCTCCATGCTGCTGACCATCCCCATCAACGCCATTATCCACTCCCTCATTGGGGATACCTCTGTCAGCGCCTCCCTGCCCCTGCCCTACGGCGCCATCCTGGTAGTCATCAGCGTGCTCATCACCATGCTGGGCGGCCTGATGCCGGCCCGCAAAGCCGCTAAAAAGGACCCGGTCATCGCCCTGCGCACAGAGTAAACCCTCCCCCCGCAAAGGTTGCGGTCCCAATCCGCGATGTAACTCCCAGCGAAAAACAACCGGTTTCCCCGCGGAGGTAGAAAAGCACCCAATGTCCAGACGCAGCAAACCGCCAAAGCGCTGCGTGAATCAAAAAGGCATATAAATAAGAGCCAGCCTGGGTCAAAACAGGCTGGCTCTTTTGTTTGTGCTGTGACAGTATCCTTTTATGCGGAAGCGTCTTACTTCTTCTGGTCAAAGAAGGCCTTGAAGGCACGGTATGCCATGTAGATGTCCAGCTTGGCCACTACTTCAAAGGGAGCGTGCATGGAGAGCACCGGAACGCCTACGTCCACTACGTCCACATTCAGGTTGGCCACATACTGGGCAACGGTTCCGCCGCCGCCCAAATCCACGCGGCCCAGCTCGCCGGTCTGCCACAGGACGTTGTTGTCGTCCAGCAGGTCCCGAACCTGGCCCATGAACTCGGCGGAAGCATCAGAGGTGCCGCCCTTGCCACGGGAGCCGGTATACTTGATAACGCCTACGCCCTTGTTCAGATAGCAGGAGTTGTTGGCCTCATAAGCGGAAGCATAGGTGGGGTCATAAGCGGCCGCCACGTCAGCGGAGAGGCAGGTGGACTGGGACAGCACATCGTGGCCGTCCACTCCGTCCTGCTTGGCCAGGGCGTGGACAAAGTACCGCAGATAGGAGGACTCCAGGCCGGTGTTGCCGGCGCTGCCGGTCTCTTCCTTGTCGGTGAGAACGGTGATGACCGTCTGCTGGGGAACCTCGCAGCAGTTGAGGACGGCTTCCAGGGCGGGATATGCGCAGACCCGGTCATCGTGGCCATAAGCGCCTACCATGCTCCGGTCCAGGCCGATGTCCACAGCCTTAAAGGCGGGCACAAACTCAATTTCAGCGGTGATGAAGTCCTGCTCCACCATGCCGTATTTCTCGTTGAGGAGCCTCAAAATGTTCAGCTTGAACAGGTTCTCGCCTTTTTCGGAGCGGATGGGACGGCTGCCGAAGAGGATGTTCAGATCCTCGCCCTCGATAGCCTTGCCCAGGGTCTTGACGGACTGTTCCTGTGCCAGGTGAGGCAGCAGGTCGGTGATGCAGAACTGGGGATCGCCGGGCTCTTCACCGATGCAGACCTTCACCTTTTTGCCGCCCCGGAGCACCACACAGCCGTGCATGGCCAGGGGGATGGCGGTCCACTGGTACTTCTTGATACCGCCGTAATAGTGAGTCTTCAGCAGGGCCAGGTCGCTGGACTCATACAGCGGGATGGGCTTCAAATCGATGCGGGGGCAGTCAATGTGAGCGGCGGCAATGCGCACGCCCTCCCGGCTTCCCTTTTCACCGATAACGGCCAGCATCACGGACTTGCCGCGGTTGTTTACATACACCTTGTCCCCGGGCTTGTAAGAAGCGGTGGGGTCATAGGGCACAAAGCCCTTGGCTTCTGCCCGGCGGATGGCCTCTTCAGTGGCCTCCCGCTCGGTTTTGCTGGCGTCCATAAAGACCTTATAGTCCTCGCAGAACTGGTCAGCTCGGGCGATTTCTTCATCATCCACCTGGAAGAAGCCGTTTTTCTTGTTCAGGGTCAGCTCTTTGGAGAGAGCTTCCACATCCATGGTTTTGGGTTCCATTTCCCTTTACCTCCTGTTAAAATAAAATCTATGGTTGATTAAACCCGGTTTTCCGGGAAAATCACAAAGCAATTAAGTGACCGTCAGCTCCTCAGAATACAGAGAGCGGTACATCTCCCGATTGGAGAGAACCTTTTCCAGATACTTCTCCGTTTCCCCAAAGGGGATTACCTGTAGGGTCACCCCGTCGCTGGAATACTCGGAATTCTCCAGCCAGCTGGAAACATTCCCCATGCCCGCATTATAGGCGCACAGGGCGGTTTCCTCGTTCCCATAGTGGGAGAGGAGCAGGGCCAGCAGTTCACAGCCAAATCGGATATTGATGTCCGGGTCGGTGATGTCCGCCTCGGTGATATTCTCCCCGTCGTGGGTCATAGAGCGCACCCACTCAAAGGTCTCCGGCGTCAGCTGCATCAGGCCCCGGGCGTCGGCACTGGAAACCGCGTTGGGGTCGAAACTGCTCTCCGCCCGAATCACCCCATAAACCAAGGCTGGGTCCAGCTCGTTTTTCTTGGACTGCTCCATCACCGTCTCGTAATAGGCCAACGGATACACTTGCCGGAGCAGGGCGTCTTTGGCAAAATATAGGCACAGGGCCGCTACTGCCAGGAACAGAATTGCCCCCAGAAAAATACGCCCTGTTTTCCGCTTCTTTTTGGGTTTGGCAACTTGCATTGCTTACTCCTCCTCCCCGCCTTCCGCGAGATGCTTTTCCAGGATTTCCCGCAGAGCGGCATCGTCCATACTGCCGGAAACCACCCAGTCCGCCCGTGCTTCATACCAGCTTTCGGGATGCTGAGCGTCCATCCGGGCCCGGGCCTGTTCCTCGGTAATGTTGTCCCGGGCCATGATCCGGCGCAAGCGCTTTTCATAGGGCACCGTCACTGCCAAAATCTTCTGGCAAAAGCGGTCTGCCCCGGCCTCGAAGAGCAGAGGCGCGTCAATGACCACTGCCCTGGCTCCGGCGGCAAGACCCGCTTCCACCTGGGCCTGGGTCTCCCGGAGAATCCAGGGGTGGGTGATGCCATTGAGGCGCTGGGTCTTTTCCGAGGAAGCAAAAGCCCGCTGGGCCAGCAGCTTCCGGTCCAGAACCCCCTCCCGGAAAATGTCCGCGCCGAATTCTTCCTGGAGCGCTTCCCGGCAAGGGGCGCAGGTATCGGTAATCTGCCGGGCAATGCGGTCGCAGTCCACAATGCGGCAGCCTAAGGATTCCAGTTCTTTGGCCACCGTGGATTTTCCCGCCCCGGTGGGGCCGGTAAGCCCGATGACAAAGCCTTTATTCTCCAATGTGCAGCACCTCGAATCCTGCCGCCCGAATCAGGCGGTTATACACGGCCAGCCCTACGCCCCGGGGTTCCGGGCACCGGGCGAACACCGTTTGGGCGCCCATTTCGTCCAGCTCCCGCAGAGCGTCAAAGAGCTCCCGGGCCTGTTCGGCATAGTCCTCCCGTCCGCCATAGCAGACGGCCGGCACCTCCAATGCTTTCTCATCGCCGTTATAGCACATGGCGGCGACTCCCGGCCCTTTGTGGCGATTGACAAACCGGCAATAGGCTTCATAAGGGCCATCCACAATGATGACATGGGCCTTGGGGGCATAGTGCTTATACTTCATCCCCGGGGAAGCGGCCTTCTCCCCTTCTTTCAGGGGGTTGAGAACGGCTTCGTCCATATCCACCCGGCCCAGGGCTTCCCGGAGTTGTTCCAAAGTAATGCCGCCGGGGCGCAGAAGCCGGGGCGGGTCAGTGGCCAGGGTAATCACCGTGGACTCCACCCCTACCTGACAGGGGCCGCCGTCCACAATAGCGTCAATGCGCCCATCCATATCCACCAGCATATGGGCCGCTGTGGTGGGGCTGGGCCGGCCGGAACGGTTTCCGGAAGGAGCCGCCAGCGGAGTGCCCGCCGCGTCAATCACGGCTCTCGCCGCTGGATGGGCGGGGAACCGCACTGCTACCGTAGGCAGGCCGGCGCTCACTTCATCGGGGATGCGCGCCGACTTGGGGAAAATCATGGTCAGGGGGCCGGGCCACCAGCGCCGGGCCAGTTCCCGGGCGCTTTCCGGGATTTCCGCCACCAAGTCTTGCAGTTGTTCTATATGGGAAATATGGACAATCAGGGGGTTATCCATGGGCCGCCCCTTGGCCTGAAAAATTTTCTTTACCGCTTCCCCGTTGAGGGCGTCGGCAGCCAGTCCATAGACGGTTTCTGTGGGAATCCCCACCAGACCGCCCTTGCGGAGAATCTCCCCGGCACGGGCAATGTCCTGGGGATTTTCCGCTTGTAATTTGATAGTTTTCATTGTATATCATTCCTTAAAAGTAAAGCGGCGCATAGTATGCGCTCCCAAGCCGCGAGGAAACGGCATCTATGAGTAACCTTTTCTCCCGCGTAAGCTGCCTACGCGTGGACAACAGGGATTGTTTGCGCTTGCTTCAAACGCGGATTGCGTCCAGGCTCAGCCTGGCGAGGGCGCCGTGTGCCAGTGGCACACAACCAAGGCGCCGACCGAAGCGGCAGCGAAGACCCAGGGCGAGGAGCCCTGGTCGCCCTCCGCAGAGGGCGAAACACCCTATCCGTAGGGCGCATTTTTGAAAAGTGAATTTGCAAGCTCCCAGTGGGAGGTTGCAAAGAGAAAAACTTTTTGCAAGAAAAAAGTTTTTCTGCATGGCTCCTGATGGTGCTTTCCTCTGTTTTTCCGCAAGGAAAAATCAGAATCACCGGGAACAGGTAGCTGGGTTTCTGCGGGTCTTTGGCTGCTTCCTCTTGGGGCTCGCGCTGCTTCGCAGCTCTTGCTGTTAGTGGTAACAGGTAGAGAAGTTTCTTCGGGTCTTTAGCTTGCTTCCTCTCAGAGCTCGCGTTGCCTTCGGCAACTCTTGCTGTTAGTGGAAACAGGCAGATTGCTTTTTACGGGCTTCGCTGTTATGAGGGCTCTGCCCTCATACTCCCGCCAGAGAGACTGAGTCTCTCTGGACTCTGCAATCGCTCCGCGCCGCTTTTTTAGCTTTGCTCTTCCTCCTGGGCCAGCTTTTCTGCCCGGTCCGCGGTAATCAAGGCATCAATAACCTCATCCAGGTTTCCATTGAGCAAATCCTCCAGCCGGTACAACGTCAACCCAATCCGGTGGTCTGTCAACCGTCCCTGGGGATAATTATAGGTACGGATGCGCTCGGAACGGTCTCCCGTGCCCACCTGGCTCTTCCGCTGGGCCGCCACCTGGGCGTCCTGCTTGCGCTGCTCCTGCTCATACAGCCGGGAACGCAACACCTTCATGGCTTTATCTTTATTCTTATATTGGCTTCGCTCATCCTGGCACTCCACCACCATGCCGGTGGGCAAATGGGTAATGCGGATAGCGGAAGAAGTCTTATTGATATGCTGGCCTCCCGCGCCGCTGGAACGGAAGGTATCAATCTGCAAATCTTTGGGGTCAATGGTGACCTCCACGTCGTCTACCTCGGGCAGCACCGCCACTGTAGCCGTGCTGGTGTGGATGCGCCCCTGGGTCTCCGTTTCCGGCACCCGCTGCACCCGGTGGACGCCGCTCTCATATTTCAGCCGGGAATAAGCCCCCTGGCCGTGAATCATAAAGCTGATTTCCTTAAAGCCTCCCAGCTCCGTCTCATTGACGTTGAGAAGCTCAATCTCCCAGCGCCGGGACTGGGCATACATACTGTACATCCGATACAGCACCGCCGAAAACAGCGCAGCTTCTTCCCCGCCAGCGCCGCCGCGAATCTCCACAATCACGCTCCTGTCATCGTTGGGGTCCTTGGGCAGCAACAGCAGCTTCAATTCCTCCGCGGCCTGCTCCGCCGCCTGCTGGGCCTGGGCCAAATCCTCTTTGGCCAGCTCGTGCATCTCCCGGTCTCCCAGCAGCTCTTCAGCTTCTGCCGCCTGCTGCCGGGCGCTTTTATATTCCCGGTATTTCTCCACAATGGGAGTAATGGAGCTGCTTTCCTTTAAAAGCTCCGTATAAGTCTGCTGGTCAGCCAAAACGGCCGGGTCGCAGAGCTTCTGGTTAATCTCCTCCAGACGTTTCTCAAAAACATCCAGCTTTTCAAACATACGTAAAATCCTTTCCGCATAATCTCTTTGCTGATACCATGCGGAAAGCTACTCTTTTCCGGAAGAACCCTCTTCCTGGGAAGGCGTTCCTTCCCGCAGAATCTTTTTGATATTCTTTTCGCATTTCAGCCGGGGCACCATGACCTCATGGCCACACCCGGTGCAGCGAATCTTGAAATCCATTCCCGAGCGCAGCACCAAAAAGGTCTTGCTGCCGCAGGGATGGCTCTTTTTCATTTGCAGGATATCCCCTGGACGCACGTCCATCCGGTTTCCCCCTTTCTTTGCAGTGCGTACCTTCCCATTATAGCACCTTTCCACAGGCCGGGCAACCGGTAAAGCGCAGGCGGTTTGTATCTAAACTCTGAATCATCCGCTCTTCTCGGAACCTGTAAAAAATCCGCCTTTTTCGGGAGATCCCCTCTTGACTCTCCCATAACGGGATACTTTATCATAGAAATTGTGACCTTTTATACCCGCTGGGGAAAAGCCTTTTCATCAGGAAGGGAACAGCGCATCTCAAAAACCGGGACGGAAGTACTGCTGACGTCGGAAAGGGACTCCACTTCCATGACCACTTTGTCGTATTCCTGCGCAAAGAGGTCCGGGAAAAAAACCGGTGCTTTGGCAATATCCGGCTCTTCTGTGCGCAGGAACCGGTATTGGGCAGAAGGAAACGCCAGCAGGCCCTGAGAGTCCCATGCTGCATCATCGCGCCGGCCGTCGGCTTCCACCGATAAAAAGATGTACTGCCGCCTCTCTTCCTTTTGGCACAAAAGCAGCAGGCCCCAATCATAACCTGGGCTCAGCCCTTTCTGCTCCATGAGGGTGAAAATTTGATGAAGGCCCTTGTAATACTGCGGGGTGCTGTGGGTCCCTTCATAGGGAATGGTGAGGCACAGCTTCTGAGGAAAAAGGCTGATACGGGTATCGGTCTCCTTTTGGAGGCCACGTCCCCGCAGGACCTCCTGCTCCATGGCCTGGAGGAAATCCAGCCTCTCCTGGATGCTGCGGATTTTTTCCCGGGCCAGCTGGGTGCCCTTTGCCAAAAGCCGTGTGTAGTAAATTTGCTGATATTGGGAGCCTGTGAACTCTGGGAACTGTTTTAAGGGAATATCCAGCTCTACGCAGAGCTGAATGGCATCCACCACCCGGACCTGGGAAAAGGAATAATACCGGTAACCGGTATTGGGGTCTACATAGGCGGGGGGCAGGATGCCGATTTCATCATAATACCGCAGGGATTTGATATGAACCCCGGTAAATTTGGACAAGGTCCCGATAGAAAGCAACTTGGTTTTGTCCATGGATGCTGCACTCTCCTATTATGGTACTGTTGGCCATTATACCCTGACTTTCCCCCAGCGTCAACGTCCAGTCACTTGCTTTATTTCTTTTGCAAAATGAGAAAGGAAACCCTTGCTATGAACGCAACCGCATTATTCGCTAAAACGCCGCCTTTCAAACTTTTTTTCCTGGCCTCGATTCCCGGAGCCATCAGCATGCTGGCTTCGGCTCTATACCAGACCTTCGACGGCATTTTCGTCGGCCATTTTGCAGGCGCCACTGCTTTTGCCGCCATTAACCTGGCCATGCCCTTCGTCATCATCAACTTCTCCCTGGCAGACCTCATTGGCGTGGGCTCCTCGGTGCCCATCTCTATTGCCCTGGGGAAAAAGCAAGAACAGGAAGCTAACAATCTCTTTACCTGCGCCTGCCTGATGATTGTGGGAACCGGCATCATCATCGGCGCCCTGCTCTTTGCGGCGGCCCCCCTGCTCATTCAGCTTATGGGCGCCCAAGGGGAATTCGCAGACCTGGCCGTCCAGTACATCCGGGTCTATGCCATTTCTTCTCCGGTGACTACTATTGTCTTTGCCATGGATAATTTCCTGCGCATTTGCGGGAGAATCCGCACCAGTATGTTTTTGAACATCTTCATGTCGGTACTCAGCGCTGTTTTGGAATTCCTCTTCCTGGGGGTTTTCCGTTGGGGCGTCTGGGCGGCGGCCCTGGCCACCTGTGCCGGGATGTTCATCACCGCGCTTTTGGCCGTGGTTCCCTTTTTTATGGGGAAAAACCTCCTGCACTTCTGCCGGCCCCGCTTTTCTGTAGGGATGATCCGGCAAATCATCGCCTGCGGCAGCCCCAACTTTCTGAATAACATTGCCGGGCGCATTACCTCGATCCTGCTCAACGCCATTCTGGTGCGTATGGGCGGCGAAACGGCGGTTTCCGTATATGGCGTTCTCATGTACACCGATGGCTTCATCCAGCCCCTCCTCTACGGCATGTGCGACTCCCTTCAGCCAGCAGTGGGATACAACTGGGGCGCGGGGAAAATTTCTCGGGTACGCGCCATTGAGAAATGCTGTTTTATCGCCAGCGGCATTATTTCCCTGCTGGCGGTGGTGGTAATCCTGCTGTTCCCGGGGCAAATCACCGGCCTGTTTATGGCCGACGCCAGTGCGGAAGTCATGGCCCTGTCTATTGGGGCCTTGCAGCTCTTCGCCATCACCTATATCACCCGGTGGTTCTCCTTTGCCACCCAGAGCTATATGCTGGCCATTGAAAAGCCCCTGCCCGCCTCTATTATCTCTGTTTCCACTGCCCTGGTGTTCCCTGTGCTGCTCATTGGGGTGCTGTGGCCTTTGGGCCTGACGGGCATTTGGCTGAACTTTGCCGGCACAGCCCTGCTGGCTGCCATCCTCTCGGCCGTCATCCTCTTAAAGCTGCGCGGAGAGCTCTTCCAGCCGGACCATACCTAAAACAACATCTTTTCAACCGATGTCTCTTCCCAAAATTTGAAATATTTTCATATATTTTTCCTGATTTCTTCGGTTTTTGTGCTATAATTGGAGAAAAGAGCTGGAACGGGGAGCCCCTTCCGGCGGCAATCTATCTTTATTTTAAAAGGAGGCTTTTTCTCATGAAGGAAGTATACGAATTTCTGAAAAAGTGCGGTACGTATTATTTGGGCACTGTGGAAGACGGACAGCCCCGGGTGCGCCCCTTTGGCACCATTGACCTGTTTGACGGCCGCCTCACCATTCAGACCGGCAAAGTAAAAGAGGTCTCCAAGCAGATGCTGGCGAACCCTAAAGTAGAGCTCTGTGCCTTTGACGGTGAGCGCTGGCTGCGGGTGGCCGCCACGGCGGTGGAGGAGCCCCGCCTGGAAGCACAGAAACACATGCTGGACGCTTATCCTTCTTTGCAGAAAATGTATCAGCCCGGCGATGGCAACACCCAAATCTTCGCTCTGGAAAACGGTACGGCTACCTTTTCCTCCTTTACGGAGGCGCCCCGCACGGTACATTTTTAAGGCATCATCGTCCTATGTCGAAAGAGCACTAAAATAAAGAAAGCCAACTGCGTTTTTGCAGTTGGCTTTTCCTTTTCCTGTTATTTCCGGCAGTAATATGTGCCCTTATACTGCCGGTAACTGTGCTCCGTATCTACCAGCACCGCCTCATGCTTGGGAATGCGCTCCTCCTCGGGGGGGAGCTGCATATAGTCTCCAAAGGCCATGCGCAGGTAAGTGTCATACCCTATCGGCACCGGCATAGAGAGCCCCTCAAACTCCACCCATTTTGCAGAGGCAAAAGCCTCGGCGGGATAGTCGTTGACCATATACTGATACCGGGCGCAGAGCTCCGTAATGTGCTTGGTCTCGGGGGTAATGGGCCAGCGGGACATCCGCTTTTCCGCCAGCCGCCACACCCGGTAACGCATCCCCTGGGTGGGGGCCAGGGCTAGAAGAAACCGGCCCAAAAGATAGGCGCCTTTCCCCTTGCTGGTGGGGGCCTCGTTATTATTGAACATAGAATAAATGAGGGCCCACAAAATCTGCCGTTTCCGGGCAAACCGGGATTCCGGGCAGCCATCCAGGGGCAGAATTTCCAGCCGGATGCCGTGGGAGATGTCCAAATCCTGCTGGCGCTCTTTGATAAAGGTGGTGTTCTCATCGGAGATGGCGCTCAACAGGGAGCGCAGATAGTGGCCTTTATCGGAGCGGCAATAGGCATATTGGGGGTCGGCTTCTTTCGGCCACAGCTGGGCTAAGCGCTCATAGTCCTTCCGGGGCATGAACACATCGATGTCATCGTCCCAGGGGATGAACCCCTTATGGCGGATAGCCCCAATGCAGCAGCCGCCGCAAAAGTAGAACAGCAGGCCGTGTTTCTGGCAGAACTCCTTGAAATACACCAGAATTTCCAGGGATTTTTCCTGGATGGCCCGAAGCTCCTGGGGAGAGAGGGGGCCATTTCCTTCAATTTTCATAGGGTTGTCCCTCCTCTGTCAATCTTCTCCCGCTCTTACAGCTCCCAACGGAAAGAGGTCTTAAAGGGAGTGGTCATATCCGTCTCAAACACCCGCTGGATGTCCTTAATGCTGCGCACCGGCCGGTCTTCATCAATAATATACCGCAGACGGCTCTGGAATTTGGGCTGCTCCATAAGCTCCACTGCTTTCTCAAAATCCGCGCGGCCAGAACGGCTGCTGCCCACCATGGTCAGGCCCTTCTCCAGCACGTCCCGGGTACGGATGGCCACTTTGTTTTCGCTGACGCCCATGAGCATCACCGTGCCCTGGGGCCGGATATAGGTGATAATATCGTCAATGGCATAGTAGCTGCCCTCGCCGCCGGCGCACTCAAAAGCGTGGTCCACGGCAAAATCCGGAGGAAGCATATCCGCCATATAAGTGTTGTGAACAAAAGTGAAGGAAGAGAGCTTCCCGGCATTCTTGCCGATGACCGTCACCTTGGCTTCGGGGAATAGCTTGCGCACCACGCAGGCCACCACATAGGCCAGGCTGCCGTCGCCCCAAATGCCGATGGATTCCCGGCGGCTGTGGGCAATCAGGCTCAGGCGGGTAGCGGCATGGACGCCTACGCTGACAAACTCGGAGATAGAGGCCACCGTATCCTCAATCCCCTCATAGGGAACCACCCGGTCCGGGGGCAGGTTGACAAATTCCCGCATAAACCCATCGCAGCCGCTGGAAAGGAACCGGCTGCCCCGGGCATAGTTTTCATAAATCATGGGGTCGTCATTGCCCGGCACATTGGGAATCAACACTACCTTCTGTCCCTTTTGGAAGGTGCCGGTGCAGTCCCGGATGACTTCTCCGCAACACTCGTGAATCAGGGCCATGGGCAGCTTCTTCCGCAGCACGGCGGCGTCCCGCTGGCCCTGGTAATACCGCTGGTCAGCGTGACAGATGGCCATATTCCGGGGACGGATGACGACCTCTTTGGTAAAGTCCACATCTTCATACTCCAGGGAGAACACGTGGGGGCTCACCAACTGATACACATAATTAACCAATGGCGTTCCCTCCTATCATGGCCTGGGCGATTTTATAGTCGCTGATGGTGGTGATCTTCAGGTTGGAAACCTCACCCCGCACCAGGTGGACAGGCTTATTCCGCACCACGCAGATTTTGCAGGCGTCGGTGAGAATGCCCTTTTCCTCGTCCGTCAGGTCGTTGTACAATTCCTTCAGGAGCTTCAGGTTAAAGCTCTGGGGGGTCTGGCCCTGGAACATCTTCTTCCGGTTGGGGATCTCCGTGATAATCTTGGCGTCCTCGGAAACCACGATGGTGTCCGTGGCTTCAATGACGGTATCCACCGCGCCATATTGCAGGGCGGCATCGATATTCTCTTCGATAATGCGCATAGTGACAAAGGGCCGCACCGAGTCGTGGGTGACGATAATGTGGTCGTCGGACTCGCCGAAGTCCTTTTCAATCTGGCTGGCAATGTTCATGATGGTGTTGTTGCGGTCGCCGCCGCCGGGTACCAGGGTGACCATGTCCTTCTGGTCAGGGACATACTTGTCCAGCAGGTCCTGCATGTGCAGCAGCCAATTGGGATGCACGCCCACATAGACCCGGTCCAGGCGGCTGCACAGGAGGAACTTTTCCAAGGTGTGGACGATAATGGGCTTGTCCCCCAGCTGCAAAAACTGCTTGGGACGGTCTGCGATGTTCATACGGCTGCCAACGCCGCCTGCCAGAATTGCTCCGAAAATCATGTTGAAAACCTTCCTTTCTGTGCCGCTTGCCGACACAAAACCTATTGATTTTTATAAAATAGCATTAAAGTGCAAACTCATTTTTCCCGGGATGCATCCGCAGTGCAATCCCATTGCCCTCGATACGCCTGATAGTCCCGCTCCAAATCACAGAACAGCAAATCGTGGGAGGGCTGCCGCTGCTCCTCAGGGGGAAGCTGCATATAATCCCCGAAGACCATGCGCAAATAGCCGTCGTACCCCATTGGCAGGGGGAATTCTTCCCCTTCAAACTCTCTGTACACCGAAGAGGCGAACCACTCCTTGGGATAGCGGTTGCGCATATACTTTGGCCCGGAGCACAGCTCTGTCACAGCGCTGCACTGGGAAATGGGGTAACGGGTCATGTGCTTTTCCGCCAGCTTCCAGATGCGGTACCGGAGCTTCCGGGAAGGCACCAGGCCCAGGGCGATTTTCCCCAGCAGGGCCACCTTTTTCCCGTGGTTCTCCGGCACCAGCTGGGCACAGAACAGGGAATACAGCAAGGCCCAAAACAGCTGCTTTTTCCGCTGCCAGGAGGAATCCGGGCAGCCGTCCAGGGGCAGGATGTCCATGGCCAGGCCGTGGCACATATCGATGCCCTTTTGATAGGGCTTGACGGCGGTGGTGTTGTTGTCCCGGATGGTGATAAAGAGATTGTGGTCCACCAGGGTTTCTGTCTGTGTCACCAGGGTATACCGCTGGGTATCCGCCTCCCGGGGCCAGAGAACCTTCAGCTTTTCATAGTCTTCCCGAGGCATGAAGAAATCCACGTCATCATCCCAGGGAATGAACCCCTTATGCCGGATGGCCCCGATACAGCATCCCCCGCAGAAATAAAACAGCAGGTCATGGGCCTCACAGAAATCTTTGAAATACCGGGCCATTTCCAGGCCCTTCTTTTGCAACTCCCTCGAAGAGGGATGTTGCTGTTCCCTGACGGGAGGAACCTGCGTCTTTGGCTCCATGGGAATCATCCCCTCTCTCCTGCGGCTTTTTTGCCGTTGATAGCGGCGCGCACTTCCCCAATGGAGGGGCTGACCCCGTTGTGATGACGCTTTTTCCAGAAGGGCAGGCGCACCAGGCCCACCACCGTCCCCACGCCATAACTTACATGGAGAAGCAAAAACAGAAAAGGCAGCGCCACGCTGGTGGCATTCCAGTTTTCATCCCGAACACAGGCCACCGTCATGGCAATGGCCAGCAGGGCATACAATCCCCACATCAAAGCCGCCAATTGCCAGATGCCGAAGCAAGCCAGCACGGTGGTCAGAAGAATCCCCACCACAAAGGCAAAGGGCACAAAGTGATACAGGGAAAGGCATCCGGGGCACACTCCCAGGGTCAGGCCCACCCATTTGCCGTTGCCGTATTTCTGCTTGACCATCTTCCGCAGGCTGCTGCGCACGTGCTGATAGGAGATAATAGAGGGGTCGAAGCACAGGCGGTAACCGGCCTTCCGGATGCGGTAGTGGATTTCGTTATCCTCGGTGCGGCCCAATTCTTCGTTATAGCCGCCGATGGTCTCAAAGACCTCCCGGCGATAGGCCCCATGAAACACGGATTTAGCGTACATCTTCCCCACATCTCGACGGAAAGGGGCGATACTGCTTCCAAAGAGGGAATTCTCTGCCAGCAGCAGGGTTTTCCGCCAAGGGGTGGGGTCCGAGAGAACACAGGGCCGCTGGCCGCCAGCCACCGCTTCCCCGCTTTCCAGGCAGCGGACGTTCTTTTCCACAAACTCCGGGGGAATATTGGCGTGGGCGTCCACCCGGAGGATGACGTCTCCGGAAAACACCCGCAGGGCCACGTTCCACCCGCAGGGGAGGGTTCTTCCGGGGTTGTCCAACACCTGGATGCCGGAAAATTCCCCGGCGTGTTCCCGGGCAAAGGCTTCCATACAGGCTTTGGTGCCGTCGGTGGAAGCGCTGTCCACCAGGAGGACTTCCATCAGGGAATGGGAGTAGGTTTGGGCCAGAAGATCGGCAAACAGTGCCGGGAGGGTCTGCTCTTCATTCCTGGCAATGACGCAGAAGGACACTGTCAGGCTATTGTTTTCTTGCTCCACGATTCAGGACTCACCTCATTATCCTTGGGCATTTTGGGGACATGATAGTATTCCTATTATATCACGCTCCCCCCGGTTGTCAACCGGGCGGAAATGACTGTCCTACGGTTCTTTTGTGCCCACGGGCCGTTCCTTATACAGTCGAATCCCGTTTTCGCGCCAAAAGAAAATCCGCATGGATGGCCTTAAAGCAGCTGCTCCATGCGGATTTTTCGGCGCGGACACCAAATTTTGGATAAAACAAAAGCCTGGAGCCGAATTTGCTCCAGGCTTTGCCTGATGGAGCTGGAGATCAGACTTGAACTGACGACCTGCTGATTACGAATCAGCTGCTCTACCGACTGAGCCACTCCAGCACAAGGCTCTTAAAAGCCTAACGAATAACATTATAAAGAATTCCGTGGAGTTTGTCAATCTCTTTTTTCATTTTATTGGATTGGTTCTTTTGATTCCTATTTCCCTTTGGCCGGTTTCCCTTTTTTGGGGTCGATTTCCCCGCCGGAAAGGGCATAGCGGCAAAAATCCGCCATGACGCAATTTTCACATCGGGGCTTCCGGGAATCGCACACCGCCCGGCCGTGGAGCACCAGCCGGTGACAGAAATCATTGGATTCCTCCGGCGGGAGAACCGCCCGCAAATCCTTTTCCACTTTCAGAGGATTGGTGCTGTCCGTCAATCCCAGACGGCCGCTGATGCGAATGCAGTGGGTATCTGTCACCACTGCCGGCTTGTGGTAGATGTCCCCCACCACCAGATTGGCGGTTTTGCGGCCGATTCCCGGCAGCTGGGTCAACTCCTCCACCGTATCCGGCACCACGCCTCCATAGGTTTCCTGCAACATCCGGCACATAGCCAGAATATCCCGGGCCTTGGTCTTATACAGCCCGCAGGAACGGATATACTCCGCGATTTCCTCCTCGCTGCCCTGGCAAAAGCTCTCCAAATCCGGGAACCGCGCAAACAGGGCCGGGGTCACCTGGTTCACCCGGGCGTCGGTACACTGGGCGGCCAAACGGGTAGCAATCAAAAGCTGCAAAGGGTCCTGATAGGTCAGGGAACACACGGCTCCCGGATATTCCTTTTTCAGGGCTTCCACTGCCAGCAGGGCCTTTTCCTTTAAATCCATGCCGTATTCCGTCCTTTTCCGTAAAATCTCTGTTTCCTATTATACCGCTCCCGGCCTCAAAACACAAGTTGACTCCTAAAGAAAGCCGTGATACAGTAAAAAAGGAGGCGGGCTGCCGGGCCTCCCGTGGAAATTCCCGGCGGCAGAAAGGACGCCTTTGTTTATGTCTTCCTTCACATTAAAGATTCTGGCCTTGGTCACCATGGCCATTGACCACACCGGCGCCACCCTCTTTCCCCAGGCGTGGCCCCTGCGGCTCATTGGCCGCCTGGCCTTCCCCATTTACTGCTTTTTGCTGGCAGAGGGTTTTTTCTATACTTCCAGCCGTCGGCGGTATTTTTTCCGCTTAGCCCTGTGGGGCGTTCTCTCAGAGCCCTGCTTTGATCTGGCCTTTTACGGCAGCCTGTGGAACTTTTCCCATCAAAACGTTTTCTGGACCCTGCTGGCCGGGCTGGGGGCCATGTGGGTTTTGGAAGCCCTCAAGGACAAGCCCCTGCTGGGCATCGGCGCCGCTGCCTGTATCGCTTTGGCGGCGGAATTTCTCCACACGGACTACGGAGCCTTCGGGGTGTTGGTGATTCTCATTTTCTATGGCCTGCGGGGCCAAAAAGAAGCGTCCCTGACGGTGTTTGCCCTGGTAAACAGCGGTTATGGCATTTTGCAGAGCTTCACCCAGCTGGCGGCCATCTTTGCCTGTGTGCCCCTGTGGTTCTATAACGGCCAGCGGGGCCCGCGCCTGCCTAAGCTCCTGTTTTACGGGTTCTATCCCCTGCATCTCCTGGCCCTCTGGGGATTGCGCATGGTCTTGTGAAGCCGCCCCTGGCCATTGACATTTCCCGGGAAAGGGCGTATGATAAACCCCAGATTGTGAAAGGAGCGTCTGCCATGTCTCTTCCCAACGACCCTATGATCCTTTTGAGCTATGTCAACACCCAGCTGCGGGATTTCCACTCCTCTCTGGACGACTTCTGCAAATCCATGCAGGTGGACGCCGGAGAACTCCAGCAGAAGCTGGCGGGCATCGGCTATGAATACGATGCGGAACTGAACCGCTTTGTGTAATCTCTCCACGCCAAAACAGGCAGGAAACCGGCATTACCGGTTCCTGCCTGTTTTTTGTTTATGCGCGTACCCGGGCGCTTTTTTCCTCTTTCAGAGCTTGCATCACTTCCTGTCGGGTGGGCACGGAAACTGCCGCTCCAAACCGGGAAACCGCGATGGCCGCCGCTTGGGCGGCTTCCTCCATGGCTTCCGCTTCGTTCTGGCCCCGGGCAATTCCCGCCAGGAAATAACCGGCAAAGGTATCGCCCGCTCCGGTGGTGTCCACCGCCTGGGCGGGAATAGCCGGCTGGTTCAGGCGCTTTTCCCGGTCTGCATAGAAGGCGCCCTTTTCTCCCAGGGTGAGCACTACCCGCATTTCCGGATACTGTCCCAGCAGGGAATCCAAAATTTCCTCCGGCTGGGTTTTTCCTGTAAGGGCCTCCCCCTCCACCTCATTGAGGAGGAGCCAAGTCACTTGACCCAATTCCCACTGCAACAGGGAATCATCTATAGGCGAGGGGGTCAGGGCAATCTGCATCCCCTTGTTGGCGGCCCGCTCCAGCAGATATCCTCCCAGGTTAATCTCGTTCTGCATCACCAGAATCCCATCCCCGGGAAACCCCGCCAGCACTTCATCCAGAAACAGCTCCGTCATCTGCCAGTTGGCCCCGTGATAGAGGAGAATGCCGTTTTGGCCGGTGCTTTCCTCCACCTGGATAATGGCCTTGCCAGTGTGGCCGTTGATAACCTCCACAAAAGAGGTATCCACTCCGGCGGACTGCAGGAGATTCAAAAGGAATTTCCCATCCCTGCCAATTTTCCCGGCGTGATAGACCTCCGCTCCGGCCCGGGCCAGGGCCACCGACTGGTTCAGCCCTTTGCCGCCGGGGAACACTTCCATTTCCAACGACGGGAGAGTCTCTCCCGGACGGACAAAGTGGTCTACTGTATAAACGGTATCTAAGTTCATAGAGCCAAAATTTAAAATGCGGCGCACAGAACACAACTCCTTTCCAGCATGAGGGCGGCATAAAACCAGCCTCTCTTTTAATGATACCGGGAAGCAGCTTGTTTGTCAAATAGAATCTACTCTATTGTTTAAAAATAGTGATATTCGCCAATCAAATGGGGAAACAAATGGGTTTTTGCCGAGTTTCTCAGTCAATACGCTCAAAATTCTCTGCTCCCACACCGCAAAGGGGACACACAAAATCTGCCGGCAAGGCCCCCTCGTAAATATAGCCGCAGATGGTGCAGCGCCAGCGCTCCCCGGCGGCGGGGGCCTCCTCCGGGAACTCCTCGGCATCGCCCTTATAGGAAGGGGCCGTTTTGGGCGTACCGCCCTTGAGGACCGTGTGGTAATAGGTGTAGGTCATGGGCTCTTCGGGCAGGAGCTTCTCCGCTTCGGTGGCCTCCCCGATAAAGAGCCAGTGGGTGCCTAAATCCACCGTCTGGATGACCTTGCAGCTGAACCGGGCCGCCGCCCAGTCGGTGACATAGGGCATCCCGGCCTGGTCCCGCTCCGTGTGGAAGTTCTGGAATTTATCCTCTTCCTGGCTGGAACGGAAACCAAAAGTGCCGATGAGCTTGCTATCCGCCGACTGGGTCAGGGCGGTGACGGCGAAGGCCCCGGCCTTCTGAATCACTTTCGCGGTGGCGTTGTCCTTATTCACGGCTACCGACACCTTGGGCGGTTCCGCCGTCACCTGGGTCACGGTATTGACAATGCAGCCGGCATCCAAGCCCTCTGCACTGGACGAGACAATATACAGGCCGTAAGTAAGTTTGTAAAAGGCTGTTAAATCCATGAAAGTTCCTCCCTGCTATTCCCTTTTTATATTTCTGCACATGCAGATAGTCTTTCCGCAGAAACCGGGCTCCATTCAAAAACGGCTGCCGGTTCCGCCGTGGGTACTTCCGCTGCTGGAACGATGGGTGGAATTCCCGCTGCTGTCGTTCCGGGGAATCTCCCGGCTGGTGACAAACCGGCCCAGAAAAATGTCCTCTCGTTCCTGCAAGTCCACGTGGCTGTTTTCCCGCAGCTCATATTGGTCCGCCTTATAGGCGCGCTTGTAACGGTATGCCACCATCCCCACAGCCGTGCCACCGGCCGCCAGGGAAATTAACAAAAACGGGACCACATAGCTCCCAAGAGAAGCCCCAGACTGGCTGTCCGTCCCGGGATTCGCCATTCTAGAAAGAAAAAGCTCGGCACCTCCGGCATAATTTCCATCCCCCACCTGAGACGCAATCTCATCCGTTAAATCCTGAAGCTGAGAATCCGACATTACCGAGATGCCGTCCCCTTTGGTGGAGACGTATACCTCCCGGTTATCCATATCGATGAGCATCAGAGCGCCGGACTCCCGCGACCCCACGCCGAAATCGTGGGAATCGTAAAAATCGTCGGCATAAGCCCGGGCACTCTGGCCTTGGGCATCATCGGTGGTAACAATGGCCAAATCCAGTGAAGTTTCGTCCCGGTACTGGGCGGCTTGCTCTTCCAGGCTCCGTTCTTCTTCATCGCTGAACAAATCTGCCTGATCAAAGATGCGCTGGGGGTCTGTCTCCGAAGCCAAGGCCCCCACAGACAGGAAACTGCACAAAAACAAAGCAAACACCAAAAAAAACGCAAGGTTTCGTTTTTTCACAGCAGAAACCCTCCTATCAGACACAGCAGCAAGAATGCCGCCGCGGTTACACCGGCAAACAGGGCCGCCAGCCGCCCCATGCTCAAAGGCAGGCTGCCGCAGGTTTTTCCCGTCTGGCCGTTGACTGCATAGTAATACTCTTTCCCCCGATACTGATAGGTGAGAATCCAAGCGGGAATCAACAGGTATTCCCAGTCTTCCCGCTCGATGAGATAGTCCGTGCTGTCCACCGTCACAGTGGTATAGCCGGTAATGGTGTTCTGCAAACACTGGCGGGTGCATTGCTCGATTTTCTCCTTGGCCTGGGGGCGGATATCCTGCTTTTCCGTCATACGGCGCTCCGCCTGGAACCCGGAGAGATAGGCCATGGAAAAGTCCACGGCTTTGTCGAAGTCATAGGGGCACACCCCTCGGGTCAGGTCGCTGTCTTCCCGGTTCATGGCGGTAAAAGTGAGGTTTTCCAGAGAAACGCGCCCGCCCCGGACCACATGATAACGCTCGGTTTCCGTGTATTCCCGGTCACCGGTGCGCCAGGTGCGGATTTTGGCAGCGGAAGCCTCCAGATGGCTCCGGGTGCGGCAGTTAATCTTCCAATAGGGGAAATACACCCCCACCATTTTGTCCAGCTGGGACTGGGACAAAAAACTCCGGTTTAAAAACCACTTTTTTCGCTGCCAGTTCTCAAACGCCTGCTGGGCTTCCTCCTTTTTCAAAGCAAAAGGAATTACCCGGTCGGGCCGGAGCTTTTTGGACAGCCGGGGCGAAAGCACCACCGGGCTGTGGCAGTAATAACAGGTAGTGGCGGCAGTGGATTCCTCTGTGACCACCTGGGCGCCGCAGTTGGGGCAGACATACTCCACTGCCTGCTGATAAAACTCCTCGTCCTTCAGGGGGTCGTCGGCTGGTTTTTCCGGGGGAGTTTCTTCCAACTCTTCCCGGGAAAAATAGCTGCCGCAGTATTCACAGTGGAACTGCTGGGTATCTGGGTCAAAAAGCAGTTCGCCGCCGCAGTTTTTGCATTTATAGGCTACTACAGACATATTCCTTCTCTCCTCTTATTCCCTCACTGCCCGTTCTCGGCGGGCGCGCCGCATTCCGGGCAAAAACGCATCCCACTTTTTGGGGAAGTATAACCGCACTTGGCGCAGTGGAAGCCTTCCTGGGCCGGACGGGGCGTGCCGCACTCCGGGCAGAACTTCCCGGTGTTGTGGGAGCCGCACTGGGGGCAGACCCACTCCCCAGCAGGGGCGGGCCTTTGGGTGCCGCACTGGGCGCAGAACTTAGCGGTATCGGGATTCTCCGCCCCACAGGGACAGGTCCATCCGCCGGCAGGAGCCGCCGGAGCCGGAGTGGGCGCCTGGCGCTGCATCTGCTGCTGGTTTGCCTGGGAGAAAGCCCCGGCCATCCCCGCGCCGGACTGCATCCCCATATTGATGCCCATAAACCCGGCAGCGGCCCCATTAGCGTTGGAACCGGCAGCCTCAAAGCCACGGGCCATGGCTCCCTGAACGTAACCCTCCCGGATAGCGGCGTCGCTGAGCATAGCGCCCTGGTTGCGCATATTGATGAGCTTCTGGGATTCCGCGTCATAGGAGATGCTGGCAATGCCCACCGCCTGGATTTCCATACCCCGGGTATTCTTCCAGTCCTCGTCCAGAATATCGCTCATATACCGGCTCAGTTCCCGGCCCTTGGAGGCCACATAGGAAATGCGGATGCCGTCAGCGGACATCTGGTTAATGGCGGCCTGCAGGGCTTCCAGGAACTCCGACAAGTACTGTTCGTTGATGTCCTGAATCTTCACCATTTCCTGATTTCGCGGGATGGCCTCATAGTAAAAGCGCAGGGGGTCGGTGATGCGGATGGAATAGGTGCCGTGGGCCCGGAGAAACAGCTCGGCGTTGTACATATTGTCAAAGTAATTGATGGGGGTCCGGGTGCCGAACTTAATCCCCTTAATCTCCTGCAGATTGATATAATACACCTTCTGGGAAACCGGAGAGGCCCCGCCAAACTTGACACGCTCGAAGAAATCCTTGACGGAATCCCCCAAGGAGCCGCTGAACAAAGAGGGGGCCGAAGTGGTATCCACTTGGTAATAGCCCTCTTCTGCGGTGTAGTCCACAATTTTCCCGCCGTCAATGAGCATCATAAACTGGTTGGGATACACATGGATCACCGAACCGTCGGAGATCACATCCTGGCTGCCCTTGCGGTTACCGTTGCGCTTATCCCCCCGGCGCATAGAAACGCCCCGGGTCAGAACGGTGTTGTCGTCCATTTCAAAAGGTTCTATCACTTCCAGCCACTGGTCGGCCAGGGTGCCGCCGGCGGCGTTAAATGCTGTTTTGATAATTCCCATGGAAAGCTCCTCCTGCATTGCATTTTTTTCTTATTGTAGCATACTTTCCGCAAAAAGAACAGATTTCTTTTGTGTTCCTCCGGAAGCCTTTGTGAAAATTTTCTGAACCTTTCCATTACCACCGGAAAGGAAAAAGTTTTTCCGGAATTTATCGAAAAAGCCCTTGCATTTTCTTTGGAAATCTGATAGAATACCAATGTTGCATTTTAAGATCGTCCCACGACAAAGGAGGTGCAGACATGGCAAAGTGTGAGATTTGCGGCAAGGACGTTGCTTTTGGCATTAAGGTTTCCCACTCCCATCGTCGTTCCAACAGAACCTGGAAACCCAATATCCGCCGCGTAAAGGCAGTTGTGAATGGTACTCCCAAGCGTATTTACGCCTGCACCCGCTGCTTGCGTTCCGGCAAGGTTACCCGGGCTATCTAATTCATCGGAGAAGATTCACGAAGGAGCCGTTTCGGCTCCTTTTTTCTTTATCCTATTCAGCTTGCCTATCCAGCTAAATCCAGGAAGAAAAATCCCCCAGCCGCACTGAACAGCACCCCAATTGTTAGACAGTATGGTATACTGAATAACAAGAGGGGTGTTTTATTATGTCAAAAGGAATACCGAAGAAACACTACGTGCCAGA
>CAJFVO010000015.1 GCA_904420555.1 Candidatus Heritagella intestinalis | reverse complement strand
ACGCCAAGCCAATGGACAGTGGTTAAAATCCATCAAATTTAAGCTGCCGATTATCGAGGAAGACATGAGTATTAGTTTGGACAATGAAGAACAAGTCGAAACCGCCGCCCTCTTCTCCCAGACAGAAGGGACGGACTGCACTCTCTAAAACAATAAAAAAGCAGCCTGCACCGTCCCTCTTCAGACAGTGCAGGCTGTTTTTCTATCCCTATCAAAGATTCTCTTGTTTGCAGAGTGTCGATGCTCCGGATTCTTTAGCCGCCAAAGAGCACCATCAAAAATACGCAGACCCCCATAATCAGCAGGGCCCCCACGATCAGCTTGGTGGAAAAGCCGTTTTTAAACAAGCGCCCTTCTGCGCGGATGTCCGTGCCCGGGTCTCTGTGACAATAGGGGCAGGTCCTGGCCCGGTAGGGAATCATGTTATGGCAGTGCCGGCACTCCTTGACCTCGTTTCGCTCATTTTTGGAATCCGACCGGAACCCCTTGAGCAGGAGCCAGCCAATCGCCACGATAAAAACAACGATTAAAATTTGTTCCATCTGTTTTCTCTCCTCTGCTTTTGATTTCTTCATAGCAACGGCCCGGTTATGCCAGGTATTTCTCCACCCACTGCCGCAGCAGGGCCGCCGACTGGCTGTCGTCCAGCACCGTTTCCTTGACAGACAGGCTCTCTAAGAAGTCATACATGGCGTCCAGGATATCCGTTTCTTCAAATTGGAAAACCCGGAAGTAATTTTGGGAAGAGTATTGGAGCATCAGGTTTTTCCCCTGGTGAATGAGCACCTCCCAGCGGTACCCCAGGGAAAACTCCTCCGCCGGCACCATGCGGATATGGTACCACCCTTCCTCCACAGCCTGCAAGATCCGCCGGATCAGCTCCCGCCGGTCTGCCGGGGACACGGGTTTGGCAAAGAAAACCGCCGGGTATTCCCGGAAAACACCGGTTTGGAGAAAGGCCTCCACAAAGGCCCCGTTCATGAGCACCGTCACCTGGCCCTGTTTTTTCGCCTGGTACAGGGCCGCCGTATAGGCGATGTACTCCTCTATCATGGACGCATAGCCGGGGGCCTGGGGGTTCATATACTTCCGGATGAGCCCTTCGTCCCAAAACTGGATGCTGCACAGGCCGGAACACATTTCTATGGCGCGGGAGAAGTCTGCGGACTTTACGTATTCCATGGCCCACTGGACCTGCCTTCCCCCAAAGCCGTCCATGCTGGTCATCAGGGGCCGGCTCTGCTGGTACATTTTATCAAAGGCCTCCCCCAGATAGGCCACCACTTCCCTGTCCTCGTGGAAGATAGCCGCCTTTCTGTCGGAAGCGATCTGAATGGCGCAATGGGGGGTGACAATGAGATAGGGCATGACGTTCATCACGCCGTAGTGCTCCATGGCCTTCCCGTAATAATAGCGGGGCTCATAGCGGCGGATGCCCACGCCATAGCGCAAGATCCGGCGGACGTTTTCCAGGTTGCGGCACCCATCCTGGCCGCTGTCCGCTTCCAGGCAGATGATATGGATGACCCTGGCCTGTGCCGGCCCCTCCGCCAGCAGCAGGGACTCCATGAGCAGGCTGTAATCCGGCTGGGCCAATAGCTTCAGGGTTTCCCCCTGGGCCGCCGCTTTCCGCACCACCTGGTTGACCACCCGGTTCACTTCCAGCTCCCCCCGGAGCAGCCCGGGCCCTGCCGGCTCCCCGGGAGCTTCCTCCGGCTCGGCCGGCTGCCGGGGAAGGGCCCCTTCCTCCACCGTCAGCAGGGAGTCCAAAATTTCCCGGACCTTACAGCGCCGGTTATAGTTGCGCACCCCAATCCGGGTGATTTCATAGGCTTCCCATACCTCTGCCCGCTCGTCGGGGGTCAGGTGGAGCTCTGACATAACGGCTTCCAGCTGCCCGCGGTTTTGCAGGGGCCTGCGGCCTCTGAGATACTGGTACAAGGTAGACCGCTCAATCCCGCACCGCTTGGCCAGCTCCGCCATATTCCTCCCGCGCTGTTCCACAAAATAACTGAGCTTTTCCGACAGGACCGACATGGTTCCACCCTCTTTCCCGTATTTTCAATTTTTATGTTACTATGGAATTTGCAGCACCGTCAACCTGTGGCAGATTTTGCGGCACAAGTTTTTTCGGTTTTCGTCCCTTTGGTTTCCCCTATTTACTTTTCACAGGAAGCTGTGGTATACTCCAAGTATAAAATATGGGTTTTCCACAAATAGAATCCAGCCGTCTCTCCGGCGAACCGGGAAGGCGGATACGATTTTCTGTGAGGTGCTGCAAATGACGGAAAAAGAAAAGTCCTATGCCGGCCTGCTCTACCAGCCCGCTGACCCGGAGCTGGCCGCCGACCGGGACGTGACCGCAAAAAAGCTGTATGACTATAACCAGCTGCATCCCCTGGACCGGGAAGCCCGGCAGGCGGCGATCCGGGAAATCCTTGGGAAAACCGGCAAAAACTGCGTGGTGGAGCAGCCCCTTTTCTGCACCTACGGCTACAACACCACCGTTGGCGACAACTTTTTTCTCAATGTCAACTGCAAGCTCATGGACAGCGGCAAAATCACCATTGGCAATAACGTGTTTATCGCCCCTAACGTCTGCATTATCACGGAAGAGCACGCCATGGACGTGGAGCAGCGTCTGGCCGGGCTGGAATACACCCACCCGGTGACCATTGGGGACAATGTGTGGATCTGCACCGGCGCCCTGGTCCTGCCGGGGGTAACCATCGGCGACAACTGCGTCATTGGCGCTGGCAGCGTAGTCACCAAGGACATCCCGCCCAACAGCCTGGCGGTAGGCAATCCCTGCCGGGTCATCCGCACCCTGGAGCCAGGCGAGGCTGGAAAGGGCGCGCTGTAAGACGTGCTGTTTCCCAGCTGGCCTATTGCAAGGCTACTTCTGCATAGAATCCTATAGAACCCTTGGAAGGAGGAAATGTTATGCCAAGACCAGGAGGACGAGGCCCGGGAGGGCCGGGATTTGGCGGGCCGGGAGGCCCCAGACCAGGAGGCCGGGGATTTGGCGGCCCCAGGGGCCATCATGGCGGGCCGGGATTTCACCGGCCTCCCCCGCCGCCCCCGCCGGGCGGGCCCCACGGGCATTACCGCCGGGGAGGATGCGGCTGTTTCCCCTTTGTCATCGCCGTCCTGGGCGTTGTGGGGACGGTTCTTGCTGTCATCCTGTAACCAGGGGGAAACGCTCCCCCTTCTCCATTCCACAACAAAAAGAGGCGGCCCGCTGGGGTCGCCTCTTTTTGCTACGATTCTTCCACCGCAAACTGGCTGTTGTAGAGGTTGGCGTAAAAGCCTTTTTTGGCAAGGAGCTCCTCATGGGTGCCCTGCTCAATAATGTGCCCCTGGTTCATCACCAGAATCACGTCCGCTGTCTGGATGGTGGACAGCCGGTGGGCCACCACAAAACTGGTGCGCCCCTGCATCAACGTCTCAAAGGCCCGCTGGATGCGGATCTCCGTCATGGTGTCAATGGAGGACGTGGCCTCGTCCAAAATCAGCATGGGGGGCAGGCACAGCATAATCCGGGCAATGCACAGGAGCTGCTTCTGCCCCTGGGACAGGTTCCCCCCGCCCTCGGCGATCATGGTATCGTAGCCCTGGGGCATCCGCATGATAAAGCTGTGGGCGTGGGCCTTTTTGGCGGCGGCCATAACCTCCTCCATGGTGGCCTCTGGCTTGCCGTAGGCGATGTTGTCCCGGATGGAGGCGGAGCGCAGCCAGGTTTCCTGCAAGACCATGCCGTAACTGGTGCGCAGGGATTGGCGGGTAATCTGCCGGATGTCGTGGCCGTCCACCTGGATGGAGCCCTTCTGCACATCGTAGAACCGCATGAGCAGGTTGATGAGGGTGGTTTTGCCGCAGCCCGTGGGGCCCACAATGGCAATGCGCTGGCCGGGCTTTACCGACAGGTTCAAGTCCTGGATCAGGGGGTTCTCCGGGCTGTAGGAGAAGTCCACGTGTTCCAGAAGGATCCGTCCCTCCGGTTCTGTGAGGACAATGGCGTCCGCCGGCTCTGCCGAGGCCGGAGGCTCGTCAATCAGGGCAAACACCCGGGCCGCCGAGGCAATGGAGTTCTGGAACTCCGTGAGGACGCCGGTAATGTCGTTAAAGGGCTTGGTGTACTGGTTGGTGTAGCTCAAAAAGCTGGAGAGCTGCCCCACGGTGACAGCCCCGGCGATAGCGGAAAACCCGCCGGCAATGGCCACCCCGGCATAGATAGCGGAATACATAAACCGGGTGGCGGGGTTGGTAATGGAGGAAAAGAAGGTGGCCTTCAGGGAATATTCCGAGAGCTTCTGGTTGATCTGGTCAAATTCCTCCTGGGCTTCCTGCTGATGGTGGAAGGCCTGGACCACTTTAATGCCCCCCAGCATCTCGTTGGTAAAGCCGGTGATCTCCCCCCGGGCCTCGGACTGCTTCCGGAACATGGCAAAGGAGCGCTTGGAGATAAACCCGGCAATCAAAAAGGACAGGGGGCTGAGCAGCACCACAATGAGGGTAATCCACACATTGATGCGCAGCATAAAGAGGATGGTGCCCAAAATGGTGGCTACGCCGGTAAAGAGCTGGGTAAAGCCCAAAAGCAGGCCGTCGGAAAACTGGTCGATGTCCGTGACAATGCGGCTGAGCAAATCCCCGGAGGAGTGGCGGTCCACATAAGCAAGGGGCAGCTCCTGAAGGTGGTCAAAGGCCTGAACCCGCAGGTCCCGGACAATGCGGTAGGTGATTTTGTTGTTGATGTGGTTCATGAACCACTGGGCCAGGGCCGTGACGGAAATGGACGCCACAATGCCGGCAATCACCGCCAGCAGCCCCTGGAAATTCACCTGGCCCTTGCCCACAATATAGTCCACCCCCTGGCCGGTGAGGATGGGGATATACAACGTCAGCCCCACGGTGAGCACCGACAGCACCAGGGAGAGAATCACCAGCCCGGTGTAGGGGCGGATATATTGGAGGATGCGCTTCATGACCTGGGCGTTTTCCGCCCGCTGGGAGATGGGTTCCTTATCCATTGACAGCAGCCTCCTTTCCGGCAAACTGAGACGCACAGATTTCCTGATACACCTGGTTGGAGCGGAGTAACTCCTCGTGGGTGCCGTAGCCGGCGGGGCGGCCGTCATCCAGCACCAAAATGTGGTCGGCGTTCCGGATGGCGGACACCCGCTGGGAGATGATAAACACCGTCATCTGGTCCGTGTTCTCCCGGATGGCCTTGCGCAGACGGGCGTCGGTGGCAAAGTCCAGGGCCGAAGCGCTGTCGTCTAAAATCAAAATCTCCGGCTGCCCCACCAGGGCCCGGGCAATGGTCAGCCGCTGCTTCTGGCCCCCGGACAGGTTGCTGCCTCCCTGCTGAATCATCAAATCCAAGCCCTGCTGCTTGCTGTCCACAAATTCCCTGGCCTGGGCAATGTCCAAGGCCCGATAGATTTCCTCTTCGGTGGCGTCCTCTTTGCCCCACTGCATATTTTTCCGCAGGGAGCCGGAGAACACCGTGGCTTTCTGGGGCACCACGCCGATATGGGGCCGGATGGAGTCGGGCCGCAGCTCCTTCACGTCCTGGCCAAAGAGCCGCACTGTGCCGGAAGTGCAGTCATAAAACCGGGGAATCAAATTGGCCAGGGTGGATTTGCCGGAGCCGGTGCCCCCGATAATCCCCAGGGTCTCCCCGGGCATCACGGAGAAGCTCACCCCCTGGAGGGTCTCCTCCCGGGAGCCGGCATAGGCAAAGCCAACATTCTCAAAGGAAACCGCCGGCACTTTCCCATTCCCAGCGCTTTCCATGATCTTCCCGGCGTCGGGGATGGAGGAAGTCACATCGAAAACGTCGTTGACACGGGCCAGGCTGGCCAGGGCCCGGGACAGGAGAATCACCAGGTTGGCCAGCTTCACCAGCTCGGTGAGAATCTGGGACATATAGTTAATCAGGGCGATAACCTGCCCCTGGCTCAGGCTTCCCGTGTCCACCTGCTGGCCGCCAAAGTAGAGCACGGCGATAATCCCCAGATTGATGATTACATAGGTCAGGGGGTTCAGCAGGGCGGAAATCTTCCCCACAAAAATCTGCTTCTGATACAGCCCGCCGGTTTCCTCCCGGAACCGGGCTTTTTCCTCCCCCTGCCGGGCAAAGGCCCGCACCACCCGGATGCCCAGGAGGTTTTCCCGGGTGCTCAGGAGCACCTTGTCCAGCTGCTTCTGCACCTTCCGATACAGGGGCATACTGACTAACAGAATGGCGAACACCACCACCAGCAGGGCCGGGATAGTGACCACAAAGGGGATGGCCGCTTGTACGTCCACGGTGAAGGCCATGACCATGGCCCCCAGCACCACAAAGGGGGAGCGCAAAAACAGCCGCAGGAACATATTCACGCCGTTCTGCACCTGGTTCACATCGTTGGTCATCCGGTTAATGAGGGTGGAGGTGCCGATGGCGTCGATTTCCCGGTAGGACAGGGTGTTGATATGGGCGAATAAATCGCTGCGCATGGCCATGCCGGCGCTGACGGCGGATTTAGCGGCAAAATACTGGGCAGTCAGGGAAAAGCCAAAGCCCACTACTCCCAACACGATGAGCAGGGCCCCCATTTTCCACAGGTAGGGGCCGTCCTTCTGGCCGATGCCCACGTCAATCATCTGGGCCACCACCAGGGGCACAAAGAGCTCAAAGGTGGCCTCCAACATTTTAAAGAGGGGGGCCAGCACGGTGATCATGGGATGGGGCCGCAGATAGTGCAGTAAACGTCTCATAGTTCTCTATTTTCCTCCAAACTTTTCTGCCGTTCCGGCGGTGGTGGATGCTCCGATCATCGAGGCATGGAGCGGCGGCGCCGGCTTTCGTCCAGGGCTTCTCGCAAAATGGCCGTGGGAAACCCGAAATCCTCATAGCCCTGGGCGCAGGTCTGCAAGTACTCTTTGGTAGGCAGGCCCGGCCCCAGCTCCTCTGTCATGATATACACAAACACCGGGTAGTCTTTGCGTTCCCCAGTGGCCGCTTCCCGGACTTCCAGCTCCAAATCTGTCTTATCATACAGGGTGGGATACCCCTCATACCAATCCAGGGCCTCCTCGTCCTGGGAGCTCACCGCCCACACCGCCACCGGCGTCCAGCACCCTTCTTCCGGCTGGATGGTCAGATAGGCCGGCCCCTCCGGCTCCCCGCAGAACAGCAGCCGCCAATCCCGGAGCCATCCGGTACCCACCACCCGGGCATCCGGGCAGCGACGGCTCATCTGCTCTTTATGGAGGTTGCTTCCATAGGCGATGTAATAGCGTTCTTGTGGTTCTTTCATTTTTTCCTCCCCTTTTATCTTTTAATTTCTACTGCCGTCTCCGCAGGCAAGCTATTGCAGCTTTCTTCTCCCAAACTGCCTTTTTCAGGGGAATGTCCCCTGTGCCCCTCCTTGCCGCTCATGCCGCGACGGGCACTTCCTTTTCTTCCGAAAAGAAAAGGAAGCAAAAGATTCGCAAGCCTACGCGGCTTGAGCGCGAAAGATTCCACGCAAAGAAGCTCTGTGAAACGGGGGCTCCGGCTCTGGAAACAACAACCGAAGCAGTCGCCCCCGTTTAGCAATCTTTCTCCAACGCACCAACAGACTGCTGCCCTCCAACTTCTCGAAGTTACTCCTATCAAGCAGATAGTTCCGCTACTGAATCAGCAAGGAAGATGCATCTGCCCTGACCGCCTTCGAAATGCATCCGCAAGCTTGCTTGCAGGATGATTTCGCTTGGCGTGTCAAGATGACGCCCTATATGATTCTTTTGCTAACTTTTCTCATTCCAGGAGAAAAGGTGCGGTCTGCCAGTGGCAGACAAATAGCACCGACCGAGCCGGCAGGCGAGACAGTGCCCTGCCGCGGCATGAGCGGCAAAAGAGGGGCTGGGGGGAATCCTCCCACAAGAAATGCTGTTTGGGAGAACCCAGCATAGAAACCCAACTTTCCCTCCCAGGCCGTTTATGCGGGAAGAAAACTCGCTCATAGATGCCAGCTATCTCGCGGATTGCCTGCGGGCGCTGCCCGCCGCGGGAGAAAAGGCTGCGCCTTGATGATGCTACCTCGCGGCTTGGAACCGGTGCCGTGTGCCAGTGGCACACAAACAAGGCACCGACCGGAGCGGCAGCGGAGACCCCTGTGCGGTTAGTATTTCTTGAATTGGAAACGGAAGGGCTGGCAGCCCGGGGCCCCTATAATGGCCTGGCCTACCGGCAGGTTGGTGATGTCCTCGTCCTCCACCACAAAGCCCTCCCGAATCTGCTCGGAAACGCCCCGGTTCTGGACGGCGGACAGATAGGTCTGCAATTTGATATTCCGGCCGAAAAGCCCCTTGATGTATTCCCGGGAACCGGCGTCGTTGACCCGGAAGGCCAGGGTGGTGCCAAAGCCGGACAGGATGCTGTGGGCCATGTCCTGGCCATAGGCGGCGGCAATCTGGTCGATATTCTGGATGCCCACAAAGAATTTGGCTCCCAGGCTGCGGCCGAAGTTGACGCCGTCGTCAATGTGCTCCAAATGGGGCAGCAGGCGGAACTCATCAATGAAGAAATAGACGCTCCCCTCGTTGGAGGTGCGGCACAATGCCTCCTTGACGGCCAAATCAATGAGCAGCCGGTATACCGGGGTGAGCATGGCGCCGATTCCCAGATCGTACTCCACAAAAATCACCCGTCCCCCCTTCTGCCGCACCAGTTGGCGCATGGACAGGCTCCCCTTTTTCCGGAAGTTGCCCACGAAGATTTCCCGCACCATCTGCTGGAGCTCGGCCACCACACCCAGGGTCTGGCCGGATTTTTCGTCCTCAATATAGGAGGTCATGGCCTTCAAATCCTGGTGGGACTGGAGGATTTTCTTCATAGCGGAAACAGAGAAGGTATCAAAGGCAGCCCGCAATGCCTGGTTGTTGCGCATCTCTTTGAACTGTTCAGAACGGACCATGTGGAGAAGCAGGGCCCCAAACAAATCCTTGGCGGCGTTGGGGAAAAAGGGCTGGGTGGTATGGGCCAGCTTTTCCGAGAAAAAGCTCTTGGCAATTTCCAGAATATTCTCCTCGATCCGGTCGTCAATGGAGATTTCTCCAAACAGGTTCCAGTAGTCGGGGCCGCTGCCGCCGCTGGCCCGGCTGTCGTTGCTGATGACCACATCCCCGGGCTGATAGAACTCCCGGTAAAAATCCCCCTTGGTATCGAAGATAATCGCCACATCCCGGTCAGTGAGGCTGCTGCGCACATTGCGGATGAGAAAATGAAAGGCGTTGGATTTGCCGGTGCCGATGCCCCCCAACAGCAGCAGGTGCCGGGAAAGCATCTGCTCCCCCACAGGGATGCGCATGGGTTCCCCCTGGGCGCTGTGTCCCATGAGGAAAAAGTGGGGGTCGTCCTCCTGATACTGGCAGGTATCAAAGAGCCGGTTGCCGGAAAAGACTTCCTGGGAATAATTCTGTATCATAATGAACCTCCTCTGTCTCAATAGGAATAGCCTTGGGATTCGTCCTCAGAGCTCCCCTGTTCTTCGGTATGGTCCGGCTCCTGGGCCGGGGCGTTCTCCTCCCACTGGGATTCTTCCGCCGCTGGGGCCTGGTCAGCCATTTGATCCATGGAAAACCCTTCCTCCTGGGCGTTTTCCTCCGCCGGGGCCTGGGCCATTTCATCCATGGAAAAGTCCTGATTCTCACTCTCGGCCTGCTCCTGGTTCTCCACATTGGACTGCTCTTCCGTGGATTCCTGGCCTTGGCCCTCCGCCTGAGACGCTTCTTCCGCCGAGGCCTGGGTCATTTCATCCATGGAGAAGTCCTGGTTCTCGCTTTCCGCCTGCTCCTGATTTTCCACATTGGACTGTTCTTCCGTGGATTCCTGCTCTTGGCCCTCGGCCTGCGTGGCTTCCTCTGCCGGGGCCTCTGTCATTTCATCCATGGAGAAATCCTGGTTCTCGCTCTCCGCCTGCTCCTGGTTTTCCACATTGGACTGTTCTTCCGTGGAATTCTGCTCCTGGCCCTTCGCCTGAGACGCTTCTTCCGCCGGGGCCTGGGCCATTTCATCCATGGAGAAGCCTTGCTTCTCACTCTCGGCCTGCTCCTGGTTTTCCACATTGGACTGCTCTTCTGTGGATTCCTGCTCCTGGCCCTCGGCCTGCGTGGCTTCTTCTGCCGGGGCCTGGGTCATTTCATCCATGGAGAAATCCTGATTCTCGCTCTCCGCCTGCTCCTGATTTTCCACATTGGACTGCTCTTCCGTGGATTCCTGCTCTTGGCCCTCCGCCTGAGACGCTTCTTCCGCCGGGGCCTGGGCCATTTCATCCATGGAAAAGTCTTGGTTCTCGCTCTCCGCCTGCTCCTGGTTCTCCATATTGGACTGTTCTTCCGTGGATTCCTGCTCTTGGCCCTCGGCCTGCGTGGCTTCTTCCGCCGGGGCCTCCGCCATTTCATCCATGGAGAAATCCTGGTTCTCGCCCTCGGCCTGCTCCTGGTTTTCCACATTCGTCTGTTCTTCTGTGGATTCCTGCTCTTGGCCCTCCGCCTGAGACACTTCTTCTGCCGGGGCCTGGGCCATTTCATCCATGGAGAAATCCTGTTTTTCACTCTCCGTTTGCTCCTGGCTTTCCACATTGGACTGTTCTTCCGTGGAATTCTGCTCTTGGCCCTCCGCCTGAGACACTTCTTCTGCCGGGGCCTGGGCCATTTCATCCATGGAGAAGTCCTGGTTCTCGCCCTCGGCCTGCTCTTCCCGCATCCGGTCGCCGGGTTCCGGGGGCGCCTGCCCCTGCTGCACCCCCTGGTTCTGGGGCAGGGGGCCGTTTTGGAGAATCTGGTTCTTGGGGCCGAACTCATAGGGAATCCCCTGGGCCTGGCAGGCCGCCTCCATCTCCTGTTCCATGGTCTGGAGCACCTGGGGGTCCCGGCGCTGTTCCCGGGCCAGAGCGGCGTGGTAGGAGCTGGACAGGGCGGTATTCTCATATTCCGCCTTGGTTTCGGCAGGCTCAGGGCCGTTGCGGGCTTCAATCCCCCGGAAGGCCTCTGTCGTGGCGTTATAGCCGTACTGCCAGGCGTCCCGCTCCTGGGGCTGGATGAGATACCGGTCCCCAGTGTCATAATATTTTCCCTCGTTGAGGGCCCATTCCCGGAGCTGGGCCTTATCCTCGTGAACCTCCGGGTGCTTCATGGCATAGCTCTGGTAGGCATGGTACCCTTCGTGGGCCACAGTGTCGAAAATCTGCATATTGGCGTCGGGCATGGGCTGTGCGTCCGGGGAGGTGTACAGGGAACCGCTTTTCAGCAGGTTTTCGTTGAGCTGGATGGTGTCCCGCTCCGCGTTCCATCCCCCGTAAAGGCCGTCCTCCAGAGACGTCACCTCCACGGTTTTGGCCGGCCTTCCCTGCTGGAAGGCAAAGTCGTTTTCCAGGGCCTGCACCGCCTGTTTTTTGGTATCCAAATCCAGGCTGTTCCAGATGTTGGCGGCAAAGAGGTCGTGGAGCTGGGCCCGGTTGGCTGCCTGCCGCTCCGGGGAAAGTTTCCCCATCACGCTGTGGTCAAAGGACGAAAACAGCTGCTGCCGCTGCTGCAGCTGGGCCTGCTCTGGGTGGAAGATATTTTGAAACCATCCCATGGCTTATCCCTCAGCGGAGCCGGTCCCGGCGGGTGCAGCGGGCCAGCAGGGTCAAGCCGTCAGCGGGGCTTTTTTCCAGCACATAGAGGAGCTCCAAGGCCTGGGGGGCCGAGGCCCCGGCGGCAGCCATGACTTCCTCCAGCGTGCGCCCGCCGGCCTGGGGATTGGGCAGGGGGCGGTTTTCCGCCCAGGCCTCGGCAGCCTCCCGAAGAGGGGCGGGATATTCGTTCTGGATACGCCAGGCCCAGGCCCATCCCTGGGCAGGGGTGGCCAGCTCCCGGGTAATGAGCTGGACGGAAAGGGAAGAAAGCAGCATAACAAAACCTCCTGATAAAAAACAGGGCGGCTATGCTTGACGCACAGCCGCCTTGTGTAAGGTAAATTCCAATGGAGCGGCCTTTACTTGCTCCACTTTTCAATGGCGTGGTCGCCCAGGGTTTGGAGATCCTGCACCAGGGCGCCCAGCTCATCCAGCATCCGGTCCGTGTCGGGGGTAGGGGCGCTGGCCAGGGTGTAGAGGGCGCCGTTGCCGGCCAGGGTCTTGGGGCCTGTGCCCACGGTGATGGGGGACCCGTTGGCCTTAGAGGAATACACCGACAGGCAGAAGCTCTTCTGGAAGCTGCTCACCACCAGGAGCACGCCCAGGGCCAGCACAATCAGGCCGGGGAAAATCATCTGGCTGCCGGCGCCAAAGAGCATAAAGCTGCACAGGGCCAGCAACACACCCAGGATAATTCCCGGGATGTTGATGTTCATGCCGTAATAGCAGTCCAGGCCGGAGACGGAATCCAGCACCACTTCCTTGGAAATCCGGCTGGTAGTGCCCTTGCCCTGGAACAGCAGCCGCTTGTTGGTGACGATGAGATAACCGGAGCAGCGGGGCCGCTTGATGTCGCTGCACTGGTACTGCCGTACCACCTTTTCATTTTCCGCCAGAATCAGCTTGGGCCCCTGGGCCGGCGCCGGACGGGGCGGCGTGGGGGGCGTAAAGGACGTTGCGGAAGGCGCGGGGGGTGTGGGAGGGGTCGGGGCAGGATTGCCGGGCTCCTTTACACGGGCGCCGCAGGCGGGGCATTGGATGGCGCCGTCAGGGATACGGCTGCCGCATTCTTCACAAAAAGCCATGATAACAGGACCTCCTTAAGCATTTATGCCGCCGTTTTGGCAGCGGATCTTACAAATGAAATACCAGCGCACAGGGCGCAGTAAAACAGGAAAATATAGTGCAGCACATTGCTGTTGGTAAAGTTCGACAGCAGCATGGAAAGGGCCAGAAGCCCCGCGCCCACATAATAGACCACACGCCAGATCCGGTCTTTTTCCGCTGTTCCCAGCCCCAGCATCAGCAGGAACAAACAGGGCGGGAGAAAATTATAGGTGGTAAATCCATAGGTTACCATTCCCAGCAGGTTGAGGACCCCGCTGAATCCCAGCAGGGCGCAGATAACTCCCTGCAAAAGGCCGGCGCCGCTCTGGGAACCTCCCTTGAAAAGCCCAACTGCGCCTGCTCCCACCGCCAGGAAGGCCAGCAGCTGAATCCATCTTACCGCCATAGCCAAACCATAGGGGATCTCCGGCAGGAAATACATCGCCAGGCTTACTAGCGTCACCAGCGCCAGCACGCCGAAGGCTGCGGCGGGGATCAGCCGGAATACATCCCGGGACTGGCTCAAAGAGCGGAAATCCTGTTCCAGCCCTCCCAGGAATGCGGAACCCGAGCCCTGGTTGAAATCCACCGGCGGCGCCGGCTGTGCATACGGGTTATTCGACACCGGGTCGCACACCGGGCAGCGCCCGTTTTCCAGGGGGCGGCCGCATTTTTTACAGAAATTTGCCATGTTCTCACTCCTTCGCGCTATGTAGAAAATCAATAAAAACGCTCTGTAATAGCTTACCATACCTCAATATAAGTGTCAACATATGATAACCATTTGTTAAGAAGGAAACAGGGCAAAACAAAACATCCTTCCCCTCTATTTCTAAAGAAGGAAGGATGTTTCTGGATTTCCAATCAAAAGGAAGCTTAGCCCATCTTCCGCTTTTTGATTCTCCAAAAAGCCCCAAAGGCCAAAGCGAAAAGCAAGCCCGCCAGGACAGCGCAGAATACCACGGTTTCCGTATTCCAAAGCCATGCTTCCGCACTTTCGGGAGAGCCGGCATTTTCATTTGGCCCTGTGGTCTCCCCGCCGGCGTGGAGCAATTCCACGAATTCATCCGCCGTATACACCGTAGAAGCCTCAATGTTCGGGGCCATGGCCGAGGTGGTCACAGGCACGATATAGTCCCCCGCAGAGGTCTCTAAATAGGCGGCGGTTACATCGTAGCGGTCCAGGGAAATGATTTTTCTGGCAGAAACCTCCGCTTTTTCCAGGGAACGTTCCCTTTTTAGCTGTTTTTCTGCTCCATTGCCGGAAAGCGCCTGTATCTCCGCTTCTTCCGCCTGTCCATAGGAAACCAGTTCCCACTTTCCATCCAGCTTTTTCACAGAAGCCACCACCACAATCTCCCCATTCCCATTGCGGACGGGCACTTCCCAACCGTACTCCTCCAACCGGGAGAAACCTTCCTGCATTTCATCCGCAGGAAGGGAACAGTCGTATACGGGATAGGCCAATTCCGGCGCAAAGGATAACTGCTGGTACTTCTCCACGTTGTTCTCGCTCTTGCCAAAGGATTCCTTGCAGTTCTCCTCCATTTGGCTGATTTCCGAAAAGGTCTTTTGGATTTCGCCGTATTCCGGGGAATCTGTCAGGGAATCAGAGGCGACCGCAAAAGCCGTAAAACCACCCATACACAGGAGCACACAACTCAACAGCCACGCAATGATCTTTTTCATTTTAAAGCCCTCCCTCATCAGCAGACTTTCCAAAATGCTTATATGGGTCCTGTTTTGTTGGCTATCTGTATTCAGCATACATCTAATTTGTAAAAATATCAATAAAGATTAAATGTTTTACATGAATTTTACAAACGTTTTGTGACAACTCTTTGCAAAACAGAAACTAAAATTTCAGGAAAGCCCGGTGGGGAACTTGCAATTCTGTAAGCTTTGCAAAAAAGTTACACCATCCCGGCCAAGTCATGGTATAATAGCATCAGATTCATCCGGCCAGGCCCGGCCGGACAAAAGGAGATGAAGCTATGCCGGAACTTTCCTCGTTTCTGGATACCATTGGCCAATTTTTCGGCTCCATGGGCCATCAGGCCCAATACATGTTCCTCTATATCCTGCGGATCCTGGTACCGGTACTGGCCCTGATAGCCATTGTAAAATGCTACCGCTCGGTGAAGCTGGGCCGCCGGCCGGAAGCGCCGGTGATGATTTTGGAGGACATTTCTTCCCACACCCGGATTCCGGTGCTCTACTGGGAAAACTCCATCGGCCGGAGCAAGAGCTGCGATATTTCCCTGCCGGACGCCACCATGTCCCGGGACCACGCGGTGCTCATGCGCCGGGAGCAGGGCTGGTTTATCATTGACACCAACTCCAAGGCGGGCACCTCCCTTAACGGCAAACGGCTCAAGCCCACCCGCCGCGCCCAGGTGTTCCCCGGAGACGCCATCGCCATGGGAAGCTCCACCCTGCGCCTGCAGCCGGCCATGGAGTCCGATGTGAAAAAACGCCGGTTCTCCTTCAGCGGCAGCGGCCGGGCGGCTTCCCCCTTCGGCACCCTGCTTCTCACGGCCCTGATCCATGTGCTCATGGCCATCCAGTGCTGCTTTGCCCCTATGGAAGAAGACCAGGCCTTTTCCCCCATCCCCCTGGCGCTGCTGGGGGCCCTGCTGGTGATTGAATTCGGGTTTTACCTGTTTTCCACCAAGGGACTGGGACGGGTGAGCTTTGAGGTGGAGACGGTGGCCCTATTATTCAGCGGCATCGGCATTTTCCTCTTAGCCGGAGACGATGTTTCCACCGCCCTGACCCAGCTTGTGGCCATGGTGGGGGGCATTGCGATTTTCTGCATCCTCATCTGGTTTATGGGGGATTTGGAGCGGGTGACCAAATGGCGGCTGCCCCTGGCCCTGTGCGCAGTGGGGCTGCTGGCCCTGACGCTGGTCATCGGCACCTCCATTAACGGCTCTAAAAACTGGATTTTCATCGGGCCTATCAGCATCCAACCCTCGGAGCTGGCCAAGATTGTGTTTATCTTTGCCGGGGCCGCCACGTTGGACAAGCTGCAAACCACCCGGAACCTGACGGAATTCATCGTGCTGGCGGCCCTGTGCGGGGGCTGTCTGGTGCTCATGAAGGATCTGGGTTCAGCGGCCGTGTTTTTTATCACCTTTTTGATTATCTCCTTTATGCGTTCCGGCAGTATCCGCACCATTGTGCTGTCCTGCTCGGCGGTGGTCATCGGGCTGTTTATGTTTTTGCAGGCCCGGCCCTATGCGGCGGCCCGGTTCCAGGGCTGGCGGAACGTGTGGGACCACATTAACGACAACCTGGGCTATCAGCAGAGCCGCACTTTGACCTATACGGCCAGCGGCGGCTTCTTCGGCACAGGCCTGGGAGACGGCTATCTGCACAACGTGGCCGCCGGCAACAGCGACCTGGTTTTCGGCATGATGGCGGAAGAGCTGGGGCTGCTCCTGGCAGTGATTACCGCCCTGTCCATGGTGCTGTGGATTTTCTATGCCCGCACCGATGTGACCCGGAGCCGCTCCACCTTCTATTCCATTTCGGCCTGTGCTGCTGCGGGGATTCTGGTATTCCAGTCCCTGCTGAACATTTTCGGGCCTCTGGACGTGATTCCCCTCACCGGCGTGACCCTGCCCTTTATCAGCGCCGGCGGTTCCAGTATGCTGTCCGTTTGGGGCATGGTCGCCTTCATCAAGGCCTCCGACGAACGCACCTACGCCGTCCGACGGCGGACAGTGTCCGCTTCCAAATCGCGCAAGGCTAAGCCTTGACGTAACCCGCGGCGGACAGTGTGCGGTTCCAACTCGCGGCGGGCTCTGCAACGAAAGCCTGCGGCTCCCTCTCTGAGGGAGCTGTCTCCGAAGGAGACTGAAGGAGTTAAAAGGAAACTGTCCACACATAACTCCCCCCGTCACGCTACGCGTGCCACCCCCCCTCAGAGATGGGGGCCTAATTGCTGCCACCGGCAGACAGCGCTCCCTCTAAGAGGGGAACCTCCCCAATCACACATGGAACAACAACCACGGGAAGATACTATCTTCCCCTACAAAATAGAAACGCACCTGAACAGATAGAACCCCAAAGAAAGGACTGATACCGCCATGAAGACCACAGGAATCCGTTCCTTTATCCTATATATCCTCACCGCCGCCTTCGTGTTCTGCCTGGGCTTCTTCCTCTTTGAATTCTTCACCCAGGGAGGCCAGTGGGCTATGCAGCCCTATAACCAGCACCTGGTGGCCGGAGGCCAGCTCACCTGGGCCGGCAATATCACCGACCGCAACGGCGTCACCCTGGTGGGCAGCGAGGACGGCCAGCGCACCTATGCCGACGACGCGGGCATCCGGGAAGCCACGGTCCACACCGTGGGCGACGCCAACGGCTATATTTCCACCGGTATCCAGCTGGTGTACCGGCCCCAGCTGGTGGGCTATAACCCGGTGCTGGGGGTCACCACCATTACCGGGGAATCCGGCGGCGGGGACATCGCCCTGACCATTGACAGCGCCCTGTGCGAACAGGCCATGAACCTCCTGGGCGACCGCAGCGGCGCAGTGATTATTTATAACTACCTCACCGGCGAGGTGGTCTGCAAAGCCAGCACCCCCACCTTTGACCCGGAAAATATCCCCGAGGACATCGACACCAACGACGCCTATAAGGGCGCTTATCTGGACCGGACCATTTCCTCCTCTTTTACCCCCGGCTCTATTTTTAAGGTGGTCACCACCACCTGCGCCATGGAGCATATGGAGGATTGGGAAACCCGCACCTATACCTGCACCGGCTCCACGGTGATTAACGGGGAGACCATCAACTGCATGGGCGAACACGGCGAGCAGACCATTGCCGAAGGCCTGGGCCATTCCTGCAACGTGCTTTTTGCCGAGCTGGCTGTAGACCTGGGCAAGGAGGCCATGATGGAAACCGCCGAGGCCATGGGCTTTAACCAGGCGGAAAAGCTGGACGACATTGTGGTCACCGCCAGCACCTATGACGTCAACGACGCCGACGCCAATTCCCTGGCCTGGTCCGGCGTGGGACAGTACACCGACCTGGTGACCCCCTATCATATGATGCGGATTATGGGCGCTATCGCCAACGGCGGCGTGCCGGTGGAACCCCATTTGGTGAGCAGCATGAGCGGCGGCGGGGAAAACTACGCCTACTCTGTGGAAACCGGAGAACGGATGATGTCGGAATCCACCGCCCAGGCCCTGCAAACCATGCTCCGGAACAACGTGGCTTCCTATTATGCCAGCGGGATGTTCCCCAGCGGCATGGAGGTCTGCGCCAAGACCGGCACCGGCGAAGTAGGCGAGGACAAGGAGCCCAACGGCTGGGTGTCGGGCTTCTGCGCCAACCAGGACACCCCCTATGCCTTTGCCGTGGTGGTGGAGGAAGGCGGCTTCGGCAGCGCTTCCGCAGCCCCCATTGCTTCGGAACTCCTTTCCCAGCTGCAATAAAACCAAAACCCCCGGAACGGTGCAGGCGGCCCTGTACCGTTCCGGGGGTTCTTATCATGCTTTTATGGTTCCGCGTTCCTTTTCCAAAAGGGATGGGCGGGCAAGCACCTTACTCGCTCTTTCCCGCCGGAGATTCCCCAGTGGGCGTATCTTTCCGGGTAATCTGCTTCTGCCGCCACTCCATGACCACCCGGTCCAGGTCTGCTGTAGAGGACAGCCGGACGGATACCGGGTGCAGCCGGGACCGGGACTCTTCCCGGCGCAGGCTCCAGAGGACCGAGAGGGCATACAGGGAGAACAGCAGGAGCATTCCCAAAAAGGGCAGGGAATCCGTTTCCGCTGCGGGAATCCCCATGGCCAGGCACACCAGGGGCGGCAGGCTGCCTCCCAGGCCCAGCAGCACAAAGGGCGCGCCGTATTGATACATTCTCCGCCGGCTCACCGGGCCGCCTACGCTGGAAAAATAGCTGCTCTGCCCAAAGAGGAACAGCACGCACAGGCCAAAGGGCAGCACGGAATAGAAATTCTCCTGGACGCTGGCCTCCGCCGCCGAATTCACAAACATGGCCGCCAGTTCCAGGCAGCCCCAAACGGGCGGGAACAGCCCGGCAATGGGATGGTCCTGGAAAAGGGTGCCCCGGTTCAGCAGGGAGCCGCCCCAAACCATAATGGAAAGCGCCGCCAGCAGGCCCAGAACCGATGTGAGGGCGGTGAGCAGGGGCTGCTCGCCGGCAAGGGAGGCCGAGGAGGTATCCAGCTCGCCCCGGGACAGCTGCACCACCGACAGGACGGAGGAATAGAGCACCATGGCCCCCGCCAGGATGGCCAGCACGCCGGAAACCGGCAGGCTCCGGGGGCTCCAGAGGACCGGGGCCTTTTTATCCAGCCGGCACAGCAGCAGCAGGGCCAATCCCACCGCCACAAACGCCCCCAGGAGGATAAAGCTCCACTGGCCGTTGTCCCGATAAAGGCCCGTGTCCTCCTCCAGCAGCAGGGCGTCCAGGGCCCATCTCCCCGGCAGCAGGAGCACCAGCGCGGCTCCCAGCACCCACCAGATTCCTTTGCGTATCATGTCAGACCATCCCTTTCTTAAAGATCCTCTTGCAATCATAAACGCCCGTTTTCCCGGGCTGCACTTGCAAAAATCAGTTTGATTCTGTCTAATGATACCACGAGGGGCAGGGTTCCGCAAGGGCCGCCGGGAATTCCCCGGTGAATTTGGTTTCAATTTTGTAACTTTGGTTTCAATCCTGTTATCTTAATTGCAATATGCCGGCGGCCATGGTAAAATAAAGACAGTAAAAGAACCATGGTAGAACTTTTTTATGACTTCTGCTGCCCCGCCAATAGGAAGCGGGTACCATCCGACAAACCCATACAGGCGAGGCCCCGGTTCCACCTCTTCCTAATCTGTGCAAGAACGGCTACCTCGCCTGTTTTCCCTGCCCTTTGGAAAGGAGTCCTACTGTTGAGAGCTTTCTCTTCTTTTTATAAACGATTTCTCGCCGCAGCCCTGTGCTGCCTGATGCTGTTCCCTCTGGCCGGCTGTTTTGGGGAAAGCCGCCCCGAGGGCGCCGACCAGCAAATCCTCTTCCACCTGGGAGAGGACCCCTCCACCCTGGACCCCCAGATTGCCGACGGTTTTGCCGCCCGGGTGGCGGTGGAAGCCCTCTATGAAGGGCTGGTGCGCCTGGACGAAAACAACGAGCCCTATCCCGGGGCAGCGGAAAGCTGGGAGGTCAGCAGCGACGGCCTCACCTATACCTTCCACCTCCGGGAGGACGCCCAGTGGAGCAAATCCATTGTCACCGAGGACGGGGAAACCTCCTCTTCCTCCACCCCCGCCCCCCTGACCGCTGCGGATTTTGTCTTTGCGTGGCAGCGGGCGGTAGACCCCTCCACCGGCTGCCCCAACGCGGATTCCTTCTCCGTCATCCAGAATGGAGAGGCCATCCTGCAAGGGCAGATGTCCCCGGATTCCCTGGGCGTTCAGGCGGCAGACGACCACACCCTGGTGGTCACCCTGGAAAACGCCAGCGGTGATTTCCTCAACCTGACCGCCACCGCGGCCTTTATGCCCTGCCAGGAGGCCTTCTTTAACTGGACCTCCGGCCGCTATGGCCTGGAAGCCCGGTATGTCTGCGGCAACGGCCCCTTTGCCTTCAGCAACTCCTATTCCTGGGACCACGAAGAAGGCATGGCCCTGCGCCGCTCTTCCAGCTATCACGGGGAAAACGAACCCCTTCCCGCCTCTTTGGAGCTGTACACCAGCACCAAGGCGGTGGACGTCTCCGACCCGGTGGAAGCTGTGTCCGGGGAAACCGTAGATCTGGCCTCTTTGCCCTCGGACCAGGTGGACGACGCCCAGGGAGAGGAATTACAGGTCATCACCCAGGAGATGGACGCGGTGTGGGGCCTGTGCTTCAACACCCAGGATGCGCTTTTGGAAAATGCCGATGTGCGCAGGATCTTTGTCCAGACCCTTCCCCGGGAGACCCTTCTGGAAAATCTGCCGGCCAACGCCCAGGCCGCCGGGGATATTATCCCCTCCACCTTCCTGTGGAATGGCCAGAGCTATCGGGAACAGGCCGGGAGCAACCTGTACTTAAAGCAGGATGATTCCGTTACCCAGGGCCTCAGCAGCCTGCTGAAGCGCCTGGATCTGGAGAGTATGCCCTCCATTACGGTGCTGGGGCCCGAAGGCACCCAGAATATGCTCAACCAGATGCTCATCACCTGGAACAACTCCATGGGCAACTATTTTAACTTGGAAACCCTCTCGGAAACAGATTTGGAGCAGCGGGTGAAAGAAGGGGATTTCCAGGCTGCGGTGTGCGCCCTGCGCTCTTCCAGCAGCACCCCTGTGAGCCTTTTGTCCCTCTTTGCCTCCACCAGCGAAGAGAATCCCGCCCATTTGCAGTCCCAGAGCTACGACCAGCTTTTGGAGCAGGCAGCTTCCGGCGGGGACAGCGGCCTGTCTGCTTTGCAGCAGGCGGAGACCTTTTTGAATGAACAGGCTGTATTTTACCCCCTGTATTATACAAGCCGTTATTACACAGCCAACCCCACTTTAACCGGCGTGGTCATCCACCCGGCAGGGCAAGGCATTGATTTTATCCAGGCCGGAAAAGAGGGCTGAGCCCCTTCCCAATTTCGGCGCCCCAATTTTGCAGAAAGGAGTGGTTTGGCATGATTCTTCTTCGTCCCTATGCCCCGGAGGACCTTCCGGAAATCCTCGGGCTGTTCCGGGCCTCTGTCCACGGCCTGTGCGGCAAAGACTACACGCCGGAACAATTAGACGCCTGGGCCCCGGCTTCCCTGGATGCAGAAGCCTGGGGGCGTTCCCTGGCCAGCCACTTTGCCCTCACCGCCTGGGAGGAGGACTGCCTGCTGGGGTTTGCCGACCTGGAGGAACCGGATTATTTTGACCGGCTGTATGTGAGCCCCCAAGCCAAGGGCCGGGGGGTAGGCCGGCTTTTGGCCCAGGCCATGGAATCCCGCAGCAGGGATTTGGGCGCGGAGGTTCTGACCGTCCACGCCTCCGAGACTGCCCGGGGATTTTTCCTGCACCGGGGCTATACCCTCTGCCACCGGCAGGAGGTGGAGCGCCGGGGCGTCCTGCTGCACAACTACCAAATGCAAAAAACATGGAGAAAGGAGTGCGCCCTATGAAAATGCCCGCTATCCTTTCCAAACAAGAAAAGGCCCCCATCCTTGCGGTAGCCCTTTTGCTGCTCATTGCTGCGGCCGTGGTAGTGATCATCCAGCTCCGGCCTGGAAGGCCGGCTGGGGAAAACTCCATTGCCGTCAGCAGCGAGCTGCGTCGGGCCGTCCAGCAGGAAGTGCTGCCGGCTTCCGAAGAGGCCCCCATAGACCGGGAGCTCTACACCACCCTGAATACGGATTCCTCGGAGTATACCGGGCGCCAGGTGGTCTCCATGGCCCAGGTGCTCTATGACCCCCAGTACACCGAAGAGGGCATCTATTTTTCCTTCCGTTCCGTGTCCCCGGAGCAGGATGGCCACGTGCTCTATGGCCTGGCCTTCTGGCCGGGAGAAGACCCGGGGCTCTCTGACCGGAGCTATATCTCCATGACGGGAACCCTCCTGGGGGATTACAGCTATGTGGACAGCTACCAATTCCAGGACCGGGGCCCGGCATTGTATCTCACGGAGCTTTCCCTTTCCAGCTATGGGGAAATTTTTGCCCCGGCCATTATTACCCTGTTCCCCCAAGTCCAGGAAGAACACGACGGATGCGCCATGTGTCTGGAACGGGCGGAATTCGCGAAAAAGGAAAGCCGGTTCTTTGTCAACCTGGAAAATGACACCGGGAAGTCCATTAGAATCCTGGTACAGGAAGCCGAAGCGTTTCAGGACGGGCAGTTCTACAACTGCCAGGTCAATTATAATTCGGAAGACTTCTCCATTTATGAGGAGATTCCCGACGGGGAATCCCGGACGGTCATCCTCACCTTCCCCACCATTGTCCCCGACTCGGATATTCTGCTGAAAATCCCCATTACTGCGGAGTATGAGGCGTTGAACTCCTTTGACTTGCCGGTGGAAATCACCCGGCCCTGAAAATTCCAAGAAACTCCCCCGCTGTCCGGCGGGGGAGTTTTGGGCTTTCGGCCTTTTTTGTTTTGTGCTATAATAAAAATTAAAAAGAACCGTTCACAGAAGGGAGACGCGTTTATGAATCCATCCCGCCAGGAAGCGGCCCCCCACACCCCCTGCCCCCTGTACCGGAAGTGCGGCGGCTGCCAGCTCCAAAACATGGACTATCCCCGCCAGCTTCACTGGAAGCAGGAACAGGTGCAGCGCCTTTTGGGGCGTTTTTGCAAGGCCCAGCCCATCATCGGCATGGAGCACCCCTATCACTACCGGAACAAAGTGCAGGCCGCTTTTGCCTGGGACAAGCGCCGGAATATTGTCTCCGGCGTGTATCAGGCCAGCACCCATCGGGTGGTGCCGGTGGAATCCTGCATGACGGAAGATGAAACCGCCGACCGGATTATGGCCACCATCCGCGGCCTCATGAAGGGCTTCCACATGACCCCCTACGACGAAGTGACCGGCCGGGGCTTCCTGCGGCATGTGCTGGTGCGGCGGGGGTTTGCCACCAACCAGGTCATGGTGGTGATGGTCACCGGCACGCCGGTGTTCCCGGCGAAAAACAACTTTTGCCGGGCCCTGCGCCAGGCCCATCCGGAGGTCACCACCATTGTGCAGAACATCAACGACCGGTACACCAGCATGGTGCTGGGGGAGCGGGAAAAGGTTCTCTGGGGGCCGGGCTATATTGAAGACGTCCTCTGTAGCTGTACCTTCCGGATTTCTCCCCGGTCTTTCTATCAAATCAACCCGGTGCAGACAGAAATCCTCTACCGCACGGCCATTGATTTTGCGGGCCTTACCGGCAAAGAGACGGTGCTGGACGCTTACTGCGGCGTGGGGACCATCGGCCTGGCCGCCGCCAAACAGGGCGCCGGCCGGGTCATCGGCGTGGAGCTGAACCGGGACGCTGTCCGGGACGCCAAGGCCAACGCCAAAGCCAGCGGCATCACCAACGCGCAATTTCTCTGTGCCGACGCCGGGGAATTCATGGTGGATTTGGCCCAGTCCGGGGAAACCGTGGATGTGGTGTTTATGGACCCGCCCCGGGCCGGCAGTGACGAGGCCTTCCTCTCCTCCCTGTGCCGCCTTTCCCCCAAGCGGGTGGTCTATATCTCCTGCAACCCCGAGACCCAGGCCCGGGACCTGCGGTACCTCACCGCCCACGGCTGGAAAGTCCAGGCCCTCCAGCCTGTGGATATGTTCCCCCACACCAACCACATTGAGACGGTAGTACTTTTGTCCAAACTCAACACCAAGCAGCATATCGAGGTGGAGTTGAATCTGGACGAGCTGGATTTGACAGCGGCGGAGAGCAAGGCTACCTATGAGGAAATCAGAGAGTATGTGCTGGAACATACAGGGCTGAAAGTCAGCCACCTCTATATCGCTCAGGTCAAGCAGAAGTATGGCATTATTGAGCGAGAAAACTATAATAAACCGAAGTCTGAGAATTCCAGACAGCCGAAATGCCCACCGGAAAAGGAAGCGGCAATTACAGAGGCGCTAAAGCATTTTGGAATGATTTGAGGTGACGAATTTGGAGCACTTGATTTCTTGTGAGTTCAATATCGACACTGCTTGTGTAGAGCTTAAATTTGCTGATAGCAGCATTATTTCTATTGACTGCACCGCAGTCGAAAACGAGATTTCAAGCAATATGTATCAGCGTTCTGAATTAGATTACTTGATTTTCAATGATCCGGTTGCCTATGCTGACTTAATTCTCAATGGGACCCCGGAAGTTTACTTGAAAACCGTCACAGAGGATAAGCCTCTGGACTAACTAAAATCCGCCAGTACCGATAATCTTAAAGTTTCGGTGCTGGTGGATTTTGTTTTTTACCTCTATTTATGGCTGTTCCTTTTTACACACCTGTAAATAATTACAGCTGTACATATTTGCCTGTTGCGCTATAATTATATTACAGAGGAGGGCTATAGTATGAGCGAACCTTTTGACTATGGACATTTTGATATCGTTTTGGCTGAGTATTTACAGGAGAAAAAAGTCAGCAAAAATCGTTTAGCTGAGGAAGCAAACCTACAACGGACACAACTGAACGCTTATTGTAAGAATGACATCAAGAGACCAGACCTCGATGTTTTAGCTCGTATTTGTTATGCTCTTAACTGTGATTTGGCGGACATAATCCGTTATGTACGCCCTTCCCATGAGAACGGAGGAAGCAGTAATGGCTGACACAAAGGTAATTGTCATTCCAGATGGTAAAATCTGCGACTATATTGACAGCAAGTTCAGAAACGATACTCCCGAAGAGTATGTTCGTCAGACAATAGAAAAACGTCTTGTGAACGAACACAAATATCTCACATCGCAGATCAAAATCGAGTTCACTCTTCAAGTTGGCTCAAGAAAACCTCGGGCAGACATTGTAATCTGGGACAAAGATGCCCCAGAGCAAACACAGGGCACAATTAAGATTATTATTGAGTGCAAAAAGGAAACCGTCGATGCCAGAAACGCCAAGGATGGAATAGCACAATTGCAGTCCTATATGTCTGTATGCCCGAACTGCGAATGGGGTATGTGGACAAATAGCATTCAAAAGTTTGTCTTCCGTAAATATACAGATGGTGCTGGGAATATTTGCTTTATGGAATACAACGATATTCCTTCTGCGGATGGCAATTTAGATGAGGTAAACAGACCTAGCCGGAAAAATCTGCGCAATGCTTCGGATGATAATCTGCTGTTTGTGTTTAAAACCTGTCATAATCACATTTATGTGAATGATGGTATGCAGAAACAACCTGCATTTTTTGAGTTGCTAAAAGTCATTTTTTGCAAGATCGAGGACGAGCGAAATATACCAAAGCCTCTGGAATTTTTTACAACGTCTGAGGAGCGTTCAAATCCGGATGGGCAACTGACTGTACAGAAACGCATTTCCCAAATCTTTCAGCGCGTAAAGAAGCGTCATGGTAAGATTTTTGACGCAAATGATGAGATCAAGCTGACGCCTCGCAGCTTAGCGTATATTGTCAGCGAATTGCAGCGGTACAGCCTGCTCAGCACGAATATCGACATCAAGGGAAAAGCATATGAAGAAATTGTAGGAGCCAATCTCCGCGGCGACAGGGGCGAGTTTTTTACGCCCAGAAATGTTATGAAGATGGTTGTGGAGATGATAAATCCTCGTATTGACGAGCGTGTCCTGGATAGCTCCTGTGGTACTGGCGGTTTTCTTGTACAGGCAATGACACATGTTATTGCCCAGCTTGAAGCAGAGTTTTCTGCCAGCATGGGAATTCCTAAAAAAGATTGGGATGGCGACACCGTAAAAGTATTTCAAGATCGGATTTCCGAGATGGCTTCGACCAGTTTCTTTGGTTTTGATATTAATCCTGATTTAGTCAAGGCAACCAAGATGAACATGGTCATGAACAATGATGGTAGCGGAAATATTCTGCAAACAAATTCCCTCCTGCCTCCGCACGAATGGACAGATGAGTTCAAGACACGGCTTGCGGAGGCACTACATATCAAGAAGTCAGAAATTCGCAACCATGAAAGTATTGCGTTCTTTGATGTAATTGTAACAAATCCCCCATTTGGCAGTAAAATTCCTATCAAGGACAAAAACATCCTTGAACAGTTTGAACTTGCCCACATTTGGGAAAACGACAAGACAACCGGCACTTGGAGGATGACTGAGCGTTTGCAATCATCTGTCCCGCCTGAAATTCTATTCATTGAGAGATGTTCACAGTTTCTCGTTCCAGGTGGGCGCATGGGAATAGTTTTGCCGGATTCCATCCTTGGATCACCGGGATTGGGGTACATTCGTGAATGGCTGATTCAGAATCATAGGATTATTGCCAGCGTTGATCTCCATGTAGATACTTTTCAGCCCCATAACGGCACACAAACATCGGTTCTATTTCTTCAAAAGAAAACAGCAGCACAAAAGGACAAAGAAGCGGCTACAGGACAAATGGCCGACTATAATATCTTTATGGCAATGGTTGAAAGGGTAGGACATGATAAGAGAGGCAATCCCATTTTCAAGCGTGATGTAGAAGGTAATGAAATCCTTGCCCCGGATACGGATAACATCATGGTTCTCGGTGAAACCGGGGAGGGTGATCGCACTGTCTCTCACGAGCGCAAGAGCAAGGTGCCTGACGATCAGACCACTGCCGTACCAGCAATCTTTGACGACTGGAAGCGAAGGGAGGGCATTGCATGGTAGCAGGTAACTTGGCCCACAAAATGAATACCGCGCCTGAAATAGAAGTTCATATTCCGGAAAGCCCTATAAAGTGGTGTTCGGTCTCCCTCTCCGATATGATTTCCCGTGGGAAGCGGCTGGAGGCTAGCGTATTTGATGTGGAGGCAAAACAAGCGCGGGAGAGTGTTTATAAAGGGAAATATGGAACTGTTATTCTCTATGGTGATAGCGGCTTGATTGAAACTGCCTATTATCCTGGCTGGATGCAGCGGAGCCGGCTCAAGAGGATATGGTGTGATAAGCCATATGGAGAGGGGTTCTATCTTCCTTCACAGATGACCGATCTCTATCCTGTTCCAGAAAAACATATATCTCGGTTGGCAGATTGTGATATGGATGAACTCCGCTTAAAGGAAAACACTTTATTGCTGACGCGCAGCGGTACAATAGGCAACATCTCATATGTATCAAGAACCTTGGCCGGTCGTGTTTTTTCTGATGACGTAATTCGTGTTACCTTCAAAAAAGAATATGACTTGGGATATGTTTATACCTATCTCAAATCAAAGGTGGGCAGTTTAATTTTACAAACCAATGGCTATGGTTCAGTAATTACCCATGTTGAGCCGGACCACTTATCAGAAATCCCGGTTCCCGATGCTCCTGTGGAGTTGCGGCAGCGTATACATAATTTGATTGCACGCTCCTATGCTTTGCGGGACGAGTCCAATGAAATGATTGATAAGGCTACAGGCCTGTTGATAGCGGAACTTCATCTGCCAGCTATACATGAGTTTCAAAAGGTGGCCGCCCCTGTGAGCACATTCGATGTAAAACTAAGCAATATGAACCTGCGGCTTGATGCTTCCTACCATGTTCCGGCGGCAGATGCAATTGTTGCCCACCTCAAAGAGAACGCTGCCGAATTAACAACCGTAGGCGACAGCCAGATAAGCAGATCAGTTATTCTACCAGGCAGATTTAAGCGTGTTTATGTAGATGAAGGGCATGGCCGAGGTTTTATCGGTGGAAAGCAACTTGGGGAATTGGATCCTTCCAATAAAAAGTATTTATCGTTGGCCCATCATGGTGAGCGGATAGATGAGCAGTTGGAATTGCACGAAAACATGACATTAATTACAAGAAGTGGAACTATCGGAAAAACAGCTTTAGTACCTAAACACTGGGAACATTGGGTAGCAAGTGAGCACATCATTCGTGTAACCCCCGCCAATTCCCAAATAGCCGGATATCTGAATATTTTTCTTGCTTCCGATTATGGGCATCAACTAATTACTCGTTTCACATATGGCTCTGTGGTTGATGAGATTGATGATGATCATGTTCGGCAAATTCCTATCCCACTGTTGCGTAATCAAGAGATGCAGCAACAAATCAACTCCCTAGCACTTGAATCGAACGTCAGGAGATATGAGGCCTACAAGCTGGAGCAAGAAGCCCTTCGCATTATGAACGAGGAGGTTATTTTTGCAAAATAGATGTCAGCTTGTAAGACCCATTCGACTGACATATGACAGCTCCATGGACTTATGAAGGCAAAATCGATGAGCAGTTTTCTATTCAGTATCACTGGTATATTGCCGCTCCAGCCTTTCTGGAGTAGCTGGGTTGAGAATAGTAATCTTCCTCCCCAGCTTCCTGGCATACCTCACTGTCATAGCCGTCCCGCCCCGCCACTCGCCGTTGTAGACGGCCAGCAGATAGGCAGAATGCTCAACCAGATAGCGATTGCGTTTCAACATACATTCTTTATTGTACTTCCGGTTTACATACACAATTGAATCCGCCTGCTTCAAAATAGAATAATAAAGTTCCCGCGCCGAAGCCGACCACTGATCCGCCTGTCCCTCGCAGGGAAGGACACAGTGGAGCTTTAGCGCGGGATTTTCTTTTTTCAAGGCAAAAACGGCCAGCGCTGCCCAAGTGTCGGACCCCTCCGCCATGCCAGAAAGAAAGTCGGTATACCCAGCGCCCACCAGTGTGGCAATTTGTTTTGAGAGCATTCTTTTTAGAGTAACACATCTAGCATCTGTTTCATCATAGCCCCAGGGAAATTTCTTCGGGCGGTGGCCTGTGAACGCACAGCACCTTTCAATCATCATGATCTGCCTCCGATTTTTAATTTTAGTATGGGGGTTATATCCCCTTAATAAGAGAGATTATAACCCCCATACTAGTTGGTGTCAATCGGGGGTGAGTGTGTGATCGTCTTTGATAAATTGTGGGGTGTCATGAAGGAAAAGGGAGTCTCCACATATCTGCTGCGAGAGAAGTGCGGTATCGACAGTAAAACCATCCGTCGGCTACGGGCAAACGACAATATGGAGACAAAAACGCTAAATAAACTGTGCGCGGTACTTGATTGTCGCCTGGAGGATATTGCTGAATATCTTCCAGACGAGCAGTAACAGCTCTACGGTTCTATGTGTACAGAACCGTAGAGCTGTTAGTATTTTCGGAGCGAGGTGTTCAGACTGCGTTTTAGCAGTATTTGCACTCCAGGCTCCGAAAATGTAGGGGGAATCCAAGGGGGGATACTTCCTCTCTTGGCACACGACTTTCCCTCGGAAAGTCTAGTGTGTTATACCTTTGCTTCCGGCTGACGCCGGGAAGGGGCTGACTGCGGCATCTGCGACTTGGGCAGATGGGCAGCGGGCAGACACTTTTCGGTGGCAGTAGGACAGGCGGATTTTGTACGGACACGGACGAAATCAGGATTTGCTCACAGGGCAAAATCCGCCTGCCCGGAAAAGGAAGCAGAGGTATATCAACTCCCGTCCCGCCGCAGCGACAGCACCCTCGTTAGTTCGTTTCCCCCTTGGATTTCTCGCGGCTTTTGTAGACATTATATTGATTCTTACACCGGGCACTGCAAAATGCAGCGTTGGAGCGACTGCCCAGGAACACCTTCTGGCAGTGCTTACACAATCGCAGGGGCTGCTCATCGTCCACCAGCATGAAGCTGAACATCATCTGAATACCCAGCAGCAGGGAGTGAAAGTCCCAATAAATGGTTGGCTTATCCAGCAGTTCGATGTGGTAGCTGGGGGCGATCCCGCCAAAGGCAGCCATGGCCTTGCGGTACAGCCCCCGTGCGTCCTCGTCGATAGAATCATAATCATTGTAGTATAGGATGGACGTAGACAGGGTGAATGCCCAGTCCTTAAACTGCTGGGCAACCCAGTCGTAGGGCTCCGCATATTCCCGCTGGAAGCTCATATTCTTCGCCATCGGTTCGTCCATGAAGGTCATGGTCAGGGCAACCATCGTCCGGTCACAGGACACGTTCCATGTAGATTCTATGCCTTTCTTCACCAAGTCCAGCTGGTCAAAGGGATAAAACAGGGACAGATATTTGTCCGTCGCCATGGATTCTTCCTTGATAAAATGGTTTTTCGGCAGGTATACCGCTTCATAGTCCATAAAGGACGGCGTGGTGGGCAGGGCGGTCATCAGCCCCAGCAGGCCGTACCGGGTGACAAACTCCAGCACCGCCTTTTCCACTTCTGCCTCCGGTTTGCGCCCCATCAGCAGCATCCCCACATTCAGCGCATCCAGCACAATGTCGGGAGCCTCTTTCAAAGGATTGTAGACATCCGGCTTTGCATTTTTGCCGGGGGTGATGTACCGCCTGCCGTCCCCGGCTGTTTTCAGCTCGTAATGGTCGTACCGCACCCAATGGGAACGGGACTGTTCAAATAAATTTTTCATCATACACGCCCTTTCTCCTTAATCGTCCCAATTATCAGGGGCGGTTTTTCTT
>CAJFVO010000014.1 GCA_904420555.1 Candidatus Heritagella intestinalis | reverse complement strand
CAACCGTTTTTCGACCAACAAGAAGGACCGGCTCACACGCTTTGAGCTGACCGCCGCACGTCTTGGGATCCGGCACAAGCTGATCCGCCCCTACACACCTCGCCACAACGGCAAAGTAGAACGCAGCCACCGCGAAGACCAGAAGCGATTCTACGACACACATCGTTTCTTCTCTCTTGCCGATTTTGGTGTACAGCTCGCTGCACACCAAAATCATTCCAACGACTTACCTATGCGCCCTCTCGGCTGGCTCTCTCCGAAAGAACAACTTGCTGCTTTCTTTGAATCTCTCGCTGTACAAGATGTTTGACAAACCTACACGACATGACAAGAAATGCCGGTAATTGCTGTGGAATCTTCCGGAAAAAGGTTGCCGGCCCTCCTCTGAGAATCCCCATACAAATTGGAAAAAGCCCGCAGTTTCGGGTTTATTTTGCGACGAAGAAAAAATTTGTAAAAAGCCTTGACTTTTCCTTTTTTTCTGATATAATAGTCGTTGTTCGGTTCAAATCCCAGTAAGGGAAACCTGAAACATTGCGGTATTGTGTAATGGTAGCACGGCAGACTCTGACTCTGTTTGTCTGGGTTCAAATCCTAGTACCGCAGCCAAAAAGAGACCTCGGTATTTCCGGGGTTTCTTCATATCGAGGTGTGGCTCAGTTTGGTAGAGCGCTACGTTCGGGACGTAGAAGCCGGAGGTTCAAATCCTCTCACCTCGACCAAGGCCGAGCCTGAAACGCAAATTACGTTTCAGGCTCGGCCTTTTTCACTTATTAAGCATTTGCACCCTGCCGTCATGTGATTTAGCGTGTAAAACAAGAAAACTGCGGTAAGCATTTCACAAACCGCAGTTTTCTTTTAAAAATTTCCATCATCACGCACCTATACGCAGGAAACGGCATTAAAAAGAGACCCGCCTTCATTACCAGGGCAAATCCCAAATCGAGCCTTCTTGATAGCTGTCCGGATCCTCAATTTGGACAGAAACCGATTGCCCGGGGGATTCCAGGGTCCGCTGATAAGACAAGATCCCCTGGATCTCCTCTTCCCGTCGAGTCACTACACAGGGAATTTCCAGCTGTATTTGAGTAATATAAGTATTTTTGTCCACCAAAAGTTGCCCTTGGGCAGTTTTCGTACTTACATCTGTAGGGATATAACCGCTGAAATTTTGAATTTGGTTCATCGCAAAATCCGCCAGGCCTTTTACAGACCCTGCCGAAACCTGGAAGGAAAAGGAGAGCCCCTCCGAAGTTTCCTCTACCGCCAAGCCCTTCATTTGGGAAGTGGAAAGCTCTATGGTGGGATAAATCCGGTATAGGCGGTTCACGAGCACGGAATATTCCATTTCCGCCTGGTTTTTCTCTCCGTTATCATCAGCAAAAAAACGCCCCCCGCTATAGAGCGAATAGGAATAAAAGCTCCGGTCCGGGAAGGTATTCTCTGAACGGATCTCCATTTGAGGCGACTTATCGTCCTGGACAAACTTGGCCGTAATGTCCCAGGTATACTGGCTGCTCTGGCCCTCTGGATCCAGCACCAGCGTTAACTGAATGTGCTCCTCACTGCCGGAAAGGGCTGCGGTTTTCTTTTGCGCCTGGGTATAGACCGAACGGGGGTCCACCTGCTGGCAGCCGCCGAGCAACATCGTCAGCAGCACACAGAGCAACAGGCCAGCCCAACCAACGCACTTTTTGTTTTCCATGAGCCTTTCCCCCTCCCCGGATATTTTGTTTTATTATAGCAGATTTTTCCGCCGCCGTCCAGACGAGGACTACTGCAAAGGAGACAGTTCCTGCTCCACCCGGTTAATGCGTACCTCCACATCCAGGGAAAATTCCGCCTTCTGCATCCATTCTTTCCAGTGCTCCCCCTCCTGCTTCCACCAATCGGTTTGCTGCTGAAACAGGAGCCGTCCAAACCCAAAGGGGTCCGTTTGATATTTCCGAAGGGTCTTGTCCAGGGTCTGGCGAATACTCTCCTCCAGTTGATTTTCTGCGGCTTCCTCTAATTGACTGAAAATCTCCTGGCCTCCCCCGTTCTCCCCGAGCACTCCCATGGAACTGATTGCCATTTCACAATCCACCTTCATTGTAAACAGGGGAACGCCTTCCTGTATCCTGCTTTCCAGAGAAACTTGGCTGGACTGGAATGTTAGGGTAACCTTGTCGGCTTGTGGCGTTTGTGCTACTAACTGCCCGCCGCTGAGATATTTGGTAACCAGCAGCAATACCCGGCTTTCTTCCGGGGAAAGCTCGGCACAATACCGGTCTTCCTGGAACAAAGCGGTACCCACGGCCTGGATATTCTCTTCCTCCACAGCCAGTATGGGCAGACAGGGAGAGGTTCCTTCCCCTTTGAGTTGATTGACAAAATCAATGACTCGGGTGTTCACCGTCCAGCCGTTGGCGTCGCCGCTGTGGGCGATACGTGCTATATCCTCTGTATCCGCGTATTTTCCATCCTTTTGCAGTTCCAAAACCTCCCGGGCTTCCCCTTGCGCCATAAACAGATGGACCGAAGGCCGGGCTTCATAATACCGGACAAAAAAGTCCAGAAATTTTTCTAGTCCGTCTTCTCCGCAGGACTTCCCAAAAACCACGACCATATTGTGAGAATACAAAGGTGTTTTACCGCTTTTCTGCACCAGTTTGTTCAGGGCTTCCAGCACAGTGGTCCCCCGAACCTGTTGGAGCTGGATTTCTCCCTGCTCTACTGGCTGGCTAATATGAACGGACACCAGAACCTCTTCCCCCTGGACATCCACACCCACTCCCTGGATGAGCATCCGGTCATCCAGGCGGATTTGCCCGCCGAAAATGGAAGCGGCCATGAGCACCACCAAGGACAGGATCCCCGTACCGATAATCGCGGCAAACCGCCTTTTCTTCAAATCCATATGGTATCCCTCCTGATTCTCAATTGGTACAGGTTTTCATCACAATCTGGTAATATCTACTCCCCCTGTTTTTGCTTGATTTTAGCAGCCCCATAAACCACCAGCGGCAGAACCATCCCCACCCCCAAGGTGGCGGACAGGACGATTTCCAGACGGAAAAGGGCCTGCTGCATTTGGGCAGTCAAAAGGATGGTATTGGAGGCCACTAACAAGAGCACCGCTCCGGCCAGAATGGAGACGCGCCCGGCTGCTTTTCCCCAAATCCTGGAAACGCATACGCTCACCAGATACAAATCTAAAGAGAGAATTAGAAAAAGACCCATCATCCAAATACCAATATAAATGGCGTCCAGCCGCTGGAAGGGGCCCGACTGCGCCAGGGCTGCCGCCGTATGCACCGGAGCAGTTTCCAGCTGAGCCATGGGCCCTAAAGCGCCGCAGACCGTCACCAGCATCACAATGAAGAATAGACAGAGCCCCACATTCCATAGAAGATATTGAATCCGTAATTTCCCAGTAGTCCGGGGCATCAGCAATGGCAGGATGCAATAGAAGGTGCCCCGGGAAACAAACAGCAGCGTCCCCTGGATCACGGTCTGCGGGCCATCATATAAGAGAGGGGAAAAATTTTCAGCCCGGAGCTCCTGATTCAGGCACACCAATAGGAAAAGCATCCCGGCACAGACAATGAGAAAGATAAATCCGCCCGTGCGGGCAATGGACTCCAGCCCCAAAAAGGCCCCGTAGCAGGCTACTACCAAAACCGCCGCTCCCACTACCCAAACAGGAATCTGAGAATTCACCTCATTCTCCATAAACAAGGTGAAGAAGGAGAGAAAATAGCCGTTCATAAAGAGAAAATAAGCCACATACAGCCCGGCCACCACCATACTTCCCCGGCCCAATCCATATCCGGCAATTTGGATGACATCCAGCTCTGGCCAACGTCGGTGGAGCAGCCAAGCCGGCAGGATGAAAAGCAGGTTCAGCCCCAGATACAGCACTGCTGACAGGCACAAATCCAGCAAACTCCCTCCGCCTGCCAGACGGGAATCCACTGTTACCATCATGATAAGCCGGGTAAGAAAAGCCAGCGTAAAGAGCTGCCCCGCACTGATACATCCTTTCCGCCTCACGGCTTTCTCCTCCCTCTCACGTTGCTTCCCGGCATATTTTGCACCGGCTCCGGGTTTTTGCCAAGAATTTTCCAGCTGGCCCGAATCAACACATCCCGCATATCCCGCAGGCTGAATGGGGATACCGGTGCAGTGAACGGGATCCGATAGGCGCTTTCCGAAGCGATATTCAGCAGTACGCCTCCAAAGCATAACAGGATTCCCCAAATCCCTAACATCCCGCCAACAATGATAAATACCAGCCGCAGGATAGCAATAGGCTCATAGAGCTTGGGCACTACATAGCCGGCAATGGCCGTCATGGCGATGATCAGCAGAGTGGGCCCGCCGATAAGTCCAGCGTTGACAGCAGTCTCCCCGATAACCAGGGCGCCAACGATACTCACCGCATGGGTCAAATTGGATGGAACACGCAGTCCCGCTTCCCGCATAATCTCATACATGAAGTGAAGCACTATGGCCTCCGCCATTAAAGGAAAAGGGGTATTGGCCTCCGCTTCGGCGATACGCACCAGGAGAGGTTCCGGCAGAAGCTCCGGGTGAAAAGTACCTATCGCGACAAAAAATCCCGGTAGGAAAATAGCGATAAAAAAGGCCAGATATTTCAGCCAGCGGGTAAATGCCGCGTAAAAGGGCCGATTGGCGTAGTCGTCAAAGCTCTGGAAGTTCTCTACAAATAGATGGGGTACCACCAACACGTTGGGAACGCCATCTACCAGGATAGCCACCCGCCCCTCCGCTACCTTACCGCATACCGTATCCGGCCGCTCGGAGATGCCCACGCTGCTGAACACTCCGCCCTGCTCCAAAAAGGGGATAAGATAACCGGCTGCCAGCACGGTTTCCAACTGGGCCTGGCGCAGGGATGACCGGATTTTCTGGACAATCTCCGGAGAGACAGTCCCCCGAAGATAGCATAGGGCCACTGCTGTTTGGGATTGGTTTCCCAATATCATGCGCTCGAACATCAAGTTTGGATTTTTCATTCGCCGCCGGATCATGGAAATATTGATCTGCAAGGGTTCCACAAATCCTTCCCGGGAGCCTCTCTGGGCCTTTTCGTTAGAAGGTTCCTGAATACTCCGGAAAGAAAAGCCCTGGACGCCAAAGGCTATCATGAAATCGCAGCCATCCATGGCCAGTACCGCAAAGCCGGACATGAGCTTGTCCATGGCCTCGGCAAAGGTCCCCACCTGCATCTGGTCCGACATGGCAAGCACCTGGTCCCGGATGTACCGCATTTTGGCGTCTCCATCTAATTGGAGGATGGGAGCCTCCAGAATGGGACGCAGGATTCCCTGCGTGATGAGCTTCTTATCAATAAGCCCCTCTACGGACAAAATGGCTGCCCGGGTTTCTCCCAGGGAAAATTCCCGCTGGACAAAGTCAATGCTATCCTGGAAGGCCCTGCGGAAAACGACCAGGTTTTCCAGCAAAGAGGAGGAAAACCCTCCCGTTGGGACCGGTGGAGTCCCGGACCCTTGTTCTTTTTTTTCCTGCATTTCGCCGCGCCTCCCTATCTGATGTTTCTCCCTTTAGTCTGGCAGTTTTCTCCGGAATTATCCGGAGAAGGAAAGGGTAGGAGCATAGGAAATTCTGTATAAGCACAAAAAACGCACCTCTTAAAAGTGAGGTGCGTAAAGTAATTTGCAATCTCCCGCTTATTTGCCCACTCTTAAGCATCATTTTAATCTCCGGCAGCAGGGTATCACATCAGGAGGTATTTTGGCTATTGCCCGTTTTTACCGGGCGATCTCAAACAACAGCCTGTCTGGACTTTCTATTTTCGATTGCAATCAGCTTTCAGCTGGCTCCGAAACAGTGGAGAGCTTTTCGTGATCCCCAGTGGCAATATTGTAATTCTTGACCAGTTCGGACTCTTCGAGCCGTTGATCCAACTCGCCGCCTTTTCCACCCTTTTTATGCGCGAATGCCAGCTTCAGAAGGACGGGAGCCACCACAGTGGTTACCACCACGGTGAGGATCACCGGCCCCATGAACATGTTGGACATCAGGCCCAAAGCGGAACCCTTAGTGGCCACGATCAAGGCTACTTCGCCCCGGGACACCATGCCCACACCTACCTGCAGCGACTCGCGGGTGGAGAAACGGCAGAGCTTTGCGCCCAGGCCGCAGCCGATGATTTTCGTAATGACGGCAATCACCATGAGCAGGACGGAGAAAATGATAATATGGGGCGTCATCTCGGGAAGGGTCATTTTCAGGCCGATACTGGCGAAAAAGACCGGGGAAATCAACGTATAGGAAAGCGTTTCAAACCGGGAAGCGATATACGGGGCGCGCTGCGTGTTGGAAATAATCAGACCAGCGATAAATGCACCTGTGATATCCGCTACGCCGAAGAATTCCTCCGCACAATAGGAAATCAGCAGGCAGAACACAAAGGCCAGGATAACAAACCGGCGCATATCCTTGTGATAATGGTTCTGCAGCTTGCGGAAGAACAGGAAGAACAGGAAGCCTACCACGCCTGCGAATACAAAGAAACCAACGATCTGGAGCAGCACAATGCCAATCTGCACCGACTCATCCGCCAGGCTGGTGATAATCGTCAGGGCGACAATGCCCAGGATATCGTCGATAATAGCCGCACCCAAGATAGCGTTGCCAGCCCGGGTATTGAGTTTGCCCATTTCCTTCAGGGTCTCCACTGTAATGCTGACGGAAGTAGCTGTGAGAATGACGCCGATAAACATATTCTGAAGGAACACGCTTGCGGTTGCACCCTCGGACATACTGGGATCATTGAAGAAGTGCGCCAGGAGGAATCCGCCGCCCAGAGGAACCAGCACACCGCAAAGGGCGATGACAAAAGAAGCTTTGCCCGTCTTTTTTAATTCCCGGACATCCGTCTCCATACCGGCGGTAAACATCAGGACGATAACGCCCACTTCAGAAACTTTGGTAATAAAATCCGCATCCTGAAGGATGTTGAGAACTGCCGGCCCCAGAATCACACCCGCCAACAGTGCGCCAACTACCTGCGGCATTTTAAAACTGCGGGTTAAAAGGCCAAACACCTTGGTACATAGCAGGATCAGCGCCAGATCCAGCAGAAAATCATACGACATACACAATCTGTCCTTTCTTTTCAAACTTATTCCCGTTTGATTTTTACCAGTACACATTTTAGCACGGCCTTTGCCGATTCGCAAGGGCGATCTATATAAATTTTATTTCTCAATATTCATTTTTCGGGAATTTGTAATAAAACTCTGCCTGTGTTGCGCCTTTCCCGCTTGATTGGAATTCTTTGCTTTCCAAAATAAAAAACGCGGAAACAAAACACACCCCGCAAAGTGAAGTGCGTGATTGGGAGCGGCCACTCGCCGTTAAATTTATGCTGCAAAAAGGATATCCGCTGTAAGCGCGAGGGAACAGGTAAAATAAAAACTGAGCCCGGAACGCGAATGGCGTCCAGGCTCAGCCTGGTGGATTTGTGCCACAAAAAAGATATTCGCTTGAACGCGAGGAGAAATTAACAAAAAAGAAGAGTGCCCCGAACGCGAATTGCGTGTCGAGGCACTCGACTGGCTGGGCTGGCTGGATTTGAACCAGCGGAATGACGGAGTCAAAGTCCGTTGCCTTACCCCTTGGCGACAGCCCAATATATGACATACGGAGCAATGTCACCATTGCTCCGTATGTACTGTGTGGGGTGGATAGTCGGATTCGAACCGACGGTCTCCAGTGCCACAAACTGGCGCTTTAACCAACTAAGCTATACCCACCATACCTGGCGCGCCAATAGGGACTCGAACCCCAGACCTACTGCTTAGAAGGCAGTTGCTCTATCCAGCTGAGCTATTGGCGCATAATGCTCTGCTGCAAGGCCGAGCCAATGGAGCGGGTGATGGGAATCGAACCCACACGACCAGCTTGGAAGGCTGGGATTCTAGCCATTGAACTACACCCGCAAGCGACTTGGTTATTATATCATGCAGAGCTATCGATGTCAATACCTTATTTCAATTTTTTTCGATTTTTTCTCCGGCTCTTTTGGGAGAGCTGCTCTATCGCCGCTTTTCCTGAACCAATATAATCGTGATCAATGGTAACTACGGCAAAATAGTTCTTCCCCAAACGTTCCTGAATCAGCTGGCCCATTGCCCGCGCCACCTCTTCATCACTTTGGGAAAGGCCATAGGGCACTACCATGTCAAAAATCAAATTGGAATGGGTAGTCCCCCACACCACCCGGAAATCATGGATGGAATATTCTGGCGAAAGCTGGGCCACCATTTCCCGCACCTGATGATAGAGCTTCTGGGTGCGGTCATCGTGAATCTGCACCGGGTCCAGGTGGATGACCAAATGGATACCGGAGTCCTGGAGAAAATCCCGCTCAATGTTGTCGATAATATCATGGCTTATCATAATATCCTGGTCGGCGTCCACTTCACAGTGGACCGAGGCAAAAATGCGCCCCTCGCCATAACTGTGAACCTCCAAATCGTGGAGGCCGATAATCCCGTCATAGCTCAATATCCGGGAATAGATGGACTGCACCAGCTCCTGAGAAGGGGCCATGCCCAAAAGGGGCTGGGAAGTCTCCATGACCAGCCGGATACCGGAAATCGTAATGAGCACCGCCACCAGCAGGCCCAGCCAGCCATCCAGGTTCACGCCGGTCAAGAGGGTGATGATAATGCCGGCCAATACCGCCGAGGTAGAAATCACATCGTTGAGGCTGTCAGTAGAAGTGGCCTCCAGGGTTGTGGAGGAGATGGTTTTCCCGATCTTCCGGTAAAACAGCCCCTGCCACAGCTTGAGAAGAATCGACACCACCAGCACCCCAATGGTGATCCAGGTAAAAGAGGATTCTTCCGGAGCCAGAATTTTGTCAATGGAGCTCTGAGCCAACTGCACCCCCAGCACCACCACAATAAAGGACACGATCATACCGGAGATATACTCAATCCGGGCATGGCCGTACGGGTGCTTGGCGTCGGCAGGCTTGCTCGAAAGCTTGAATCCCACCAAAGTGACAATGGAAGAAGCGGAATCGGACAGATTGTTCACTGCATCGGCCATAATGGCGATACTATTAAAGAACCAGCCGCTGAGGAGCTTCAGCAGGGCCAAAAGCAAATTGGTCACAACGCCGGTAATACCCGCCAGCTTCCCGTAGGATTCCCGGACGGCCGGGCTGTCGGTGTTTTCCCAGTTACGGACAAAAAGCCGTATCAATAGCTTTGTCACCGTTTCCTCACCTCTCGAACAGGCTGCCCCCGTGGCAGTCAATGGCCACCAGCAGGGGGAAGTTCTCAATTTCCAGGCGCTTTACCGACTCGCAGCCCAAATCTTCAAAGGCAATGACCTCCAGCGAACGGACAGACTTGGCGGCCAAAGCTCCTGCCCCGCCAATAGCGCACAGATAGACCGCGCCATTCCGCTGGATAGCCTCCACCACGGCTTGGGAGCGCTGGCCCTTGCCAATCATGCACTTCATTCCCAAATCCAGCAGACGGGGCGCAAACACGTCCATACGGCTGCTGGTAGTGGGCCCGCAGGAACCGATAGGCAGCCCTTCCGGAGCCGGCGTTGGGCCGGCGTAGTAGACGCAGGAGCCCTCCAGAGGGAAAGGCGGCTCCTTCCCCTCATCCAGCAGGGCAAAAATCCGTTTATGGGCCGCATCCCGGGCCGTATAAATGGTGCCGGACAGTAGTACCCGATCGCCGGCATTCAGTGCCGGCGCTATTTCTGTAATCTTGGATGTATGCAGTGAAATCTCCCGCATATCCGTTGCCTCCTTCTCCCTTTTGATAAACAATCCATATTATAGCAGGAACTTACTCAGAACACAACCGATTTCCCAGGGTTCTGAAGATACGAAAAAGCCCCCGCACCGGGATGCAGAGGCTTTGTATGATAGTTTTTACACCGCGCGCTTACAGGATGCTGAGAAGCACACCTGCGGCCACCGCGGAGCCGATAACGCCGGCCACGTTGGGGCCCATAGCGTGCATCAGCAGGAAGTTGCCGGGATTCTCCGCCTGGCCAACCTTCTGGGAAACACGGGCCGCCATGGGCACCGCAGACACGCCTGCAGAGCCAATGAGGGGGTTGACCTTCCCGCCGGAGAACTTATACATGAGCTTGCCGAAGAGCACACCGCCGGCCGTGCCGATGCTGAAGGCGATGAGGCCCAGGAGGATAATGCCGATAGTGCGCATATTCAGGAACACGGTACCTGTAGCCGTAGCGCCCACCGTCACGCCCAGGAAAATGGTGATGATGTTCATCAGCTCATTCTGTGCGGTATTGGAAATCCGGTTAACTACGCCGCTCTCCCGCATGAGATTGCCCAGCATGAGCATACCCACCAGAGACGCCGCATCCGGCAGCAGCAGGGAAACCAGGATGGTAACAATAATGGGGAACAGAATCTTTTCCAGCTTGCTCACCGGACGAAGCTGCTGCATGACTACCATGCGCTCTTTCTTGGTGGTCAGCAGCTTCATGATAGGCGGCTGGATAATGGGTACCAAAGCCATATACGAGTAAGCTGCTACCGCGATTGGGCCAAGAAGGTTGGGAGCCAGCTGAGTGGTGACAAAAATCGCCGTGGGGCCGTCTGCACCGCCGATGATGCCGATAGCGCCCGCTTCTTCCGGCTTAAAGCCCAGCAGGATCGCACCGATAAAGGTGATGAAAATGCCGAGCTGCGCGGCGGCGCCCAGCAGGAAGCTCTTGGGATTGGCAATCAGGGGACCAAAGTCGGTCATAGCGCCAACACCCAGGAAAATCAGGGGCGGATAGATCCCCAGCTTTACGCCCTGATACAGATAATAGAACAGGCCACCGTTTTCGGGAACCATATAATACTCCACGCCGTTTAAGACGGTGACAGCATAGCTGCCGGCTTCCCCTTTGTGCTGAGCGATATAGTCCGCTACCGGCGTCATGGTGGTAGTGGGTTCCGCCATAATGCCGGGGAACAGGTTCACCATGAGCATGCCGAATGCGATAGGCAGCAGCAGAAGCGGCTCAAATTCCTTTTTAATGGCCAGGTAAAACAGGACGCAGGCCACCGCGATCATCACATAATTTTCCCATCCGTTGGTCAGAAAACCGGATTTATGAATGATATCCACGATGGAGGCCCATACCTCTGTGAAAATATTCATTGGTTGACAGTCCTTCCATACATATAAAATATCTCGCCCGGCAGGGGAACTTCCCTGCTTAGAAAGGACGGGTGTTCTCTATCAATCCAGCAGCGCCCCAGGAAGAACGGTTCTGAGGAACACGGCGCACCGAGCGCACTACATGGGTACCGCTTCCGTACAGATAATCCACCGCAGCGGCAATGGCGGCTACTACCTCTCCGGGAATCCCCTCCTGTACCGCCGGGGCAGCAGGAGCAACCGGTACGGCGGGAACCGAAATAGGAGCCGGAATTGGTTTCGTCTCTTTCTTTGTTTCCTGTTTTTTCCCCGTCATGGAGGAGACCAGGGAACCATATGCCTTAATAACCACGATCAGGGCAATGAGAGCGACAAACACCACCACCAGGCCCGTTACCAGGATAATCAAAGCAAGATTCATGTTTTCAGCAGATGGCATACTTAGGAAATCCCCCTATCTCAAATATTTCTCCGTGTACGGAGAAGGCAGCTTCAAAGGCCATTTTCCCGACATAGGAAAACCCTCCGAGCAAAAATAAGCAAATTCCGTTTCCCATTATACTCTATCCTTCTGGGAATTTCAATTCCTTTTTTCATAGATTCTTCACAGAAATTTTTCTGAAAAATTTGAGAGGCAACCGCCTTTAAAAAGGATTTTCCCATAGAAAAGGCGGAAGCCCCGGAGAGCTCCCGCCTTTTTGGAAATAAACGCTTGCGCAATTTTCCCGGTTTTCCTGGGAAATCAATTCAGATTCAGCTTCTTTTTGAGAATCCAGTTGGTGCCCGCATACAGCACGGCGGATATGGCCGCTGTCCAGGCCACGCTGCCCCAAATTGTCAGATGGAAAAGCCACATAAGGTCCTGGGAGTTATTCAGCATAGATTCTATCTGGGGGTAGAGGGTCATGCCGCCGATGAACAGCAGAATGGAAAAAATCATCTGGGAAGCAAAGTTAATCACCAGATACGCCCCCACGCCCATAAGGCCCTTGTGGCTGTCGCTGAAATTGGTAGCCGCCACCGCCGTATAAGCCTGGACAAAGAATCCTGCGCAGCTCACCAGAACGGCGACAATCAGTTCCACCAAAATCCCTGTGGTGAGGTACAGCCCTTCCGAAGCAGCCCCGGTGACGAAAATCTGCCACCAGTAGGCAATGGCGCCGGGAAGGTCGGGGGTGAAAATCAGGATCATCAGGGACAAGAGGCACACCAGAGCGGATAAAACCGTCCACACCAGGGCCGCAATGAGCTTGCTGTTCATCAGCTGGATGGGCTTCACCGGCAGGGTGAACATCAGGTATCCCTCTTCTGTCATGAGGTTTTTGTAAAACCGGTAAACCGCCACCACAAAAGTCATTACCACCGTTGCGATAAACAGGGCAACATAGAGAAGGACAGGAATCGCCAACAGCAAGTTCAGCCAGGCGGGCAGCTTCGCGCCTTGCCAATTCTGCGCCTCCTGCACCGTCATAACCAGGCGGAGCAAAAGGGACATGGCCAGAAAAGCCCCATACAGGGGAAGGAAAATCCGGGCTGTAGCCTGGAATTCGTAACGAATCAATTTTTTCAGCATTTGAATACCTCCCGGAACAGGGCGTCCACCGACTGGTCCCGCTGTTCGCGAATTTCGTCCACCGAGGAAGTCAGTACAATCTCCCCGGCGGAAATGAAAATCACATCGTCCAGCACCGATTCCACATCGCTGATCAGATGGGTAGAGATGATGACGGACGCGTTTTCATTATAATTGCTGATAATGGTGTGGAGAATGTAATCCCGGGCCGCCGGGTCCACGCCGCCGATGGGCTCATCCAGTAAATAGAGCTGGGCGCGGCGGCTCATCACCAGAATCAGCTGGACCTTTTCCCGGGTGCCCTTGGAGAGGGCCTTCAGCCGGTCCTTGGGGCTGATATCCAGGCGACGCAGCATATCCATGGCGGTTTCCCGGCTGAAATCCTCATAGAAATCCCCAAAGAATCTCACCAGCTGCTCCACAGTCATCCAGTCATTGAGATAATTTTTGTCCGGCAGATAGGAGACGATTTTCCGGGTCTCCACCCCCGGGGCCTTGCCGTCAATGAGGATTTCCCCGGATGTGGGGGTAATCAGGCCGTTGGCCAACTTAATCAGGGTGCTCTTGCCACTGCCGTTGGGGCCCAGCAGGCCCACAATGCGTCCCCGCTCCACTGAGAGGTTAACCCCTTTCAGGGCCGGACGGTAGCCAAACTGCTTTGTCAGGCTGCGGCATTCTAAAATTGCGCTCATAGAGTGTCCTTCCTTTCCAGTTTCCGGTGTGAGACAGCCAGCCAAAACCAGTTAGCTTTCATGGCCGGCACCCTCCTTCCGGGATTTTGCAATGAGCTCTTGCGCCTGGCTGCTGGTATATCCCAGCTGTTCCATGTTCTCCAAAAAGCTCCGGATGAGTTCTCTTGCCAGTTCCTCCTTCATGGCGGTAATCCTCCCTTGGTCTTCTGTGACAAATCTGCCACTGGTACGCTGGGTATACAGCAGCCCTTCCTGTTCCAGCTGGGAAAAAGCCCGCTGCATGGTGTTGGGGTTTACCGAGGCCTCTGCGGCCAGCTCCCGTACAGAAGGCATTTTACTGCCGGGAGGGTATACCCCGGTGATAATTTTCTGTTTTACCTGCTCCACCAGCTGGGCATAGATGGGGCGGTCTGTTTGAAATTTCCAGCCCAAAGCCCTCCTCCTTTCCAGTATTGTATGATTGTATTATTGTATTACTGGCTTAATACAATAATACTCTGGTATTCCTCTATTGTCAAGAGGGTTTTTGAAAAAATTGCAAAAAAGCGGGCCTCCCAAAAAGGGAAGGCCCACCGCGTTTCCATATTCTTTTGGTTTCCGCTGTTACTCCTGGGTAAGGGGAATCCATTCGCCGGAGGGCGGGAAATGATAGCTCGCGTACAAAGACAGCCCCGCCTGCCACGATTAGTCCCGGGGCAACTCCCCTGCCTCTTTCAGCTCCTCCAGAGCAGCCCGGACCGCCGCAATGACAAAAGCGGAAAAAGTACAGTCCTTCCCCACAATGGCCTGTTCCACTTCCTCAATTACATCATTGGGAAACCGGATAGTCTTGTTGGTAGTGGGCGGAATGGATGGAATTTTAAAACCTGCCATAAAAAGCACCTCGCACTGCGTTTGTATTACTAATAAAGAGACCACACTTTATCAGGGGCGTGTCTTATAGGTTCATCTTCTCCATCTTTTTCCGGAAGGATAGGCCGTAATAAAGAAAGCCCACCGCGTCCGCTAAAAACCATCCAATGGGCACGGCCCACCAAATCCCCACCAGGCCGATTTGGGGAATCGGGGCCAGGCAATAGGCCAGGGCCACACGGGTTCCCAGGGAAATCACCGTGAGCACCACGGAGATGCCCGGAGCGCCCAGCCCGCGATACAGGCCGTAGAGAAGGAACAGGCATCCAATACCGAAATAGCAGGCGCCCTCAATGTGCAAATACTGGACGCCGATGGCGATAATCTCCGTTTCCTCCGGGCTAACAAAAATCGTCATCAAATCGCCTCCCCACACCCAAATCACCGCTGAAATCACCACGCAAAAGAGCACCGCCGAAATCACCGCCGAACGGATTCCCCGGCGGATACGGTCGGTCTTTTTCGCCCCCATATTCTGGGCAATAAAGGTGGAAAAAGCGTTGCCGAAATCCTGCACCGGCATATAGGCGAAGGAGTCGATTTTCACCGCCGCTGTAAACGCCGCCATGACACTGACGCCGAAGCTGTTCACCAGCCCCTGAACCATGAGAATACCGAAATTCATCACCGACTGCTGGGCGCAGGTGAGGAGAGAATACTGGGCAATTTTCCCCGCCATGCCCCTGTCCCAGGCAAAGTCCTCTTTTTTGGGGCGCAGCTCCGGCATTTTTGCCAGCGTGTAAACAGCAAGCCCTATCCCAGACACCGCTTGGGAAAGAATCGTAGCCAGAGCCGCCCCGGCCACTCCCATGGGAATCACCAGCACCAGGAATAAATCCAGGCCGATATTCAGCACTGCCGCCACCGCCAAAAATATCAAGGGCACAGAGGAATTCCCCACTGAGCGGAGCAGCGAGGCAAAATAATTATACAGGAAGGTAAACACCATGCCGATAAAAATTACCCGCAGATAGCTGGCGGTCTCCTCCAAAATGGAATCCGGGGTCTGCATGAGCTGCAAAATAGGGTACAGCAGCAGCAAGCATCCAACCTCCAACACCACGGTAAGCCCGCCGATAAAGGTAAAGGACATGCAGGCGCTGCGGCGAAGCTCCTCCGTGCGCCCGGCGCCGAAAAACATGGAGAACAAAATGCCGCTGCCCATGCTCAGGCCCAGCAAAATCGAGGTGACAAACACCATAATGGAATAGGAAGACCCCACCGCCGCCAGGGCGTCCGGCCCCAGCACCCGGCCTACAATCAAGGTATCCGCCACATTGTAGAACTGCTGCAGCAGGTTGCCGGCAATGAGCGGCCCTGCAAACAGCATCATGGAGGCAGTGACGCCCCCTTTTGTCAAATCCTTCTGCACAAAATCCCTCCATCAAAAACCGGCGGGCACATCTCCCAAAATGCCGCCGGAAACATTTCCTAAGAATCAGCCTATCTGCCCAATCCTGCTTTCTTTTCTAATTATACCGGATACCGGTAAAAAGACAAGCCTGGGATTTTTCCCAGGCAAAAAGGAAAGAGGCCGCATCCCGGGTTTCCGAGAGCCGCCTCTTTCCTGTGCATATGTAAATGATAGTAGGAGAACGCTTAGAGAACAGTGGGATTTTGCAGGTAGATACAGGCGCACAGTGCCACCGCCGCAAAGAGCACGCCGGAAATGGCAAGGGCAACCGTACACCGGCGAATGAGCTTTTCCCGCCGTCTGCGTCTGGATTTTTCATAGCCCCGATACATGGCATCTGCCTCCTTTCGAGACTATTATACCAGCGTTATCTCCCCGGTTTATCAAGAGTTTTTTACGGCGCTCTTACAATTCTGTAAGATGCCCGGCTGAAAGGCTCACCGGGCCTCCGAAGTGCCCTTTTCCCGGAGATAGGTGGCCTCTAAGTCCGCCAGGTGGAGCTTTACCGCCAGCGGATACTTTTCAAACGCCAGGCTCACCCCAAAGCTGCCGCCCCGGGCCGCATCGTCAAAGCCGCCCATGTGCCACCGGATAGCCACAGCCTCTGCGGGCTTCAGCCGCATAAACCGCTCGATGAGATACACGGACTTTTCCCCGTGGCCGTAGGGGAAGGCGTCCTCCACCATATAAAAGGGCTTTTTCTCCCACTGGCCGGTTTCCTCGTTCTTCACGTTCCGGGTGGAAACCTTGTAAAACTGGGCCTTGCACACATCGTGGAGCAGGCCGCAGATAGCAAAGCTCTCCTCGCTGTCCCCTTCCTCGAAATACCGCTCCCGCAGGACCCGGTACACGTTGAGGCTGTGCATGGCCAGGCCCCCTTCACAGGCGCAGTGATATTTGGTGCTGGCCGGCGCAGTGAAAAAATCCTTTTCCCCCAGCCACTTCAGCAGGTTCTCGCTGCCGGACCGGTGAATCTGTTCCTGAAAAACTTCGCTGAATTCCTGTTGGATTTCTGTCATCATTCTCGCTCCCTTCCCGGACAGTATACCATATTTCCAGCAGCCTGGCAAAATTCCCAGCAGTTAGACGCAAAAATCCCCGCTCCGGCGGGAACGGGGATTTTCATACAGCTATATTGGAGGGACTTATGCCTTGGGCAGGCCTTCGATCATCTCCGGGGCCTTCTCCATGAGGACGCTGAGAGCCTCCTTGTCGGCCACGATGGTCACGTCATTGTGAAGCTGGAGCACAGAAGCCGGAACATTGGGGGTAACCGGGCCGGCAGCCATGCGGCAGACAATGTCCGCCTTCCCCTCGCCGGAAGCGATGAGGAGAATCTTCTTAGCGCTCATAATGGTCTGGATGCCCATGGTGTAAGCCTGGGTGGGCACATCCTCCTTGCGGGCAAAGAAGCGGGTGTTGGCGTCAATGGTGCTCTGGGTCAGGTCCACACAGTGGGTGCCCTTGGGGAATTCGTCGGCGGGCTCGTTAAAGCCGATATGTCCATTGTGGCCGATGCCCAGCAGCTGGATATCCACGCCGCCCAGGGCCCGGACTGCCTCGTCATAGCGCTTGCACTCCGCCTCGGCGTCTGCGTTCATGCCGTCGGGGATGTTGGTGTTGGCCATGTCGATATTGATGTGCTTAAAGAGGTTTTCATACATGAAGTAGGCATAGCTCTGGTCGTTGTCCTTGGGCAGGCCGCGGTACTCGTCCAGGTTAGCCGCCTTGCAGCGGGAGAAATCCAGATCGCCCTTCTCATAGCCCTCGATGAGGCACTTATAGGTGCCCAGGGGGCTGGAACCGGTGGCCAGGCCCAGCACGCAGTCGGGCTTCAAAATCACCTGAGCGGCGATGATATTGGCCGCCTTGCGGCTCAGGTCATTGTAATCAGATGCATACAAAATTCTCATGACACATTCTCCTCGTAATAGAATACTTATGTCAGGCCGGCCCGGCCCGAAAGCCCTTGTCCGGCTCGATCATACAAAATCCATGCTATTATCAGACTACCTGATTTTTGCAAAATTGTAAAGGGATTTTTTAGAAAATCCGGAAAATTTCATCGGGTTTCCGGCATTATTCAGAAGCTGCCTGGGAACCACCCCGGAGAAATGCCTCGGCAATCCGGCGGCCGGTAGGCGTATCTGCCAGCCCTCCCTCTGCGGTTTCCCGCAGGATACCCGGCATCACGTTCCCCACTTTTTTCATGGCCACAATCACTTCATCGGCGGGGATGGCGCTGGAAACACCAGCCAGGGCGATTTCTGCCGCCGCCAAGGCGTTGACTACTCCCATGGCGTTGCGCTTGACACAGGGCACCTCCACCAGGCCGGCCACCGGGTCGCACACCAGCCCCAGGACATTTTTCAGGGCGATGGCGCAGGCATCGGCGCACATCTGGGGCGTGCCGCCCATCATCTCCACCACAGCGGCGGCAGCCATGGCGGAAGCACTGCCCACCTCGGCCTGGCAGCCTCCCTGGGCCCCGGAAACCGTGGCGTTCGAGGCAATCACCATGCCCACGCCCGCCGCAGTGAACAAGCCCATGACGGCGCCCTCTTCCGGAAGGCCCTTTTCCTCCATTACCGTGAGCAGGGCGGCGGGTAGGATACCGCAGGAACCGGCAGTGGGGGCTGCCACAATGCGGCCCATACAGGCGTTGCATTCGGACACTGCCAGCGCCCGGGCCACAGCCTTCCCGAAAAATTCCCCGCAGAGGCTCTCCCCTGCCCGGGCCCGGGCCATGACCTTGGCGGCAGCCCCGCCGGTGAGGCCGCTGGCGGACCGCAGGGAAGGGTCCTCCCCCTCCTTGGCGGATTCCTCCATGACGGTCAACGCCTGGCGCATTTTGGCAAGAAGGGCCTCCGGCGTACTTTCCAGGTCGGCGGCCTGGCTCTCTAAAACCACCTGGGCAAAGCGCTTTCCCTGTTTCTCGGCCTTTTTCACATATCCGGCTATACTGGGCATGGAATTTCCCCTTTCCTACAACAATTACAATCCCGGCTCAATGAGCACGCATCGGCTCACCTGGGGGAAGCACCGAATCCCTTGGGTCACCTGGGGCGCCGGCACTTCGTCCAGCTCCAAGGTCATCAGGGCGGTGGCGTCCCCTTTCTTTTTCCGGCTCAGCTTAAAGCCGCCGATATTCACCCCGTTCATGGCCAGGTAATTGGCCACACCGGCAATGACGCCGGGTTCATCGTGGTGGAGGATTAACAGGGTGGGCTGCTTGCCGGTAATGTCCACCTCCATGCCGTCAATACGGGTGATGAGGATCTCCCCGCCCCCTACAGAGGCCCCCTGGACGGACACGGATTCCCCCGCTTCATTCCACAGGCGGATGAGAGCCGTATTGGGGTGAGCGCCATCAATATCCACTTCTTCAAAAGCAATCTGCAAGCCGGCTTCTTTGGCCAGCGCCAAGCTGTCCCGGATGCGGGAATCCCAGGGAGGCATTCCCAGAATCCCTGCTGCCAAGGCCTGGGGCGTGCCGTGGCCCCGGCCGGTTTTGGCAAAGGAGCCGTGAAGACCCACTTCTGCCCGCACGGGCTTTCCCGGCAGGAGCATCCCTGCCATATTGCCGATACGCACCGCCCCCGCCGTATGAGAACTGGAAGGGCCGATCATCACCGGGCCAATGACGTCAAATACATTCATGGAGCGCTTTCTCCCTTTTCCAGAATATGCAAAGCCCTGGGAAACTCATGCCTGGGGTTTGCGAGCGATAATCTCAATTTCCACCTGAGCGCCCTTGGGCAGGCTGGAAACCTCCACACAGGAGCGGGCAGGATAGGGCTGGGTAAAGAAGGTGGCATACACCTCGTTGAGGGCGGCAAAATCCTTCAAATCCGTCATATAGACATTGACCTTCACCGCATCGTCCAGGGAAGCGCCGGCCTCTTGCAGCACTTCACGGAGATTGGAAAACACCTGGCGGGTCTGGGCCTGGATGTCCCCCTGCACCAGTTCCCCGGAAGCGGGGTCCAGGGGAATCTGGCCAGAGGTGAAAATCAGGTCTCCGGAAACGATGGCCTGGGAATAGGGACCGATGGCGGCGGGGGCATGGGTGGTTGCAACTGCTTGTTTCATGGTAATAAACTTCCTTTCCTGATAAAAGCGCCCTGGGTTTTCACTCAGCCTTGACGGGACTGGTACTCCTGCTCGCAGTAAATGCAGCGGTAGCGGTGGCCTCCGTTGGTTTCATAGAGCTGGAAAATCTGGTCCAGCCCCTGCTCCACGCTGGTAATGCACCGAGGGTTTTTGCAGCGGATCACATTCTTAATCTGCTGGGGCGGCACCAGCTTTTTCTTCTCCACAATCTTCCCTTCCCGAATCACGTCTACGGTAATATTGTGGTCAATAAAGCCCAAAACATCCAAATCGATGTCGGTAATCCCTTCAATCTTAATGATGTCCTTCCGGCCAAACTTACTGCTCCGGGCGTTTTTAATCACCGCCACGCAGCAATCCAGATGGTCCAGGCCCAGCAGGTTATACACCCGCATACTGGCTCCGGCCTGGATGTGGTCGATGACAATGCCGGTTTCCAAGCTATCGATATTCAGCATACCGTCCCCTCCTTTGCGTTTTCTGCCGGCAGCGTCAGCCCCAGCAGCTTCATAATCAGCGCCATGCGCACATACACCCCGTTTTGGGCCTGCTCAAAATAGGCCGCCCGGGGGTCATCGTCCACTTCACCTGCAATCTCGTTAACACGGGGCAGGGGGTGGAGCACCGACAGCTCCGGCTTGGCGGTGCGCAGCTTGTACTTGTCCAGGACATAGGTGTCCTTCAAACGGATGTAATCCTCTTCATTGAAGAACCGCTCCCGCTGTACCCGGGTCATATAGAGGATGTCCAGCTCCGGCATAACCTCTTCCATGGTCTCCACTTCCTTAAAGGGGATGCCGTTGGCCTTAATCACCTCGTCCCGGATATAATCCGGCAGCCGCAGCTCCTCCGGGGAAATGAGCACAAAGCGCATCCCCTCATACCGGGCCAGGGACTTAATCAGGGAGTGTACCGTGCGCCCAAACTTCAGGTCGCCGCACAGGCCGATGGTCAAGTGATGGAGACGGCCGGCCCGGCGGCGGATGGTCATCAGGTCGGTCAGGGTCTGGGTGGGGTGCTGGTGGCCGCCGTCGCCGGCGTTGATAACGGGGATTCCCGAATAGCGGGCCGCCACCAGAGGCGCGCCCTCTTTGGGATGGCGCATGGCGCAGATATCCGCATAGCAGGAAATCACGCGGATGGTGTCCGCCACGCTCTCGCCTTTTGCCACAGAGCTGCTGTCCGGGCTGGCAAACCCCAGCACGCTGCCTCCCAGGTTCAGCATCGCGGCCTCAAAGCTCAGGCGGGTGCGGGTGCTGGGCTCATAGAACAGCGTAGCCAGCTTTTTCCCCCGGCAAACTTCCCCATAACGGAACCGGTCGGCGGCGATGTCGTCGGCCACATCCAGCAGCTCTCCCACCTCCTCTTTGGAAAAATCAAGCGGGTCAATCAAATGTCTCATGCAGGTTCCCCTCTCTGTATTCTGCCGGACCGCTTCCGGTCCGAAATATCTCTCTCCATTATAAACATCCCGGGGCTGTTTGTCTATCCGCAAATGCGCCCAAATCCGTGGGGAATCCCGAAAAAAGGTTGCGGCTTCCGAGAATTTATGCTATAACTGAATTATATATTTTGTCGAAAAATCCAGCTTAAAAAAGAAAATTCATAGGAAGGTTGAACTTCCCGCCTGGGAGCTTCCTACTCCCCAGGATGATGCTTTTGAAAGGAGCCATCATCATGAACACTCCCTTTTCCCTGCAATCCGCCGCCGACCGCCTGATCGCCTCCGTAGGGCAGGTGATTAAGGGCAAGGACGACGTCATCCGGAAAACCGCCGTCTGCCTGTTCTGCGGCGGCCATATCCTTTTGGAAGACGTGCCCGGCACCGGCAAGACCACCCTGGCTAAAGCCCTTTCCCGCTCTATTGACGGCATGGCCTTTACCCGGGTGCAGTTCACCCCAGACCTGCTTCCCGGGGATTTGACCGGCGGCAATATCTACAACCAGAAAACCCAGGAATTCACCTTCCGTCCGGGGCCGATGTTTACCAACATCCTGCTGGCGGACGAAATCAACCGGGCCACTCCCCGGACCCAGTCCAGCTTGTTGGAATGCATGGAAGAGGGGCAAGTGACGGTGGACGGGGAAACCCGCAGGTTGGAACAGCCCTTCTTTGTCGTGGCTACCCAGAACCCGGTGGAAATCCAGGGCACCTTCCCTCTGCCGGAGGCCCAGCTGGACCGGTTCTTCATGCGCCTGGCCATGGGCTATCCCCAAAAGGAAAGCGAGCGCCAAATGCTGAACGCCTTTGTCCGGGAGAACCCCCTGGACAGCCTGGAGCCGGTGATGAGCCGGGAAGAGCTGTTGGGGGGCCGGCGGCAAGTGCGGGAAATCCGGGCCGGGGAAGCGGTGCAGGACTATATTCTCGCCATTGTGGAGGCCACCCGCAGCCATGAAAAAATCCGGCTGGGGGTCAGCCCCCGAGGCTCCCTTGCCCTGCTCCGGGCCTCCCAGGCCTGGGCCGGAATTTCCGGGCGGGACTATGTGATTCCCGATGACGTGAAGGCCGTGTGCTGCGACGTCCTCTCCCACCGGCTCCTGTGCCGGGGCTCCCATCTCTCCCAAGGCCCCCAGTTTGCCCGGGAGGTTCTCACAGAGCTTTTGCAGCAGGTGCCGGTGCCCACCGAGGCGGAAATTTCCGGATAAGGGGGCGCTGCCATGGAATTTGTGATGATTTTGCTCATCATTTGCGCAGTGGTGTGGGCGGAAGGGCAATTTTATCGAAAAAACGCCTTTGACAAGCTGGAATACCGCTGCTTTTTCAGCAAAGACGAGGCCATGGAAGGGGACGAAATCGAGCTGGTGGAAGAGGTCTCCAACGGGAAATTCCTGCCCCTGCCATGGCTCAAGGCGGAAATCTCCACCTCCCGATGGCTGGATTTCGCCGGCTCCCAATCCCTGGTCACCGAGGACAGCCGGTTTGTCCCCAGCTTCTTTATGATGAAGAGCCGCCATCGGGTGGTGCGCCGCTGGAAGGTCAAGTGCCTGAAGCGGGGGGAATACCACCTGGACACGGTAGTCCTCATTGCCACAGACCTTCTGGGCAGTGTGGCCCCCTCTATTTCTGTGGAGCCCCACGCTAAGCTGACGGTTCTGCCCCGGCCGGTGGACATGGAGCTGGGATTTCAGAAGGTGCGCAGTGATTCCGGCCCGGTGACGGTGCGCCGCCATCTGCTGCCAGACCCCTTCCTCATTGCCGGGGTACGGGAATACGACCCCCGGCAGTCTGCCAACCGCATTCACTGGATGGCCACGGCCCGGACGGGAAAACTCATGGTTCACCGGAACGAATACAGCGCCGACCAAACCCTGGCGGTCATCCTCAATGTCCAGTCCCGGGAATTTGAGCACACCCGGCCCATGCACCCGGAGCGGATAGAAGAGGCCATTCGGGCCTGCGCCGGGTTTTTGGACGACACCTTAGGTTCCGGCATTCCCTCCGCTCTGATGGCCAACGCCAGCCTCACCGATGGCCGGGAACCGTTAGCTACAGGCTTTGCCTGGGGGCGGGAGCATGTATGGGAGCTGCTGCACCTGCTGGCCCGGCTTCCCCTGGAAAACACCCGGGAGTTTTCGGAATATCTCCGCAGTGACTGCGCGAAAATCCATCCCAGCGACCTGGTGCTGGTGACCCCCTATCTCTGTGACGGGATTTTGGAATACGCTTTGCTGCGCCAAGCAGAGGGCATCCGGGTAAAGCTGGTGTGTACCGGCCCCGGCCTGCCGGAAAACCTGCCGGACAGCCTGGAAATCTTTCAATTCTGGAGAAAGGAGGCGGACGCATGAGCACTGGTAAAACCAAGCCTATCCTGCTGCTGCAAGCCGTGCGCCTGTTCGCTATATTTGGCCGCAGCCTGCTGTGCTTCCCCTTTTTGCCCGCCGGCCTGTTACTGCTGGAATTGCCGGAATCTTGGGCCCTGCCTCTCCAAGCAACTTGCAGCGCCCTGTGCTTTTTGGGGTTGGGCGCTGCTGTCCTCTTTTCCAAATGCTATCGAGGCCCTCGATGGATGTGGAGCCTCGTCTCCTGGATAGCGGGCCTGCTTCCTGGAGCGGCAGGCGCTCTGGTGGTTTTTTTCTCCCTGCACTTGCCTTTGCTGGACGCTCTTTTGTTGGGGGCCTTTCTGCTGCTGCCCTGGATGCTGGGGGTGCTGTCACATGCCAAAGCCTATGACCAAGTGCTGCACCGGAATTTTTATCTGGCATATCTGGTGTTTTCCTTCTGCGCCCTGGCGGTATATCTTTTCCACCAGACTACCTTTCCCACGGTGCCCTATGTAGTGTGCCTGCTGCTGATGGCTTCGGGCTACGGCCTTTCCTTGAATCAGGGAAACCTGGACCGCCTGATGGAGCGCCGGGGCCACAGCTTCTCCCAGCTACCGGAGCGCATCCGCCGGTATAATATCCGTCTGCTGGCCCTGGTGCTGGTGGGAATTTTAATACTGGCGCTGTTCGCCGGCCCTCTAGCCCAGGTGGGATGGGGAATCCTCTCTCTGATTTGGCAAGGCATCTCCTGGTTTTTCGGCTGGCTGTCCTCCTTTTTTGCTACTTCTTCAGAGCCCTGGGAAGAAACTAACACTCCAATCATGTCTACCCTTCTGGATGAAAGCGCAAGCGGTATTTGGAATGTCAGCATTCTATTGCTGGGAATCTTGGTCTTGGTGCTGGCGGTTATTTTCATTACCAAAGGCGGCCGGGCTCTGCTGCGCCGTTTGGGCCATGCCGTGCTGGAATGGCTCCGCCAGCTGCTCCGCTGGCTGGAATCCCTGTTGTTCCGGAAATCAAAAGTTGACCCTGAAAAAATAGAAAGCGAATACTATGTGGACGAGGATATCCGCATCGCCCCGGCTCTGGCGGAACCGCCCAAAGACCTGACCCGCCGGCAGCGGCTGCGCCAGTGGAAAAAGGCCCGCCGTCAATTTCGCCAGATGCCCGACGGCTCGGAAAAATTCCGCTTTGGCTATGGCCTGGCGTTGGAAGGGGCCAAACTCCGGGGGCTGTCGGTTTCCCCTGGGGATACGCCGCTGGAGCTCTCCCAAAAACTCTCCCCTGCTCTGGGGGAATCCTTCGCCAACCCCGTGACCCCCGCCTACAACCGAGTGCGGTATGGGGAGAAATCCGAAGAGCTGCCCCTTGGGGAACTGCAATCCCTGTTGGAGGAGCTGGAAAAGCTGATGCCGCAGCCTGCGGAAAAGCAATCTTACATATGAGAAAACCTATTTCTGGAAAACAAAAGGAGACCCTATGAACTGTCTGCACATTGCCCTGTTACAAATCGCCCCTGGAAATCGCTTAGAGGAAAATTCGGAAAAAGGCCTCTCGGCCTGCCGGAAAGCCAAGGCCATGGGGGCGGATATTGCCCTATTCCCGGAAATGTGGAGCTGCGGCTACCAAATTTACGACCGTCCCGCCCCAGAATGGACCGCAGAGGCCATTCCCGCTGACGGAAAATTTGTGGAAGCCTTCGCCGCCCTGGCCCGGGAGCTGGACATGGCCATCGGCATTACTCTTCTGGAAAAATGGAACGGCGGCCCCAGAAACACGTTGGTGCTCCTAGACCGCCGGGGGAACCGGGCCTTCACCTATGCCAAAGTCCACACCTGCGATTTCGGCGCGGAATGGGCCTTGACTCCCGGGGAGGATTTCTATACAACAGAGCTGGACACGGCCATGGGGCCTGTAAAGGTGGGGGCGATGATCTGCTTTGACCGGGAGTTCCCCGAAAGCGCCCGAATTCTCATGCTCCAAGGGGCCGAAATCATCCTGGTGCCCAACGCTTGCCCTATGGAAATCAACCGCCTCTCCCAGCTTCGTGCCCGGGCCTATGAAAATATGGTGGGCATTGCCACCTGCAACTACCCTTCCAGCGTGCCGGACTGCAACGGCCATTCCAACGCCTTTGACGGGGTGGCCTATGTGCCGGAGCTGCCGGTTTCCCGGGACACCTGCATTTTGGAGGCCGGCGGCGAAGAGGGAATCTATCTGGCTTCCTTTGACATGGACCGGCTCCGGGAATACCGCCGGACAGAAGTCCACGGCAACGCCTTCCGCCGGCCCAAAAAGTATGGCCTCCTCCTGGACGAAAGGGTGCAGGAGCCCTTTATCCGGAAGGAAGGCCGGCGCTAAATTTCATCAAAAACGGCCTGCCTGAAAAGGCGGGCCGTTTCTGTGTCATGGGGTTAGCAGAACTTGCCGTCCTGCATGACTTTCACGATATTCAACTCGCTATCCAGCAGGACGATGTCCGCCAGCTTGCCGGTGGCGATGCTGCCCACCTGGTCGTCGGCATGGACGCTCCGGGCCGGGAGATAGGAAACGCTCTTGGCCGCCTGCTCAAAGGGCACGCCCCAGGAAACCAGGTTCTTCAATTCCTGATGGAGGTTGGTGGTGGAACCGGCGATGGTGCCGTCCTTGAGACAGGCTTTGCCGTCCCGGACATACACGGTCTGGCCGCCCAGCTCGGACTCCCCGTCCGGCAGGCCGGTGGCCCGCATGGCGTCGCTGATGGCCATAATCCGGTCGCCCAGCAACCGGAAGGTGGTGCGCACCACTGCCGGGTGGATGTGGAAGCCGTCGCAGATGATTTCCGCACAGACCCGGTCATCGTCAAACACAGCGCCCACTACGCCGGGAGCCCGATGGGTCAGGCCGCTCATGGCGTTGTAGAGGTGGGTGGCGTGGGTGATGCCCATGTCAAAGCCGTGCTTGGCCTGGTCGTAGTCGGCGTCAGTGTGGGCAATGGAGACGGTGCAGAGCTGGCTGGCCTTCTGAATGAATTCGTCGGCGCCGGGGGTCTCCGGTGCGATAACCACCAGGCGGACAATGCCGCCGCAGCCGTCATACAGCCGCTTGAACTCCTCAAAATCCGCAGGGCGCACATACTCGGCCTTTTGAGCGCCCTTTTTGCTCATGGCAATATAGGGGCCTTCCAGATGGACACCCAGCACCCGGGAGCAGCCCTCTTCCGGCTGATCCATGCAGGTGCGGGCAGAAGCCAGGGTGCGGGCAATGCGCTCCTCCGGCAGGGTCATGGTGGTGGGGCAGAAAGAAGTCACCCCGTGACGGAGCAAAAAGCGGCCCATGGTGCGGATGGCCTCTACGGTGCCGTCGCTGGCGTCCTCCCCGTCACATCCGTGAATGTGGACGTCCACAAAACCGGGTACGGCGGTGAGCCCAGCGGCGTCAAAGACCTCTTCCCCGTCTTGGGGCAGGCCCACGCCTACGGCGGCGATTTTGCCGTCGCGGATTAGAATTTCTTTTTGGGAAAGGCGAAAGCTTTCATCCAGGACTGCTGCGTTTTTAATAAGCATGGCAAGATGCCTCCTGTGTGAGAATTTGGTACTTATAGTATATCACCCGTACCGCCGGGAAACAAGGGAAGGGGCCAAAAACCTCCTTGTCTTTTTGCTCGATTTTGTAAAAAAGAGAAAGTTTAGGGCAAAGAACTATCATTCGCCGGTAAAATTTTTGAAAAAAAGCCCATTTCCCTATTGAAAAGCGCGGTTTATTGTGATAAACTGTTTTTTGCTGAAATACAATCGTATGCAGGTGGTGAACAATGAAGAATACAGCCTATCTTTTGGTGGAGCAGGACGTGCTGCCGGAGGTGTTTACCAAGGTCATCCAGGCCAAACAGTACCTGTTGGACGGGGAGGCCTCCAGCACATCGGAGGCCGTGCGCATGGCGGGCATCTCCCGCAGTGTTTTCTATAAATATAAGGACGCGGTGTACCCTTACAACCGGAAGCTGAGCAACCACATGATTACCGTACAGGCCATGCTGCTGGACCGGCCCGGGGTGCTCATGTCCCTGGTTTCGGCGGTATATGCCAAAGGGGCCAACATCCTCACCATCAACCAGAATATCCCGGTAAACGGCCGGGCCCTGATCTCCATTTCCGCCCGGGTGGATCATCTGGATTCCTCGGTGGAAGAGCTGCTGGAACAGCTGCGGCAGGTGGAAGGCGTTTTGAGTATTGACAGCATATCTGATGAATAATCCATTCAGAGAGCAGTGTTATGAAGAAGAGGTGTGACAACATGGTAGAAATCGCAATTATGGGCTTTGGCGTTGTGGGTTCCGGCGTGGGCGAGGTCCTGCGAGAGCACGCGGAGAGTATTGCCCGGCGCGCCAAGGAAGAAATCCATATCAAATACATCCTGGACCTGCGGGACTTCCCGGACAGCCCCTTTGCCGGCCGGTTTATCAAGGACTTCAATACCATCCTCAACGACCCGGATATCCGGATTGTGGTGGAGGTCATGGGCGGCCTGCACCCGGCCTTTGATTATGTGAAGGCCTGCCTGGAAAACGGCAAGAGCGTGGTCACTTCCAACAAAGAGCTGGTGGCGGCCAAGGGGGCTGAGCTGCTGGCCATTGCCCAGAAGAACAACCTGAATTTCCTCTTTGAGGCCAGCGTGGGCGGCGGCATCCCCATTATCCGGCCCATCAGCCAGTGCCTGGCTGCCAACGAGGTCATCGGCATTGCCGGCATCCTCAACGGCACCACCAACTTCATCCTCACCAAGATGATTCGCGACCAGATGGACTTCGACACTGCCCTGGCCCTGGCCCAGAAGCTGGGCTACGCCGAGCGGGACCCCTCTGCGGACATTGACGGCCCGGACGCCTGCCGGAAAATCTGCATCCTGGCGTCCCTGGCCTTTGGCCGCCATGTGTATCCCGAGCAGGTACATACCGAGGGCATCCGCGGGCTGAAGCTGGCGGATGTGGAGTACGCGGAAAGCTGGGGCGGCGTAGTCAAGCTCATCGGCAAGGTGAAAAAGCTGGACAGCGGCAAGCTGCAGATTATCTGCTGCCCCATGTTCATTGACCGGGACAGCCAGCTGGCCAATGTGGACGACGTGTTCAACGGCATTCTGGTCCGGGGCGACGCTACCGGCGATGTGGTGTTCTACGGCAAGGGCGCAGGCAAGCTCCCCACTGCCAGCGCGGTAGTGGCCGACGTTATCGACTGCGTCAAGCACCTGAAAGCCCGGAAATACCTCTTCTGGGAGGACGGTTCTCCGGAGTATGTGGAGGATTATCTGGAGGATACCGTTCCCATGTATGTGCGGGCCACAGCGGAAAACGCCACCATGGCTCTGGGCACGGCGGACGCCCTTTTCGGCGGCGTCCAGCAGCTCTCCAGAAAGAACGCCCCCCGCAATGAGCTGGCCTTCGTCACCAAGGAAATGAAAGAGCGGGAGATTCGGGAAAAGCTCCAGCAGCTGGCCGGCATGGGCGTGACCATTGACGCCACCATCCGGGTTGCTGACTTTTAACGGAACCTCCGCAAACCATATAGAATAGGATGTTGATGAAAGATGATACGCATAGAAGTACCCGCCACCAGCGCCAACCTGGGCTCCGGCTTCGACGCCCTGGGCATTGCGCTGAACAAGTATAACCGGGTGTGGATGGAGGAATGGGACGACGTGGACATCTCCTCCACCGACGGCACCCAGATTCCCACCGACACCTCCAACCTGATTTTCTGGGCGGCCAACTATCTCTATGAGACCTGCGGCCACAAGCTGCCGGGCCTGCGGATTCTCCAGGAAAACAACATTCCCATGGCCCGAGGCCTGGGAAGCAGCTCCGCCTGTATTGTGGCGGGGATTCTGGGGGCCAACCGGATGCTGGGCAACCCCCTTTCCCAGCAGGACCTTATCAATTTGGCGGCCCAAATCGAAGGCCACCCGGACAACACCTCCCCGGCCATTGCCGGCGGCCTGGTGACCTCCGCCATTGAGGGCAAGCGGGTGTACAGCGTCAGCGTGCCGGTGTCTGAAAAAATCCGGTTCGCCGTGCTGATCCCCCCCTTCGAGCTGAAAACCGAGAAGGCCCGCTCCCTGCTGCCGGAGGAATATTCCCGTGCGGACGCAGTTTACAACCTGTCCCGCTCGGCCCTGATGACCGCCTCCCTGTTCTCCGGGAACCTGGGGAACCTGCGGGTGGCTGTCCAGGACCGGCTGCATCAGCCCTACCGCAGCGGCCTCATCGACCACTACGACCAGGTGTTCCGCATGACCTACGAACTGGGCTCCCTGGGAACCTACGTCAGCGGCGCAGGCCCCACCATTATTGCCTTTGTGGACGCCGGCCACGCGGACGTCTTTATCCAGCAGATGGCCGCTCACCTGGAAGAGAAGGGGATCAACGGCTGGCAGACGGAGATTCTCAAGGCCGACCCCAAGGGCGCCAGAATCGTCATTGAGTAAGAGAGTGAGGGAAAGAAGTTATGAGTTTGATTGTACAGAAATTTGGAGGCTCCTCTGTGGCCAACGCAGAGCGGGTTTTCAATGTAGCTGACATTGTCACCAGCAAATATAAGGAGGGCAATGACCTGGTAGTGGTGGTTTCCGCCCAGGGCGACACCACCGACGACCTTATCGCCAAGGCCAAGGAAATCAACCCCGACGCCTCCAAGCGGGAAATGGATATGCTCCTCACCGCCGGCGAGCAGATGTCCGCCTCTCTGCTGGCCATGGCCATTGAGAAGATGGGCTTCCCGGTGGTTTCCCTGCTGGGCTGGCAGGCCGGGTTCGTCACCACCTCCGCCTATGGCAACGCCCGCATTAAGCGGGTGATTCCTGACCGCATCCGCAAGGAGCTGGACAAGAAGAACATTGTGGTAGTCACCGGCTTCCAGGGCCTGAACCGCTATGACGACATGACCACCCTGGGCCGCGGCGGTTCCGACACCAGCGCAGTGGCCATTGCAGCGGTGCTCCATGCAGACCTGTGCCAGATTTTCACCGACGTGGAGGGCGTATTCACCGCCGACCCCCGCAAGGTGCCGGGAGCCAAAAAGCTCTCCACCATCTCCTATGATGAAATGCTGGAGCTGGCTACCCTGGGCGCTCAGGTGCTCAACAACCGCTCTGTGGAAATGGCAAAGAAATACAATATCGAACTGGAAGTGCTCTCCAGCCTTACCAGAGTTCCGGGTACAATCGTGAAGGAGGAAATAAAAGTGGAAAAGATGCTCATCAGCGGCGTAGCAAAGGACGAAAATATCGCCCGTATTTCGATTATGGGTGTGCCGGACCGTCCCGGCCTGGCCTTTAAGATTTTCTCCAAGCTGGCAGCCAAGAACATCAACGTGGATATTATTCTGCAGTCTGTGGGCCGCAACGGCACCAAGGACATCAGCTTCACTGTGGGCGAGGACAATCTGAAGGAAGCTATCGAAATGCTCAACCCCTATGCCGAATCCCTGGGGGCTTCCGGCGTGGTGTATGACGAAAACGTGGCCAAGGTGTCCATTGTGGGCGCTGGCATGGAGAGCCATCCCGGCGTGGCGGCGGATATGTTCGACGCCATGTTCGAGGCCAACATCAACATCCAGATGATTTCCACCAGCGAAATCAAGATTTCCGTGCTCATCGCGGCAGAGGACGCCGACAAGGCTGTGTCCTCCATCCATAACAAGTTCTTTTCCGAGGATTTGAAGCGGTAATTGGTTGATCGCTTTTATCAGGGGAGAGTGGCTTTCGGGCCGCTCTCCCCTGTTTTTTGTAAAAGGGGTTCGATTTTCTGAAACTGTGCTTTTCTCGGCGAATATTGTGATTTTATCTATTTAGACGGCGTTTTGAAGAAAAAAAACAGAAAATTATACAAAACGCGAATAGCTTGTTTTGGAAAAATATGATAGAATAAAAGTGAAATAGAAGAGAAGCGGGGGCGGTTCCCATGTACGGAAGGACGGAATTTTATTATTTCTTTTAGGAAGGAGATAAAGTGAATGCAAATGAAACCTTATCAAATCCAACTTTTAGGCATTGCTCTGATTATCCTAGGAGGAATTTTGCGGTTTGGCGTTTATGTTGAAATCGTCTCCCTGATTGTCGGTATCGGCGCTCCCTGGCTGGGATTGGTACTGGTCATTGCCGGCTGTTTCATGCAGGAACCAAAGCGACCTGCTTAGGCTCCTTTCGCTCTGAAAGAATGGAGGAATGGCTTATGAAACCATTGCTGCGAAAAGCGGCTGCCGCTTTTACGGCCCTGCTTCTGCTGGGACTCACCGCCTGCTCCCCGGCCCCGGCCGTTTCCCCTTCCCCGGAAGCCGACGCCTATTTATTGGAAACCGGGATGTCGCAGGAGACCATTGACAGTCTGGATGACAGCTTGAAACAGGTGATTTGGGAAACAGCTCCGGAGACTCCTCAAGCATTTGTAAGCATAGAGACCGAAACCTCGGAGGACTGCATCCCCTTTACCGATACTGCCTCCCTCCCTTCGGAAAGCTTCTCAGTGAGCACCGTGGTCTTTCGCGGGGGAACCTATGAAGGCGATGAGGTGTACTCCTTTTATCCCGTCTTCCAGTGGCAGGACGACCGCCATATTGACGAGGATGTTTTCGGATTTTCCTTGGCGGAAGGATGGGATGCCGTGCCTCAAGAGAGAAATTTATCCCTCTACGAAAAGTCCGGTGAAGGCTGGACATTCTGCGGCGTTTTGGACTCCGCCGCCACTTCCAGCATTGCCGGTTACGGCTTTGATGGCTTCGGCGATTTCTGCAAAGGGAAGGGCGTGTACCAAGGTGTAGGCTATTTCCAGGCTTACAAATCCCAGGACAGCGCTCCCAATGAAATCAGCGTGGTGTACGGCCACGAGGACAGCTTGGGGGGCGTACACCTGAGAAGGAATCTTCGGCTGGACACCCAGTTCGTCCATATCCAGGCTTCCGCTGACGGCGGTGCAAAATTGAAAGACCGGGATATTGTCTTTCAGTTCTAAACAAATCGAAGCAGAACAAAACCCCCGGCGGCCTGTTTTCGGGCTTGCCGGGGGTTTGCTCTATTCTATCATGTTTACTCGCCGAAATAGCTTTGGATTTCCTGCATCCGCTGCACCTGGCCTACATGGAAGGGACAGCGGGCATCACAGTGGCCGCAGGACACACAGTCCGAGGCCTTTTTCTCCAGATTGGCATAGTGGTTTTTGGCCAGCTCATCCCCGGCCCGAGCCAAATCATAGTATTTATTGATAAGGCCCACATCCAAACCCGCCGGGCAGGGCTGGCAGTGATTGCAATAGACGCACACGCCCTCGGCATCCTGAGGGGCAAAGGTGCCCAGGATGGAGTAGTCCCGCTCCTCCGGGGAGGACTGCAAAAAGCCCAGAATCCGCTGCAAGTCCGCCCGGTTCCGCACACCAGGGAGCACCGTAATGACACCGGGCTTATCCAATGCGTACTGTATGCACTGGTATTCGGTCAGGGCCTGATGGAAGGGGGAAGTCTCCGCGCTGAGAAGCTGCCCGCCGCTGAAGGCCTTCATGACGGAGATGCCCACGCCCAGAGATTCGCACCGGCGGTACAAGGCCTGGCGTTCGTCCACCTCGCCAATAGCGTATTCCCCGTGGCGGTAGTCATAGCCCGGGTTGATGCTGAACATGAGCATATCCAGAATCTCCATGTCCAACACCTTCCGCACCACAGAGGGGGTGTGGGAGGACATCCCGATATGGCGCACCACGCCCTGCTTTTGCAGGTCGCGGATATAGTCCAAGGTGCCGTGGGCAATGAACTTTTCCAAATCGGACTCCTCGTCAATGCAGTGGATAAAGCCGAAGTCGATGTAGTCGGTTTTCAGGGATTTCAGCTGCCAGTCAATGGAACGCTTGACCTCCTCCAAATCCAAAGTCCAGCCGTATTTCCCTGTGCGGTAATCCGCGCCGAAATGCACCTGGAAATAGACCTTCTCCCGGCCGCCGGCCACAGCCCTGCCATACACCGGGAAGGGAGCGGCATCCCCAGCCGCCATGTCAAAGTAGTTGATGCCATTTTCCAGAGCCATGGTCACCGTGGCTTCCGCTTCCTTTTCCCCGGCGCCGCCCAGGGAACTGTTCCCCAGGCCTAAAATGCTAATCTGCTCACTGCCCTTGGGCAGCTTCCGATATTCCATACAATTTCCTCCTGTAAGTGATTGGCTCCCCTTCGGCCTTACATTCCCAGCTTCTGGGCAAAGTCCGCCATGGCCTCCGAAATCTTAATCTGCTGGGGACATACGGCTTCGCAGCTCCGGCAGCCAATGCAGGCGCTGGGCAGCTTCTCCTGGGGCACGGCCGACAGGGCCATGGGTGCGATAAAGCCGCCCTGGGTAAAGCAGTGCTCGTTATACAGGGAAAGCAATTCGGGAATATCCAGCCCCTGGGGGCAATGGCTCACGCAGTAATGGCAGGCGGTGCAAGGCAGGACAATTTTCTTCACCATTTCATCAGCCATGGAGAGCAGGGCGTCCATTTCCGTCTGGTTCAGGGGCTTGTCCTCCTCAAAGGTCTGGATGTTCTGCTGCATCTGCTCCATGTTGGACATACCGGACAGGGTCACGGTCACCTGAGGCAGGGACTGGAGGAACCGGAAGGCCCAGGCCGGCACCGTCTCATCGGGGCGCAGGGCGCGGAGCTTGGCCTCTTCCTCTTCGGTCAGCTTGGCCAGACGGCCGCCGCGCAGAGGCTCCATGACCCACACCGGGAGATGGTATTCCGCCAGCAGCTCCATCTTCGCCTTGGCATCCTGGAAGCTCCAGTCCAGATAGTTGAGCTGGATTTGGCAGAACTCCATATCCTTGCCATAGGCCTCCAAAAAGCGCTTCATCACGTCATAGCTGCCGTGAGCGGAGAACCCCAGGTGGCGAATCCGGCCGGCCTTTTTTTGACTAATCAGATAATCGTAAATGCCGTACTTGGGGTCCAGATAGGCGTCGATGTTCATCTCGCACACGTTGTGGAAGAGGTAAAAGTCAAAGTACTCCACCTGACATTTTTCCAGCTGCTTTTCAAAAATTTTCTGGACCTTATCCATGTTGGAAAGGTCATAGCCGGGGAACTTGGTGGCCAGATAGAAGCTGTCCCGGGGATACTTCTTCAGGGCCTCCCCCATTACCAGCTCCGACTGGCCGTTGTGATAGCCCCACGCCGTATCGTAGTAGTTCACGCCGTGCTCCATGGCATAGTCCACCATGGCCTGGGCCGCCGGCACGTCAATGCGGGCGTCGTCGCCCTCCACTACCGGCAGGCGCATGGCGCCCATGCCCAGGGCTGACAGCTTCAAATCCTGAAAATCCCTATAAATCATTGTGATACGCTCCTTTTCGATTCATTCCTGGCGGACGCCCCGTTGGCATCCGCACGCTTGCGATTCCATTATACTACTTAAAGTGCACTTTAAGTCAAGGAGCCTGTACCCTGATGTAAGAAGAAACGTCCATCTATATAATATGGTACGCCAAACTTTACAAAGGGCGAAAACAGACCGTGAAACGGGCTGCTGACAACAAACGGCGGTATGCTCCCGGAGAGGGCAGCATACCGCCTGTTTTGTTGTCTGGGGTTTCCAAAGGGGTGTCCCCTTTGGCACACGACTTTGCTTGCAAAGTGTAGTGTGTTATACCTGCTGGCGTGGCTGACGGGGGAAACGGGGTGCGGTGCTTTATGCGCCCCGTTTGCTCCGGCAGGAAAACAGGCTGAATTTTTGCGAATGGGAATGAGCAAAAAATCGGGCTGTTTTCAGAGAACGGCGGCAGGTATATG
>CAJFVO010000013.1 GCA_904420555.1 Candidatus Heritagella intestinalis | reverse complement strand
TGTCGCTACCGATACGACAGTGGATGAATGGTTTGAATTCTGGATCGAAAATATTGTCGGTGATTTGGCTCCCAACACGCTCAGAAATTACCGGGAACGCTATGTCCGCAATATTCAGCCGGTCATCGGGAAGATGCTGATCGCCAATGTAAAACCGATGCACTGCAAAAAGGTGTTCATCCAGATGGATGCGGATTACGCAGGTTCCACCATTCGTCAGGCATACATTACGATGGGGACAATGTTTAAGGCGGCGAAGATGAACGTCCTGATTGCAAAGCACCCCATGGATGGCGTTCGGTTTACAAAGCCTGTTCGCGCTGTGGATGATATTCACTATCTGACGCGGGAGGAACAGCGCCTCTTTCTCGAAACCGCACGGCGCTCCCACAATTACAACCAGTATGCGCTCATCCTCGAAACGGGATTGCGCACCGGGGAAATGATTGGCTTAACATGGGATGCCATCGACTTTGAGCGCCGGACGCTTACGGTAAACAAGACCTTGGAGTTTCGTCACGCACAGAAAGTTTGGCGTGCCGGTCCTCCCAAAACTCAGCAGAGCTATCGCACCATTCCATTGACGGATAAAGCCCAAAACTCAGCAGAGCTATCGCACCATTCCTTTGACGGATAAAGCGTATGACATTCTGAAAGAGGTATGGGATAGCCGGAGCGGCAGAAAAGAATCCCCCCTGCTGTCGCAAACGCTGGAATATATGGACAGGCGCACCGGCGTTACTTCCCGGCTTGTGATGCATGATCTGGTCTTTATCAACTGGCGCACAGGGGAACCGGCAAAAAACAGTTCCTATGATACCCACCTCTATAAGCTTTGCGATGAAGCGGGGATCAACCGCTTTTGTATGCACGCGCTGCGCCATACTTACGCAACCCGTGCGATTGAAAGCGGAATGCAGCCGAAAGTGCTGCAAAAGCTGCTGGGACACGCCAGCATCAAAACCACAATGGATCGGTATGTCCATGTAACCGATGAAACGCTGGATCAGGCAGTCAAGCAATTTCAACTCAGCAGCGTATGTTGATATAACTTAATACAAGTCGATGCGCAAATGGCGTAAAAATGGCGTAGCCACCAAAACGCCAAAGCGCGAAAACCCTTGTAAATACAGCATTTTTTAAGGAGATGTAGAGATATATGAAATTAGGTATTGTGGGTCTGCCCAACGTGGGCAAGAGCACCCTCTTCAACGCTATCACCAACGCGGGAGCACAGTCCGCCAACTACCCCTTCTGCACTATCGAGCCCAATGTGGGCGTGGTGGCGGTTCCGGACAAGCGCCTGGACAAGCTGGCGGAAATGTACGAGCCGGAAAAGTACACCCCCGCCACCATTGAGTTTGTGGACATCGCCGGTCTGGTCAAGGGCGCTTCCAAGGGCGAAGGCCTGGGCAACAAGTTTCTCTCTAACATCCGGGAAGTGGACGCCATTGTCCATGTGGTGCGCTGCTTTGTCAACGACGATATCATCCACGTGGAAGGCAGCATTGACCCGGCCCGGGACATCGAGACCATCAATCTGGAACTGATTCTCTCCGACATGGAAGTGCTGGACCGCCGCATTGACAAAACCCGGAAGATGCTGAAAGCGGACAAGAAATATCAGGATGAGCTGGACTTCTTCCTGCGGGTCCGTGAAGCCCTGGATGCGGGAAAATCCGCCCGCTCGGTGGAGTGCACTGAGGAGGAAAAAGAGCTCCTGGCTTCGGTTTCCCTGCTGACCAACAAGCCCATTATCTACGCCGCCAACATGAGCGAGGACGACTTTAAAAACGGCGTGGAAAACAATCCGGGCTATCAGGCGGTGAAAAAGATCGCCGACGAGGAGCACGCCGCTGTGCTGCCCATCTGCGCGGAGACGGAAGCGGAAATTTCCGGCATGGACTGGGAGGAGAAGAAGCTCTTCCTGGAAGACATGGGCCTGGAAGAATCCGGTCTGGACCGGCTCATCAACGCCTGCTATTCCCTGCTGGGGCTCATCTCCTACCTGACCGCCGGCAAGCCGGAGGTGCGGGCCTGGACCATCACCAAGGGCACCAAAGCGCCTCAGGCTGCCGGTAAAATCCACACGGACTTTGAGCGCGGCTTTATCCGGGCGGAAGTCATTGCTTTTGACGACCTGATGGCCTGTGGCTCCATGACCGCCGCCAAGGAAAAGGGCCTGGTCCGCAGCGAAGGCAAGGACTATGTCATGCAGGATGGCGATATCGTGCTGTTCCGGTTTAATGTGTAATCATCTCTTTGGAGAAAAAGGCCCCGGTTTTTGAAAACCGGGGCTATTTTTATCCTCTATTGACTTTCTGGTAGGGCTGCGGGTAGTCTGTACGCCCTAAAATATAATCCGTGCTGGTGCCGTAATAATCCGCCAGCTGCATCAACGCCCATACGGGGATTTCATAGATGCCCTTTTCATATCTCCGGTACACTTCCCGTTTACAGTGGAGTACCTGGGCAATCTCTTCCTGGGTCTTATCCCGGTCTACTCGCAAATCCTCCAGTCTTTGAAAATACATCTGCATCGCCTCTTCATACAGCATTACAGAATCTAACCTACCATAACTTTTCAGAAAATGCAATCCTTCCCTTTTGTCGGGTCTTTTTCCCTGCCTTTTCGCATAGATTTCTTTGAGAACTGCTGGTCGGGAAAAAGGAGAGGATCCCCTATGTACGATTATCAACGCCTCTGCCGGGAAATTGAATTCCTGTCACACCGCTACGGCTGCTGCCGCCTCTCTTCTGCCGGGGAGAGCCTCTGCGGCCGCTCCCTTCCTCTGCTGGAAATTGGGGAGGGAAAGAAAGCGGTTTTATATGCCGGGGCCTTTCACGGCATGGAGTGGATTACTTCGGCCCTTTTGATGCACTTCTGCCGCCGTCTCTGCCAGGCCCAGGAAAGCGGCATCACGGTTTCCGGCACCCCGGTGCGCTCCCTTTTCAAAAAAATCACCTTCTACTGCCTGCCCATGGTCAATCCGGACGGGGTAGAAATTTCCCTGAAAGGCCCGGAGCAGGCCGGTATCTGCCTGGAAAAGCCCTGGGGAAACACCGCCCGCTGGCAGGCTAACGCCCGAGGTGTGGACATCAACCACAATTTTGACGCTGGCTGGCATACGCTGCGAAAAATGGAGGAAACAGCCGGCATTGCCGGCCCCGGCCCCACCCGCTATGGGGGAACCGCTCCCGAAAGTGAGCCAGAAACCGCCGCTGTAGCGTCTCTTTGCCGCCGGATACCCTTTTCCCTGGTCATGGCCTTTCACAGCCAAGGAGAGGAAATCTACTGGCAATACGGGGCGCATACGCCTGCGGTCTCCCAAGAGCTGGCTTTAGAATTTGCCCGGCTTTCCGGCTATCAGGCGGCACAGCCGGAACCCATGGCCTCTATGGGAGGGTTTAAAGACTGGTTTATCGAGGAATTCCACCGACCGGGCTTTACCATTGAGGTGGGGAAGGGGAAGAACCCCCTGCCTTTCTCTCAGCTGGCCTCCATTGAATTCCGATTATTCCCCATGATGATGCGGGGGCTCACCGTGTGCGCACAGCTGCCGGAAGAATAGGGAAACTCCCGGTTGTATCTCCCGAATGGCTGTGGTATGATGAAGAAAACCATCAGAAAGGAAAATTTCCATGAAGAGAAAACGCTCTTTTCTCGCCGCTTTGCTGGCGATTGCTATGACTATTTCTCTGGCGGGATGCGATTTGGGCGGCCAGGAATCCACTGCCTCTCCGGAGCCTTCCCCCTCGGCCAGCGCTTCCTCCCAGGAGCCCTCTTCTGCGGATTCCTCTCAGGAGGAGGAATCCGGCACCAATCTGCGGGACGAGGAAACTTCTCCGGAAAACGACAGCGATGCTTCTTCACAAGGCGAACACACGGGCTTGCTTCCGGAAATCACCACAGGGGATACAGGGTTTGACCAGAAATTCGCGCAAAACCCTCTGGATACCCAATATGCCGCCCAAATGGAGAACGCCTCCAGCACAGGCCAGATGATCGGCGTCAACAGCCAGTTCATTGAACTCTGGAAAACGGAAGTGGACGCCGCCTACAAAGCCCTGCTGGAAAAAGCCCCGGAGAATCAAAAGGATTCCATCCGGACCCAGCAGGAGGAGTGGGTTTCCGGCACCGGCAGCGCCATGGAAGGCTTCTCGTCCGGTAAGGAAGGCTCTGCCGGCCAACTGGAAACTTCCGGGCAAATTCTCCTGTATTACCGGGAACGGGCCGCCGAGCTGTATGTCCAGCTTTATGCAATCGACCCGGATTTCTCCTTCCAATACCAAGGCTAAATCGTCCGCCCAGCAAAAAGCCGTGTCTGCAATGCAGACACGGCTCATTTTTTAGCAGGGATTATTCTTCTTGCGGTGCAGCTTCTTCGGGGGAATTTTCTTCCTGAGAATTCTCGGTTTCGCCAATGGCTTCTGTTTCATCGCCGGCATCTTCCGCAGGCTCCTCGTTTTCCTCATGAGGCGCCCGAGATAGGGTTACAACCTTGTTGTTTTCCCCGACAATCCGCATCACCCGCACGCCCTTACTGGGACGGGCACAAATCCGAATGGAGCTGGCCTGAATGCGGATAATCACGCCGTCAGCGGAAATCAGAATCACATCGTCATCCAAATCCACTACTTTGATAGCGGCTACATCACCGTATTTCTCCACGTGATAGTTGAGCAAGCCCTTGCCGCCACGGCTCTGGAGACGGTAGTCGGAAATGGGGGAGAGGCGCCCATAGCCGGTTTCAGACACCGTAAGCACCAAACCGCCCTCCCGAAGGATGGACATGCCGATGACGCAGTCCTCGTCCTTCAGGGTAATGGCTTTCACGCCCCGGGCCGTGCGGCCCATGGCGCGGACATCGTTTTCGTTAAAGCGGATAGCCATGCCCTTGCGGGTAGCAACCAGCAGCTCGTCATCGCCGTTGGTCAGGCGTACCCAGCTCAGCGCATCCCCTTCGTCCAAATCAATGGCGATCACGCCGCCTTTGCGGGCGGTATTAAAGGCGCTGAGGTTGGTGCGCTTAATCACGCCGTTGCGGGTAACCATCACCAGATATTTTTCTTCCTCCATATCCGTTACCCGGATCATGGAAGTGACCCGCTCTCCGGAAGCCAGAGGCAGCAGGTTGGCGATATTCATGCCCCGGCTGGTACGGGAACCCTCCGGAACTTCATAGGCTTTCAGGCGGTAAACCCGTCCCAAATCCGAGAAGAACATCACATAGTCGTGGCTGTTGAGGACAAACATCTCTGCGGCCACATCTTCATCCCGACGAGTCATGCCGCTGATCCCCCGGCCGCCCCGGTTCTGGGTGTGGTAGGTATCCGCCTTCTGGCGCTTGATATAGCCGGCCTCTGTCAGGGTCAGCACGCATTCCTCGTTGGGAATCAGGTCTTCAATATCCACTTCGCCGCTGATAGCCGCGATTTCCGTGCGGCGCTCATCAGCGTATTTTTTCTTCATCGCCAGGGCTTCTTCCTTGACAATAGCCAAAATCCGTTCCTCGTGGGCCAGAATATCCAGATAATCGGCAATCTTGACTTTCAGAGCTTCCAGTTCGTCCTCAATCTTTTGACGCTCCAAGCCGGTCAACTGGCCTAACCGCATCTGCACAATAGCCTGGGCCTGGACGTCATCCAGTCCAAAGCGCTCGCACAAACGGCCTTTCGCAGTGGGCTGATCCGGGGAAGAGCGGATAATAGAGATGACTTCGTCAATGAAGTCCACGGCAATTTTCAAGCCCTCCAGGATGTGCTCCCGCTCCTGGGCCTTTTTCAGCTCAAACCGGGTGCGGCGGGTGACCACTTCTTCCTGGAACTTGATGTATTCCTGGAGCATCTGGGCCAGGGTCAGGGTTTTCGGCTGGCCGTTGACAATGGCCAGCATAATGACGCCGAAGGTGGTCTGCATCTGGGTATAGGAATAGAGCTGGTTCAAAACAATCTGCGGGGAAGCGTCCCGCTTCACATCAATGACAATATGCATTCCGTTGCGGTCAGAGTGATCCTCCACGTTGGAAATGCCCTCAATGCGCTTTTCCTTTACCAGGTCCGCGATGCTCTCAATGAGCCGGGCTTTGTTCACCTGATAGGGGATTTCGGAAACCACAATCTTAAAGCGGCCGTTTTTCTCTTCCTGAATCTCCGCCCGGGCCCGGACCGTAATGCGGCCGCGGCCGGTGGCATAGGCTGCGCGGATGCCGCTGCGGCCCATGATAATGGCCCCTGTGGGGAAGTCCGGTCCCTTGATATGCTCCATGAGCTCGTCCAGGGTGGCTTCCGGGTTGTCAATGAGGCAGCACATGCCGTCAATGACTTCTCCCATGTTGTGGGGCGGAATATTGGTGGCCATACCTACGGCGATACCCGTAGAGCCATTGACCAGCAGGTTGGGGAAATGGCTGGGGAGGACGAGGGGTTCCTTCAGGCGGTCGTCGTAGTTGGGGCCGAAGTCCACGGTATCTTTATCGATATCCGCCAGCATATCCACGGAAAGCTTGCACATGCGGGCTTCCGTATAACGATAAGCAGCAGGCGGGTCGCCGTCCACAGATCCGAAGTTCCCGTGGCCGTCCACCAGCACATAGCGCATGGAGAAATCCTGGGCCAGGCGCACCAATGCGTCATAGACGGAGGCGTCGCCGTGGGGGTGATACCGGCCCAGCACGCTGCCCACTGTATCGGCGCACTTACGGTAGGCCTTCTCCGGCCACAGGGTATTTTCATACATGGTGTAGAGGATTCTTCTATGTACCGGTTTCAGGCCGTCCCGAACATCGGGAAGGGCCCGGGAAATGATGACCGACATGGAATAATCCAGGAAGGAGTCCTTCATTTCCTTTTCCAGGTTCACCGGAATAATCCTGCTCGTCCCCTGTTCTTGCTGCTCCTGCAGCTCTTGCTTTTCATCCATTTAACAGACACCTTCCTGCAAATAATTTTCTTGCAGAGCCCGCTTCAGGAACCCGCGGACTCCTTTATATTCGTCCATAGTCAGCACCCGCTTTGGCAGGAAGCGTATTCCTTGTTCTTCCTCCAACAGGATGACCCGTTTATCTTCATACGCGCGGCGGAGCTTTTCATAGGGGATTTCTTCTCTCCCCATATCCGTGACAAAACGGATGCCTCGACCGTCAAACTCCACATGGTTGGCCAGCATCCGCCCTTTGTAGGAGGCAAAATACCGGAAAGCCCGGCGGCGAACCACATAGGGCATACAGTAATCGTAATACAGGCAGATCCCCACGCCCAGGCAGAGTAACAAAAAGTACACTGCACTGTCATACGTGGTATCATTGGTAAAAAACACCCGGCCAAGCAGGGACAGAAAAATCAGCGCCATGCCGCACAGCCGGAACAACAGAAGCTCGCCCCGACCGGTTTTCATCCGGCGGACTGCCACCTGATAATCGGCAAAATCGTTTCCCGTCAACAAATAACTTTCCAGAATATACCGCTTGGTTTCTTCCGTTTTCATACCGGTCAAAGCCTCCTTCTTTCCGGCCATGTAAACTTCCTCTCCGGGAAGTCTGCTCCATTTTCTTACCGGTTATTCAGGGCCAAAGGGCTTTGGCCCTCTCTAAAAGCAATCGTAAAAATTTATTCTCTCGGGGTGGTACCCGCCAAAATCATGGCCTGGACCTCCGGCAGCACTGCTGGCTCCACACACCGAAGGGGGAGGATCGCCATTTTCCCTTCATGGAACAGCACCATGCAATTGCCGTATTGGGCATAGGAAGCGGTGCCGTCCAAGGGAATCTCCGCATGGGAATCCCCGCGGTTCAGGACGATCTCATCGGGATAGATCTCCATGACCATCTCCGCCCCAGAGGCCAGCACTCCAGCCCGACGGCGCAGGCCCCACTCCGGGACAACCCAGATAACGCCTATCAGGAGAATACTCAGAATTCCCAGGACCAGAGATACGGTCTGATATTCGGAAAACCAGTTGATGAAAAAGAGCACTGCGGCAATTGCCAGCACTGCCGTCTCAATGATTGCCCGCGTTCCGGTGGTCTTGATATAGCCGGTGCTTTTCAGGCACTGATAGATCTCCTCCCGGCGCAGCGTATAGCTCAGGCGAATCCCCGTCTGCGGGTCTTCATACACGGCAGCATCGTCATCGGCCACCAGCTCTGCTTCGGAGCCATCCCAGGCCCCATCCTCTACTTGGTTTTCATCCTTTTTGTCCGCCGGCTCTTCGGGGGTTTCCTCGGGGGCGCCGACTTCCAATATTCGGTCATGATCCATCATATTCGGGAACATCCCACCTGGGGATGTTTTTCCTCCTTTGTTTTTTATAATTTATGATTTCTCGGGCTGCCGGTCTTGTGCCGGCAGAACCGGGGAAATTTTAAATATCCAGGTTCTTTACATACCGGGCGTTCTGCTCAATAAACTCCCGGCGGGGCTCCACCTTGTCGCCCATGAGGATGGTAAACACCTCATCGGCAGTAGCGGCGTCTTCCACTTCCACCCGGCGCATGGTGCGGGTAGCGGGATCCATGGTGGTCTCCCAAAGCTGGTCGGAATCCATTTCGCCCAAGCCCTTATAGCGCTGGATTTCATAGTTGCTGCCCAGCTCCGCCATAATAGCATCCCGCTGGTCATCGGAGAAGGCATAGCGGTGCTTTTTCCCCTTGGTAATGCGGTACAGAGGCGGCTGTGCCAGATAGATATGCCCCTGCTCCACCAAAGGCCGCATATAGCGGAAGAAGAAGGTCAGCAGCAGGGTGCGGATATGGGAGCCGTCCACATCAGCATCCGCCATGATAATGATCTTGCCATAACGGAGCTTGGAAATGTCAAACTCATCCCCAATGCCGCAGCCCAAGGCCGTCACTACAGGCATGAGCTTTTCGTTGCTGTAGACCTTATCCAGCCGGGCTTTCTCTACATTGAGCATTTTGCCCCACAGGGGCAGGATGGCCTGAAATTTCCGATCCCGTCCGCCCTTTGCGGAACCGCCTGCGGAATCACCCTCGACGATATAAATTTCCGTCTCATCCGGGTTCCGGGACTGGCAGTCCGCCAGCTTTCCAGGCAGGGCGGCGTTTTCCAGGGCGGATTTGCGCCGGACCATTTCCCGGGCTTTCCGGGCGGCTTCCCGTGCCCGGGCTGCAGCCAGGGATTTCTCAAAGATCGCCTTGGCGGTAGCGGGATTCTCTTCCAGATAGGTGGCATACTTGTCGGTAATCAGGTTGCTCACCAGGGAGAGAACCTCCATATTTCCCAGTTTGGCCTTGGTCTGGCCTTCAAACTGGGCTTCCTTGAGCTTGACGCTGATAATAGCGGTCAGGCCCTCCCGGACATCATCGCCGGAAAGATTCTTATCGCCCTCTTTGAGGATATTGTGCTTGCGGGCATAGTCGTTCATCACCCGGGTCATGGCCCGCTTAAAGCCATCCTCGTGGGTGCCACCGTCGGTAGTATGGATATTGTTGGCAAAGGACAACAGCAGCTCGTTAAAGCTGTCGTTGTACTGCATGGCGATCTCCACAGTAGCCGTATCATCGGGAGAGACAGCGGTAAAGTGCATCACGTCCGGATGGATCACTTCTACCGCCTTTTTCTTGTTGATGTATTCCACAAAGCTGCTGACGCCGCCCTGATAGCAGAAGTTTTCCTGAACCTTCTCCTCACCCCGCTCGTCTGTGAGCTCAATGTGGATGCCGGCGTTGAGGAAAGCTTGCTCCCGCAGGCGGGTCTTTAGGGTATCAAAATCGTAAACCGTCGTCTCCTTGAAGATTTCCGGATCTGCCAAAAAGCGCACAGTGGTGCCGGTTTTACTGGGGTCCTCCAGGGGCCCCAGGTCCTGAAGATCCGTTACCTGCTGGCCCCGCTCAAAGCGCTGGAAATATTTGTGACCGTCCACACAGACTTCCACTTCCAGCCACACGGAAAGGGCGTTAACCACCGAGGCGCCTACGCCGTGAAGGCCGCCAGAGACCTTATAGCCGCCGCCGCCGAACTTACCGCCGGCATGGAGCATGGTATACACCACGGTCACAGCGGGGATTCCCGTCTGCTGCTGGATGCCTACCGGGATGCCACGGCCATTGTCGGACACCCGGATCACATCCCCGGGCAGGATATTCACATCGATCTTATCGCAGTATCCCGCCAGGGCCTCATCGATGGCGTTGTCCACGATTTCATACACCAGGTGATGCAGGCCCCGGGGGCCTGTGGAGCCGATATACATACCCGGACGCTTCCGGACGGCCTCCAGTCCCTCCAGGACCTGAATCTGGCTTTCGTCATATTGCTGGTTGGTTTGCGTCATATCGCTGAAATCCAAATGTAACCCTCCAATTATCGAATCCGCGGGATTCGCGGAAATGAAGAACGACCCTCCGCCGCGCGTTACCGCAGAGGATCGGATCCGGTCCCATTATCCCGGAAAGGAGCCCCCGCTTTTCCCGGTCAGATCCCACAACAGGCACTGCACCGAGAAGACAGGAGGGCGTTTCCGTCGTTATGATATTCATCATGTATTATAACACAAAACGCACCAAAAGACAAACACAAAGAAGCCGGCAGGGCCTGAAAAAAGCGCTCCTGCCGGCAACGGCATTGAAATATAAAGTTTTTTTCGCTGCTCCCCGTCAAATGCGCCCAGAATCCTCTCAATGGCTGGGAAAGGGCGACTGCGCCGCTAACCCCCCATTCTTTTACAGCACCCGGGTTTTTTCTAAATCTTCCCGGCTTTGGGGCTCCTGAGAAGGAGTGGAACGAGGCGCCGGAGAAGTCCGGCGGAGCACCGGCTTTTTCAGCTGCACGCAGAACAGGCTCAAAATATAAAAAAGCACAAAGGGCGCCGCTACCACCAGGATCACCCACCAATCTGCCTGCGGGAGCAGTACCACCGACCCCACCAGCAGCAATGCGCTCAGGGCAATGGCTACAAAAGCCATGGGCAGGGTCGCCCCGCTGAGGGTCACGTTGGAGATTCCCTGGCACCGGGGGCAGCGGTATTCTCCCCGCCGGCGCAGGCCCCAGGTAGCCGCTAAATTTACTTTTTTCCCGCAATAGGGGCACACGGCCCTTCCAAACTGTTTCATGAATCAGGCTCCTTTCTTATGCCCACAGGTTCCCTCAAAGGTTGGAAAGCCCTTCCACGAACCCGGTGCGTTTCAGCAGGGTTGCCGTGGAAATTTGGGAAATATACACCGTCAGCCGGCCGGTTTCATCCCGGCAAACCACGAAAGATTTGGGCAGCTCCAGGGACACATTGACCACCTGGCCGCTTTTTTGAGCCCGGGCCAGGTAATCCCGGGAAATTTTGGAGACCGTGGCGGTCTCCAAATCAAAAATCCCCACAATCTCGTCCATTTTGATCACAGTATCCTGCCCTAAGTGAAGATACACGGGCGCCAGCCCCTTTCTGCAAAGCAAGGTTTCAAAGGGGAGCTTCCTGGGTGACAGCACCTGCCTGCACGGTGAAAACCTTCCCCTTTTCCAAAAGCCGGACGCTGGAAGGGTCACAGCAGGTGATGAAGATCTGCCGCCCCTCCATTTGGTTCAGAAGGTATTCCTGGCGGCTCACATCCAGCTCGCTCATCACATCGTCTAAAAGCACCACTGGCGGCTCTCCCAGAGCCTTTTCCAGCACAGCGGCTTCCGCCAGCTTCAGGGACAGCACCACAGAGCGCTGCTGCCCCTGGGAGCCAAAGGAACGGGCCGCCGCTCCATTGACCGTCAGAAGCAGGTCGTCCCGGTGCGGCCCTGCCGTGGTAAAGCCAGCTCCCAGATCGTCCCGGCGCTTTTGGGACAAGGCCCGGCTCAGCGCCTCCCGGCAGCTGCCCGGCTCCCGGCCCTTGGGAGCCGCTGTCATCTGGTATTCCAGCCCCAAGACTTCCCTTTCCCGGGAGATACCCACGTAAATCGCTTCCGCCGCTGGACGAAGCAGCTCCACATATCGCAGGCGCTCTTCCATAATGGCGCCCCCAAAGCCCGCCAGCCGGTCATCCCAGATTTCCAGGGTATCCAAAAGCTCCCGATGCCGGGGGATGTCTTTCAGAAGGGCATTGCGCTGCTGCAGGGTACGCTGGTACCGGTTCAGCAGACTCGCATAAGCCGGACTCAGCTGACAAATGGCCCCATCCAGAAAATTTCGCCGCTCTGTAGGGCCGTCCTTTACTAGGGAAAGGTGGTCCGGGGAAAACACCACCGCGCAGAAAGCCCCTACCATGGCCGAAGCGCTCCGCCGGCTCACCCCGTTGAGGGAAGCCCTGCGGCGGCCGCCCTGCAGGTGGATTTCTCCCTGCTGCTCCCGGCCGCCAGCCCAAAAAGTCAGGGAAAGGGAGGCGGCCCCATGGGAATCTTCCCCCATACGGACCAACTCCCCGTCCTTGGCTCCCCGGAAAGACCTTCCGCCGGTAAAGAGCCACAGCCCTTCCAGCAGGTTGGTCTTGCCCTGGGCATTGTCCCCGGCGATGACATTGACCCCCGCATCGGGAAGCAGCGTCCCCGGCTGCAAATTTCTGTAATTTTCAAAAGAGAAGGAAACCGCCCTCACGGAGACGCCACCCGATAGGTTGCGCCGGCAAAGGAAGCCTCATCCCCCGGGCGCATTTTTTTCCCCCGCATGGTGCAGACCTCCCCGTTGACCAGCACCTCTCCATTTTGAATGGACACCTTAGCCTGGCCGCCGGTCTCAAAGGCCCCGGCCAGCTTCAGCATGGCATCCAGCCGAATATACTCTGTGTCAATTTTTACAATCTGTTCCACAAATAATCTCCTTTCCGCCTGCAAGATAATTATTATACAAAGAGTATAAAACAAAAATTATACCATCCGTATAATTAGAATTCCTCCGATTTCAGGCGGACAGGCAGCACCAGGAACAGGAAGGACTCCCCTTCTTTCGGCAGCACCTTCATGGGAGAGAGGGGGCCGTTCAGAATCAGGCGCACCTCATCCCCGTCGGAATTCCGCAGGGCATCCAGCAAATATCGGTTGTTAAAGCCAATTTCCACCCGGGCGCCCTCCATCTGACAAGCCACCTGGTCACTGGCCCGCCCCATAGCAGTGGAGCAGAAAAGCCGGATTTCTCCCTCTTCAAACACAGTGCGGATGGGGCTTTTTAAGCGATCGGTAATAAGCAAAGAGACGCGCTCCACACTATCCATCAGCGGACGAGTGCCGGCAACCACTTCTGTGGTGCCCGCGCTGGGGATCGCAGCCCGATAATCCAGGAACTCTCCTTCCAGCAAGCTGGAAAGCACAGTATAAGCGCCAATCCGGAACAAAACATGGCGTCTTCCCACAAAAACGCTAATATCCTCCTCGGAATCTTTCAGCAGTTTCAACACTTCCGCCAAAGTTTTGCCGGGGACAACAAACTTCATGTCTTCCTCCGCCTTCACCGGTTCTGTGCGCATGGCTAGCCGGTAACCGTCTACCGAAACTACACGAAGCTGTCCCTGGGAAAGCTCAAACAAGCTGCCAGTGTGCACCGGCTTGGAATCGCTGTCGGAAACGGCAAAAAGCGTTTGCCGGATCATGCTTTTTAAAAGAGGCTGGCTGATGGAAAAGCCCTTGGTATCGGAAACCGCCGGGAATTCCGGAAATTCCTCCCCGGGGATTCCCACCAGAGAAAACTCACTGGCGCCGCTCTTTATATAAGTGACATTTTTTTCATCGGAAGTCAAGGTAACGGACTCCCCAGGCATTCTGCGGATAATATCTCCCAGAAGCCGGGCAGTCAGAACAATTCTCCCTTCCTCTTCAATAGAGGCCGGCAAAGTCGTGGTCATTCCTAATTCCAGGTCATAAGCGCTGAGCTCCAGTTCCTGCCCTTGGGCCTTTAAGAGGATCCCTTCCAAGGCGGGGACAGTAGATTTGGAGGACACCGCTCTTTGAATATTCAACACCGCATCCGCCAGATCCTTCTGGGGCAGGGTCAATTTCATAAATGGGGTCCCTTCTTTCTATGGGTAGGATACAATAGTTTTCTTTTTAGAATCAGTAGTAGAGGGGCTCAAAAAGTTGAGAGCTCCCGCAACGCCGCTGTTTGTCTGCACTTTTTGAATTTTTATGCATTGAGAAAATGTTGGTAACTCGAGCTTGCTTAACATTGCAAAACCCAATGTTTTTGAAAAGTTGAAAACTCAGTGAGGAAAGTTGAAGAATCTGTGGAAGGTGGAATACGCGCAAAATTGCGCTTTTCCACAAAATTCTGAAAAAGTGGAGAGAGTTTCAACTTTCTTTTAAAGAAAAATAAAAGACAAAAAATTAGCGGTCGCGGATGTTCTTGATGATATCCTCTACAGTAGCTTTGGTACGGGGATCTTTGGCCATATTTTTCTCTACTTGCTGGGTGGCGTAGACCACGGTAGAATGATCGCGGCCGCCAAACTCCTCGCCAATGGAGGCCATGGGGAGCTGGGTGATGTCCCGGACCACATACATGGCGATCTGGCGGGCGTTGGAAACCGACGCATTCCGCTTTGCAGAGCGGATATCTGCCGGGGAAACCCCGAAAGTGCGGCCCACTTCCTCGATGATCTTTTCAATGGTCACCGGGGCGGGTTGGTCGTTATTGATAATGTCACTGATGGCTGCCTGGGCGGTGTTGATGCTGGGGGTCTTTCCCTCCAGCAGGTAATAGGCCTTGAGCTTCTTTACGGCGCCTTCCAGCTGCCGGATGTTGCTCTTGAGCTTGTTGGCGATATATTCGCTGACATTGTCCGGCACCACAATATCCAAAAGCTCCGCTTTGCGCTTGATAATGGCAATGCGGGTCTCAAAGTCCGGGGGCTGGATGTCCGCGGTCAGGCCCCACTCAAAGCGGGTTTTCAGCCGGTCCTCCAAGGTAGCGATGTCCTTGGGGGGACGGTCTGATGTGAGGACAATTTGCTTTTTGGCCTCGTACAGGGTGTTAAAGGTGTGGAAGAACTCCTCTTGGGTGGAGTCCTTGCCGGCGATAAACTGGATATCGTCCACCAGCAGGGCGTCGGCCTGGCGGTACTTCTGCCGGAATTCCGGTGTAGTGCCCTTGCGGATGGCCTCGATAATCTCGTTGGTAAAATCGTCGCCTTTAATATAGATGATATTCATTTCCGGGAACCGGGTGGAGATCTCGTTGCAGATGGCGTAGAGAAGGTGGGTCTTACCCAGCCCGGAGTTTCCGTAAATAAACAGGGGGTTATACAGAGCCGCAGGCTTGGTGGCTACGGCCATAGAGGCGGCGTGGGCGAATTTGTTGGAAGGGCCCACGATAAAGGTGTCAAAGGTGAATTCGTAATCATCACTCTTGGTGTCCTGCGGTTCTTTTTCCTTGTCCTCGCTGAGCTCTTCCGGCGTGCAGAGCAAAATTTCGATCCCGGATCCGAAAATCTCCCCGAATGCTTCGGTTAATAAGTCGGAGTAGCAGCGGGTCAGCGTCTGCTTGTGGAATTCGTTGGGAACTTCCAGGGTTGCCACTCCTTTGGAGAAATCCAGCGAAACCGGCTTGATGCGGCTGATCCAGGAATTGTAGGCGACTTCTGTGATGTGTTTTTTACAGTACTCACAAATCAGTCCCCATGCTTCCGTAAAAGATTCCATGAATTGATCCATCCCTTCTATCCGGCAAAGCCTGATATCATTCGTTCTTTTTTTGCAAAACGGTTCCTTTGCATTCAAAATTATCCTATCATATTTTCCACAATAAATCAAATGTTTTTGTGGAAAAGCCGTCTGGTTCTCAACGGTTAACTTTGTGAAAAGTGCATTGGTTCTTGTAAAACAGGAAAAGGATACGCGATAAGAAAATCAGGAGCGTTTTTGGAAAGTGCTTTCCGGCCCGAAAAAACATCCTGGAAAACCGGTTCCTTTTCTGCCGTTTTTATGCTATAGTAAAGGAAAGAAGGGGACACAGCCCCGAAAGGCCCCTGTGTAGCGGGGAAAAACTGGACGAATGGCCGGTTTTTCGAGATTTTTATTGACATCTGCCTGCCTGGTAAGGTATAATGCTAACTTGCAAGGCTTATACCTTTATACCCGAAAGGAGGGTGTTTGTATGCTGAGAACGTATCAGCCGAAAAAGCTGCACAGAAAAAAGGAGCACGGCTTCAGAAAGAGAATGTCCGACAGAAATGGGCGTAAGGTTCTGGCCCGCCGCAGAGCGAAGGGCAGAGCACGTCTGTCTTATTGATTTTTTGATGTCTGTTCCAAAAAACAGCATGGCGGCCTGCGGCCGCTGCAAGGGCCACCGATAAAGGGGTCCGGCCCCCGGCCGGACGCTCCCTGTTTGATGCTCCGTAAACCGGGGAGTCAGAAGGGTTTCCTTTTCGGAGTGGCCTTTTCTTTATGAAAGCAAAGAGATTGATGGAATGTACGCGCCCCGGGATGGGCCGGGGTTGGGATGGATGTGCAGGATGGATCGTTTTATTCCCATATGTGAAAACCGGGATTTCCGAAGAGCCTATGCAAAGGGAAAGGCTTTTGTTACGCCGGTAGTGGTGGTATACGTTTTAAAGAACCGCTGCCGCTCTCTGCGGGTAGGGATTACCACCAGCAAGAAAACTGGAAATGCCGTAAGGCGGAGCCGTTCCCGCCGGGTGCTGCGGGAAGCCCTTCGGGCTTTGGCCCCGGAGATCAAGCAGGGATATGACCTGATTTTGGTGGCCCGGGCAAAAACGCCCTTTGTCAAGAGCACCCAGGTGCAGGAGGCCCTGCGCCAGCAGTTGGAAAAGGCAGGGGTTCTCCGGTGAAGCGCCTGTTGATCCGGTTGGTGCGGTTTTATCAAAAAGGGATTTCTCCCTTAAAGCCCCCTTGCTGCAAGTATATCCCCACCTGCTCCCAATATGCGGTGGAAGCGCTGGAGCGCTTTGGCGCCCTGAAAGGGACGGCGTTGGCCGTTTGGCGGATTCTGCGCTGCAATCCCTTTAGCCGGGGCGGATACGATCCGGTTCCGGAAAAAAAGAAAAAAGACAGATAACGACGATGAGGTGCCCATCTTATGATGCAAATATTAAACTTTTTTGGCGGCCTTCTGGGGTATATCCTGTGGTTCTTCTATATTATCGTGCGGAACTATGGGGTGGCCATTATCCTGTTTACGGTAGTGGTCAAGTGCCTGCTGTTCCCCTTCTCCATTAAGCAGCAGAAATCCATGGCGGCCCAAAGCAAAATGGCGGCAAAGCAAAAAGAGCTCCAGGCCCGCTATGGCAATGATAAAATGAAGTACAACGAGGAGCTGCAGAAGCTCTATGAAAAAGAGGGCATCAGCCCTATGGGCGGTTGCCTGACAACGCTTCTGCCGTTCCCGATTATGCTGGGATTGTACTACTCGGTAGTGTTCCCCCTGCGCAATGTGCTGCACCTGCCTTCGGAATCGGTGGATCAGGCGCTGGCTCTGCTGCAGAGGATTCCCGGCGTGGGTGTAAACTTCTCCGCTAACAGTTTTTATAATGAAATTGAATTGGTAAAGCATTTTGATTCTCTGAAGGATCACTTGACAGGAATTTTTACCGGAAGCGAACTGGATCAAATCAGCTCTTTGTCCGGCGGTTTTCAGTTTTTGGGACTGGATCTGCTCCAGACGCCCCAAGGCAGCGATTTTATGAGTATGCTGTGGCTGATCCCGGTTTTGTGCTTGGTGACTTCCTGGGGCAGCCAGTTCTTCATGATGCGGATGCAGCCTGGAATGCAGCAACAGCAGGGCTGCATGAAAGTAATGATGTTTGCCATGCCGCTGATCAGCGTGTATTTCTCCTATGTGATGCCGGGCGCTATCGGCTTCTACTGGATTATTTCCACCCTGACCAGCTTCTTGAGCCAGATCGTAGTATATCGGTGTTACAGCCCGGCCCAAATTTCGGCCCGGTCGGAGGCGCGGCGCGCGGCCCTGCGCTTCCAGGAAGAAGCGGCGGTGGCGGAACTTCCCCCTGCAGTACAGCGGAGTCTGGCGGAAAAAATTTCTGCGCCCCAGCAGCACAGCCCTGAGAAAAAGGGCAGCGCACCGCAGAAAAAAGGCGGGAAAGCCAAAGGGAAAAAAGCCGGAAAATCTGGAAATGACAATTATTTGGGGACGAAAAAATAACACTGGCAACAGTGTTTATTGGAGGTGCAGGTAATGATGAAAGAAGCGATCGCTACAGGCGAGACTGTGGAACAGGCCTATGAGAAAGCCTGCGAAATGCTGGGAGTGGAATCCCACGAGGCCAAGTTTGAGATCCTGGAGATGCCGGTGAAAAAGACCTTTGGCCTTTTCGGCGGCAGCCCGGCCAAGGTGCGGGCCTATGTGGAATCTTCGCCTGCGGAAACCGCTGCGGCTTATTTGAAAAAAGTAGTGAGTGAAATGGGTCTGCGGGATGTAGAGGTTTCTATCCAGGAAGAGGAAAACGGCGCGATGCTGTCCCTCTCCGGCGAGGATATTGGCTTTATCATCGGGCATCGCGGAGAGACCCTGGATGCTTTGCAGTATCTGGCCGGTTTGGTTGCCAACCACGTGGGAGACGGCTATTACCGCATCACCTTGGATATCGGCAACTATCGGGAAAAGCGCAAGGAGACCCTGGAAGTGCTGGGCCGGAAAATGGCGGCAAAAGCCCTGAAAACGGGCCGGAACTGCTCTCTGGAGCCCATGAACCCCTATGAGCGCCGGATTATTCACACGGCCGTGCAGGAAGTAGAGGGCGCGAAGTCCTGGAGTGAAGGGGAAGATTTGGCCCGCCATGTAGTGATTGGTCCGGAAGAGGGTGAACGTCCTCAGCGCCGGAGCAATTATCGTGGCGGAAACCGCCGTGGCGGCCCTAAGGGAGGCCAGAACAATCGGCGGAGTCATCCCTCCGGCAACCGCAGCCATCCTCAGGGAGACCGGAAGTCCTCCGGCAATTCTCCCAAGCGCGATGATGGGGATATGCCCCTGTATGGCCGGATTGACCGGAAGGTGTAAACCTGATGGATAGATACTGAAAAAGAAAAGGCGGCTCTCCAAAGGGCCGCCTTTTTGTATGTTCCTGTTTTGGAAAGGTTGTGAAGTGGGTATGCTGGAAATAGAAAAGAAGCGGGGAGAGACTATTGCGGCCATCTCCACGGCCCAGGCCCCGGGAGGCATTGGCATTGTGCGGATTTCCGGGCCCCAGGCCCGACAGGTAGCGGACCGGGTATTCCGCTCCCCGAAGGGGAAGAAGGTAGCCGATGCCGCCGGGTATACCGCCTTGTACGGCTGGGTATTTGCCGGAGAAGAAAAGCTGGATGAAGCTATTGCTTTGGTATTTGCCGCCCCGGCCAGCTATACCGGGGAAGATGTGGTGGAGCTGTCCTGTCATGGGGGCGTTTTCGTCATGCGCCGGGTGCTGGAAGCGGTGCTGGCAGCAGGGGCTTCTCCCGCTGGCCCTGGGGAATTCACCAAGCGGGCGTTTCTCAACGGCAAACTGGGCCTGACAGAGGCGGAAGCGGTGATGCAGGTGATTTCCGCCCAAGGGACCCAGGCGGCCAGGGCCGCCCGGGCCGGAAAAGAAGGCGCTTTGGAAAAACGGATTGTCCATATCCGGGAGCGGCTCATTGATGCGGCGGCCCATTTGGCAGCTTGGGCGGATTATCCCGATGACGATGTGCCGCAGGTGGACGAACCGTCATTATTATCCGCTTTGCAGATTTGCCGGGGAGAACTGGAAAAGCTCCTGAAGCAGTTTGACGCCGGCCGGGCCGTGCGGGAAGGAGTGGATACCGCTATTGTGGGGCGTCCTAATGTGGGGAAATCCACCCTGATGAACCTGCTGGCCGGCTGTGAGCGCTCCATCGTCACCCAGTATGCAGGTACCACTCGAGATGTAGTGGAAGATACCGTGGTGCTGGGAGATGTGCTGCTGCGATTGGCGGATACGGCGGGAATTCGGCAGACCAATGATCCGGTGGAGAGCATCGGTGTGGATATGGCCCGGAGCCGGATGCAGAGCGCCCAGCTGGTGCTGGCGGTGTTTGACGCTTCGGAGCCGTTGATCCAAGAGGATCGGGAGCTGATGGAGAGCTTGCAAGGTGTGCCGGCGGTAGCGGTGGTGAATAAGACGGATTTGGAGCCCAAAGTGGACATGGAGGCCCTGCGGAGGGCGTTTTCCCAGGTGGTTTCCATTTCCGCTCGGAATGGGGAAGGGCTGGAAGCATTGGAAGAAGCCTGTGCCCAGGTGTTGGAGACGGCCTCTCTGAATCCGGCGGAAGGAATGCTCTATACCGAGCGCCAGCGGGACGATGCCCGCCAGGCTTTAGACTGCACGGAAGAGGCTGTTGCTGCTATAGAAGCGGGCATGACCTTGGATGCTGTGACGGTTTCCGTGGAAGGGGCAGTTTCTGCTCTGCTGGAACTTACCGGCGAGCGGGCTACGGAGGCGGTAGTGGATTCGGTCTTTGCGCAGTTCTGCGTGGGAAAGTGAGCTTTCCACAGTGGTAGTTTTGATAGAATTCCCGAAGGCGGGGTTTCCCGTCTCCGGGAATTTTTAAACTTGCGGCGCGCGGTTTTTGACAAATATTATGTAAACTAAGCGCAGTTATTCACCAAAGCTTCTGTGTTATGTAAACTTGATAGAGGAGTAAAAGCCCTTTCACGCAGGGCTGGAAAGGGCGTGCCAACGTAGAAATTACGCGGTGAATATGGTAAAATAGAGCCATCTTCCCGAAAAATTTTCGGGACGCAGCAGACAGAAAAGAAAAGAACTCGGATGAAACCCATAGGAAAAGGAGCGGATGGTATGGGATATGATGCAGGGCATTTTCAGGTGGCGGTTATCGGCGCGGGCCATGCGGGCATTGAAGCAGCCTTGGCGGCGGCCCGGCTGGGATGCGAGACGGTGATTTTTACCATTAACATGGATGCAGTGGGCAACTGCCCCTGTAACCCCAGTATTGGCGGCACGGCCAAAGGGCACCTGGTACGGGAAGTGGACGCTCTCGGCGGGGAAATGGGGAAAACGGCGGACGCCTGCACCATTCAGAGCCGGATGCTGAATTTAGGCAAGGGCCCGGCGGTCCATTCCCTGCGGGCGCAGATTGACCGGCGGAAGTATTCGGACTTAATGAAGCACAAGTTGGAGCTCCAGGAGCGCTTGCAGATGAAGCAGGCGGAAGTGGTTTCTTTGGAACAGGGGGAAAAGGGCCAGTGGAAGCTCTCCACCCGGCTGGGAGCGGAGTATACGGCAGACGCAGTGATTTTGGCTACAGGTACTTTTTTAGGCGGCCGTATTTTTGTGGGAGAGGTTTCCTATGAGAGCGGGCCGGACGGGATGTTCCCCGCAGCGTTTTTGGCGGATTCCTTGAAAAAGCTGGGACTGCGCCTTCGCCGGTTTAAAACCGGTACTCCAGCCCGGGTGCTGCGTTCCAGTATTGATTTCAGCGATTTAGAGTCCCAGGCAGGGGACGAGCCTCCGGTGCCATTTTCCTATGAGACGGAAACGCCTCCCGAGAACAAGGAACTGTGTTATGTGAGCTGGACCAACGACCGCACCAAGCAGGTGATTCTGGACAACATTCATCGTTCTCCCTTGTACAGCGGTATGATTGAGGGGGTGGGGCCCCGGTACTGTCCCAGCATCGAGGATAAGATTGTCCGGTTTGCAGATAAGCCCCGGCACCAGCTCTTTATTGAGCCCTGTGGGGAGAATACCGAGGAAATGTATTTGCAGGGAATGTCCTCCTCCTTGCCGGAAGAGGTGCAGATTGCTTTTTACCACACCATTAAGGGCTTGGAGCACGTGCAGATTATGCGCAGCGCCTATGCCATTGAGTACGACTGCGTAGACCCCACCCAGATGGAGGCAACTTTGGAATTTGCCGATTTGCCGGGCCTCTACGGTGCAGGGCAGTTTAACGGCAGCTCCGGCTATGAAGAGGCGGCGGCCCAGGGGTTAGTGGCGGGCATCAATGCTGCCCGAAAGGTGCAGGGGCTTTCTCCCATGATTCTGGACCGGGCCAGCTCTTATATCGGCACTTTGGTGGATGATTTGATTACCAAGGGCGTGACAGACCCTTACCGGATGATGACCTCCCGTTCGGAATATCGTCTGGTGCTCCGTCAAGATAATGCCGATGAGCGTTTGACCCCCATTGGCCGGGAGATTGGTTTGATTGGGGACGACCGGTGGCAGAAATTCCAGGAAAAGCAGGCCCAGAAAGAGCAGGAGCGCAAACGGGTGGAGAAGCTGGTATTTTCCCCTACCGAGGAACTCAACATGCTTCTTGTTTCACGTGGAACAACTCCGGTGACGTCCGGGGTGCATATGTCGGATCTGCTCCGCCGGCCTCAGATTACCTATGAATCTCTGGCGCCGGTGGATAAGGACCGGCCTGACTATCCGGAGGCAGTATTTGAGAATGTGGAGATTGAGCTGAAGTATGAAGGGTATATCCGCCGCCAGAAGGCGGATATTGCCGAAATGCGCCGGCTGGAGAAGAAACTCTTGCCCCGGGATATGGACTATGAAAAGCTGGAAGGACTGCGTATGGAAGCCCGGGAAAAACTGCAAAAGGTACGTCCGGCCAATATTGGACAGGCCAGCCGGATTTCCGGGGTGAGCCCAGCGGATATTTCCGTATTGCTCATTTGGCTGGCAAAAGAGGAAGGAGGCCCTATTCATGGAGGATATTAAGAACCGTTTATCGGAGCTGTGCGGGCAGAAGGGGATTCTGCTGACGGAGAAGCAGCTGGCACAATTTCAGCGGTATATGGAGCTGCTGGTGGAGTGGAACCAGAAAATGAACCTGACGGCCATTACCGACCCGGAAGGGGTGACGGTAAAGCACTTTTATGACAGCCTGATACTGCTGCAAGCTGTGGAGATTCCAGAGGGGGCCAGGCTCATTGATGTGGGAACGGGAGCGGGATTCCCGGGGATCCCCCTGGCTATTGCCCGGCCGGATATCCGCTTGACTCTGCTGGACAGCCTGAATAAACGGCTGACTTTTTTGGCGGAGGTCTGCCGGGAGCTGGAAATCCAGGCGGAACTTCGCCATGCCCGGGCAGAGGAGGGCGGCCGCCAAAAGGAACTGCGGGAGCAGTTTGACATAGCTACTGCCCGTGCGGTGGCGGGGATGAATGTTCTTAGTGAATACTGCCTGCCCTTTGTGAAGAAAGGCGGCGTTTTTGTAGCTATGAAGGGCCCCGACGGGGAAGAGGAAGTAAAGGCTGCGGCCAGAGGCATTGGCGTATTGGGCGGCAAGCCGGAGAAGCTGGAAAAGTTTGAACTTCCCGATAGCAGCCGGCGGTGTATTGCAGTCATCCGAAAGGTACGGGAAACCCCGGCGGCCTATCCGCGGCATGGCGCAAAAATTGCAAAGAAGCCTTTGTAAAGCGAAAAAATAAAAGGCTTTGGCTGCGCGGGAATGGCGTGGGAAAATATTTTTCTGCCCGGCGGCTTTCTACAAAATCTTCCTTTGCCACATGGTATACTAATGCCATGCCAAGGGAGAGGAGGGACAAGCCGTGAAGTTGCCGGACAAGCGAAGAGTCGTGGAGCTTCCTGCGGAGAAACTGATTCCCAATCCCCGGCAGCCCCGGAAAACCTTTTCCAAAGAGGAATTGGATGGGTTATCCCGGAGCATCGCTTCCAACGGACTGTTGCAGCCAATTTCCGTGCGCCGCACCTCTGGCGGCAAATATGAAATTATTGCCGGCGAAAGACGGTGGCGGGCCTGTGTCCAGGCCGGAATGCGGCAAATTCCCTGCTTGGTGCAGGAGTGCAGTGATGCGCAGTCGGCAGTGCTGGCTATTTTGGAAAACCTTCAGCGCCAGGATCTCCAGGTCTTTGAAGAGGCCGAGGGTATCCGCAGGCTAATGGAGGATTGGGGTGTCACTCAAGAAGAAGCCGCCCGGCGGCTGGGGAAAAGCCAGTCAGCCATTGCCAATAAGCTGCGATTACTGCGGCTGACGTCGGAAGAACGCAAGTGTATTGTGGAGAACGGCCTCAGCGAACGTCACGCCCGGGCGATTCTGCGGATACCCCAAGAGGAGGCTCGAAAGAAGCTGCTGGCGCAGGTGGTGGAGAAGGGTCTCACCGTTCGGCAGACAGAAGAGCTGGTGGAAAAGACTTTGGAAGAGAAAACCGCCAAGCCTGCCCGTGGGCGAACGTTCATTGCCAAGGATATCCGCATTTTTCTCAATACCATCGACCATGCCATTCGCACCATGCAGGATGCCGGCATTTTGGCCCAGGCAGACCGAAAGGACATGGGTGACTATTTGGAATATACCGTGAAGATTCCCAAAACCGGGAATTCGTCAAAGGGAAGAGGCCAACAGCCGGGCCGAAAACCCGCTTGATAAAAAAGGCTGCTGAAATCGTGTATAAGTTCATAACATTCCCTTATTCATTTCCTGTTGGAAAAGGGCCGGTTCTTTTGCAGAAAGCAAAGAGTCCGGCCTTTTTCCATTGCTGGGCGTTTCACGTGAAACAACTGCGAAACAGGAATGGTTTCGAGAGAATGTTCCACGTGGAACAGGGGAAATGCAGAAAGAACGGGTAAAAAAACGGAAAACTGGAGAAAATCCCTTTTGATTCCCGTCTAAACGTGCTATAATGAAAAATGCTATGAAAACAAAGATCAAAAACCGGGAAGATGGGGAAAGGAGAATTTCCGTGGGGAAAATAATCGCAATTGCCAATCAAAAAGGCGGTGTGGGAAAGACTACCACAGCGGTGAATTTGTCGGCGGCTATAGGCGCCATGGGACATAAAACCCTTCTTGTGGATATTGACCCCCAGGGGAATTCCTCCAGCGGCGTGGGCATTGACCGGAGACAAAAAAAGCACACCATGTATGAGGTGCTCATTGGCGAATGCACCGTGGCCGATGCCATTGTGAAAACGGAGTTTTCCCATTTGGATGTAGTTCCTTCCAGCATGGATTTGGCGGCGGCGGAATTGGAGCTGGTGACCCTGGAACATCGGGAATCCATCCTGAAAAAGGCATTGGCTCCTGTCCGGGAAAATTACGATTACATTTTGATCGATTGCCCGCCTTCTTTAGGAATCATCACCACCAACGCCCTGTGCGCGGCGGATACCCTGTTGGTGCCCATCCAGTGCGAGTATTACGCGTTGGAAGGCCTTTCCCAGCTGATGAATACGGTTCGCCGGGTCAAGCGCCAATACAATGAACTGCTGGACATGGAGGGTGTATTGCTCACCATGTATGACGGCCGGTTAAATCTGACCCAGCAGGTGGTGGAGGAAGTAAAGAAGTACTTCCCGCGAAAAGTCTTTGCTACGGTGATTCCCCGGACGGTACGGCTTTCGGAAGCCCCCAGCTTCGGCAAGCCCATTCGGTATTTTGATAAGGCCTCTAAAGGAACGGAAGCCTATCAGAAGTTGGCGGAGGAGATTACCAGCCATGACCGGTAACAAATATACAGTGAGGAGGATGTCCTGTGAGCGTAAAAAAAGGCGGCCTGGGCAAGGGCCTGGACGCCATTTTTGCTGAAAACACAACGGAATCTGGCAGTGGCGCAGTAGAGCTGAAAATTAGCGAGCTGGAACCCAACCGGGAACAGCCCCGCCGGGAGTTTGACGAAAAGGCCATGGCTGAGCTGGCGGACTCCATTGCCCAGCACGGATTGTTGCAGCCCCTTTTGGTGCGTCCGCTGTTTGGCGGCGGATATCAGATTGTGGCCGGGGAACGGCGCTGGCGGGCCGCGAGAATGGCGGGCCTTTCTGAAGTGCCGGCAGTGGTGCGGGAAATGTCCGACCATGAGGTCATGGAACTGGCCTTGATTGAAAACCTGCAGCGGGAGGATTTAACGCCTTTGGAGGAAGCCAATGGCTATCAGACCCTTTTGGACAAATACGGGATGACCCAGGAAGAGGTCGCCAAGACCGTGGGGAAATCCCGGCCTGCTGTGGCCAACGCCCTGCGGCTGCTCCATTTGCCCGAGGCTATTCGGGAGATGGTGGAGCGGGGAGAGCTCTCCGCCGGCCACGCCCGGACGCTGCTGGCTTTCCCAGATGAGGCTTCTATGCTGGAAGCGGCCAAAAAGGCCGTAGAGCAGGGGCTTTCCGTCCGCGAGCTGGAACGCATGGCCAAAAAGGCGGCAGAGGCACAGAAGGAAGGGGAGAAGCCCTGGCCTACCCGTCGGATTCCCTATTTTGATGAGGTGGAGCTTTCCCTCCACGAGCACTTGGGCCGCAAGGTTCGGGTGGCGGGGAACAAAACCAAAGGGACCCTGCAAATCGAATTTTACGGGGAAGAGGACCTGCAGCGCCTAATGGCGTCCATTTCCTTCCGAGAGGAAGAGTGAGTGAAAAAGATACCTGCTGTTTTCCCGCACACTCTGCAGAAAGCAGTCACTATCATAGTTTATTGTAATTACGCTATAAAAAGAGAGGAAAAGAAATATGCTGGATATTAAGCTGATTCGCACCAACCCCGACCTGGTAAAGGCCAAGATTCAAAAGCGTGAGATGAATCTGGATCACGTAGTGGATGAGATTCTGGAACTGGACGCCCAGCGTCGGGAAATGACCGGTAAGGTAGAGGCCTTGAAGGCAGAGCAGAATGCGGAAAGCCGCAAGATTCCCCAGATGAAAAAGGCCGGGGAGGATACCACCGAACTCATGGCCCGGATGAAGTCCCTGTCCGACCAGATTCGGGACGAAAATGCGGAGCTGGAAAAGCTAGAGGCCGCTCAGCAGGAAAAGATGCTGTCCCTGCCCAACCTGCCCGATGACGATGTAGTGGCGGGAGGCAAGGAGCAGAACGAGCCCCTGCACTATTTTGGTGAAAAGCCCGTCTTTGATTTTGAGCCCAAGAACCATGTGGACCTGTGCGAGAGCCTGGGCATGATCGATTATCAGCGCGGCGCGAAGCTGGGCGGCAACGGCGCTTGGATTTATCGGGGCGCCGGCGCCCGGATGGAGTGGGCCCTGCTGAACTTCTTTGTCAATGAGCACCTGGGAGACGGCTATGAGCTGATTCTTCCGCCTCATATGCTCAACTATGAGTGCGGCTATGTGGCCGGCCAGTTCCCCAAGTTTAGCGATGAGGATTATTGGATTCAGAATCCCACCAGCGCCGATCGGAAATTCCTGCTGCCCACCGCCGAGACCGCTCTGGTGAACCTCCACCGGAATGAGGTTCTCACTAACGATGAGCTGCCCCGGAAGTATATCGCTTATACGCCTTGCTACCGTCGAGAGGCCGGCAGCTACCGCGCGGAAGAGCGTGGCATGATTCGCGGCCACCAGTTCAACAAAGTGGAAATGGTGCAGTACACCCGCCCCGACCAGTCTGACGCAGCGTTTGCCGAGCTGGTGGGCAAAGCAGAGCGCCTGGTGCAGGAGCTGGGCCTCCATTACCGTCTGAGCAAGCTGGCCGCCGGGGATTGCTCTTTCTCCATGGCCCGCACCTATGACATTGAAGTGTGGATTCCCAGCATGGGCATCTATAAGGAAGTCAGCTCCGCCTCCAACGCCCGGGATTACCAGGCCCGCCGTGGCAACATCAAGTTCCGCGGGGAGGATAAGAAGCTGCAGTTTGTCCACACCCTCAACGCTTCCGGCCTGGCTACCAGCCGTCTGATGCCCGCTATTGTGGAGCAGTATCAGAACGCTGACGGCAGTGTCACCGTGCCTGAGGTTCTGCGTCCGTATATGGGCATGGATGTGATCCGCTAAAATAAATGGATAAAAACAGGGACGCCGGGGATTTATCCCGCTGCGTCCCTGCTTTGTATGAAAAAAGGGGAGAAACCTATGGCCGACATCCGGCAATATGAAAACCAGTGGAGGGTGGCCACCTTTGAAGTGGACGCCCAAAGTGAAATGAAGCTCTCCACCATGCTGCGCATTTGTCAGGAGACCAGTGAAAAGCATCTGGCGGCTATGGGAGTGGGATATGAGAAGCTCAAAGCAGATGGAATGGTGTTTTTAATCACCAAAAGCGAGAGCACGATTTTCAGAATGCCCGCCCACGGAGAAGAGCTTCGCATTATTACCCGGCCCCAGGGCGTGCATGGCGCAGAGTTTTACCGGGACTACGAGTTCTTTTCCGGCGGGGAGAAGATCGGCTATGTGATACAGTGCAGCGTAGCGGCCAACACCGAGACCCATCGGATTCTGCATCCTCGGAAGTTTGCCGTCTATGGCCTGGATCCTTCTCCAAACGGGACGACAGACCATGTGCTGTCCCGGATAAAGAGTGAGGAGCTCCCGTTTTTGGGGGAACGGGTCATCCGCTATTCCGACTTGGATTACAATGGGCATCTGAACAACGCCATCTACGGGGATATTTTTTACGATTTCGTTCCCGGAGGAATGCTGGGGAAAAAGCTCAACCGGGTACAGATCAACTTTGTCAATGAAAGCCTGCTGGGGGAGACCATCCAGATTTTTGGCCAGGAAAAAGAGGGGAAGGTTTTGCTGTACGGCGAAAACAGCAAGGGCAGGGCCTTTGAAGCTTCCGCAGAACTGGTGGACAGAAAAAAATCATAAATTCAGGATAACTTGTAAAAGCAAACACGGATAGCGCCCAACGGCCTATCCGTGTTTCTTTATAGCTTGGCTTATAAAAGTTTGAATGGCTGCTTCCGGTGATGATGAATTGCGAAGAACATATGCGATACCACTTAGAAAATTCTTGATTATTACATCGTGGTAAAGCGAAAAAGTCAATACTTTCCTGACTGAGAATAATCTTAGCGGTGTTTTGAAGAAAATACCTGAAAAACCGGAAAAATAGAGACAAAAATTCGGAGGGGGAATTCGACGGGTCCCGTTGTATTCTGCTCTTTATAATGTTATAATAAAGAACTATAAACCCAACCGGATGGTTTCCAGCGTAACAGAAAAAATGAAAGAAAGGGAGAGAAAACTGGTATGATCAACACCAACTACAGCGACAAATTCGTAAAAGAAGGCCTCACCTTTGACGATGTTCTGCTGATCCCCGCAGAGTCCCATGTGCTGCCCAAAGAGGCGGACATTTCCACATGGCTGACCAAAACCATCAAGCTGAACACTCCCATTATGACCTCTGCCATGGATACGGTTACGGAAGCCGACATGGCCATCGCCATGGCCCGGGAAGGCGGCATTGGCATCATTCACAAGAATATGTCCATCGAAATGCAGGCCGACCAGGTGGACCGCGTCAAGCGTTCCGAAAACGGCGTTATTGTGAACCCCTTCTTCCTCTCCCCCGAGCATCTGGTACAGGATGCCAACGCCATTATGGCCCGGTATAAGATTTCCGGCGTGCCGATTTGCGAAAACGGCAAGCTGGTGGGCATCATCACCAACCGCGATCTGCGGTTTATGACGGAAAAGGACTTTGGCCTGCCCATTTCCGCTGTGATGACCAAGGAGAACCTGGTGACCGCACCTGTGGGCACCACTCTCCAGCAGGCCCAGGAGATCCTGCGGCAGCACCGCATTGAGAAGCTCCCCATTGTAGACGAAAATGGCAACCTGAAGGGCCTCATTACCATTAAGGACATTGAGAAGGCCGTCCAGTATCCCAACTCCGCCAGAGATTCTGCTGGCCGCCTGCTGGCCGGCGCGGCGGTAGGCGCTACCGGCGACGTGCTGGAGCGGGTAGCCGAGCTGGTGAAGGCCCAGGTGGACGTGGTGACCCTGGACTCCGCTCATGGCCATAACGACGGCGTTATCAATGCTGTGCGCAAGATTAAGAAGGCATATCCCAATCTGCAGGTTATCGCCGGCAACGTGGCCACTGCGGCTGGCGCAGAAGCCCTTATCGATGCTGGCGCAGACTGCGTGAAAGTGGGTATTGGCCCTGGCTCTATCTGCACCACCCGTATTGTGGCAGGTATCGGCGTTCCCCAGATTACCGCTGTGTATGATGCTGCTTGTGCCGCTGCCAAGCACGGCGTTCCGATTATTGCCGATGGCGGTATCAAGTATTCCGGCGACATTGTCAAGGCTCTGGCCGCAGGCGCCAACGTGGTGATGCTGGGCTCCCTGGTGGCTGGCTGTAAGGAGTCTCCCGGTGAGTACGAGCTGTATCAGGGCCGTCAGTTTAAGGTATACCGCGGCATGGGCAGCCTGGCCGCTATGGGCAAGGGCAGTGCTGACCGTTACTTCCAGTCTGACGCCCGCAAGCTGGTACCCGAAGGGGTAGAGGGCCGCGTGCCCTTCAAGGGCCCTCTGGCCGACACCATCTATCAGATGATCGGCGGCCTGCGTTCCGGCATGGGCTACACCGGCTGCGCCAGCATTGAGGAGCTCCACGAGAAGGCCCAGTTTGTGCGCATCACCGGCGCTGGCCTCAAGGAGAGCCATCCCCACGATATCCAGATTACCAAGGAAGCGCCCAACTACTCCTATTCTCTGTAAATAAAATTTTCGGCAATAGCCGGATGATTACGATTCTGCCGCAGGGGTTGTCCTTGCGGCAGAATTTTTTTGAAAAAATTCGGTTTTCCCTATTGACAAGAGGGACAAGGGTGTAGTATAATCAATAACGCTCCGTATTGAAAACGGAGAGTTATGGCGGCATAGCTCAGTTGGCTAGAGCATTCGGTTCATACCCGAAGTGTCGATGGTTCGAATCCATTTGCCGCTACCATATGGCCCGGTCGTCAAGTGGTTAAGACACCGCCCTTTCACGGCGGGTTCACGAGTTCGAATCTCGTCCGGGTCACCAATAAGGACGCATAGCTCAGCTGGTTAGAGCGCTCGCCTCACACGCGAGAGGTCATGGGTTCGAGTCCCCTTGTGTCCACCAAGCTGAGCCTGGACGCAATTCGCGTTCCGGGCTCAGCTTTTTCTTTTGCTTTGCCCCTCGCGCTGGTGTCTGGTATCGAGTTTACCAATGCTTCTCACACCTGCGGTGAGCAATTCGCGCATCGCAGGTTTTTTGTATATGGAAGCTTTTTGCCCGCGTTATAGCTGATTCTATTTTCGGCTTTTCCTAAAGTTGCCGCTTCCAATCTGCGCACCTCACGTTGTGAGGTGCGTTTTGTTTTGTACCCTCGTTTGCAGCGGATATCTGTTTTATAATACGGTTTCATTGAGAGCCTCGACGCGCAAGCCGCGTTCGGGGCTTATTTTTTTTGCAGCTTTCTTCGAGAAGGGTAGAAGAAAGAATCTCGGACTTATTTCAGCTCTTGCTCCAGGTTGCGGAACAGTTCGGAGTGAAAGAACTCTTCAATGGTGATACCCAGCCCATCACAGAGCTTTTGAATAGTGGACACGGTAGCGCTGCGGTTGCGGCCGCTGATAATGTTGTTCACGGTAGACTGGGTGACGCCGCTCATATTGCTCAGCTTGTTAATGAAGAGATTTCTTTCCTGACACAGCTGCAAGATGCGTGCTTTTACTGCTTCGCCTACATTCATGGAGAACACCTCGTTTCTAATGATGATGCGCAGTTGCTTTTGAGAAGCGGAAGCTTTCTGCGCTTATTTTAACGCAAAAGAGTTAGAAATATAATCTCTCAAAATGGATTTCTTAAAAAGCAAGCATTGTGGGAAAATTGACAAACAACGACAGAAAAATTTCAGCAGGTTTGGCGAAAAAGAGTGATTGACAAAGGATAGAGCAGTAGATACAATAGAATCAAAATTCCATATAGGGCGGGCGGAGGACTGAAAGCGCCGGGGGAGACATCCCGGCTCTTGCAGTCTTTTTTTATCGGTTGTACGTCTTGATGGAAAACGATTATTTTGGCGGTCCTGGAGACTGCATCTGGAGGGTTTTATCCGTATATGAGCAAGCAGGTAAACCTATTGGAGGGAAGTATTCTCGGAAAGCTTTCCGTTCTGGCCCTGCCCATTATGATGACGGCCTTTGTGCAGATGGCCTATAATCTGGTGGATATGGTCTGGATTGGGCAGCTTGGCAGCAACGCTGTGGCGGCGGTAGGTGCAGCCGGCACCTATTTATGGATCGCGGACAGCTGTACTTCTGTGGCGAAAACCGGAGGACAGATTAAGGTGGCCCACTCCATTGGCGAGGGCAACCCGGAAAAGGCCAAGCAGTTTGGCGCTTCGGCCTTTCAAATGGGCGTGTCCATTATTATGCTCTGCATCCTCTTCGTACTCTTTGGCCATCAGCTGATGGTGGGCGTGTTCCAGTTTACAGAAGAGCAGGTCCATGTGGATGCAGTCAATTATCTGCTGATTACCGGCACCATCGGCGTGCTGTTCAGCACCATCAACCAGATCTTTACCGGCCTGTATACAGGTATCGGGGATTCCAAAACGCCATTTTTGGCCAATGCCGTGGGCTTGGTAATCAATCTGGTCATGGACCCTGTTTTGATTTTTGGAGTAGGCTTCATCCCGGCCATGGGCGTGATTGGCGCGGCAGTGGCCACGGCCGGAGCCCAGGGCGTGGTAACCCTGCTGTTCTTGCTCATCTCCTATAAACGGGGCGGGCTGTTTCAGGGAATGCCAGTATTCCGCAAACCCAAGATGGATTATATCAAGCAGGTTTGGAAGCTGGGCTTCCCGGTTGGCTTGCAGAATGTGTTTATGTCCGGCCTTTCCCTGATTATCGCCTCTATGATAGCGGCGTGGGGCGCCGACGCCATTGCCGTGCAGAAAGTGGGCGGCCAGGTGGAGAGCATCGCCTGGATGATTGCCGGCGGCTTCTCCATGGCGGTAAACTCCTTTATCGGTCAAAACTACGGCGCGGGGAAAATGCAGCGGGTGCGGAAAGGCTACAACGCGGCCATGACCCTGATGGTGATCTGGGGCCTCCTGTGCAGCCTGGTACTAATTGTTTTCCCGGAATTCCTCTTCCAAATCTTTATCCGGGAGACGGATGTTTTGGATATGGGCGTCTCTTATCTGCGGATTCTGGGTGTGTGCCAGCTCTGTGTGTGCATGGAGGGCTGCTCTACCGGCGCTTTCAACGGCCTGGGAGAGACCCGGATTCCTTCGGCCGTGAGTATTGTCTTTAACCTTGCCAGAATCCCCATGGCAATTCTGCTGCCTATGACCCCTCTGGGGTTGGACGGCATCTGGTGGGCGCTGACTATCTCCGCCATTCTCAAAGGCGTGGTGCTCACAGCCTGGTATCTCCTCTATGTGCACAAGCGCAAGCTCTATGAGCAGGACCGGGAAATTCCGGCTGTGTAACGGTTTCTCCGGCCTTGCGCAGAAGGGGAAAATAGGATATAATAACATCATTCCCAGATGGCTCCGGCCATCGTAAAGAAGCCGAAATCCCTGTAGTATATAGAAAAGAATGGAGAATATCAGAATGACCATCAAAAGAAGACTGGCGGCGCTGGCTGCCGCAGCCCTGCTGCTTGTTTCCCTTTCCGCCTGTGCGGTAAATATGCCCGGAGAAGAGTCTTCTTCCGGTTCGGAGTCCACTTCCTCTACCGCCTCGGAGAGCGAATCCTCCAGCCAGGCCCCTGTGGATGTGGGGGACTATGACGACACCCTGGAAGGGCTGGCAGAGTATATGAAGGCAAAGGGCTATATTGAGGGCGACCCCTCGGATATGGACGCTTCCTTTATCGGCGCGGAAAAAGGCGTCAAGTATACCGGCAGCTATGAGGGCACTAACAACATCACCGTGGAGCTCTATGAGTACGATACGGCCAATCTCAATGATACGGCCAACGCCATTATTGATTCCGTAAAAGAGAGCGGGCAGTTTATCCTCATGGGCATGACCACTAACGCGACCCTTTCCGACAGCGGCAAATACCTGATGGTGTATACGGACACGGTCACCGGAGAGGAACACGATGCCCGGACTGCGGAAGTCAAAGAGGAGTTCGTGAATTTCAAAAAATAACGGAGAGATTCCCCGGAAACTGGAGACAGGGGAGCTAATGTATCTTACCGGGCCGGGGTCCTAGTACGGGACGCCGGCCATTTTGTTTGGAGGGAAGCAGATGAATCCAAAATTAAAAATGGAAAAGGATGCTGCCTTTATAATAGGAATTGTTTTTTCGATTCTGGGAGGCGTTTTTCTGGCGCTGGGCACCCTATTTGGGATGTTTTTAGGAGAAGAAGGCCGTTTGGCCTGCATAGTGTTTGTGAGCGTAGGAGGCGTCTTTCTCCTCATAGGGGTTCTCTGCTTGCGGGCCTGCCGGAAAAAGCAGCGCCGGATGCAAAAACTGCTGGAAGAGGGGAGATACCTCTGGGGAGAGATTGTGGAGTGCGCTCCGAATTTGCAGATTAGCGTCAATGGCCGACATCCGACTATCGCAACAGCCCGCTATCTTGCGCCGGACGGCACGGAGCATCTGTTCCAGAGCCGGAACCTGTATCATTGGCGGCCCGAAAATGGAGGCCTGCTGCATCAGCAGGTGAAGATTTATATCGAGGATGGCAATATGGACAACTATTATGTGGCGGTGGAGGAGCTCCTTCCCAGTAATAGAGCATTTTAACGGAAGCGGGAGTCAAAGTCGCCCTTAAAAATAAGGAGGAAATAAAAAATGGACGAGCATAAAAAGACGATTATTCAAAAGAAAATGGAGCGCACAGCAGAAGCGCTGAGAGCAAATGGAATGGAAGCCGTGTGCGTTGCCAGCAAAAAAGAGGCGTTGGAGCAGGTGGTGCAGTACCTGCCGGAAGGGGCTTTGGTGGCCTGCGGCGGCTCTATGAGCCTGGAAGAGTGCGGCGTGATGACGTTGCTTCGTACCGGCCCCTATGAATTTCTGGACCGGAATGCGCCTGGCACCACGCCGGACAAGGTAGAGGAGATCTTCCGCTTGGCTTTTTGCGCCGATGTCTACTTTACCAGCTCCAACGCCATTACGGAACAAGGGGAGCTGTATAATGTGGACGGCAACTGCAACCGGGTAGCAGCCATGCTCTTTGGCCCCAAAACCGTCGTGGTGGTAGCCGGATACAATAAAATCGTCAAGGATTTGGACGAGGCCATTTGCCGGACCAAAACCGTGGCGGCTCCGGCCAACTGCCTGCGCTTGGGGAAGAATACTTACTGCGCCCATCAGGGAGAATGCCGTGGCGTGGACGGCCCTATGGCAGCGGGGTGTGCGTCTCCGGACCGAATCTGCTGCGGCTATACCGTAATTGGAAAACAGCAGCCCAAATATGAAGGCCGTATCAAGGTAGTCCTGGTAGGGGAAGAGCTGGGATATTAAAATACAAATAGAATAAATGCAAAAGAAATATACGGCAAGTAAGAAGATTTCAAAGAAAATTCAATACTTGCCGTATATTATTTTTATTATAATACAGTTAGGCTACGAACAAAACCGATGTTGGCCGATGACGGTGATAATGGGCCGGGAGAAAATCCACTGATTCGTGGACTTGGCAGGATTATAATAATAGATAGCACCGCCGGAAGGGTCGCTGCCGTTGATGGCATCCCGGGCCGCCCGGTAGGCAGAGTCCGCCACAGCCGCATTGACCCCGCCGTCATCCAGGCAGGAAAAAGCGCCAGGCTGATAGATAACGCCGGCCAGGGTATTGGGAAAGCTGGGATGGGCCACCCGGTTTAAGATCACGGCCCCCACAGCGACTTGTCCGGCATAAGGTTCGCCTCGGGCCTCCGCGGAAATAATCCTCGCCAACAAGGCCACTTCGTTAGCGCTGTATCCACCCATACCCGTTACGCCAGCGGGAGCATCTCCCAACCCCATAGCGGAGAGGGTGTTCTTTCCTACAATGCCGTCAGGGGTCAGGCCCATTTGCTTTTGAAACTTGATGACAGCCTGTTTGGTTTGCTCTCCAAAAATGCCGTCGATGTTGCCGGTATAAAGTTCCCGGTCTTTCAGAACCGTCTGAATTTGTTTTACTTCCTCCCCTCGGGAGCCGACCTTGGATAGAGCGGGAATAGAAGGCTGCGAAATCATGACCGTCAGTAAGATAGTGGCCAGTAGAATCACCGCCAGCTTTCCTATGGTAAAGAGTCTTTTTTTCTTCATGGACATCTCTCCTTTATAAAGGGAGTATCTCCGACAAAGATGCGATTATACAAAAGCCAAGGCCGAAAAAGGTGGAGAAAAAGTGAATAAAACTATCGAAATAACCAAAGGGAGGAAAAAGATGAAAAAATAAGAAAAAAGGCGTTGACAGGAGAGGGAGGGATGTGGTATCATATGTGAGCGCCAAACGGAGCGAAAAAAATCTTGACAAACCCCCAGTGGTTGTGATAAGATAGAAAAGTTCCGTTAAAGCCGGAAGATAAGAGTTCAAGAGATCGCGGGAGCGATAAAAAAGAACGAAAACGGCCGGTAAAAAAATCTCGAAAAAAGTTCTTGACAAACGTCGAAAGATGTGATAAAATAGTCAAGCACTTCCGCGAGAGGGAGCGCACAGGAC
>CAJFVO010000012.1 GCA_904420555.1 Candidatus Heritagella intestinalis | reverse complement strand
ACTTTCACAAAGCCCGCCCCGCGACCACACAGGCAAACTGCAAAGAGGATTCCCTGTTTCGCGTGGGGATAACGACCCTATCTCTGCGCGCTTCCCCGCGACTTGCGCCGGGCCCTGCCCGGTTAGCTGTTTTTCATGACGGTGGTTTCCACCGTATCGGCTACGTGCTCGCAGATGTCCACGCACTTCTCCAAACAGCTGTAGATTTCCCGCCAGGCAATGACTTCCAGGGGATCCTTGCAGGTGTCGTGGAGCTTATACATGCAATCAATGAACAGCTTGTCCGCCTCTTCTTCCAGGGTGTTGACGTCAATAATATAATCCCGCAGGGCCTTGGAGTGCTTGAAGTTGGAGAACTCGTTCATCATCTCCCGGACCTTCTCGCAGGAGCGGATCAGCACGTCCACCAGGGGCAGGAAGTCTTCCCGGATATAGGTCACCCGGTTATAGTAGATCTTAATGAGCACATCCTCGATCTGGTCGGTCATATCGTCCAGGTTCTGGCTCATCTGGATGATGTCCTCCCGCTCAATGGGGGTGATAAAGGCCCGGACCAGGGTGTTGAGCAGGTCATGCTTCTGGTTATCCGCCTGATGCTCCAGCTCGTGGATCTCATCCAGCTTTTTCTTCAGGGAAGTCCCATCAAAATGAGAGATGGTCTCCTTCAGCAGATGGGCGGCCTGGCAGGAATAATCTGCGCAGGCAATAAAATTCTGAAAATAATAGGCGTCTTGTTTCTTCGACATACGTTTCCCCTCACTCCGTCATAGATTAAAAGATGGCAATAAACAGCTTGGCCATCAGGAAGCTGATAAGGCCGCAGCCCGGGAAGGTAAAGATCCAGGTGAGGACCATATCCTTCACGACTCCCAGGTTAATGGCTGAGAGCCGCCGTACCGCGCCCACGCCCATAATAGCGGCCGTCTTGGTGTGGGTGGTGGAAACGGGAATCCCAAACAGGCTGGAATACAAAAGGCAGAAGGCTGCCGAAAGGTCTGCGGAAAAGCCCTGGTATTTCTCCAGCTTCACCATATCCATTCCCACGGATTTGATGATCTTTTCCCCGCCGACGCTGGTGCCCGCGCCCATAATGACGCTGCACAGGAGCATGAGCCATACGGGGATGGAAATGCCGGTAACGCTGTCCTGGCCGTTGGAGAAGGCCAGGCCCAAAAACAGCACGCCGATAAACTTCTGGCCGTCCTGAGCGCCGTGCATAAAGCTCATAGCCGCAGCGCCGAAGATCTGGGCCCCTTTGAAGAACCGGTTGGTCTTGCGGCGGTCCATCCGCTGGCATGCCACGCTCACCACTTTGCAGATCACCCAGCCTGTCCCAAAGCCCAAAACCAGGCTCAGCACCAGGCCGTAGAGCACCTTGGCCCATTCGTCCATATTGACGCCGCCAATGCCGTTCTGGATGGCGATGGCCGCGCCGGTAAGGCCGGCAATGAGGCTGTGGCTCTCGCTGGTTGGGATACCGAAATACGAGGCCGCCACGCTGTAAACCACAATGGAGAACAGCGCCGCGCATAGGGCGATGAGGGCGTCCCGGGTATTACCGCCGAAATCCACCATGTTACTGATGGTGGAGGCCACCGAGCTGTTAATCTGGGTCATAATAAACACGCCCAGGAAATTGAACACCGCGCTCATCATAATGGCGCTTCGCACACCCATACACCGGGTGGTGATACAGGTGGCGATGGCATTGGGCGCGTCTGTCCAGCCGTTGACAAAGATGACCCCCAATGTGAGGACCACCGTGATCAACAGCACGGGATTGGAAATGATTCCTGTGAGAAAACCGGAAAATGAAACATCCATACAATTCTACCTGCCAAACACACAGGAAGAGGGCAGAACTTCAGAGACCGAAGTTCTGCCCTCTTCCCATTCATTTTATAGCCGGCGGAGTGACTTGCCAGCTAAAAACTAACCGAGAATAAAAAGACATACTCGCAGACTCCACCGATACTTCCAACAATTTTAGTGTAAAGCCTGTGTAAAGATAAGTCAATAGAAAATTCATAGATTTGTCAAAATATATAAAATTAAAGCGAATCCTCCCGACAATAGCTATGATTTCAATGTATACCTTTCCGAAAAAACCGTTTGCCCCGGAAAATTCTTTACAGAAACCATACACAGGCTAAAGCAGCGCCGCCGTCCCCAGGAGGACTGCCAGGAGCCCTATGTTGCACAGGGTAAACCAGAAAAAATACCGCCGGCGCTCCCCGGGGTACTCCCGCCCCACCTGCTTATAGGAAATCAGGCTGGCCATCGAGGCGATGAGGGTCCCCAGCCCGCCCAGGTTGCAGCCCACGATCAGGGCAGGCCAGTCCTGGGTAAAGCCGGAGAGGAGCAGGGCCGCAGGCACATTGCTGATGACCTGGCTGGCCAGCACCGCCACCCCCTCCACCCGGCCTTCCAGGATGGAGAAAAGGAAGTCCCGGAAGCTCTCCAGGCGGCCCAGGTTGCCGGTAAAAATAAAGAAGGCGGCAAAGGTGGCCAGTAAGGAGTAGTCCACCCGGGCCAGGAGGGGGCGGTCAAAGGCCAGGAGGAAAACCGCCGCCACTGCCGCCACCCCTATGGCCGGCAGCAAATCAAAGAGGGCCAGCAGGCACAGCAGGAACCCGGCGGCAGCGGGCAGCAGCGACCGGAGGGAAGGGGCCGGAGCCGCCGCCGGCGCCCCGGATACCGGCTCCCGTTTCCGGCACCACACCAGAGCGGCCAGGCAGAGGGCGGAAACCGCCGTATAGGGCAGCATGAGCCAGCAGAATTCCCCAAAGCCCATGGCCGACCGGGTGTAGAGGTACAGGTTCTGGGGGTTCCCCATGGGGGTGAGCATACTCCCCAGGTTGGCGGCGGCGGTCTGGAGCACCGCCATGGGCACCAGGAGCTTTTCCTTCCCGGCCATGCGCAGCACCGTGATGCCAAAGGGCACGAAGGTAATCAGGGACACATCGTTGGTGATGACCATACTGCATACAAAGGGCAGGAACACCAGCACAAAGAGCATCCCCCGGACCGTGGCGGCCCGCCGGAGAAGCCGGCTGCCCAAAAACACAAAGAGGCCGGCCTTCTGGAACCCCTGCATCACCGCCATCAGGCCGAAAAGCAGGGCCAGGGTATCCCAGTCAATATAGGAGAAGTACTGGGCGTCCGGCGGCACCAGGAAGGCGGAGGCCGCCGCCAGCACAATGGCTGCGGACAGCACCACCTCCCGGCGCAGGAAGCCCAGCACCCCCTTTGCAAGTTTCCCCACAGGGAATCCCTCCTTTTTTGAAAAATGGCATAATAAAGCCCCAACGCCGGGGCGTCAGGGCTTTGGAAGTTCTCAGCGGATTCCCTTAGGCAGGGGGATTTACCATGGGCAGGGCCAGCAGGACAAAGTTCAGGATGAACAGGGCCGTTACCACCCACAGGATGGGATGGACTTCCTTGGCCTTGCCCTTGCAGACCTTTACCAGGCAGTAGGTGATAAAGCCGAAGGCAATGCCGTAGGAAATGCTGTAGCACAGGGCCATGAAAATGCCGGCGAAGAAGGCGGGGATGGCTTCGGAGAGGTCGTCCCACTTGATCTCCTTGAAGGAGGAGGTCATCATCACACCTACCAGCACCAGGGCGGGCGCGGCGGCGGCGGTGGGAATGGCGCTGACAAAGGTAGCCAGGAAGGCGCTCAGGGCGAAGCAGATCGCCACCACAACGCTGGTCAGGCCGGTACGGCCGCCGGCGCCGATGCCTGCGGCGCTCTCCACAAAGGTGGTGGTGTTGGAGGTGCCGAAGATAGCGCCGATGGAGGTGGCGGTAGCGTCGGCGAACAAGGCCTTGTCCATCTTGGAGTGGAAGCCGGCCTTGGTCTCCATGGCCTTTTCGTCCTCATCGGAGAAGATGCCGGTGCGGCGGCCTGTGCCGATGAAGGTGCCGATGGTGTCAAAGGTATCGGTGATGCTGAAAGCGAAAATGGTAATCAGCACCAGGGGAATCTTGGCGGCGTCGGTAAACAGGGAGCCCAGGCCCGCCTGGGTGAAGATGGCGCCAAAGGTGGTGGGCAGCTGCTGGCAGGCTTCGGTGAAGCTGATGGAGCTGCTCACCGTAGTGACGCCCATGGGGATGCCGACCACGGCGGTGGCCACAATGCCGATGAGGATCGCGCCGGGCACCTTGCATACCAGCAGGATAATGGTCAGGACCAGGCCGATGAGGAACAGCCAGACAGTGGGGTTGTTCAGGATAGCCAGAGCCGGTACGCCGGAATCAAAGTTCACGAAGCTCACATTCAGGAAGCCGATATAAGCCACAAAGATGCCGATACCGCCGCCAATGGCGTTCTGGAGGCTCTGGGGAATGGCTTTAATGATAAACTTGCGGATCTTGGTCACGGTGATGAGGATGTTGATCAGGCCGCAGATGAACACCATGGACAGGGTCTGCTGCCAGGTAAAGCCCAGCCCCAGGCACACGGTGTACACAAAGAACGCGTTGAGGCCCATGCCGGGAGCCTGGGCGTAGGGCACGTTGGCCACCAGGCCCATGACCAGGGTACCGATGATAGAAGCGATAATGGTCGCCAGGAACACGGCGCCCCAGGGCATCAGCTGCCCCTCCACACCGGCGGCGCGGCCGCTGAGGGTGTCGGGGTTGACTACGATAATGTAGGCCATGGCAAAGAATGTGGTTAAGCCGGCGATCACTTCTTTGCCGAAAGTGGTCCCGTTTTCCTTGAGCTTAAAGAATCTCTCCATAAAAGCACACCTTTCTTTTTATTTTACCGCCCTGGCGGTAAATTCCTTCTCAAAAAGCCCATCCGCTCTTTTCCCGGTGCGGCCCCTCCCCAGCCTTCTCTTTCTGGGTCGGGCGACCTTTTTCGCGGCCTCCCGGGGCAAACCCCTGGAAATCGCCCTTCCGGCAAAAGATTAAGGCAGGGAGGCCTTCCTCCGAAAAATAGAAAAAACTGCGGTGTGCGCCATTGCTCACCGCAGGTATCGGAAAAATTGCCTATCAGCCCCTCCGGCCTCCGCCTTTGGAATCCCGGAGTTTCAAACAACCTGCCACAAAGCTTCTGGATAGAGCTTTTTCTAAGGCCATTGTAGCATACGCAAAGTGCTTTTGTCCAGTAATTTCAAAAACAAGGGGAAAATTTATTTCTCTCTCCCCTCGCCGCCCAGGGGACGGTCCAGCCGCAGCGTTTCCTTGACTTTCCGGTATGCCTCCGGCAGGCTTTCCAGAGGCAGGTCCTTCACCGCGTCCTCGGTCCCCGCCTGGCAGGCCGTTTCATAATACCAGCACTTGTATTCCAGTAAAGAGAGGGTCTCCCGCAGCTCCTGCATCTGCTTTTCTACCGCTTCCTTCCGATGGCGGAACAGGGCCAGCCGCTCCTTCAGGGAACTGTCCCCCTGTTCTGCCATTTGGATAAAGGCTTTGATCTCCTTAATGGAAAGCCCCGACTTTTTCAGGCAGCCGATGACCATCAACGTGCTGTAATCCGCTTCTGTGAACATCCGGACGCCCCCTTTGGAGCGCTCTACAAAGGGCAGCAGCCCCTCCTGGTCGTAATACCGGAGGGTGGAGGCCGGCACCCCCAGGATCTTTGCCATTTCTCCCACTGTATAAAACATATTGCTTTCTCCTATCTGTAGAATTTAATCCTCTAAAACTTAAAGTTGAATTTAACACATACTATCAGAATACCTCTATTATAAAGGCAGGGCGTTGCCGGTGTCAATGGGCCGGCCGATTTCCAAATATCCGCCCAATCTTTGTGCAAAATTTTTGACTTTACGGCGTTAAAACCCTATAATATAGTTGGATAGCCCAAAAACAACAGGGGAGTTGCTGCCCTTTGGACGGCTCCCCCGCGAATAACCATAAGGATGGTGATCCCATGGTCAACCCCCAGTTGGAGACCTTTCTGTGCGTTGTGGAAGCGGGCAGCTTTAACAAAGCCGCCGAGCGCCTGTATATCTCCCCGCCCGCCGTTATCAAACAGATCAACTTGCTGGAAAAAAGCCTGGACCTGCAGCTTTTTATCCGCACCCACCGGGGGCTGCAGCTGACCAAGGCCGGGCAGTCCCTGTATCAGGACGCCAAATATATCATCCAGTACTGCAAGGATTCCGTGACCCGGGCCAGAAACGCCATGCAGGAGAGCGAGAACGTCATCCGCATCGGCGCCTCCCCTATGACCCCGGCCCAGGTGCTGGTGGATTTGTGGCCCAAGGTCCAGGAACACTGCCCCAACATCAAGTTCCAACTGGTGCCCTTTGACAACACCCCGGAGAACGCCCGGGAAATTTTAGCGAACCTGGGGCAGCACATTGACGTAGTGGCCGGGATTTTCGACGAGACCATGCTGCGCCTGCGCCAGTGCGCGGGGCTGGAAATTTCCCGGGAGCCTATCTGCTGTGCCGTGTCCGTCCATCACCATTTGGCCCAAAAGGACAAGCTGACCATCCAGGATTTATATGGGGAAAACCTGATGCTCATGCGCCGGGACTGGAGCCACTATGTAGACCTCCTCCGGGACGACCTGTGGAAAAACCATCCCCAAATCCATATTGCGGATTTTGATTTCTACGATGTAGGGGCCTTCAACCAGTGCGAAAACAACAACTGTGTGCTCATGGCCATCGAAAACTGGAGGTATGTCCATCCCCTGCTGAAAATCCTCCCGGTGGACTGGAACTACTCCATCCCCTTTGGCCTCCTCCACTCCCCTGACCCCTCCCCCACAGTGCGGGAATTTTTAAAAGCCGTGGAGCTGGTAACCGCCTGATCGTTCTGGGAAAGGCGTAAAATTGCGGCTCCCCAACATCCACAAGGGTATGATTGAAATAATATGAAAATCCCGCTCCGGAATGTCATTCCAGAGCGGGATTTTCATAAAGAGGCTATTTTATGAAGAAGATATTACTTGATAGCAAAACAGATATAAGGTCTTATATGATACTTACGCTTTCTCAACTATGGTCTCATATTTCTTCAGGGAATCATTCCACTTGGCATAGGCCGGGTCTTCCCGATGGTCCGTCAATAAACCCGTCTCTTTGAGATACTCGGAAAGGAAGCGGCTCACTTTTACGGCGCCAAAGTGGTTTAAATGGTCGCCTTTATCCCGGGTATCCTTGCTCCAGTCGATCTGGATGCGGTCGTTCATCAAATTCAGGTCAATATACTCGCAGCCAATGTCATTGGCCAGCTTTTGAATACCGTTGTGGCGCTGGAAATTCCAGTTGACAGTGCTGGGCGTGCTCACCAGCACCAGCCGGCTGCCGTTTTCATCGCAGAACTGCTTCATTTCACGGACATACTGGATGTTTAAAGCAGGAATTTCAGCAACTTTATCCGTTGGCTTCATATATTCTTTTTGCCTCGCCGGGTCAACCTTGGTGCGGTACCGGTAGCCCTTATAGTCGTCTGTCCAGGTGAATTTGGCTTTCCCGGTAAAATCGTGCAGCCCCAGGGACTTCCACCGGTTATGGTATTGGAAAACAGAGAAATAGTTGGCCAGCTCCGTCCCCACCGCCTGGTTGGAGGAGATCTTCCGATAAATGGCGTTGGTTTCCAAAATCACGACTTTCGGCTGCTGCTTCTCAAAGGCGCGGCGCAGCAGGACCGAAGTATAATTCAGGGACTGGGCGCTGGTCCCGCACACATAGGCCGTATAGCCGGCGTCCTTCCAAATCTGCATGGGGGTTATGGCGGAGTAGGATTCGCTGTCCCCCAGCACCAGGACGTCGATGGTGTTTTCCTTTTCCCCGAGGATCCCGTTGGCCTGGGCTTCCTCCATGCCGAATTCGGACATATTGTTCTTGGGCATAAAAACAAAGGAGGCCGCCAAAAGGATCGCCATAAGAAAAACGGCGAACAGGAAAAAGGCCAGTATTCTTTTTGCATAAATCATAATTCTGCTCCTTAAAATCCCGCGTAAATGGGGTCAACCGGGACGTAACCCGACCCATAAGCGCCAAAAATAACAATGGATAGAATCAGCGCATAGTACACTGCAAACCGAACCACTACATTTTTGGCGGCAATCCGCTCCCGGATCTGGATATCGCGTTCTTTCAAAACGCCGATGATGAAAATGAAAACCAGCATCAGCAGCACAATGAGGCAGTCGTGCTTGTCCATGCCAAGGGTAAAAATAGACTGGTCCTGGATCGACGCCAGGGAAAAGTCCGTAAAAATCCTCTTGAACATGGAGAGCCCGGCCCGGAGCCCCGGGGCGCGGAAAAACAGTTCGCCAATGCACACCAAAACGCCGGTGCGGACGATCTGGAAGCAGCGGTAGGGAAAGCTGCTTCTCTCGATATGCAGCTTCCTGGTAACCCAAACCACCAGGGGCTCCACCATGCTGCCCGCCAGGATCAGCCCGAAATGATACATCCCGAAAAAGATGTAGTTCCAGCCCGACCCATGCCAGAGGCCGTTGCACAGCCAGACGCAGAACAGCGCGATGGCGCCGGCCAGCAGGGGGCCAAAGTGGTTGCCCAGGCGCTTTCTGGCGCGGCTGGTCAGCTTCTTTAGGGGCTTTGACATGGAAAGGGGATAAAAGATGTAATCCTTAAACCACGCGCCCAGGGTAATGTGCCACCGCTTCCAGAATTCCGATATGGTTTTGGAGAAAAAGGGCCGCTGGAAGTTTTCCGGCAGCTTCATCCCAAAAATCTGCCCGCTGCCGATGACCAAATCCATGGTGCCGGAAAAATCCATATACAGCTGGATGGTATAGCATACGGCGGACACTGCGATGACAAAGCCATCGTAGCTTTCGTATCCGGAAAAGACATTCTTGATGAACAGGTTCAGCCGGTCTGCAATAATAATCTTTTTCATCATGCCAAAAAGGATTCTCTGCACACCGAAGGTCACGTTCTGATAGCGCAGCTTCGGCGCTTCCCAGAGCTGCTCCGCTGTTTCCGAATAGCGGCAGATGGGGCCTTCCATGATTTGCGGGAAAAAGCCCATAAACAGCGCCAGCCGCAAAAGGTTGCGGTCGGCGGGGATTTTTCTCCGGTACACGTCAAAAATATAGGCCACGGCCTGCATGGTATAGAAAGAGATGCCGATGGGCAATACAAAAGAGGGGATGGCCAGGGTCACGGGGATACGGAACACCTGGAAAAGGGTGTTGAGATTGCCGGCGAAAAAGGGCGTATACTTTAACACCAGCAGGATCCCGATATGGACCATCACGGCAAAGGCAACCACAAAGCGCTGCTTTTTTAAATACTGGGCTTTGATCTCCTTCCGCTTCTCCTTGGGGGACGCTGCCACCAGGCTGTCGCAGTCCCGCTGTATGCTGGACAGCCACAGGCCGATGTGATGGATGGAAAGGGTGGAAAACAGCAAATAGGCGATCAGCTTTCCGCTGACCGCCCAAAAGAACACATAACTTGAAAGCAGAAGGCTCACCCGGCGGAGCTTTTGCGGCAGTACGGCATACAGCCCTACGGACAGCGGCAAAAGCACCACCAAATATTCAACTGAAAAGTAGGAGGTGAGGGAGAACATCTTACTCTTCCTCCTGCAAGCGCACGATCATTGCCCACAGATTTTTTGCAGAATTAAAGTTTTCCGGAATGATCTCCACCGTAGGGATGGTGACGTCAAATTCATCCTCTATCTCCGCAACCAGGGAGATAATGGAGAGGGAATCCAAATGATGCCCGTCGATCAGGTCTGTGCAGGTGGCGTAATCCACTTCCGGCTGAATTTCTTCCAGGATCTCAATCAATCTTTCCATGATGTTCTGCTCCTTTTTTCAATTCTTTTTTTATTCTTTCTTTCATTCATAGGACGGGGTGTTCAAAACCTCCGTCTGCACCCGCTCCCGCAGGGTGAGGGCGGCGCCGTCTTCCGTTATCAGCACCACTTCCGGGAGGTCGCGGCTTAAAAACAGCGAAATCCCTTCTGTGATGCAGTAGGCCCCGGTATTCTCAAACTGCAAAATGTCTCCGATTTGCAGGTTTTTCAGGGGGATCTTCTTTACCAGAATATCGTTCACGGTACACAGGGAGCCGCAGATATTCCACTCTTCCTCCCCCTCCCGGGCTTCCGCCGCCGTGTGAGAGGGGATGTGCCGGACGTAGGGGTGCTTCATGGCCATAAACTGGCCAAAATAGACCAGCTGGTGCATCCCTCCGTCTACGATGGCGTAGTTTTCAGAGTGGTTGCGCTTTTGGTCCACAACCTTGGTGAAATACTTGCCGCAGCTGGCCGCAATGCTCCGGCCAAGCTCCAGGGTAATGGCCCCGGAGAACTTCATCCCCTCTAAAAGCTGGGAAAACTGCTCCAGGAAGGACGCCTCCGCAAAGGGCTCCCCCTGGAAATAGGACACCGGGAAGCCCGGGCCGAATTCCAGCTCCTTGGCCTGATAGCCGTATTGGTCATACAGCGTTTCCAAAAAGAGGTCTACCGCAGCCAGCTCCCGCTTTAACCGCTTGATGGAGGATTTCTGGGTCCCGGAAAAGTACTGGATCCCCCGGATATCCAAATACGCGGAATCCCCATGCGCTGCGAGGATGCCCCGGATCTCGGCTTCGTCCAGGCCGAACTGGTTTCCGCTGGTGAGCCGCAGCAGGACGGGCAGTTTCTTTTTGGCTTTGGCCGCCGCCTCATGCAGGATGGAAAACTGGGTCATGGATTCCACCGTATAGACCCCCCCGGCCTCCCCCTGGGAAATCAGCCGGCGCATCAGGGACGGCTCCTTATACACCCCGGAAATCACAAACTTTTCCCAAGGGAGCCGCAGTTTCCGGCAGATCTCCAGTTCCCCGGGGGAACAGATCTCAAAGCGGTCCACCAGCCCGCCCATTTCCTTTAAAATAAACGTGTTGGCCTTAACGGCATAACAGAGGCGGACCCGGCTGGGAAGGGCCTGCCGCAGCGTCTGGACCCGACGCCGCAGCTGGCCGGCGTCGAAGAGATACAGGGGCGTGCCCTTCTTTTCCAGCAATTCTTTCAGCTGTCTGTCATTCATTTTTGGCTCCTCCTTTCCAGCAGGCTTTTCCTGTCTATTTTCCCGTTTTTGGTCAGCGGGAATTCTGTCAGATGGTACAGCGCGCCCGGCACCATATAAACGGGAAGCTGGGCTCTCAGCTGCCTGTGAAGCTCCTTTTTGTCCAGGCCGCCGGTATAGAAACCGTACAGCTTTTGTTTTTGCCCGTCAAACACACAGCAGCAGCGCTGGACGCCGGGCAGGTTGGAAACGGCCCTCTCGATTTCTTCCAGCTCAATGCGGTGCCCCATATGTTTGATTTGGAAGTCCTTCCGGCCGCAGAAAACCAGCTCGCCGTCCTCGGTGTACTTCCCCATGTCCCCGGTGCGGTATATGCGCTCCGGATACCAGGGGTTCAGGGGGTTCTGCACAAAGGCCGCCGCCGTCTGCTCCGGGGCCCGGTAATAGCCCAGGGCCAGGGCCTTTCCCCGGACGCAGATCTCCCCCTCGGCCCCGGGCTGGGAGACCCTCTCGCTGCCTGGGCCCAGCAGGAACACATCCTTATTGGGGAAGGGCCGTCCAATGGGGATCCCCTCCTGATAGCCGCGCCCTCTTTCCAGCACGTGATAGGTGCAGTTGCAGGTAATTTCCGTAGGGCCGTACAGGTTGACAAACTGGGCCTCCGGCAGATGCTCCATCCATACCCGCAGATGCTTCAGCGGCATGACCTCGCCGCTGAAAAGGATCTTGCGCACCGCCTGCGGCCGCCTGTAATCCAGCCCGTGGAAGGTGCTGATAAGGCAGAGGGCGGAAACCGCCCAGATCATGGTGGTAATTTTCCGGTCGCACAGCCAGTCCAGCAAGTCCTTGGGCCGGGAAAAAAGCGGCTTGGGGATAATGGACAGGGTAGCGCCGGTTTTCAGGGCGGAATAAATGTCTTTGACGGACACGTCAAAATCAAAGGGCGCCTGGTTGCCGATGACGTCGTCCTCCCGAATCTGGAAAAGCTCCGTAAAGGTATTGATAAAATCTATCACCGAGCCGTGGCTGACCACCACCCCTTTGGGGACGCCGGTTGAACCGGAGGTGAACATCCCATAGAGGGGGTCCGTATCCACCATGCGGCCGCGCACGCCGGCCAGGGCGTCTTCCCGGATGGGGCCCTCCCCCAGTTCTTCCGCCAGCAGGACGGCGGCGGAAGGGAAAATTTCCTGTGCAGCTGCCCGGTGCTCTTCATCGGTCAGGATATATGGGGCCTGGAGGATGTCCTGGATCTGCCGGAGCCTGGCGGGAGGCAGCTCCGGGTTCAGGAGCACATAAAACCCGCCGGCATAAACGATCCCGAAAAACGCCTGCAGGCAGGCGATCCCCTTTTCCATAAAGACGGCCACCGGCGTACCTATCCGGATTTTCCCGGCCATTGCAGACCCGATGCGCATACTGGCTTCCTGCAATTCCCCAAAGGTACAGGTCCGGGATTCCTCTTCCAGGGCCGCTTTATGGGGAAAAGCCCGCGCGCTATTTTCAAGATATTCCAATACATTTTTCATTTCATCACCTAAAGATCCTCAAACTGCTCTCCATTCCTCCCCTGTGGGAAGGGTGTGGTCAAAGTATAAAATGCAAAACTTTATCTAATCTTCAGGCAACCTTAATGTTTCTAAAGGAAAATCCGGAGCCCTATTGGGCCCCGGATTTCTCGGCGCAGGATTCGCTTTCCCCCAGGGGGATGCGTATGCAAAATTCTGTGTGATACGGTTTATGGGGCGGCCGGACCAGTTCCATGCTGCCGCGATGCATCTGCACGATCCGCTGGGCAATGGACAATCCCAGCCCGGTGCCCTTCCCCGTTGTCCGGGCGCGGTTCCCCGTGACAAAGGGCTGGAACAGGCTTTCGGCAATCCCTTCGGGGATGCCCACGCCGTCGTCTGCCAGGGTCATCACGGCGTCGTCCCCCCTTCTTTCCATGGCAATATAAATGGTGGTCCCTTTGTCGTTGTACTTGATAGCGTTGCTCAGCAGGTTTTCCAGGAGGCGGCGCATCAGCTTCCTGTCCAGCAGCAGGGGGATGGGCCGGTCCTCCATCTCTGCGGAAAGCTGGAACCCGTCCTCTTCAATTTCCATGTACTTTTCCGCAAAAAAGCTCTTTACAAACTCGTTGAAGTCCGTTTTCTCCAAATGCAGCTGATAGTTTGGATGCTCCATCTGCGTAAACATAAAGAGGTCGTTGACCATATCGGTGGCCAGCTTTGACTTGGTAAAGATGGATTCCATATAGGCGGCCTGCTTTTCGGCGGGCACCCGCCCCTCGGAAAGGGCTTTGGCATACCCCTGGATCACCGTCAGGGGCGTTTTTAAATCATGGGAGATGTCCACAACCAGCTTCTGCTTTTCTTTATACAGCGTTTCCTTTTCTTCCCGGGTGCGCTCCAGCTCCTCCACCAGGTTTTTAAAGCTGCAAACCGTCTCGTGGAATTCGGAAGGGACTGTGGAAGGGTCGATCTCCGCCGCCTTGCCCCTTTGATAGGAGGTGATGATCTGGTTGAGGGGGGCGATCCGGATTTTTATTTTCCTAAAGAACAGCGCCGCAAACACAATGATGATTAAAAAGACGTTTAAAATCCCCACGAGCCAGATCATATTCACCGACTCTACGATTTTGTTGTAATGCTTGTCGCTCATGGCGGTGGACAGGAACGCCAGGGTCCTTTCTTCCCCATCCTTATTTTGATAAACATATTTGACAAGGGTGCCGTTGAACCTGGAGACGCCGCTGAGCAATTCAAATTCCCGCTGGGTCAAATACTCCCGGTCGGAAAACAGCCCGCCCTCCATAATCCGGTACGCTTCATCCAGGACGCAGTAATTCAAAACCCTGGGGACCATATCGTAGCCTTCATACCCATTCAAGTATACCGTGTATTCCACAGAGCCGTCCGACCCCACATCCTGAAGCACTTCAAAGAAGTTATTGGAGTTGTAATCCTCAATCATATCCAGGTCCTGAAAAAAGATCTTCTCGCTGATGGTGTGATTGCTGGCGTACTGGATGCGCCCGTCCTCATCAAAAATAATGATGGCGGAGGTCTTGGAATTTTTCGCGGGGATTTTGGCGTAATTCTCCTGTACCAGCTCGTCCTTATAGGAGAGCAGATCTTCCATTGTAAACACCGATTCGCTCATTTTTTGGTTGGCCAGGTTGGCAAAGGCAAAATACACCAATATGATGATCAGTGTGTAGCACGCAAAATAGACTGCACAGGAAAAAAGCAGGCTTTTCCGCGCCTGGCTAATTCTCTTCAATTTTATACCCCAATCCTCTCACAGTTTTAATATAGCGCGGATTCGAGGGGTCGTCCTCGATTTTTGCGCGGATATTGGAAATGTGTACCATCATGGTGTTGTCGTCGCTTTCATAGAGCTCCCCGCCAATACAGGCATAGAGCTGGGCCTTGGTGTACACCCGGCCCGGGGACTGCATCAATTTCAACACGATTTTCAGCTCTGTGGGGGTAAGGGGGACCACCCGCCCCCTCTTGCGCAGGATGAATTTAAACAGATCCAGCTGTAATTCGCCCACCGTCAGGGAAGGCTTCTCCCCTTCGCTTTTTTCAGAATCATTGTTGCTGCCCAATTCATAGTAGCGGCGCAGGGCTGATTTCACATACGCCACCACTTCCAGGGGGTTAAAGGGCTTGGTGAGGTAAGCGTCCGCCCCCAAATTCAGGCCGAGTATCCGGTCGGTATCCAGATCCTTGGCGGACAAAATAATCACGGGGAAATTATGGCTTTCCCGGATCTTCTTCAGCAAATCGTACCCGCTCATTTCCGGCATCATAATATCCAGGATCGCAATATCAATTTTCACGGAATCTAACAATTCCAGGGCCTGGAACCCGTTCCCCGCAGAAAAGACCGTGAAGCCCTCGCCGGTTAAATACAGGGAAAGCAGTTCCACAATATCTTCGTCATCTTCGGCAATGAGAATATGCTGGTTCATGCGCTTCACCACCCTTGAGAAATGAAAGGTATCTTTTTGGCGTTTCCTGATGGCACTTATTATATATCCCATACCGGGCCTTGTCAAACAAGGGGCCTTTCTGGAGCCCGGGTTACCGGGAAAAAGCGGGAAAAGGCCGCGCCGCAGATTTTGCAGCTGACGGGAGGACTTTCAGCGCCCGGCTGAGGCTCCAAAGAGTGATGGAGGAAACCCCTGCAATGCCCTTCCCCAACCAAAATAACTCCCGCGGCCGGGAGAACCCAACCGCGGGAGCTTCAGAAAGGGAAACGGGAAAAGAATGAAACGAATTATGCTCTGTTCTTTCTGCGGATGACCACGAAGGCGCCGGCGGAGGTCAGCAGCAGGATCAATGCGGCCAGAGCGAAGGTGGTGTCGCCGGTAGCCGGGTTGTTGCTGTCATCCATGGGGCCCTTGTTGGGATCCTGGGTGCTGGCGGCGTCGTCCTTGTTGGCGTCGTCGCCGGTATCGTTGGACTCGTTAGCGGAAGCCTCCACCAGGTTGTCCATGGCGGTCTTCAGCTCTACGGTAACAGCGTCCACAGCCTCCTGCTCGTCCACGCTCAGGGAAGCGTCTTCCAGCACGGCGTTGGCGGCCTTCAGAGCGGCGGTGAATGCCTGCACGCTCTCGGCAGTGTACAGGGCGGTGTCAATGCCATTGGCCTGGTTGATGATCTCTTCCAGGATGGACTTGTCCGCCTTATACCGCTGGGCCAGAATGGCGTTCAGCAGGGCTTCTGCCACAGGCTGGATGTCCTCGTCCATGGCGTCGCCGTCTTCATAAACTGCCTTAGCCTCGGCCAGGGCGTCTACCAGCTGCTGCCAGTTGTCTGCCACATACTTGCTTTCGTCCATAGCCTCGGCGCGCTCAATGAGCAGGCCCAGGGTGGTCTTGTCGCCCTGGACAAAGCCCAGGCTCCAAACTGCCTCAAACAGGTCGTCCAGGGCAGCGTCTACTTCTTCTGCCGTAGCCTTGGCATCATCCAGCACCGCCTTGGCGTTGGCAAGGGCTGCATCATACATGGCCTTTACGCTCTCGATGAGATTGCTGGTATCCTGTGCGGCGGCGTAGTCATACGCGGCCTGGAGCAGGGTCTTGTCGGGAGCCACATATTCTTCCAGCTGGGCAACTGCCTCGGCCAGGGCCGTCACAGCGGCGTCCACATCTTCCTGGGAAGCGGCGCCGTCAGCCAGGACTGCCTGAGCGTCGGTGAGAGCCTGGGCAAAGACGTTCCAGGTAGCCTCGGTGTAGTCGGCCTCCTGATACTGGGCGGCGTCGGCCACAGCGGCTTCCAGAGCGGCCTTGTCCACCTCGGGCTCCTGCTGCTCATAGAGGTAAATTTCATGGACGCGGATGGCGCGGTTGCTGTCGGCAACGCAGTTGTCGTCGATCCGCAGGCGGAAATACTGGCCGGTAACGGCAGTTTCCAGATCACTGTAGTACTCGCCGCGGTTGGGCTCGTCATAAGAGGGGACCTTATCGGCGTTGGAGTTGTCGACGAACTGCACTTCCGTCCAGTTGTCATCGTTGGCCAGGTAATCGGGGTCGCTGAGCTGCTCTTCGGTAGCGTTGGGGTCCTTCAGGACTTCCAGGGCAAACTCGGCGGCGTTGTCGGGGATATCGTCGGCGTATTCGCCCAGGAGTACGCCCCAGCGGTCAATGGTCACGGGCTTATCCGTGCGGACCACAGCCCAGCCGGTTTCATCCATGGCGCACCACTTGGTGGCGGGATCGCCGTCGGCTACCATGGTCTTGTGCTCATAGGAGGAACCGTCTGCGGAAGCCTCCACAAAGGTCAGGGGCAGGGGGCCTACATACTTGGTAACAGCCACTTCCATGGAAGCGGACTTGGTGTTGTCCCGGACAGAAGTCGCGGTGACGGTCAGGGTGGCTGCGGCCTCATCTTCGGCAACGGTCAGCAGGCCGTTTTCGTCGATGGTGGTACCGGCGGAGGTGTTCCCGGAAACGCTCCAGGTCACGGCTTTTTCGTTGCCGTTGCTGGTGGAAACCACCGCGTCATACTGGGAGGTCATGCCGTAATAGGCCTCTTCGGGGCCGGAAACGGTGACGCTGTTGACTTCGATTTCGATGATCTCATCGCCCTCGAAGATCTCCAGCTCGTTGGCGCCCCAATAGTTGTACCAGCTCCACATGGTCATGCCTTCATCCACACGCAGGCGGAAGTAACGGCCGGTAACCAGCTCGGCCAGGGGACGGTTGACGGTCTGGGCCTGGTTTTCGCTGTTGTCCACAAACTCCACTACGGTCCAGTTGTCGTCGTTGGCCAGATAGGAAGCATCGCTGAGTTCCTCTTCGGTAGCGTCGGGGTTCTTCAGCACTTCCAGGGCAAACTGCTTGTTGGCGCTGTCGCCGGAGCCGGGGCTGACCAGCTTCCAGCGGTTGATGGTGTAGGTGTCGCCCAAATCAATGGCTACCCAGCCGGTGCCGTCGCTGTTCCAGTAGCTGGCCTCCCAGCCGGTCTCCTCGTCGCCGTCAAACATGGCGGAGAGGTCGCCGCTGTCGGAGCTGCCCAGGATGGTTGCGCCCTGGGCCACATCGCCGATGAGGGTTTCCTTCACGGTGGTGGTGACGGATGCGGTCTGGCTCTCGTTGGCCTTGCGGGTCACGGTCACGACCACTTCGGTGGCGGTTTCGTCCTGGGCCACGGTGAGCACGCCGTTTTCAATGGTGGTGCCTTCGGAGCTGTTGCCGGAAACGCTCCAGTTGAACTCGGAAGCGTCGGCGGCTTCACCCTTATAAGAGGCAGTGTAAGAAGCGGTGTTGCCAGTGAATACCGGGCCGGAGGTATCCTTGGAAACGGACACGGCGTTGCACACGGTATAGGAACCGGTGAGCACCAGGTTCTCGTTGGTCTTGCTGGCCGCCTGTACCCGGATGGTGCTGGCGGTCTCATCGCCGGCAATGGTCAGCAGGCCGTTCTGGTCGATGGAGGTGCCTTCCACCACGCTGGAGGTGATGCTCCAGGTGAAGTTTTCAGCGCCCATATCCTCGCCCAGGTTTTCTGCGGTGATCTGCTGGGTCTCGCCCTTGTAAACCTCGCCGCTCTGGGGGTCCAGGACCATAGCCGGGGTGATGGTCACGGAAATGCTGCCGGTAAACCGGGCGTCCTCGTTGGAGGCGGCCTTTACGGTCAGCTGGGCAGCGGTTTCATCTGCCGCCACGGTGAGCAGGCCGTTTTCATCAATCTTCGTGTCGGGGGAAGTATTGCCGGAAACGCTCCAAGTCACGGAATCGTCTTCCGCAGCGTTCTTCACCGTTGCGGTGAACTGGGCCGGCTCGCCGCCTGCCTGGATCATGCTGGCCTCGGTGGTCACGGTGACGGACATCCGGCCATTGACATAGACCTCTTCGGACTTGTTGCCGTTGTAGTCTTCCAGCCACACATACACGCCGTCAACGGATTCGTCAATGGGCTGGAACATGGACCAGTCGTTGTTCAGCTCGCCGTGGGATTTCACGCCGCGGGTATAATGGTCTTCTGCGCTGCGCACACCGTTGGTCACGGTCTGATAATAGAGCACGTGCCACTCGCTGGTGGAGGGCTGGGTAAACCGGCCGTCGGTCCACAGCCGCCCGTCATAGGGGGCGCAATAGGTGTCGGGCAGTTCGCCGTCATAGGTGGCAAAGCCGCCGTCCGCCGTCTCGATGGTCATGGTGTAGGCCGCGCCGTTGGCCTCTGCACCGGTGGGGACTTCCACCACTGCGCTGCCGTCGCCGGAAGCCGTCCAGGTCCGGGGCTCTTCCTCATAGGAGGTGGTCACGGTAACGTCCGCCTGGCCGCCGTCCCAAGTCACGGAGAGCTGGCCGTCCACAGAGTTGTCCACCTGGATGTTGGACACAGCGCTGTCGTAGTTGTATTTGACAGTTGCGGGTGCGCTTTCGGCGCCGTCCGCGCCTACTGCGGTCACTTCAATGGTGACTTCGCCCTGGGCGTCATACAGGTCCTTGATGTAGTAGATGTTGTCATAGATGCCGCCCATGTACATCTTCTCGCCATTGATGGTGGCGTAGACGTTGTACTGCTTCACATCATCGTACTTCGCCATCTCCCAGGAAACGATCATCTCGTTGGTGTTGCCATAGGCCTTGTCAACGGTCAGGTTCTGGGGGGCGTCGGGGGTGTAGTCGGTGCCGGAGGTGTAGGACATCTGGCCGATGTTCATCTGATAGTCGTCGGAGGTGCCGTCGAATACCAGGCCAAAGGCGGCGATCTTCTCACCGGCCAGGCCGGACAGGTCCACGGTAGAGGTGACCCAGTCTTCGCTGGCGGCGGTGGAATCGGCAATGTCAAACTCCAGCACATCGCTGGTGTTGCTTTCCAGGATGACGCCCAGCTTCATGGAGGCGTCGTCCTGGGACGTCTTCCTAAAGGTAATCTGCATCTGGGAGCCGTCCTTCACTTCCAGGTCGCTCTTGTACAGGTGCAGGAAGTTCTTGGCATCCAGGGGGCCATAGACTGCCAGGGAGGAACCGCCGTTGTAAGCGCCTACCAGGTCAAAGCCAAAGCTGCCTTCTTCGCCGCCGTTGTAGACCTTGCGGTACTTGGAGCCGTAGTCGAATTCGGCGCTGAGCTGGGTGCCCTCGGTTTCAAACCACCACTGCCAGGTGGGCAGGATGTCCTGGATGTTGATGTTGGACCACTCATGCTCGTTGGAGAGCTGGCCGTCCACCACATATTCCAGGCCGTGGCCGGTGTTGAAGTTGGTGGTAAAGGCGTCGCCGTTGATGACAGAGCGCTCGGCAATGTAATCGGCGATACCGGTGAAGTCTCTGGCCTCGATTTCGGAAGTGCCGTCTGTCAGGCCGGGGTTCAAAACGGTGGTGTTGTTATTGCTGTTGCCGGTCCACCACAGGCGCTCCCGCTGGAAGGCCATCCACTGGTATTCGTCCAGCTCACGGGTGAACAGGTTATAGCCGGTTTCCTCGTCCTGATAGGCTACCTGCTCCAGGCCGGTCTGGACAAAGTCGGTGCCCAGGCTGGCGATGGAGCCGTTCATGACGCCATTGGACATCATGCGGCTGAAATCGTTGCTCCAGCGGTTAGCGCCGGCCTCAAAGCCGTTGAAAGCCACCTCAAATTTATCAAGGCCATAGGGCTCGGTAGCGCTGTCGCCGGGGACGGAGTGGCCGTACTCAATAAACACGGAGTTGGCAATATCGGTGTCGGTTTCGGTATCCACCAGCATATCCGTGCTGAAGCTGCCGGCGTTGTACCACTGGATGTACATGCCGTCGGCGCGCATCTGGGCCAGGAATTTCTTCAATTCTGCCCGGACGTCGGAGCTGTAGGAACGGCCTTCCATGTTGAAGAAGTAGCCGTCAAAGCCGTAGTATTCGGCGATTTCCGTGAGCTTGTCCGCCACAGGATAGCGGCCGTTCTCATCGGTGTACAGCATCTCTTCAAAGTTCTGGTAGGCTCTGGGCTGGAACATGCAGCCCAGGGACAGGACGCCGTTTTTGTGGGCGGCGTTGGTGTAGGCCGGGTTGGGCAGGTTCACCAGGCCGAACTCAAAGTAGCGGCGAGTCCAGGCGTTGCCGTCGGTGGCGTTGCGCTCGTCCTCAATGTCGTTGAGCTCTTCCGGGGTGCCCACAGAGGGCTGGCCGTGCCAGGACGCGTAGTAGTCCACATACTGCCAGAAGTTGAATACGTGGGTACTGAACTCGTTGGTGTAGGAATAGCTGTTGAAAAACGCGTTTCCATAGTCACCGGTGAGGGTCAGGTACTGGGCCTCCGGGAGCAGGTCCGGGTTAGCCTGGGTGGCCGCAAGGGCCGCGTTGCGGTCCTGCAGCGGGACCTCCGCCCGGAGCAGGTCTGCGTAGGGGTCCGTTTCCGGGCTCCAGTTGGTGATGTCCTCTACGCGGTAGCCGTGCTGATAGGGCTGGTTTTCGCCCTTCGCCGACTCGCCCACATAGGGGTAGGTGTCGCCAGCCATAGCGAACGGGGCCGAACTCGCCGCCATAACCAGCGCCAGAAAAGCCGCCATTGCTCTTCTGCCAAGTTTCTTCATTGTAAGATCTCCTTGCTTGGGATGTTCCTACTTAGCCTTTAAAATCTGCTAAGCTTCTTCACTCAAATTGTAAAAAATAGATAAAGGAAAAGCCACCCCAAAAAAATTAGTTTTATCACTAAAAATATGAGGTTTTTATCAAAAACTCTTGATTTTTCTCTAAAATCTTGCGTTTTTATGGTCATATCTTGCACAAAATCAGACATTTCTCGCGTTAGTTTAGTGTGGAAACTATAAAATCTCTGGATATTTACCCTTTCAGACGTTATTTTTATACATAGCAACCCAAAGCACTGGCCCTTCCCTCCATAAATGATTTTCTATGGAAACTTTATGGCTGAATAGGCAAAAAAAAGAGAGCCCTTCGCTGGTTTTGCAGGAAATTGGATGCAAAGAGCTTCCCTCCCTGCCTGCCGGCCTGCGCCAACGCGGCCCATACGGACATAAACAAAAAAACTGCGGAGCGCCAATTGCCCACCGCAGGTGTGGAAGGGGTGGACAATTAGGGGTGGACAATTTAGATGCCGCCCCCGTCGCGAGCGCCATGGCCGGGTAAAAGAAAAGAGTCCGAACGCGAACTGCGTCCAGACTCTTTTTGGGAAACGGTAAATGATTTGAACGGTGCCTCCAACGCGGGCACACGGCCGTAAACAAAGAAAAAACCTGCGGAGCGCCAATTGCTCACCGCAGGTGTGGAAGGGGTGGACAATTTAGATGCCGCCCCTTCGCGAGCGCCATGGCCGGGTAAAAGAAAAGAGTCCGAACGCGAACTGCGTCCAGACACTTTTGGGGAAAGGGTAAATGATTTGAACGGTGCCTCCAACGCGGGCACACGGCCGTAAACAAAGAAAAACCTGCGGAGCGCGAATTGCTCACCGCAGGTGTGGTGGAGGAGGATGGATTCGAACCATCGAAGCGAGACGCAACAGATTTACAGTCTGCCCCCTTTGGCCACTCGGGAACTCCTCCATATTCAATTAGTAGAATCGCCATACAGCAAGGTAAAAATGGAGCTGGTGGACGGATTCGAACCCCCGACCTGCTGATTACAAATCAGCTGCTCTACCAGCTGAGCTACACCAGCACGGTTAAGGCGCTTGTTTATTATACCTTGCGTTTTTGGATTTGTCAACCCTTTTTTTCAATTTTTTTCGTCCTCCCTTTTTCTCCCCTGCTTTCCCCTCTTTCCTCCTTACGCCGTTCAAAGCGCCACCCCCACAGCACACAAATTTTCGTTAAGCCGGGACTGCCCAAAACCCAAAGCAGGCCGCCCGAAGGCGGCCATGCCGTATCACTCCCCGCTTGCCTGCTGCAGCTGTTCCGTATTCCAGAGCAGAGGCCGCTTTTTTACGATTGAGAATACCGGGTGAGAAACTTCCGGGTGCGCTCCTCCCGGGGGTTCTCGATGACCTCCCGGGCCGGGCCCTGTTCCACAATGCCCCCGTTATCCATGAAAATCACCTGGTCCGCCACGTCCCGGGCAAAGGCCATTTCGTGGGTGACGATAATCATGGTGGTGTTCTCCTCCGCCAGGCTGCGGATAACCCGCAGCACCTCCCCGGTGAGCTCCGGGTCCAGGGCGGAGGTAGGCTCATCAAAGCACATGATGTCCGGCTTCAGGGCCAGGGCACGGGCAATGGCCACCCGCTGCTGCTGCCCACCGGAAAGCTGGTGGGGATAGTGGTCCGCCCGGTCTGCCAGCCCCATCCGGGCCAACAGCTCCCGGGAACGGGCTTCCATCTCCCCAGGACGCTCTTTTTTCTGTTCCTTGGCCAGCAGCTCCTGGGCCAGCATGACGTTCTTCAAGGCCGTATACTGGGGGAACAGGTTAAAGGACTGGAACACCATGCCGAAATGGAGCCGCTTTTGACGGATTTCCTTTTCCTTCTGGGTGCGGGGGTCCGCCGCGTCGAAGAGGGTCTCCCCGGCCACCACAATGCGCCCGCCGTCCGGGGATTCCAGGAAATTCAGGCAGCGCAGCAAGGTAGTCTTGCCGCTGCCGGAGGAGCCGATAATGGCCAAAGTCTGGCCGGCTTCCAGCTCAAAGCTGATGTCCCGGAGGACCTGAAGCCTGCCGAAATGTTTTTCAATGTTCTGCACCTGCAAAATTGCCATACAATCGCCCCCTTTACTGGAAATAGCTGAGCTTGCGCTCGACGAAATTAAAGAGCAGGGTCAAGATGCCCACGAAAATCAAATAATAGACGCCGGTATAGAACAGGGGCCAGATGAGGCCGTCGCTCTTCATAAAGGTCTCGCCGCTCTTAATCAGCTCCGTGACGGCGATAATCCGGGCCAGGGAGGTATCCTTCACCAGGGTGATGATTTCATTGGACATAGGCGGCACAATGCGCTTGACCATTTGCAGCAGCGTCACCCGGAAGAAGATTTGGCTGCGGGTCATGCCCAGCACCTGGCCGGCTTCCCGCTGGCCCTTGGGCACGCCCTGGATGCCGCCCCGGTAAATCACCGAGAAATAGCAGGAATAATTGAGGACAAAGGCCACCACCGTGGCGATAAACCGCCCGCTGTTGCCGGAGCCCCAGATATTCTGGTCAAAAATCAGGCCGGGGCCGTAGTAGATAATCATGAGCTGGAGCATCAAGGGGGTGCCCCGGATGACCCAGACCACCACGTCTACAATCAGCTGAATGGGGCGCAGGGCGGAGAGCTTCTTCAGCCAGGCCGGCACGCCGGGAATCTGGGAAAGGAACCGGAAAGGCGCCCATTTGCTCATAGAGCCGAAGGCCACGAGCAGCCCCAGTGGCAGGGAAAACAGCAGGGTCAGGGCAAACAGCTCCGCTGTGGTTCCCAGGCCCTCCAGCAATGCATTTGTAACGGTCCAGAACATCCTTGGATCTCTCCTATTCTTACGAATCTTCTATGGAAAAATGCCGCGCAGACAGCACAAAAAAAGCTCCCTGCAACACAAACATAAAAGTTTTACTCGATTTTTTTCAAAAAATCGCGGATTCCAAAGGCGGCGCCTTTGGCCGCCCATCGCAATGGGCGGAATACTCCATCCGTAGGGCGCATTTTTGAAAAGTGAATTTGCAAGCTCCCAGTGGGAGGTTGCAAAGAGAAAAACTTTTTGCAAGAAAAAAAGTTTTTCTGCCTGGTTCCTGATGATGCTCCCCTTCGTTCTCCCGGTAGGGGGAATCGAAACCAGCCAGTAGCCTGCTTCAAAAATTTCCGGGTCTTTGGCTTGCTGCCCCTGGGGGCTCGCGTTGCCTTCGGCAACTCTTGCTATTTCAGGGAACAGGTAGATTGCTTTTTATGGCTTCGCATATCCCTCTGTTTTTAGCTTCCTGCAAACTTTTTGCCTTCTTGGGGCCTCCCCGGCCCCAAACCCCGGCCAAAGGGACTCAGCCCCTTTGGAATCCCACCTTTTTGTTTACTTTTGCTCGACGATATTATCGGAAATCCCGTATTTCTCCGCCAGCTCCGCCATGGTGCCGTCCTCATACAGCTTCACAAACTGCTCATTGATGAACTCCGTCAAATCAGAGCCCTTACGGCAGCCTACGCCATAATCCTCTTCCGTCAGCTCTACCGTGCCAACCAAATCCGGATAGCTGGTGCCTTCCCCAATCATAGCGCCGGCCATGAGCAGGTCAATGACACAGGCGTCCGAAGTGCCGGCGTCCACTTCCATGAGAGCCGCAGCCTGGCTCTGCACCGCGTTGCAGTCAAGGCCCTCCGCCTCTGCGGCCTCTTGGCCAGCGGAACCGTCCTCCACGGCAATGAGCAGGCCCTGCAAATCCTCCGCCGTCTTGTACTGGTCGGCCTTATCGGCGGGCACCACTACCACCTGGGCGTTCTTGGCGTAGGGGTTGGTGGCGGAAGCGCCGTTGGTGATTTCATCGGTGATGGTCATGCCGTTCCACAGGCAATCCACGCTCTTGTTGTCCAGCTCCATGAGCTTGTTGCCCCACTCGATCTCCGAGAACTGCACTTCCACCCCCAGAGCCTCGGCAACCTCCCGGGCCATATCCGCGTCAAAGCCAATCCACTCGCCGTTGTCGTCCTGATAGTCCATAGGGGCAAAATCCGTGATGCCCACCACCAGGGTGCCTTTGTCCTGAATATAGGCCACATCGCTCTCTTCCTCCGAGGAGGTGCTGGCTGCGGAACCCGCGCCGCTGGCGGAAGCATCATCGCCAGTGCCGCCCACGGTACTGCCGCTGTCTCCGCCTGCGCAGGCAGACAGGGACAGACACATCACAGCGGCTAACAACAGGGAGAATATCTTTTTCATAGGGGAATCCTTCCTTCCGAAATCAAATTTGCTCCGGGAATCCCGGAAAATCGCTTCTTCATTTTACCACACTAATGTGATACTGTAAAGTGCTATTTTTCGGAAACGGGATATTTTCCTGTTTTCTGCGTATACTTTTCCCAAGGGTGCATCTGAAAAACCCACAGCACTGTCTAATTCTACTAACAAGCAGCGTCTGCTGCGTTGCGCAACGCGGTTTCGCGCCTTGCATCCACTACTTTTTAGCGAATTTTCCAGCACTTGTGATTTATCAGATACACCCTAAGTCCAAGAAAAAGGGGGCGCGGCTATGAAAGCCCAGCGCAGATGGAGCATTGCCGGGACGATTTTCACCCTGGCGGCGGGGGCCCTGCTGCATTTCACCTACCAGTGGTTCGGGGGGATTTTTTGGGCGGCAGTGGGGGCGGTGAACGAGAGCACCTGGGAGCACCTGAAACTGCTGTTTTTCCCAGCACTGCTGTTCCTGCTGGTGGAGTACCTGGTATCCGGCCGGCCCTCTGAGGGGTTCTTCCCCGCCACCCTGCTAGCCCTCCTCTGCGGCATGGGGGCTATTACGGTGCTGTTTTACACCTACACGGGAATTTTGGGCTATCACACCATGATTGCCGACCTGGCCATCTTCGCCATTGCCACCGTCCTGACCTTCTGGCTCTCCTACCGCTGGTGGGTGTCGCCGCCCCGATGGTTCTGCAAAACCTGGGCCGGATGGGTCTCAGTGATTTTGCTGGCCGGGCTGCTGGCCTGTTTTGTGGTCTTTACCTTTTTCCCGCTCCACTTAGGTTGGTTCCTAGACCCAGCCTCCAGCGGCTACGGCAAGGCTAAGCCTTGACGTAATCCGCGAGATAGCATCATCAAGGCGCAGCCTTTTCTCCCGCGTAAACAGCCTGAGTGGGAAAATAATAGCAACGCGGGAGACAGGCTGCTAATCGCTGCCGCTGCGGCGCGTTAAAAAAAGCTACCCTGACCGCCTTCAAAACCAGTCCCTCCCGGGACGGTTTTGCCTGGCGTGTCAAGATGACGCCCCATATGATTCTTTTCCCCCCTTTTCTCATCCAAGGAGAAAAGGGGGTGCCCCGCCGCGGCATGAGCGGCAATGAGGGGCTTGGGGGAACCCTCCCACAGAAGGGCAGATTGGGAGAAGAAAGCCGCCCTCTTACTCCCCCCGTCTGCATTCGCAGACACCCCCCTCAGAGATGGGGGCTAATTAACTTTGCCACTGGCACACGGCACCCGCTCCCCGTTCGCACAAAGCTAAGCCTTGGTCTCCGCTGCCAGCCCATTTACGCGGGAACGAGGTTGTTTCTTACACCCAGGTTTCTCGCGGCTTGGAACCGCACACTGTGCGGCGGGATTCTCCTGATCCTGGTAGTGCCACAGCACCGTGGCCGCTACCGGGCACCGGGGATAGTAAAACCGCAGGCAGTACTTCTGCTGCCATTGGAGCTTCTCCGCCTCCGTGCGGAACTTCATTCCAATCTGCTGCTCCTGGCAATAGCCCTCGCAGACAATGCTCAGCCGGGATTCCCGCTGGTAAAAGGGGCAAATCGACATACCACCTGTATAATTCGGCATAAAAATTCCTCCTTGTATCTTTTCTGCATTATAAATTCCATCCGGTTGCCGCCTCATAGGCCTCCAAATCAAAGGAAGGCCCCTCTCCCAGGCCGGATGGTTTGGGCTTGGGGTCGGGCCGGTAGTTGCCCTCCCGGACCTTCTGCCAGTTGGCAGGCTGGAGCAGCCAATCCAGAGAGCAGCCGTACCACTTGCCGCTGCGGCCGGTGAGGAAATCGCTGTCCTCCACCATCTGGCACACCTGCCGGAACTCCTCCGGGGGAACCCCCAGGTTCCGGAGCATCCCCTTGCGCCGCTGACTCCAAAGCTCCACCGGCTCCGGCTGGGGAAGAGAGGGACAGCTTTCCACAAAGATCTCCCGATAGGTGGAAAACGACTCCTCCAAAGGGCGCGCCCCCACAGGAAGCTCCTCCGGGAATCCGGGGGAGCCTTCTTTTGTATCTGTATCTCTCTCCCTCTCTCTATCTGTATCTGTGTCTCTATCTCTATCTATATCTCTGTCTGTATCTGTATCTCTATCTGTATCTGTATCTCTATCTGTATCTCTATCGGCTGCCATCGCTAGCGATCGCTCCGATTCGCTGCCATCGCTAGCAATCGCTGACCGCTTGAAAGCGTTCTTCCGATTTTTCTCACACCGCTTTTGGTACTTTTCTCTATCCCGGTCCACCTGGCTCTTGAGAATGGAAAACATCAGGCTTTCCGTTTCCTCCAGACCGGAGGCCTCCTCCCCGTCCCGGGCGTACCGGAGCAGGGCCACCACTACCCGGCCGCAGCTCTCCGGGGAAAGCTGCTCCAACGCCGGCAGGCTGTCCAGATACAGCAGGATATTTTTAGGTTTCGCCTTCATCAAACTCCTCCTCCCATTCCCATCCCAGCCCCTGGGCAAATTCCCGCTCCGCCTGTTCCAGGCCCAGCAGGCCCAGACGGTTGCCCTCCCGCAGAAACCGCCTTCGCCGGGCCTGATACGCTTCCCCTAAAATCTCCGCCTGGTTCCGGCAGTTCCCAAACCACCAGGCTAAAAACCCTTCCCGCTGGGGCCAAAGCACTGCCAGCACCGACTCCCGCCGGCGGCAGGCCCCGCAGACCGGCCCCGGCCGCCACGCCCCGCATTTGGGGCACCATCCCCCCTTCCCTTCCGGCACATCCGGCACAAAGTTGTCCCGCTGCACCTGGGCCTGACGCAGGCCATTGGTTTCTTCCATCTCCATACGCTTTCCCCCTTTTGTGTTCGGGATTCCGTAACCTGCTTTGTTCGGAATCCCGTTCTTTTTTTGCCCTTTCTACAGGAAACCCCTTGACTTTTCCCGGGGTTTCTCCTATGATAATAGAAAAGTAAGTTCTAATCCACGTACTAACGTACTTTGTTCAGAACATCTCCACCCATAGGATAGTACTATAAAACGTACTTGTCAAGAGCCCAATGTACGAAATTGAGAATATTCAGCAAATGCACCAGAAAGGGAGTAACTGATATGTCGGAATTATACGAAAACATTATGAAGCTCTGTCAGTTAGAAGGGATCACCGGCGGCAAGCTGTGCGGAGACCTGGGGTTTTCCCGAAGTATGCTCTCCGACCTGAAGTCCGGCCGGATCACCTCCCTGTCCACGGCGCGGCTGGAAAAAATCGCGGAATACTTTGACGTTTCGGTAGACGAGCTGCTGGGGCGGGACACCGGGCTCAACGCCCGGGACAAGCTGGACATCTCCCGGCGGCTGGAAGCCACCCTGCGCCGGTTGGAAAGCGGCCAGGAGGGGTTGATGTTTGACGGGGAGCCTATGGACGATGAAACCCGGGAGCTCCTATACATAAGTTTGAAAAACAGCCTGGAAGTCAGCAAGCGCATGGCCAAGCAGAAATACACGCCGAAAAAGTACCGGAACTGACAGGCAGCCGGGTGGTCGGGAGGTAAAACGCAGGATATGGAAATCAAACAAAGAGTGAACCGTCTGTGCAGGAAGTACGGTACCCGGGACCCCTTTGAGCTGGCGGAGCGGATGAACATCCTGGTAGTGCGGGAGCCTTTGGGCAGCATCAACGGCTATTACAACCAATGCTACCGGCAGAAATTCATCCATATAAACGAGGAGCTGGAGGAATACCGGCAAAAATTTACCTGCGCCCACGAGCTGGGCCACGCGGTGCTTCACCCCAAAGCCAATACGCCTTTTTTGCGGGATAACACCCTGTTTTCCGTTTCCCGGCTGGAACGGGAGGCAAACTGCTTTGCCGCGGAGCTCCTCTGCCCGGATGAGGTGCTGCTGGAATACCCCGGCTGCACCGTGGGAGAGCTGGCCCGGATCCTGGGCATCCGGGAGGAAGCCCTCTGGGCCTGCAAAGGCCTGGGCTGAGCCCATTACCCACGCGCAGCCAGCTTCCTGGGAAAACAAGGCTGCTCCCGGGCAAAACGAAAACCCCCTGCCGCTTCCAAACGCGCCGATACGCTGGGAAGCTGCAAGGGGTTTCTATTGTTTCTGGCTTTTGACTCTTTTATTGACACCGTTTGACGGAAACGATACAATAAAGGTTGCAACGGCATCCTCTGTGTAAAGGAGTTTGAAACCTATGATCCAGACCATCCGGGAGGCAGCCATGAAAATGGCCTCCCTTTCCATTTATCGGGGCATCCTGCGCCGCACGGTGCCCAAAGCCTTCTATCAGCTGCTCCTCTCTGGGGCCCGGTGCGCTGAAACCCGGGCGCTCCAGGACCAGACCGCCTTTTTGGAGGCCTGGGGAGCGTTTTTCTCCGCCCTGTGCCAGCGGGACAGCAGCCAGTGTTTTGCCCGGTGCCTGACCCAGACCGCCCTTTTTGACGAAAACGCCTTTTCCCTGGCGGCGGCAGGGGGGCAGCCCCTGTCCCAGCCCCTGAAGCAGGCCGCCCGGCGGGATTTGTCCATCATTTTGGAGCTTTCCCAGCTTTCCCCGGAGTTCCTCATGGAGGAGAGCCATATGGGCAACCTGGGGCTGGCCCTGCCCAAATGGGAGACCGGCGCCCCGGAGGAACTGTTCCAGCTGGAAGAGGAAGCCTGCCTCCACAGCCTTTGGGAGTACTACCGGTGCAGCGGCTGCGGCATGTACGCCCGGTATCGGGCCTTTATCTGGCGGGACAAGCAGATTCTGCCGGTGGCCCATCCGGACCCCCAGCGTCTCTGCGAGCTCAAGGGCTATGAGACGCCCCGGTCCATGGCTGTGGAAAACACCGTGGCCTTTTTAAAGGGCCTTCCCGCCAACAACTGCCTCCTCTACGGCGACCGGGGAACCGGCAAATCCTCCACGGTGAAGGCCCTTCTCAACGAGTACTACACCCAGGGCCTGCGGGTCATCGAGATGCCCAAGGAATACCTGATGGATTTCCCCTATCTGGTGGACCAGATTGCCGGGGTGCCCATGAAGTTCATCATCTTTATCGACGACCTGTCCTTCTCCCAGGAGGACAGCACCTATGCCGCCCTGAAATCGGTTTTGCAGGGCGGGCTGGCCGCCACCCCCAAAAACGCCCTGATCTACGCCACCTCCAACCGCCGGCACCTGCTCCGGGAGAGCTTTGCCGACCGGGAAGGGGACGACGTCCACCGGAACGATACCATGCAGGAGAGCCTTTCCCTGGCGGACCGGTTCGGGTTGTCCATCCGGTTCCTGCTGCCGGATAAAAAGCGCTTTTTGGAGATTGTGGACCAGCTGGCCCGGCAGCGGGGCCTGGAAGAGCACATTCCCCAGCTGGAGATGGGGGCGGAACAGTGGGCCATCGCCCATGGGGGCCGCTCTCCCCGGGTGGCCCGGCAATATATGGATTTTGCGGAAGCAGAATTGCGCCAGGAGCGCCCCTTGCAGTGACAAATTCCCCGGTTTTTCGCGGAAATTTACGTTTCGTTTACGGTTTTCCCCGGGATTTATGATAGACTGATAGGAAGAAAAAGAAATGTCCCGTGTAGTAGGAATGCAGATTGGAGAACACAGAAAGAGAGGAGTTTTCCCCATGAAAAAACGGATTTTGGCCGCTATCCTCGGCCTTTGTATGCTGGCCCTGAGCCTCACCGGCTGCGGGAACGCCCCGGATGTGGAGTCCGGCGCCGCGGTCCAGGATTATCCCGTACAGGTGGACGGCGTGACCATCGAGTCCCAGCCGGAAGGGGTGGCAGTGCTTTCCCCCAACATCGCGGATATTATCCTGGCCCTGGGCTATGAGATCAACCTGAAAGCCCGCAGCGCCGAATGCACCCAGCCGGATCTGGAAGTCCTGCCGGAGGTGACTATGGACGACGCCGCCCAGATGCAGGAGCTGGGGGTGACCCTGCTCTTTGCCGACGAGGACCCCGACGAGGCCACGGCCGCCGATTTGAGCAGCCACGGCATTTCCGTGATTACCCTGGAGCCGGCGGGAACCCGTTCGGAATTCTCCGAGCTCTATAGCCAGGTAGGCTCTGCCCTGGCCGGCGGCAGCACCGGTTATGGGGAAGGGCAGGAGACCGCCCAGAATATCTTCACCACTCTGGACGATATCACCCGGATTATCCCGAATTCGGACATCCCCTCTACCGCCGTGTATATCACGGATACCCAGGGCTCCGTTGCCACCGGCGACACCTTTATTGACGTGCTCTTGTCCTCCGCCGGGTTTATCAATGGGGTAAAGAGCGAGACCGGCGGCAAGGTGGAGGTCTCCACTTTGGTCAGCGCCAACCCCACGTATATTTTCTGCCCCACCGGCCTGGCGGAGCAGCTTTCCTCCACCGAGGGCTTCCAGGACATGAGCGCTGTTCAGGAAGGCCGGGTGTGTGAAATCGAGCCGGAGCTCATGGAGTGGCAGGGCCGCAGCATTATTTCCGCGGTTTCCCAGATGGCGGGCTTCGCCCATCCGGAGCTGGCCGGTTCCTCTTCTGAGAGTTCCACTTCTTCGGAGAGCTCCACCTCTTCCGAAAGCTCCCAGAGCAGCGAAAGCAGCACCTCCTCTGAGAGCAGCGAAAGCTCCGCTTCTTCGGAAAGCTCCACTTCCTCGGAGAGTTCCGCTTCCTCTGCGGTTTCCGTTGACCCCAACACCCAGCTGCAGCGGGGAGACAGCGGCGACGAGGTTCTGCGGATGCAGGAGCGTCTGGACGAGCTGGGCTATATGTTCACCCTCTATGACGGCGAGTTCGACAGCGGCACAGAGCAGGCCGTGAAGGACTTCCAGCTCAACAACGGCTTCTATACCACGGGCATTGCCAACGCGGAGCTGCTCACGGTTCTCTATTCCAACGAGGCCAAGCCCGCAGGCTAATATAAAAGGAAAAAACCATACAGCAAAAACTCCCTGCCGGTTTCCCGGCAGGGAGTTTTTTTTGATATGTAGCTGTCAGTCAGCTTGGTTCCACGCAAGTACTGCCTGCGCGGGGAAATAGGCTGTTGTCTGCACCTGCTTTAAACGCGGATTGCGTCCAGGCTCAGCCTGGCCCGGGGTTCTGGAAAAACGCAGCGATGGTTTCCAGGGCCTTGGCAAAGGCATGGGCTTCCTCCGGGCTGAGCTGCTCCAGCACCGAGTGGATCATCCTCCGGTGGAACTCCTCATGGAAGGCGTTGGCCTGGCGGCCGGCGTCGGTAGCTTCCAGATGCACAATGCGCTTGTCCTGATGGTCCCGGCGGCGGCGCAGATACCCCTTGCGCTCCAGAGCCTTGGCCGCAGCCGACAGGGTCCCCGCCGTTATCCGCAGACGCTGGGCGATTTCCCGGCTGCTGTTTTCCTGGTCGCTGGCCGCGCACACGGTCTTGATCACGTCCATTTCCCGGGAGGACAGCTCCGGGTAGCCTCCCGCCGCAATGGCCTCGTCTTCCCGGCGGAGAAGCTCGTGAAAAATCTCCACCAGAAAGCGGTTCAAAATGGATTCCTGTTCCAATGGTTAACCCTCCTCATGTTCCGGGGCCGCAGAAGCCGCCTGCCGCTCCCGGCCGCATACGGTGTGCTTGCGCCGGTATTCCCGGGGCGTACACCCGCACAGCTTTTTGAATTCCCGGTTAAAGGTCCGGGGGTTTTCATACCCGCAGGCCCGGCTCACCGCCAGCACGTCTTCCTCGGTGCCCCGCAGCAGCTCCCGGGCGTGGTCAATGCGCAGCTGGTTCACATAATCGCTGAGGCTGGTGCGGAGTTTCTCCCCGAATACCCGGGAAATCTGGTATTTGCTCACCTGCAGCTGTTCCGACAGAATGTCCAGGGACACAGGCCCCGCATAATGCTCCGCCACCCATTCTACAATCCGGGTGGTCAGGTCCGCCGGGGGCCGGTGGGTGTTGTCCACCAGCTCCAGGCAGGGCAGGGTCCGGGCCAGGATCAGCTGCACAAAGGCCCGGGCTGCCGGCAGGCTCCCGTCCTGGGAATAGATTTCCCGCAGGCCCCGCATGGCGTAGGACACATCCCGGTGGAGCTCCCGCTCCCGTATCAGGGGGGACACCGGCGCCTGCCGGAGCAGCACCCGGCGGAAGTCCCCGGACATCTCCACCGGGCACAGGGCCAGCAGCAGGGAGCTGGGCCCCTGGGTCTCGTAGCTGTGAATCTGCCCCGGGAAAATCACGGCGCAGTCCCCGGGCCGCATGAGGCAGGAGGCCTCCCCCGACTGCAGGGCGATCTCCCCTTTTTCCACCAGCACCACTTCCATCTCGGAATGGAGATGGTGGGGAAAGACCAGGTCCCGGCTGCGGTGGCAGGCAAAGGCAAAGACCCCGCTCCAATTCTCATATAAAGGTAAATTCGCCAGTTCTTCCGAAAGTTCCGCCATTCCTGTCACCTCCCTTCCCGCCCGGTTCCCGGGCCTTTTGGTTTTCATTATCATAGCTGCTCTTCGACTCCCTCCGTCTGCATCCGCAGACACCTCCCTCGCTGAGGGAGGCAATGGCCCCCCTCCCTGAGGGGGGGTGTCACGAAGTGACGGGGGAGTTTTCACAGGAAGCTGCTCTTTACTCCCTCCGTCTGCATCCGCAGACACCTCCCTCCCTGAGGGAGGCAATGGCCCCCCTCCCTGAGGGGGGTGTCACGAAGTGACGGGGGGAGTTTTCACAGGAAGCTGCTCTTTACTCCCTCCGTCACGCTAACGCGTGCCACCTCCCTCACTGAGGGAGGCCCCCACCCAGGCAGCTTACGCGGGAGAAAAAGCAGTTCATTGCTGTCAGGTACCTCGCGGCATACGTCAAGGCTTAGCCTTGCGCGGATTGGTACCGCACACTGTGCGGGCTTAGAGTACGCAGTACTGCTCCATGTATTTCTCCATGGCCGGGAGCACTTCGCCAAAGGTCCCCTGCTCCTTGAGATACTGATGGATATCCTCCACCGTAACCAGGGCGTGGACCCGGATGCCGAATTCCTCCTGCACCTCCATAATGGCGGTCTTGCCGGGGGTCTGGCCCACCTCGCAGCGGTTGACGGAAATGAACATATCCGGGGCCTCCACCTTGCCGCAGGCCTGAAGAATGGGCATGGTTTCCCGCACAGCGGTGCCGGCGGTAATCACGTCCTCAATGATGATAACCCGGTCGCCGTCCTGGGGCTTGTAGCCCACCAGGCTGCCGCCCTCGCCGTGGTCCTTGGCCTCCTTGCGGTTGAAGAAATAGGGCTTGTCAATGCCGTATTCCCGGGCCAGGGCCCCGGCCGCCGCCGTCACCAGGGGGATTCCCTTGTAGGCCGGGCCGAACATGGCGTCGAAATTGTCCCCGCAGGTCTCCTTCACCAGGGTGGCGTAGAAGTGGCCCAGGCGGTCAATCTGGCCGCCGGTACGGTAGTTGCCGGTGTTGACGAAATACGGGGTATTGCGCCCGCTCTTGGTAACGAAGCTGCCGAAGCGGAGGACGTCCGCTCCCATCATGAACTCGATAAACTCTTTTTTTGCCGGTGTCAGCATAAAAAATCCTCACTTTCTGCCATCTCTTGCCGCAAGGGGCTTTCCCTCGCATTTCTATACCTATAAGACATTATAACAGAAAACCGCCGGAATCCCAAGGGGTTTTCATTGCGCGGGAAAATTGTTGCCGGGAGCACAGCAAAAGGCAGGGGGTTCCCCCTGCCTTTCCTGCTGCTGTAATTTTGAGGAGCTTCATCCCTCGTCCGAGGATTGGAGCGCGTCATAGCCGCTTTCCCCGGTGCGGATCTTTACCGCATCGGTGATGGCATAGGCAAAAATCTTGCCGTCCCCGAATTCCCCGGTGCGGGCCACCTCCCGAATCGTTTGGATGGTCTTTTCCTTCCACTCCTCCGAGGAAACGGCGATTTCCAGCTTGATTTTCGGCACCAGCATGGCATCCACCTCCTGGCCCCGGACCACAGTTTTGTAACCCCGCTGTACGCCGAACCCCATGACCTGGTAGGCGGTCACGCCGTTAACGCCGACAGCGTGGAGGGCGGATTTCACATCCTCCAGCTTTTCTTCCCGGATAATAGCCTCTACTTTGTACATCATCAGTGGTTCCCCCTCCTATCAATCAAAGCCGTTAAAGGACGGATAAGCCTGTTCCCCGTGCTGGGTGGCGTCCAGCCCCAGGGTCTCTTCCTTGGGCTCTACCCGGAGCTTGGTGAAGATGCGGGTGATCCCCACGCAGAGGAGGGTCCCCACTACCGCCACCGCGATGGTCACCACAATGCTCAGCAGCTGGGCCAGGAACAGGCGGGTTTCCCCATATACCAGGCCGTTCCACTGGGCCACGGGGTTGATATCGCTTTGGGCAAAGAGCCCCGTGGCGATACCGCCCCAGATGCCGCCGATGCCATGGCAGCCGAAAGCGTCCAGGGCGTCGTCGATTTTCAGCTTTTTCTTCAGGAAATTCATGGTGAAGTAGCAGATGGGGCTCACCAGGCCGCCGATGATAATGGCCGACCACACCGGCACAAAGCCCGCTCCGGGGGTAATGGCCACCAGGCCCACTACCAGGCCCGTGGAAGCGCCCACCAGGGTGGGCTTGCCGTCCTTGGCCACGTCCAAAAGCATCCACACCAGCAGGGCCGTGCCGGAAGCCAGGGCCGAAGTGAGGAAAGCGTGGGCGGCCAGGCCGTTGGCCCCCAGGGCGGAGCCGGCGTTAAACCCGAACCAGCCGAACCACAGCAGCCCGGCGCCCAAAAACACAAAGGGGATGTTGTGGACCCGGTAGGAGACGTGCTCCACGCCGCGCCGCCGGCCCAGCAGGATTGCCAGCACCAGGCCGCTGACGCCGGAGCTGATGTGCACCACATTGCCGCCGGCAAAATCCACAGCGCCCAGCTCCGCCAAAAAGCCGCCGGAGCCCCACACCATGTGGGCCATGGGATAGTACACCACCAAAGACCACAGGGCAATGAACAAAAACAGGGCCTTATAGCGCATCCGCCCGGCCACCGCCCCGGTGATCAGCGCCGGGGTAATCATGGCGAACATCATCTGGAACACCACATAGGTCAGGGACGACAGGGTAGGGGCATAGCCCAGGGCCTCGTCAAAGCCCAGGCCGTTGAGGAAAAGATACTCCAGCCCGCCGATGACGCCCCCGTGGTCCGCGCCAAAGGAAAGGGAAAACCCAATCACCACCCACAGCACCACGGAAATCCCCATGACCCCTGCGCAGGCCATCATGGTGTTCACCACGTTTTTCCGCCGCACCAGGCCCCCATAGAAAAAGGCCAGCCCCGGGGTCATCAGGAAAACCAGCGCCGCACAAATCAATACGAAACCGTTATCTCCCATGTTCATTTTGCAATCACCCTCCTGTTTCAGATTCTAACACAAGATAGAAAAATATAAAAAAAGAAAGGTGTCCCAAAAACTTGGAACACCTTTGCTCGACCCCATTATAGCAGAGCGGTTTCAAAAAATCAACTGCTTCAGGCGCACGGCGCAAAATTTTGTCGCTTTTCAGTACAGGCCCCGGGGATTTATAGCAGTTTTTTCTAAAAATATGGGGCTGCGCCCCCTGCACCAGGGCGAAAACCCGCCGGCCCAGGGAGGGCGGCGGGTTTTCTGGTGAGGGTCAAATTTTCAAAAACAGAAATGGATGGGATTTTTTAGCGGGCCTGGGCGCGCTTCTTCATCATGGCCAGCACTGCCAGCAGAGCGCCGGAAGCCACAATCAGGGTAACGGCTGCCCAGGGAGCGGTGTTGTCGCCGGTGATGGGGCCCTTGTTGGGGTCGTTGGAATCGCCGGGCTTGTTGGAACCGCCGTTCTGGTTGTCCCCATTGTTGCTGCCGTTATTGTTGTTGTCATCGCCCGGGTCGATGGAGGGCTCTTCTGCCTTCACCAGGCCGTCCATGGCGGACTGGAGGGCTGCGGCGGCCTGGTCCACTTCGGCCTGGGTGGAATCAGCGGCCAGGTTCTTGGCAGCGTCCAGGACGCTCTGGAAAGCGTCCACGCTCTCCTGGGTGTAGCCGGCCAGATCCATGGCTTCGGCCTTGGCGATGAGCTCCCGGATAGCAGTGTAGTCGGCCAGCTTCCACTGGACGGAAATCTCGGTGTTGTTGTCCTGGGGATAGTTGCTGTCCGTGCCCATGGAGTTCACCAGGGACAGGAGCCAGCCGCCCAACTGATTGCGGATCTCTTCGGTCACCAGGCCCTCGGTGGCCTCGGTGCCCTCTTCCGGGTCGGCGGGAGTGCCGTTAATCAGCTCGTCCAGCATGGCGCCCAGGTCAATGGTGTAGAGCATCCCGGCAAAGGAGCCGTTAAAGTCGTCCAGGAACTGGCCCAGGGTATAGTCGGCGCTGGGCACGGTGAAGGTGTTGTTGCTGGAGGGCCAGCCTGCGCCCAGGGGCCCAAAGATCAGGGCCAGGGTGGTTTCGGTGTTGTTGTGGCCCTGATAGGGGGAGAGCAGGGGGGTGCGGCCTTCGGCGGCGATAAAGTTCTTCACGCCTTCGTTGTTGTCCCAGCCGGTGATGCCCAGCACTTCGGTAACCGTCAGGTTGTCCAGAACCGTGTCCAGCAGGGAGGCAATATCCTGCACCAGCACGTCGATGACCTGGTCTACCAGCTGGCCGTTTTCAATTTTGGCGGTGGCGTCCTGGACCCACTGGGGCTGCTGGCCGTTGTCCTCGCCGCCCAGGTGGCTCTGATAGATGTAGTTCACATAGTCCAGCAGGGTCTTGTCGTCGGTGACCATGATGCCCGTCAGGCTCTCCACAATGGTGGTCACGGCGCTGTCCAGCTGGGCGGGATCTTCCAGCAGGGCGTCCACCTTATCCAGGAGCACGTTCAAAGCCTGCTTCAGGCCGGAGTTGGGGATGAGGATCTGCAGTTCCAGGGAGGAACCGGTGGTGTCGATGACCATGCCGCCCTCGTCGCTGTCATAATACAGGGTGCCGCCCTCTTCCGGGGTGGGCAGCAGCAGGGGCAGGCCCACGTCTACCAGCTGGTCTACGGTGAGGTCCATGCCTGCCAGGTCGGAAACCAGGCTCTCGATGACAGAGCGGATGCCGCCGGCCTGGATAGCCTGGGCATAGTAGCTGTGGAGGAAGCCGTTGACGGTGGTGGTGAGCATATCGTTGCTGAAGCCGTGCTGGCGGCCGTACTCCGTCACGTCCTCAATGGTGCGCTCTTCACCGGTGAGGGGGTCGGTGAAGGTGATGGGGCCCAGATGGGTCTTGGTCTCCACCTGCATATCCTCGGTGACGGTGCCGTCCTCATAGCTGCGGGTCAGGGTGACAAAGCGCATGGGAGAGGGATAGGTGACCACGGAGCCGGTCTCAATGTCATAGAGGGTGTTGCCGGCTTCGGTGGTGACGGTGGCGATGTCATTGGCGTGCATGTGGCCGGTGAAGATATACTGCATCCCGGCGTCGGCATACACCTGGCTCAGGCGCTCATAGTCGTTGACCAGGTACATGGGCAGCAGGTCGGGCTCCATGGTGAAGTGGGGCACCATGCCGTGGTGCTGGAGGCCGATCACCGTATCGCCCCGCTCTTTGGCGGCGGTGATCTGCTCTACCACCCACTGCTCCAGGTCGGCGCTGACGGCGCCGCTGGTCTCGTGCTCGTCCAGGCCGCTGTCGGTGTTGTCGGCGCTGTAGCGGGCGGAATCAATGGCAATGATGGTATAGCCGTCCTGGGGCCGGGCCGCATAGGAGAGGCTGCCGGCTTCTTTCCCCTCGGGGGGCGTATAGCGGGCGATGACGCTGTCGTCATTGTATACGGCGTCGCCGTAAATCTCCATGAAATCCTCGGGCTCCGTGCGGCCGGCGGGCTCCGCCTCGCCGCTTTCGGTGTTGAAGTTCATGGCGTTGGAATTGCGCACATCGTGGTTGCCGGGAACCACATACACATCCAGGCCGGGGACTTCTTCTTTCAGCGCTTCCAGCTGGGCGGCCAGGGCCTCGTGGCCTTCCTTCTCGCCGTCCTTGGTCAGGTCGCCGGAAATCAGCAGCACATCGGGCTGGTCCTCTTTGATGGTGTCCAGCATCCCTTCCAGGATAGCGGCGCTTTCCGTGAACATCTTCCGGTCGCTGTTCAGATGGTCGGTGTAGTCCGCCGTGTCCTGAATCATGTCCGGGGAAAGGTAGTGGGTGTCGGAGAGGACGGCGATTTTCAGCTGGTCCGTTTCCTGGCCGGCGGTTTCCGCTGCAAAGGCCGGCAGGCTGGCGCTGCACAGAACGGCTGCGGACAATACCGCCGCCACAGCAGCCTTGAGGCTTTTCTTCGATAGTCTCATCATTGGTTTGCTCCTTTTTTCATTGGGGTATGGGTGTTTCCTGCTTCTTATCATACGGCGCTACTATCAAATTCTCGTTTTGTTAAATTAAATGTTTTGTAAAATATTAACATCTATTTTTGCGTTGTTCCAATTATGTGTAAACATCTTGTAACGCACACGTAATATTGTAAAAGTTTTTCTGCAAGGCCGCCGCCGGGATTTTCCAGGAGAAAGAACCGGCGCTGCGCAAAAATCACCAAAAAAAAGCCCATAAGCTTTCCGGGAAAGTTTCCCTCTTCCCTTGTAAAATTTTGCCCCGGCTGTCATAATAAACATAGAAGCTATAGAAAGGGCCGGAGGGAGCCCCCTCCGGGAAAAAACAGGAACGCGGGCCACGGCCCGGGAAAGGGGTTTGGATATGAACCTGCATGGAAAGGACATCAAGATTTTTTCGGGAAGCGCCAATCCGGAGCTGGCCCGGCAGATTGCAGAGGAGCTGGGGCTCCCCCTGGGGAAGTGCGGGGTCTCCGCCTTCAGCGACGGGGAAACCTCCGTCTCCCTGGGGGAATCGGTGCGGGGGTCGGACTGCTTTATTGTCCAGTCTACCTGCGCGCCGGTGAACGACCACCTGATGGAGATCCTCCTTTTGGCCGACGCTATGCGCCGGGCCTCTGCCGCCAGCATCACCGCCGTCATCCCCTATTATGGCTATGCCCGCCAGGACCGCAAGGCCCGGGCCCGGGACCCCATCTCCGCCAAGCTGGTGGCCAACCTGCTGTCGGTTTCCGGCATTGACCGGATGCTGACCATGGACCTCCACGCCCCCCAGATCCAGGGCTTTTTCGACATCCCGGTGGACCATCTCCTGGGAGCGCCGCTGCTGGCCTCCTTCCTGCGGGAACGGGTCCGGGGCAGGGAAGAGGAATTCGTGGTGGTCTCCCCGGACTTGGGCTCTGTGACCCGCTCCCGGAATTTTGCCGAGCGGGTGGGCTGCTCCATGGCCATTATTGACAAGCGCCGGCCCCGTCCCAACGTCTCCGAGGTCATGGGCATTATCGGGGATATCCGGGGCAAAAAGGTGATTCTGGTAGACGACATGATCGACACCGCCGGCACCCTGTGCAACGCGGCGGCGGCCTGTATGGAAAAGGGCGGCGCTACCGAGGTCTATGCCTGCGCCACCCATGGGGTGCTGTCCGGCCCGGCAGTGGAGCGTATCCGGGAAAGCTGCATCCGGGAGCTGCTGCTTCTGGACACCATCCCGGTTACCGGGGAAAAGCTCCTCCCCAACTTCTCCATTCTCTCGACGGCCCCCCTCTTTGCCCAAGCCATTGACCGCATCTACGAGGACAAGCCCGTTTCCCCCATGTTTTTATGAGAAACCCCTCCCCAGCGGACTCTTTCCCGGAGTTCCGCTGGGACTTTTTTATAAATTCATGAGAATTCATGCTGGACATCCTGTGCTTTTTGCGTTATAATGATTTTGTTTCTGTTCAAGAGGCTAATTCTGTAGAAATCCATCAAAACATCACAAGAAAGGCATGGTTCCCAGTATGAAAAAAATGATGAAAAAACTGGTAGCCGGCGTCTCGGCCTGTCTGCTCCTGGTGTCGGCCCTCTCCGGCTGCTACTCAGAGGATAAGGCGTGGGCCGCCCGCCGCGGCGATGATACCGCCCCTATCGGCACGTACATTTATTATCTCTCCAACGCCTATCAGGAAGCCCTGACCCTGGTGGAGGACGACACCAAGTCCGTATTTGACCAGGAAATCGACGGCAAGGACGGCGCCCAGTGGGTGAAGGACCGGGCACGGGAATCCCTGAAGCTCATGTATTATGTAGACCAGCGCATGGAAGATTTGGGCCTGACCCTGGACGAGGACGACCAGTCCCAGATTGAGTCCCTCACCGGTTCCCAGTGGTCCGCTTACAGCGCCAGCTTTGACCAGTACGGCATTGCCCAGACCTCCCTGGAGCGGGCCTATTCCCAGTTCATCGTGGAATATCAGAAGGTATTTGAAGCGGTTTACGGCCCCGGCGGGGAAAAGGAAGTCTCCGACGACGAGCTTCGGGAGTACTACGAGGGCACCTATGTAGATGTAGACTACTTCACCTGCGCCTATACCAAATATAATGAGAGCGGCTCTACCGATACCATGACCGATGATGAAAAGGCCGAGGCCGCCAAGGAATACCAGCAGTATGTGACCCGCATCCAGAACGGGGAGCTGACCATGGAGGAGGCCGCCGAGGAATACCAGGCTGCCCGGGACGAGGAGGCCGCAGCTGCTTCTTCCAGCTCCAGCGAGTCCTCTTCTTCCTCCTCCAGCTCCTCTGACGATTCCAATTCCAACCTGGCCAGCGAGACGGTGAACCTGGAAAGCTCCCACTACCCGGAAGAAATGACGGCGAAAATCAAGGAAATGGACGAGAACACTGTGGATTTTGTGGATATTCCGGATTCCAATATGTTTGTGATTATCCAGAAGAACCCCATCAGCGAGGCCTGTGACGAGATGCTCTCCGACGCGGAGCAGCGTCTGAGCGTTCTCTCCGAGCTGAAAAACGACGAATACACCGCCGACATGGAGGAAGGGGCCAACGCCCTGGACGACATCACCTTTAATGATTCCGTCCTGGACTCCTATGACCCCCACATGTTCTTCAGCGAGTCCGACCTCTCCTCCGCTTCTTCTGAGAGCAGCTCCACTTCTTCCACCTCTTCCACTTCTTCTGAGAGCTCCTCTTCCGAAAGCAGCGCGTCCAGCGAGTCTTCGGAGAGCTCCGCAAGCAGTGAAAGCAGCGAGAGCAGCGCTTCTGAATAATCCCTGAAAAAGCCAAGCACCGCCTGCCCCGTTTGGGGTGGGCGGTTTTTTCAGGTTTCGAGGGTTTTCCCTTTGCTTTTTCCCCCAGGATATGCTATACTCTTTGCGAACCAAGGCGGGGTGGAACTTCCATCCCGCCATATCCTGCTGTCAAAGGAGCCGTTTTATGTTGAAAAACCTGTTCTCCTCCGTCTCCCGCCCGCCCGTGGGGCCGGTGGAGTTTCTCATTGTGGGCCTGGGGAATCCGGGCCGTGAGTACGAAAACACCCGTCACAACGCCGGTTTCATGGCCCTGGACGCCATTGCAGAAAAAACCAACGCCCGGGTAGACCGGCTGAAATTCAAGGGCTTGTGCGGGGAGTGTATGCTGGGAGGCAAGAAGGTGCTGCTGCTGAAGCCCTCCACGTTTATGAATCTCAGCGGCCAGTCGGTGCAGGAGGCCATGGCCTTCTACAAGCTGCCCCCGGAGAAAGTGCTGGTGCTCTTCGATGACATTTCCCTGGAGCCGGGGCACATCCGCATCCGCCGCAAGGGCAGCGACGGCGGCCACAACGGCATCAAGAACATCATTTATCTTTCCGGCAAAGACACCTTCCCCCGGATTAAAATCGGTGTGGGCAAGAAGCCCAACCCCGGCTGGGATTTGGCGGACTGGGTGCTGTCCCGGTTCACCCCTGACGAGCAGAAGGCCCTGGGGGAAGCCTGTGACCGGGCGGCCCAGGCAGCGGAATTGATTGTCCAGGGCAAGATTGACGAAGCCATGAACCGCTTCCAAGGCTAACCGGGCAGTGCCCGGTGCCGAGCCGCGAGATAGCATCATCTATGAGCGGGCTTATCTCCCGCGTAAACAGCCTGGGTGCGAAAGTTGGGTTTCCAAGATAGGGTCTCCCAAACTGCCCTTTCACAGGGGAGTATCCCCAGTGCCCCTCAGTCTCCTATGCGGAGGGCACTTCCTTTTCTTCCGAAAAGAAAAGGAAGCAAAAGATTCGCAAGCCTACGCGGCTTGACCGCGAAAAGTCCGACGCAAGCAGGCCTTGTGAAACGGGGGCTCCGGCTCTGGAAACAACAACCGAAGCAGTCGCCCCCGTTTAGCAAACTTTCTCCACCGCACCAACAGACTGCTGCCCTCCAACTTATTGGGCTTGCTCCTATCAGGCAGGCTGTTCCGCTACTGAATCGATGTATCTACCCTTTTCGTCAGCGGGAGCAGACTGGCAACGCGAGGGAACGGGTTGTTTCTCGATGCCGCTGCGGCGCGTTAAAAAAGCTACCCTGACCGCCTTCGAAATGCATCCGCAAGCTCGCTTGCAGGATGATTTCGCTTGGCGTGTCAAGATGACGCCCTATATGATTCTTTTGCTAACTTTTCTCATTCCAGGAGAAAAGTTAGTGCCCTCCGCATAGGAGACTGAGGGGCACAGGGGACATTCCCCTGAAAAAAGCAGTTTGGGAGAACAAGGCTGTAAAAAGAAAAAAGTAAGATAGAAAGGAGCGCTTTCCAATGATGAAATTCCTCACCAGGGCCCTGGCGGCCCTCCCCGAAATGCAGGAGCTGGAACAAGCCGTCAACGCCGGCCGGCTCCCTGCCGCCGTCACGGGGCTCTCCGCCGTCCATAAAGCGGCCCTCCTCCGCACCCTGTGCGCCCGTACCGGCCGCCGCGCCCTGGTGCTCACCGGCGACGAACGGGAGGCCCAGCGTCTGGCCGACGATTTGGCCGCCATGGGGATGCGCCCTCTGGTCTACCCCCTCCGGGACTTCAATTTCCGGGACACCGCCGGCAGCAGCCATGAGTATGAGCATCAGCGTCTTCAGGTGCTCTCCCGGCTGCTGGAGCCCGCTCCCGAAGGCTGCGACTGCGTGGTGGCCTGCGTGGACGCGGCCCTCCAGTATGTGCTGCCGCCCCAGGAGCTAAAAAGCCGCATCCGGGCCTTCCATCCCGGGGACGAGGTGCCCCCAGAGGAAATCATCCGGCTGCTGGTGCGCTGCGGCTATGAGGAAGCCAGCCAAATCGAGGGCCCCGGCCAGTTCGCCCACCGGGGCGGCATCCTGGATTTCTTCACCCCCAACGCTTCCCTGCCCACCCGTCTGGAATTCTGGGGGGATGAAATCGACACCATCAACGCCTTTGACCCGGAAACCCAGCGCCGCACCGACGAGCCTCTGGAGGAGGTCACCATTGCCCCGGCCCGGGAAGTGGTCATCGACGACCCCAGCGCTCTGGTGGAAAAAATCCGCAAGCTGGCTTCCTCTCTCCGGGGCAAGGCGGCCCCCGCTGCCCGGACCTTCCTCCACGCCGAGGCGGACAAGCTGGACAATGGCCTGTCCATTAGCTGCGCGGACAAATACCTGCCCCTGCTCTATGATTCCCCGGTCACCCTGCTGGGCTACTTCGACCCGGAGAACACCCTGCTCTTTGTGTCGGAGCCGGCCCGGGTCAAGGAGCGGATGCGCTCTGCCCAGTGGCAGTGGGGGGAGGACTTAAAAGGCTATCTGGTGGAGGGCGTCCTCTGCCGGGGATTGGACACCTATGCCGGGGATTGGGGCTGGCTCACCGGCCAGTATGAATCCTTTGGGACGGTGTTTTTGGATGTGTTCGCCCACGGCACCTACGACGTACCTGTCCGCACTTTGGCCAACGTCACCGCCCGGCAGCTCTCGGTGTGGGGCGGCAGCACTGAGCTTCTTTCCGAGGATTTGCGGGCCATGCTCCACAACCGCACTGCCTGCATAGTGCTGGCCGGCAGTGACCGCGCCGCCCGGACTACCGCCGCGGATCTGCAGGCGGAGGGCCTCCCCGCCTCCTTTTTGGAGGACCCGGAGACCGTGGCCCCCGGCACCGTGGCGGTGCTTCCCGGGGCCCTCTCCGCGGGCATGGAGTTCCCCTCTATTGGTCTGGGGGTCATCACCCACGGCCGGATTCAATCCCCCCAGAAGGCCCGGCGGCAAAAGCGGAACAAAAACGCCCAGGAAATCTACAGCCTGGCAGAGCTCTCCCCCGGGGATTATGTGGTTCACGTTTCCCACGGCGTGGGCATTTTCGAGGGCATCCACAAAATCAACATGCAGGGGGTCGTCAAGGACTACCTGAAGGTGAAGTACGCCAAAAACGACGTGCTCTATGTGCCGGTGACCCAGCTGGATCTGGTTTCCAAGTACATCGGCCCCCGGGAGGACTCCAATGTGCGGCTGAACCGCTTGGGAGGCACCGAGTGGCAGAAAGCCAAAACCCGGGTGCGCACCGCGGTGCGGGACATGGCCAAGGAGCTCATCCGGCTGTACGCCCAGCGGATGCAGGCCAAGGGCCACGCCTTCCCCCAGGATACCCAGTGGCAGCGGGATTTCGAGGCCCACTTCCCCTTTGACGAAACCGAGGACCAACTCCGGTGCATCCAGGAAATCAAGGGGGACATGGAGCGTCAGGCCCCTATGGACCGGCTTCTCTGCGGGGACGTGGGCTTTGGCAAAACCGAGGTGGCTTTGCGGGCGGCCTTCAAGTGCGTCACGGACTCCAAGCAGTGCGCCATTTTGGTGCCCACCACCATCCTGGCCTGGCAGCACTTCCAGACCATCTGCAAGCGCATGGAGGGCTTCCCCGTAAACATCGAGCTTCTTTCCCGGTTCCGCACCCCTAAGCAGCAGGATGAAATCCTCCGCCGGGTGCGCCAGGGGGATGTGGATATTGTGGTGGGCACCCACCGGCTGGTGTCCAAGGACGTGAAGTTCCGGGATTTGGGGCTGCTGATTATCGACGAGGAACAGCGGTTCGGCGTGGCCCAGAAAGAAAAGCTCAAGGAAGCCTGCCACAATGTGGACGTGCTGACCCTGTCGGCTACCCCCATCCCCCGGACCCTGAACATGGCCCTGTCCGGCATCCGGGATATGTCCGTCATTGAGGAGGCCCCTCACGACCGGCACCCGGTGCAGACCTATGTATTGGAATACGACGCGGGCATCATTGCCGACGCCATCCGCCGGGAGCTCCGCCGTGGGGGCCAGGTGTACTACCTCCACAACGACGTGGGCACCATCCAGCAGGTGGCGGCCAGCCTCCAGGCCCGGATTCCCGAGGCCCGGGTGGGCTTTGGCCACGGCAAAATGAGCGAGCAGGAGCTCTCCGAGGTGTGGCGCCAGCTCATTGACCACGAAATCGACGTGCTGGTGTGCACCACCATTATCGAGACCGGGGTGGATGTGCCCAACGCCAACACCCTGATTATCGACAACGCCGACCGGCTGGGCCTGTCCCAGCTCCACCAGATTCGGGGCCGAGTCGGGCGCTCTTCCCGCCGGGCCTACGCCTACCTGACCTTCACCCCCAGCAAAGTCCTCTCCGAGGTGGCCCAGAAGCGTCTTTCCGCTATCCGGGAGTTCACGGAGTTCGGTTCCGGGTTTAAAATCGCCATGCGGGACTTGGAAATCCGCGGCGCGGGGAACATCCTGGGCGGCGAGCAGCACGGCCACATGGAGTCCGTGGGCTATGATTTGTACCTGAAGCTCCTGGGCGAAGCCGTCAGCCGGGAAAAGGGCGAGGAGGTCCAGAGCGTGGAAGAGGAATGTGTGGTGGATATGCAGATTGACGCCCACATTCCCGAGAAGTACATCTCCAACCTGAGCCAGCGGCTGGAAATCTACCGGCGCATTGCGGACATCCGCACCTTTGATGACGCCGCCGACGTCCTGGACGAGCTCATCGACCGGTTCGGTGACCCGCCCACGGCGGTGAAGGGATTGGTAGACGTGGCCCTGCTCCGGAACCTGGCCAGCTCTCTGGGCATCACGGAGGTAAAGCAGCAGAACGACCACCTGCTCCTGTACAAATCCAAAATCGACATGGCCCAGATGGCCCGGCTCACCGGCGCCATGAAGGGCCGGGTGCTTCTCTCCGCCGGGAGCCGGCCCTATATCAGCGTGAAGATTCCCTCGGCATTGGAGCCCCTGGCCGTGCTGGAAGAGACTTTAAAGCTCATGCAGGAGCCGGCAGAAGCTCCAAGCAAGCCCCAGGGCGGCAAGCAGTAAAGGCAGGCTGTAAAGCCGTAAAAAAGCAAGGGAATTTCTTGGGGAGGGGGCTTTCATCCACGCCCCAGGCGGCATTGAGAAACCGTCCTAAAATATTGACATTTTCCTAAAGAGATGCTATGATAAAAACAGGAAAAGGCAGACCATCAACGGTTTGCCCCTCCGGTCTTTGGTTAAGAAATAGCCGCCGACTTTCTCAGGGTTCGGGCGGCTATTTCTTTTTTATGTTGGAAGCGGCTGCAATAAACAAACCAGCTAAACCGATTAACACTAAGCAGAACTGAAACAGGTCTGAATAGGTAACGTACATCGGCAACACCCCCTCTCGTTGGAGGGGAAAAGAAATATTCACCCTCCTTTGTAACCGGAGGGACAAACCGCCCTGGTGATGGACTGCCTTTTCAATGTTATTTTAGCATATTCTTAATGAATCGACAAGGACTCTTGGAATATTGCCATTTTCCCAAAGAAATGCTATGATAAAAACAGGAAAAGGCAGACCATCAACGGTTTGCCCCTTCAGTGTTTGACTAAGAAATAGCCGCCAACTTTAGAGAGGTTGGGCGGCTATTTCTTTTTTTATGGCAGAGCAGATAACCCTGGGGAACGGGAAGATAAGCTCTGTATTCGACGCCGCTATCTCGCGGTATGGGAGCGGGTAGCGGAGACTCCTATGCGCCGTCCCTTTATTTTGTTCCCATAAAACGCAAGACAAGGCCGCCCCGTTTCCGGGACGGCCTTGTCTTATAGGGGTTGCAAATCGAGAAACAATTAGAGGAAAATCCTTGTTTTAGAAAGGTTTGAGGTTAGAAACGCTTATCTGCACACACGGCGGCGGAACAGAACCACACCAGCGGCGGCCACAGCGGTCAGCAGAGCGGCCAGAACGAACGGCGTGGTATCGCCCGTTGCGGGGTTCTTGTCGTCGTCCATGGGTCCCTTGTTGGGATCGCTGTTGCTGTTGTTGCTGTCATTCTTATCGTCGTTGTTATTGTTGTCGCCAGTGTTGCTGCCATTATCGTTGGCGCTCAGATTCTCAATGGCGGACTGCAGGTCTGCCGCAGCGTCGTCCACGACCTTCTGGTCGTCGATGCTCAGGGAAGCATCGTTCAGAACGGCGTTGGCAGCTCTCAGGGCGATGTTAAACACGCTCACGCTCTCCTGGGTGTAACCGGAGAGATCCATGCCCTCGGCCTGGTTGATCAGGTCTTCCAGGATGGACTTGTCAGCCTTGTAGCGCTGGGCCAGGATGGCGTTCAGCAGAGCGTCTGCCGCTGCTTCCACATCATCCTGCATGGCGTCGCCGTCTTCATAGACTGCCTTCGCCTCAGCAAGAGCGTCCACCAGCTGCTGCCAGTTGGCTTCCACATACTTGTCAGCGTCGGGGATCATAGCGTCGGCACGGTTGATGATCTGCTCCAGCATGGTCTTGTCGCCCTGTACCAGGCCCAGGCCCCAGATGCCTTCCAGCAGGTTATCCCATGCCTGGTCAACGGCGGCCTGCTCGGCCAGGCCATCGGCCAGAACGGCCTCAGCCTCTGCCAGGACCTTCTCGAAGTAGGCCTTGGCGCTGTCGGTAACGCCCTCGGTGCTCAGGGTATTGGCGTAGTCAACGGTCTTCTGCAGCAGGGTCTTGTTGGAGCGAACCACGATGACCTTGGCGGTGCCCATGCAGTCGGGATCCTCGTTGGAGGTGGCGGTCACGGTCATTTCCGTAGCGGTCTCATCGGTGCCCAGGAACAGCTGGCCGTTCTCAATGAGGGTCTCCTCGCTGGTGTTGCCGGAGATGCTCCAGGTCACGGTGGTATCATCCTCAGCGCCATCTACCGTAGCGGTGAACTGGCCCTTCTGGCCGGGATCAGCAGTGACCTTCAGCTCGGCGGGATCAATGGTCACGGTAATGTCGGGTTCCACGATTTCTTCGGTCACCGTCACGGTGGCGGTGGCGGACTTGGTCTCATCCACCTTGGAGGTGGCGGTCACAGTCAGGGTGGTTGCGGTTTCTTCTCTGGAGACCTTCAGCTTGCCATCGGCATTGATGGTGGTCTTGGGGCTTTCGTTGCCGGAAACGGTCCAGGTCACAGCCTGGGAGGGGTCGCCCTCACCGGTAACGGCGGCGGTGAACACCTGGGTTGCGCCGTGGCCCAGCTCAGCAGTGGCGGGGTCAACGGTCACGCCGGTAACAGTAGCGCCGGTGTCTTCCACCAGATTACGGACAGCGGCGTCCAGAGCGATTTCGGCTTTTTTCACCTGAAGCACGTCCACATCGCCGGACTGAACCATGGCGTTGGCGTTGTTGACCTGCTCCATGAAGCGGGCATAGCTGGTGCCGGTGTAGTTCTCTTCGGGATACTGGGCCAGATACTCTTCGGCCTTCTCGCCCAGGCGCTGGGTGCTGGCCTTGCCGCGCAGGTTGGCATAAGCCTCTGCCAGGGCGGCGCGGGCAGCCTCTGCGGTAGCGGTGTCAGCGCCGTCTTCCACTGCCTTCGCGGCGGCCAGGGCCTCGGCAAAGGCCGGCCAGGTGGCGGAGGTGCTGTCCGCTTCGGTCTTGGTGTCGCAGCGGTCGATGAGCTCCTGCAGGCCGGTCAGGTCAGCGGTCAGGGCCATGGGATCGCCGTATTCCACGGTGAAGCGGTCGGAGGTGGGACGCCCGGAGACGTTCACTTCATAGTATACGGTGCCGCCTTCGGTGCTCAGGGGCACGCCGGGGATGGTCACAGTGCCGTTCTTGGCACGGTTGGAATGCAGGATGGGGTTGTCGGACTCGGCGGAATCATACACGGTGACTTCCGCGTTCTCGGGCAGGTTGTTCAGGGTCAGGATGCCGTAACGCTGACGGGCCAGGCCGTACTGGGGCGCTGCGGCAGAATCAACGTGCTCCGTCAGCTGGAAGCCGCGCACGGAGCCTTCCAGAGTGGCTTCGGGCTGGGCGATAGCTTCGCCGGTCTCGGGGGCGTATTCCACGCTGTAACGGGCGCTGTGGAGGATCTCGCCGCTGGATTCATCCAGGATCTCATAGAACAGGCGGCCGCCTTCGGGGTTCAGTTCCAGATCCTTAAAGGAAGCAATACCCACCTGGCGCTGCTTGTAGGACTCGTCGGGCTGGGTGGCCTTCACCTGTGCAATAGGCTCTTCTGCGGTGAGGCTGTCATACAGCTTTACAATGCCGGTATTCTCGGCGATAACGCCATTGTGCTCGCCATAGGTGCCGGAGCTGTAGAGCATACCCACATTGTCCACGGTGACGGTGTCGGTTGCACCCTCGTTGTTGTGGACGGTAACGCTGCGGGCCAGAGGCGTGGTGGGAGCGGCCACGGACAGGACGCCGGGCTCCTCATACACTTCGAACTCATACACGCGGATGGCGTGCCATGCGCTGTTGTCGCTCTTGGTAACGTTCAGCTTGATATAACGGGCGTTGATGGGCTCGGACAGGTTGCGGTCGGTGACGTTCTGCTTGTTGCCGGTGACTTCGTCCACCTTGGTGAACTCCAGGGCCTGTACACGGGCCTTGCTCTCGGCATCGTCGCCGGTGAGCAGGGGCTGGCCGTCGTCGGGGGCATACTGGAAGTCAAAGTCCACAGTATTCATGTCCACGCTCTCGCCAGCGCCGCGGCAGTTGGCGTGATAGACAACCCAGCGGGAAATTTCCTTGTTCTCGCCCAGGTCGATAACGGCATAGCCGCGTCCGGAGGTGTCGCACCACTTGGAGTTGGGGATCACGCCGTCGTTGACCTTATCAACCGTGACATCTTCCCCAGTCCAGGAGCTGGAAACAGCGGGCTGGCCAAGGGCAAAGTTCTCGCCCATCTCGGGGATGTGGTCGAAGGAATCGCCGGGGACTTCGGGCCACTCGATGGAGAAGGAGGTGGCAGAACCGGCCACGCCCTCTTCGCTGGTGGGAGTGATCTCGAAGGTAGCGGCCTCTTCGTTGTCCAGGCGGTCATACTCGCCCAGATAGAAGGCGTCGCTGGGGGTGGCGCCCACGAATTCGCGGGTTCCATCCGGATGGACGCGGTGGATGACATACTCGGAGGTATTCTCCGCCTTGTCCCAATAGATACGGGCCTGGAGGGTGTCGTCATCGGGATAGATGACTTCGTCCAGGGTCACGCCGGTGACGGTGGTGGGAGTTTCCTTCTCGGTGGTGAAGGACATCCGGCCCACGTTGATGGCGTAATCGGAAACGCCTTCGGGAGCGTTGAACCGCAGGGAGATGGCGATGGCGCGCTTGCCGGCGTCGCCGGACAGGTCTACCTTGGCGGTGGTCCACTCGCCGTTGGCAGTGGTCTCTACGTCATAGAACTTGAAGTTCTCGTCGGAGTAGTCTTCGCCGAAGCACAGGCCCAGCTGCATATCTACACCGTCAGTGGGGGTCTTGTAGGTGATCTCGAACTCAGTGGTATCGGTAATGTCCAGCTGAGAGCTGTACAGCTTGATGTGGTTGGCCTTGTTGGCGTCCAGGTTACCGCTGAATTTCAGAGACGTGCCGCCCCACCATGCATCGCTGAAATCAATTTCAGCAGCCAGCTTCTGGGCGTCTTCCTCTGCGTCGATGATCCAGCGCCAGGTGGGCAGGACGTCCGTCAGGGAGCGGTTGTACCAGCCGTCTTCCTTACCGGTGACCTGGCCGTTCTCATAGAACTTGTAGCCGGAGCCGCTGGTGAAGGTGGTGGTGAATTCCGTGCCGATAACGGGGGTCTCGTCGGCCAGGAGGCTGGCGAAGCCGCAGAACACACCATCCGGACGCTCCGTGGAGGTGGGATCAAACGTTGGGCCGACCCAGACCGTGGGATCCTGCACGTTCATGAAGTCCTCAATGCTGCTGGACTTGGACAGGGTATCCTGAGAGCCCAGGAAGCCCAGGGAGATCTTCAGCTTGCCGTTTTCGTCCAGGCGGGTGTGATAATCGCCGCCCTTGGCAGACCCAGTCATGGGCCAGTTTTCCCAGCTGGAGTGGATATCCCACTGGCTGACGCCGGTGGCCTGGGCGGAAGCGATGGACTGGTCGATGCTGTAGGAAGAGCTGCCGCTCATATCCAGCCACCACTCGTCGGTGATGCGGGTGTCGCCGTTCTGCATCCAGCTGTTGATGTCGCTGGTGCTCACAGAGCCGCGGCCGTTGTACCAGGAGATGGTGAAGTTATCGGGCTTATTGCGCTGGAGATATTCCAGGAAATCACGGAAGCCGGCCACGCCGGTACCGGATTCAGCGTTGAAGATGTAGCCGTCAAAGCCGTAGTACTGGGCGACTTCAATGAGCTTGTCCGCCGCAATGTAGTTGCCGTTTTCGTCCTTCTCCAGCATCTCCTTTACAAACTGGCTGCCATAAGCGCCGTCGCCCCAGGGCAGGAAGATGGTAGCGGTGACCTTAGAGCCGTTGCGGTGGGCGGCATCGATGACTTCGGGGGTGGGGATGGCAACGGGGCCTTCCGCAGAGGCGCCGCCCCAGCAGTTGAAGGTGTCCACATACTGATAGAAGTTAAAGGTATAGACGAAGGTATCGTCGCCGCCCTGGGAAGGAGCCTCGCTGCAGCGGGCGCTGGCCAGGCCCAGGGGCATCACCGTAGCGTCACGGGAAGCCAGGGGGTTCACGTTGGGGCCCATCCAGCGGTCAGCCAGCTCCACTGCGCTGCGGTTGTACCGGGCGTCGGGGTCGTTGTCCGGGCTCCACTTTTTCAGCTCGTCGATCTGGAAACAGGAAGCATAGGGCTGCAGGGTCTCATTCTGGTAGTACCACTGATTGCCCACCGGCAGGGGTTCCGGCCAGTAGCCCAGGGTCGATCCTGCTGCCGATACAGCCGGTGCGCCTGCCGTGGCAAAAGTGCCGGCGGCCAGAGCGCCGGCCAACAGGCTGGCGAGGATCCTCTTCTTCAGGTGTTTCATTTTCTCACGTCCTTTTCTCAAAATGTAAGTACATCGAACAAGTTTATGTAATAACATTTTTAAGCCGAATACTATTTTTGACTTAAAAAATCATTACATAACTCTCCTTCTATTTTATCACACAAGATTTAGAATAACAATCCTAAAAACAATAGGTTATAGTCCAATAACGTTACATTTCAGCTAAGGATTCTTCAAATTTCTTTATTTTCAAATTTTCCGCCAAACATAGGCAAAGGCCGCCCCGTTTCCGGGACGGCCTTGCCTCATTAGGGTTGCAAATAAGAAGTCTTCAGAGGAAGAGTTTCGTTGTTTTAGAAAGGTTCGTTACTTGCTGGTCACGCGGCGGCGGAACAGATACACGCCAGCGGCTGCAACGGTGGTCAGCACAGCTGCCAGCAGGAACGGCGTGGTGTCGCCAGTGGCGGGCGCATCGTTCTTGTTGTCATCCATGGGTCCCTTGTTGGGATCGCTGGTGGTGCTGTTCTTGTCGTCGTTATTGCTGCTGTTATTGTTATCGTTCTTGTCGTCGTTGTTGCCATCGGAAGGCGTATTGCTGTCGCCGGGCTTGTTGTCGCCGGAACCGGTGTTGTCGTCAGCACTCAGGTTCTCAATAGCGGCCTGCAGGTCTGCCGCAGCGTCGTCCACGACCTTCTGGTCTTCGATGGTCAGGCTCATGTTGGCCAGAACTGCGTTGGCAGCTCTCAGGGCGCTGTTGAACACGTTCACGCTCTCCTCGGTGTAACCGGAGAGATCCATGCCTTCGGCCTTCTTGATCAGCTCTTCCAGGATGGACTTGTCAGCCTTGTAGCGCTGGGCCAAGATGGCGTTGAGCAGGTTCTCAGCCACGGGCTTAATGTCGCTGTCCATGGCGTCGCCGTCTTCATAGACCGCCTTGGCCTCGGCAAGAGCGTCCACCAGCTGCTGCCAGTTGGCTTCCACATACTTGTCGGCGTTGGGGATCATAGCGTCGGCGCGGTCGATGAGCATGCTCAGATAGGTCTTGTCGCCCTGTACCAGGCCCAGGCCCCAGATGCCTTCCAGCAGGTTGTTCCAGGCCTCGTCAACGGCTGCCTGATCGGCCAGGCCGTCGTTGAGGACTGCCTCAGCCTCGGCCAGGACCTTCTCGAAGTAGGCCTTGGCGCTGTCGGTAACGCCTTCGGTGCTCTGCTCCAGAGCATAGTCGTAGGTGGCCTGCAGCAGGGTCTTGTTGGAGCGAACCACGATGACCTTGGCGGTGCCCATGCAGTCGGGGTTCTCATTGGAGGTTGCGGTAACGGTCATTTCCGTGGCGGTTTCATCTTCGCCCAGGAACAGCTGGCCGTTTTCGATCATGGTGCCTTCGCTGGTGTTGCCGGAGATGCTCCAGGTCACAGTCTCGTCGTCCTCTGCACCGTTAACGGTAGCAGTGAACTGGCCCTTCTGGCCGGGATCAGCGGAAACCTTCAGCTCAGTGGGATCAATGGTCACGGAGATGTCGGGTTGCACGATTTCTTCAGTCACCGTCACAGTGGCGGTGGCGGACTTGGCTTCGTCGATCTTGGAGGTTGCGGTGACGGTCAGGGTGGTAGCGGTCTCCTCCAGGGAGATCTTCAGCTTGCCGTCAGCGTTGATGGTGGTCTTGGGGCTCTCGTTGCCGCTTACGCTCCAGTACACAGCCTGGGACGGGTCGCCCTCGCCGGTAACGGTAGCAGTAAACACCTGGCTTGCGCCGTGGCCCAGTTCCGCAGTGGCGGGGTCAACGGTCACGCTGCTGACGGTAGCGCCGGTGTCTTCCACCAGGCCGCGGGCAGCGGCTTCCAGTGCGATTTCAGCCTTTCTCACCTGGAGGCTGTCCACATCGCCGGATTCGATCATAGCGTTGGCGCTATCGATCTGCTCCTTCAGGCGTGCGTAGCTGGTGCCGGTGTAGTCCTCTTCTGCATACTGGGCCAGATACTGGTCAGCCAGTTCGCCCAGACGCTGGGTGTCGGCCTTGCCGCGCAGGTTGGCATAAGCTTCTGCCAGGGCGGCGCGGGCGGCTTCAGCAGTTGCGGTGTCAGCGCCGTCTTCCACTGCCTTAGCGGCGGCCAGGGCCTCGGCAAAGGCCGGCCAGGTGGCGGAGGTGCTGTCAGCTTCGGTCTTAACGTCGCAGCGGTCGATGAGCTCCTGCAGGCCGGTGAGGTCGGCGGTCAGGGTCATGGGATCGCTGTATTCGATAGCAAAGCGCTCGGAAGTGGGATGGCCGGAGGCAGTCACTTCGTAGTACACAGCGCCGCCTTCGGTGCTCAGGGGAACGCCGTCCACATGGGCGGTGCCGTTAATGGCGCGGCTGGAGTGCAGGATGGGGGCAGTGGAATCAGCGGAAGCGTACACGGCAACTTCTGCGCCCTCGGGCAGATCGCTCAGGGTCAGGACGCCGTAACGCTGACGGGCAGTGCCGTACTGGTCTTGTTCTTTCGCCACTTCCGTCAGCTGGAAGCCCTTTACGGAGCCCTTCAGGGACTCGGTGGGACGGGCGATAGCGTCGCCGGTCTCGGGGCCATACTCCACGCTGTAACGGGCGCTGTGGAGGATTTCGCCGCCGGACTCGTCGAGGATCTCATAGAACAGGCGGCCGCCTTCGGGATTCAGCTCCAGGCCCTCGAAGGAAGCGATACCAACGGAACGCTGCTTGTAGGACTCATTGGGCTGGGTGGCTTTTGCCTGGGCAATGGGCTCTTCGGCATCCAGGCTGTCATACAGCTTCACAACGCCGGTGTTCTCGCTGAAGGTGCCGTTGGGATAGGAACCGGAGGTGTACAGCATACCAACGTTGTCCACCACTACGGTGTCGGCAGCGCCTTCATTGTTGTGGACGGTCACGTTCCGTGCCAGAGGCGTGGAGGGAGCGGCCACAGACAGGACGCCGGGATTCTCGTAAACCTGGAATTCATAGATACGGACAGCGGACCAGGCGCTGTTATCGCTGTCGGTAACGTTCAGCTTGATGTAACGGGCAGAAATCTTCTCGGACAGGTTCCGGTCCGTGACGCTCTGCTTGTTGCCGGTAACTTCATCGGCCCTGGTAAACTGCATACCGGCCACACGCTGACGGCTTGCATAGTCGTCGCCGGTGAGCAGGGGCTCGCCGTCATCGGGGGCATACTGGAAGTCAAAGGCCACGGTGTTCATGTCAACGCCTTCACCGGCGCCGCGGGCATTTGCATGGTACACAACCCAGCGGGAAATGTCCTTGTTTTCGCCCAGGTCGATAACGGCATAAGCCTGATAAGCGGTGGTGCACCACTTGGAGCTGGGGATCACGCCGTCGTTGATCAGGTTAACAGGGCCGTCCGCCACGCAGGTAGCGCTGGAAACGGCGGGCTTGCCCAGGGCCAGGTTCTCGCCCATATCCGGAATGTGGTCGAAGGAGTTCTCGGGCACTTCCGGCCATGCGATGGAGAAGGGGGTAGCCGTGCCGGCTACGCCGCTCTCGTTGTAGGGGGTGATCTCAAAGGTAGCGTTGGCTTCGTCGTCCAGACGGGTGTATTCGCCCAGATAGAAGGAATCGCTGGGGGTAGCGCCGACAAACTCCTTGGTTCCGTCGGGATGCACGCGGTGGATGACATACTCGTCAGCGCCGTCGGCGGCATTCCAGTAAATGCGGGCCTGGAGGGTCTCGTCGGTGGGATAGATGACCTCGTCCAGGGTCACGCCGTCAACAGTAGCGGGAGCCGCCTTGCTGTCGTCGGTGGTGAAGGACATACGGCCAACATTGATGGAATAATCGGAAACGCCTTCGGGAGCGTTGAACCGCAGGGAGATGGCGATGGCAGTCTTGCCGGCGTCGCCGGACAGGTCTACCTTAGCGGTGGTCCACTCGCCGTTGGCAGTGGTCTCTACGTCATAGAACTTGAAGTTGCTGTCGGAATAATCCTCGCCGAAGCACAGGCCCAGCTGCATGTCCACACCGTCGGTAGGAGTCTTATAGGTGATCTCGAACTCGGTGGTGTCGGTGATTTCCAGCTGTGCGCTGTACAGCTTCACATGGTTGGCCTTGTCGGCGTCCATGTTGCCGGTGAACTTCAGGGAGGTGCCGCCCCACCATGCGTCTTCCAGGTCGATCTTGCCGGAGAGCTCCTGGCCCTCGTCTTCAGCTTCGATGATCCAGCGCCAGGTGGGCAGGACGTCGGTCAGGGAGCGGTTGTACCAGCCGCTGTCGGACTTACCGGTAATCTCGCCGTTCTCATAGAAGGCATAGCCGTTGCCGGTGGTGAAGTTGGTGGTGAATTCCGTGCCCAGAACGGGAGTCTGGTCAGCGATCATGCTGGCAAAGCCGCAGAACTCGCCGGTGGGACGGTAAGTAGAGGAAGGATCAAAGGTGGGGCCGACCCACATCTTCTGATCCTGCACATTCAGGAAATCGTCGGAATTCAGGGACTGGGTCAGGGTAACCGTGGGAGCCAGGATACCCAGGGAGATCTTCAGGATCCCGTTTTCATCCAGACGGGTGTGGTAGTCGCCGCCCTTGGTGCTGGCCAGGCCGGACATGGGCCAATACTCCCAGGTGGAGTGGATGTCCCACTGGCTGACGCCCATTGCCTGGGCGGACTCAACGGACTGGTTGATGGAAGAGCTGCTGCTGCCGCTCATATCCAGCCACCACTCGTCGGTGATGCGGGTGTCGCCATCCTGCATCCAGCTCTGGATGCTGCTGGTGCTCACGGAACCGGAGCCGTTGTACCAGGAGATGGTGAAGTTGTCGGGCTTATTCTTCTGGATATAGGCCAGGAAGTCACGGAAGCCGGAAACGCCCGTGCCGGACTCGGCGTTGAAGATGTAGCCGTCGAAGCCGTAGTACTGGGCGATCTCAATGAGCTTGTCCGCAGCAATGTAGTTGCCGTTGTCATCCTTCTCCAGCATTTCCTGTACGAACTTATTGCCGTAGCTGTAGTCGCCCCAGGGCAGGAAGATGGTGCCGGTTACCTTGGAGCCGTTGCGGTGGGCGGAGTCAATGAGTTCGGGAGAGGGGATGGCGATGGGGCCCTCACCGGAGGAGCCGCCCCAGAAGTTGAAGGTATCAACATACTGGAAGTTGTTAAAGGCATACACAAAGTCGCCGTCGCCGCCCTGAGAGGCGGACTCACTGGCGCGGGCGTTGGCCATAGCCAGGGGCATGACGGTAGCGTCACGGGAAGCCAGAGGGTTCACGTTGGGGCCCATCCAGCGGTCAGCCAACTCCACAGCGCCGCGGTTGTAGCGGGCGTCGGGGTCGTTGTCGGGGCTCCACTTCTTCAGCTCGTCGATCTGGAAGCAGGAGCCATAGGGCTGCAGGCTTTCATTCTGGTAGTAGAACTGGTTGGGGATCGCCAGAGGCGACGGCCAGTACCCCAGGGTTGCTCCCGCTGCCGATGCGGTCGGTGCGCCGGCCGTGGCAAAAGTGCCGACGGTCAGGGCGCCGGCCAACAGGCTGGCGAGGATCCGTTTTTTTAGGTTTTTCATTCCTTCACGTTCCTTTCTAAAACATGATCCGGAAAATACCGCAGGGAACCCCCTGCCGCATTTGTCTCATCTATATTTAACCACAAACGAAAGCAAAAAAACATATCACAAACCATATTTCATAGTCTAATAACGTGAGGTTTTTGTAATTTTGTCTGGTTTTGATAAGGCGTTAGTCAATATTTGGAAAGGCGCGCAAATTAAGGCATAAAAGCACGAGATTTCCAAAATCAGGTGTATATGCAAAATAGCGGCCCTTTCGTTTCACAGATTTGCAAAAATTATCTTTTTTGTCCGAGAAGATTTGTCAGGACATAGAAGATTTTTCTCCACGGCTATTAAAAAACGGCCCCCTCCCAAAGGAGGGGGGGCTCATCACTCTGCCCGCCAAATACTTTCCGCAATGGCGTCCCCGTTACCCGGAGCATTTTTCTATAAGAAGAGATTCCCCTGCCCCGGCTTCCTCCCGCAGGTTTTTCCGCAGCCGGCTCAGGGTCACCGGGGTGATCCCCAAAAACGAGGCGATACATTTGTGATTGATCTTCCCCAGCACCCCCGGATATTCCTGCAAAAACCACAAATACCGTTCCCGGGCGGTATACTGGTACAGGGCCACCTTGACCCGCCAATGGTTTTCCAGGGACTTCTGCAAATACTGGTTATAAATCCCCACCAATTCCGGGAATTGGAACAGCTCCATCAGAGCCGCTGTGGGGAGCACCAAAACCTCCGATTCCACCAAAGCCTGGATGCTCAGCGGAGAGGGCTGGTCAAAGGGCAGGCAGGAAGTTAAAGCGTCCCCCCGGCGAAACCGGATGCAATCGGTAACCTCCTGGCCGTCGGCCCCGATAAAATACCCCCGGAGAATGCCGTCTAAAAGGAAATACACGTGGGACTGGGGATCCCCAATCTGGATCACTTGCTCCCCCTTTTGTAAACGCCGGTGCGTGGTGGCCTTCACCAACCCATCCAACAACGGTCCGTCCCTCAGTTTCCAATCGGACCTGTAAAATCGTTCCTTCCATTCCATTCTTAATCGTTCCTTCGTCAATTTTATAAAAACTGGGTCCACTTAGAAAGAGTATACCGTATATCTTTTTTAAAGTAATTATCCCATGTTAATTTTTGCTGAGATTTTGAAAAAATAATTCTTTTTTCCCGAAACCTATCCTATTTTCCGCAAATTTGTTGAAATGGGAACGTCGCTATTTTCCCTCCACGGTTCTTTACGCCCCGCCGTCCTGTCCGGGGGTTCCAAAAAGCGCCGCCTTGCCAACCCCCGCCGTGGATGGTACAATAAACACAATACACCGGGGAGGCCCCGGCAGGAGGGAACCGTATGAAGCAGAAAAACACAGCCCCCGCTTTCCAGAAAAACCAGCGGGTGGAATTGGAGATCACCGGCCTTACCGCAGAAGGCGCCGGCGTGGGCCGGGCCCAGGAGGGGGGCATGGCGGTGTTCGTGCCGGGCACCATCCCCGGGGAGCGGGTGCTGGCCCATATTGTGAAGCCCGCCAAAACCTACGCTTGGGGAAAAGCCCTGGAGATTCTGCGCCCCTCCCCGGACCGGGTGCCTCCGGACTGCCCCCATGCAGGCCCCTGCGGCGGGTGCGTCTACCGGCACATGGCCTATTCCCGGGAGCTGGCCGCCAAGCAGCAAAAGGTGCAGGACGCCCTGTCCCGGATTGGCGGCTTCGGGGATTTTTCTGTGGACGCCATTGTAGGGGCGGACGCCCCGGACCGCTACCGGAACAAGGCCCAATTCCCCATTGGCAAAGGCCCCGACGGGAAAACCGTCCTGGGCTTTTACGCCCCCCGGAGCCACCGGATTATCCCCTGTGAGGACTGCCTTCTCCAACCGGAGAGCTTTTCCCGGGCAGCGGCGGCTTTCCGGGAGTGGGCGGACGCCTACGGGGAAAGTATTTATAATGAAAAGGAGCATTCCGGCAAGCTCCGGCACCTGTATCTGCGGCAGGCCGCTTCTGACGGCGGCGTCATGGCCTGTGTGGTGGCCAATGGCCGCAGCCTGGGCCAGGAGGAAGCCCTCATTGAGACGATGCGCCGCCGGGTGCCGGAGCTGAAAAGCCTGCTTCTCAACTGTAACCAGGCGGACACCAATGTGGTGCTGGGGAAAGAGACCCGGGTGCTCTGGGGGGAAGAAGCCCTTTCCGACACCCTGTGCGGCCTCCATTTCTCCATCTCCCCCCTGTCTTTCTACCAGGTGAACCACAGCCAGACGGAAAAGCTCTATGCCCTGGCGGCGGAGCTGGCGGGCCTCACCGGGGAGGAAACCCTCCTGGATCTGTACTGCGGGGCCGGCACTATTGGGCTTTCCATGGCCCATCAGGTGAAGCGGCTCATTGGGGTGGAGATCGTGGCCCCGGCTGTGGAGGACGCCAGGAAAAACGCCGCCCGCAACGGCATTACTAACAGTGAATTTTTGTGTATGGACGCCCCGGAGGCGGCCCGGCTTCTGGAGAGCCGGGGCCTGCGCCCGGATGTGGTGGTGGTGGACCCGCCCCGGAAGGGCTGCGGCCCGGACCTGCCGGCCACCCTGGCCCGGATGGCCCCCAAGCGCCTGGTATACATCTCCTGCGACCCGGCCACCCTGGCCCGGGACGCCGCCCGTCTCCGGGAGGTGGGCTATGAACTCCGCCGGGCTGTGCCGGTGGATATGTTCCCCCGGACAGGCCATGTGGAGACGGTGGTACTTTTGTCCAAACTCAACACCAAGCAGCATATCGAGGTGGAGTTGAATCTGGACGAGCTGGATTTGACTGATGCAGAGAAA
>CAJFVO010000011.1 GCA_904420555.1 Candidatus Heritagella intestinalis | reverse complement strand
CGGTTTCCAGGAGGCGCTGGAGGAGACGCGGGCTAAAATAGCCGCTGCCGACAAGCGCAGGGTTGGCGAGCGCAGGCTGCTGGACGAGCTTGACCGCATCCCCGAGCTTCTGGAGGAAGCGGATGAGCAGACGCGCTTCGACATCGTGCACGAGGCGGTGAGCGAGGTCCGCATCCTGGCGGATAGGAACCCGCGCAAGGAGCGCGTGGTGCAGAGCGTCACGTTCAAGTGCCCGGTGCGCTTCTTCTGGGAGGAGGTTCCCGGCGTGGCGGATGGGTATACGGCGGTGACGCCCGACTCGTTTGATGCGGACGGGAATTTCCGAGATGACGAGACACACGTCGAGACTATCGCCCTCCTTTCCAAGGAATAAATCCACTGAAAAAAATGCGGTCTCCTTCTCAAAGCAATCGCCGGCAGGCAGTGTATTATCGCACTGTCTGCCGGCCTTTTTATTTCTCAAAGAAATGTGCCGTACCGGCGGTTTCACAATTCTCAAACAATTCGCAATCATTTCCAAAACAAACGGGGTTTATGATAAAAGCCGTCAAGTGCATGAGCGCAAATCAAAATAAGTGGAGGTTTCCTGAAATGAAGAAAAAAGATTTTGTTACTCTGATCATGAGCACGGTAGGCGGCATCCTCTTTGCCCTGGGAATGTGCATGGCGCTGCTGCCGGAGTGGGGCGCTATGATGCCGGGCATTGTGCTGGGCGTGATGGGCGCGGTGATTCTGCTGGCCATGGTGCTGGCCTTTGCCACCGTGGACTCCCAGGGGAACCCCCAGGTGCGCAACATCAGCGCCATCCACTATGAGCCGGACGCCTTTTACTTTTTTACCGCCCGGGGGAAAGCTTTCTGCCGGGAGCTTTTACAGGACGGCCGGGTGCAGATTCTGGGCTACACCCGGTATAAGGAGATGATTCGTCTTTCGGCAAAGGCAGTGCCGGTGCCGCCGGAGGAGCAGCAAAAGTGGATGGACATCATCTTTGCCGAGCAGCCCTACCTGGCCAACGTGTATCCGGGAGACACCCGGGAAATCGGCATGGTGTTTGCCATCCGGGACGGGGCCATGGAATACTTTCATCTGGGCGTCCGCCCGATTTTCCGGGAAAGCTATGCCATAGGCAATGGGGCCCCCGCTCCAAAGGGCTACCGGATTACCGACGCCTGTATCGGCTGCGGCGCCTGCGCCCAAAAATGCCCCCAGGGATGCATCACCCCCGGGCAGCCCTTTGCCATTCAGCCGGAGCACTGCCTGCACTGCGGCAGCTGCTATGAATCCTGCCCGGTACAGGCAATCGAAAGGATGGGAACCTTATGACCCAGGCGGAAAGAAGGCGGTTCCTGATTCAATATCTGTTACAAGAACTCCCCCGTGATTCCCAGGTGGAAATCCCCGCAAACAGCCAGGCGCAAAAAAGGCTGCTGCGCTCCCTTTTCAATATCCGTATGCCCGCCCCCGCCAGCCAGGAGTTCCTCCAAATCCAGGACGCGTATCTGCAGGAGGAACTCCGGCAAAAGGGGATTACCCCTCTGTCCAGCCTCCGGCCGGTGCAAGCCGGGATTTATCTCTGGCAGGGAGACATCACCACCCTGGGCTGTGACGCCATTGTCAACGCCGCAAACAGCCAGCTGCTGGGATGTTTCGTCCCCTGCCACGGCTGTATCGACAATGCCATCCACACCTATGCGGGCATCCAGCTCCGGCAGGCCTGCGCAGACCTCATGGATTTGCAGGGCCGCCCGGAAGAAACCGGCCTGGCAAAAATCACGCCGGCCTTTAACCTGCCCTGCAAGTATGTCATCCATACGGTAGGGCCCATTGTGTATGGGCCCCTGACGGCCCGGGAAGAATCCCAGCTGGCCTCCTGCTATCAATCCTCCTTGGCGCTTGCGGAACAAAACCATTTGCAGAGCATTGCTTTCTGCTGTATTTCCACTGGGGAATTCCACTTTCCTCCCCACAGGGCAGCGGAAATCGCCGTGCAGACCGTGAAGAACTATCGGGAACAGACCCACAGCAAAATAGAGGTGATTTTCAATGTTTTTAAAGAGAGCGACTACATCCTCTACCGAAACTTACTGGGAGCAAATCCATAAGCTCCACCGGACCCTGGAGGAATCCGACGCTATTCTCCTGGGGGCAGGAGCCGGTCTCTCCACCTCCGCGGGGTTTTCCTATGGGGGAGAGCGCTTTCACCAGTACTTCTCCGACTTTGAAGAAGCCTACGGCTTCCACGATATGTATACCGGGGGATTTTACCCATTTCCCACCTTGGAAGAGCATTGGGCCTATTGGAGCCGGTTTGTTTTCCTCAACCGCTACTGCGACCCGCCCAAGCCGGTGTACCAAAACCTGTTGGAGCTGGTGAAGGGCAAAGACTATTTTGTCCTCACCACCAATGTGGACCACTGCTTTCAAAAGGCCGGGTTTGACAAGGAGCGGCTATTTTACACCCAGGGGGACTATGGCTTGTGGCAGTGTTCCCGTCCCTGCTGCCCCCAGACCTATGACAATCAGGAAACCGTCCGGCAGATGGTAGAGGCCCAGGGCTTCCAGATCACAGAACAGGGGCTGGAACTGCCCGCCGGCAATCTGCCAAAGAGGTCTGTCCCCACGGAGCTGGTGCCCCATTGCCCGGTGTGCGGCGCGCCCATGACCATGAACCTCCGGGCTGACAATACCTTTGTGGAGGACGGCGGCTGGCATCGGGCTTCCCATCGGTACGGGGATTTTGTCCACCGCCACCAAGACGCCGCCATTCTGTATTTGGAGCTGGGGGTGGGAATGAACACCCCCGGCATTATTAAATTTAATTTCTGGCAGCAGGTCTACCACAACCCCAAAGCCTCCTATGGCTGCATCAACCTCAGCGACGGGGCCTGCCCCAGGGAAATCGAGAAGCGGTCGGTCTGTATCCAGGCCGATATTTCCGCTGCCATAGACGATTTGCCGGGGGAGTAAACGCCCCGCCGAAGATGGCGCAGAGCGCCCCATTTCCTCCAAACTGCCTTTCCGTCTTGGGAAGGCGGTTTTGTCATGGTGGGCGGTTTCCGGAAAGCAAGGCTTGATGATTGCCCTTTCAGGATGTATGATAGGATAGAGAAATCCGGGGATGCGCCGGCTGCTCCCCGTCAAAAATTTATAACCCAAACGGAGGAACCCTATGGAATGGATTACCCTGGCCCTTTTGGCCGTTGTTATTGTGCTGCAAGTGCTTTTGCTCCTGGGGAAAAACAGCACTTCCCAGCACTCCCCGTCCCAGCCCCTGCTGGAAGCCCAGGAGCGCACCCGCCAGGCGGTGCAGGAAACCGAACGCCGTCTGGAAGAAAGCCAGAGCCGCCTGCGCACCGAGCTTTCCGGCACGGTACAGGAGGCCATGGGCGCTGTAGGGCGGATGCTCTCGGAAAGCCAGAAAAACACCGGTGAACAGCAGGCGAAAAGAATCGAGGACGCCGGCCGCCACACCGCCGGGCAGCTCTCGGAAATGCGGGAGGAGATTTCTTCCCAGCTCCGCCGGATGAACGCCGACAACGAAACCCGGTTCAGCAGCTTTTCCCAGGAAAGCGGCAAAAAGCTGGACGCGATGCGCCAGACCGTGGAATCCCGGCTGGAAAGCCTGCAAAAGGACAACAACCAAAAGCTGGACAACATGCGGAGCCTGGTGGACGAAAAGCTCCAGAAAACCTTGGACGAGCGGGTGAGCCAGTCCTTCCAGCTGGTGAGCCAGCGGCTGGAACAGGTATACAAGGGCCTGGGCGAAATGCAGAACCTGGCCTCCGGGGTGGGGGACCTGAAAAAGGTCCTGTCCAACGTAAAGACCCGGGGCATTTTGGGCGAAATCCAGCTGGGGGCCATTTTGGAGGAAATCCTGGCCCCGGAGCAGTATGAGACCAATGTGGTCACCAAAAAGGGCAGCCAGAATCCGGTGGAATACGCGGTGAAGCTCCCCACCGAGGACGGCGCCGGGGTATACCTGCCCATTGACTCCAAATTCCCCGGGGACGCCTATGAAGCCCTGGTGCAGGCCTATGACACCGGGGACAAAGCCCAGGTGGAGGAGGCCGCCAAGGTGCTCCGCAGCCGCATCCTCTCCTTTGCCAAGGACATTCACGACAAGTACATCAATCCGCCGGGTACCACGGATTTCGCCGTTATGTTCCTGCCCTTTGAGGGGCTGTACGCCGAGGTGGTCAACCGGGGGCTGGTAGAGGAGCTGCAAAACCGGTATAAAATCAATGTGGCCGGGCCCAGCACCATGGCCGCCCTTCTCAACAGCCTGCAAATGGGCTTCCGCACCTTTGCCATCCAGAAGCGCAGCAGCGAAGTGTGGGAGGTCCTGGGGGCTGTGAAAACGGAATTCGACAAATTCGGCGGCGTGCTGGAAGCCACCCAAAAGCGCCTGGAACAGGCCAACAAGGAGCTGGACAAGCTGGTGGGAGTGCGTACCCGTCAAATCCAGCGCAAGCTCAGCAGCGTCACCCGGCTGGACCCGGCAGAGAGCGAGGCCCTGTTCGCCAAAGAGGACGGCTTCCGCCTGACAGACAGCGCTGAAGAATAAGCCCGCACTTTTCCATGTAACAAGGAGGCATCACCATGAAACAATGTATGGATTCTGAAAATCTCCACCGCCGGCTGAAAAAGATTATCGGCCAGGTGCAGGCCATCGACCGGATGATTGACGAGGACGTGCCCTGCGAGGACATCCTCTCCCAAATCAACGCCGCCAAATCCGCCCTGCACAAGGCGGGTCAGGTCGTGCTGGAAGGCCATATCCGCCACTGCGTCCGGGACGGCATCGAGCACGGGGACGCGGACCAGACTATCGCAAATTTCACCAAAGCTGTAGAACGCTTTGCCAATATGAACTAAAACCCCCAGGCTTCCGGCAGCGGGAAATGTTCCCTTTCCATCTTGCCGGTGCTGTGCTATAATAGGCCTACCTATGATTTCTGCCTCCGGGCGCAAGGAGGAATGACCCTTTTGGAAAATTTACAGCGGATGCTGGAGCGCCGCCTTTTGGGCTGGCGTTCCAATAACTATTTGAAAGCCTTTGCCTACGGCCTGGGGCTGTCGTTCCTGGTCTTTCTGCCCTTTGTCATTGTGGACAACGGGTATTTCCTCTATTACGGGGACTTCAACGTCCAGCAGGTGCCTTTCTACCAAATGTGCCACGACGCAGTGCGCTCCGGCAACATGGGGTGGAGCTGGACCACGGATTTGGGGGCCAACTTTATGGGCTCCTACACCTTCTATCTCCTGGGAAGCCCCTTCTTCTGGCTGACCATCCCCTTCCCCAGCGAGGCGGTGCCCTATCTCATGGCCCCGCTCCTGGTGCTGAAGTTCGCCTGCGCCTCCCTGGCCGGCTTTCTCTACCTGCGGCGCTATGTCCGCCGGGAAAGCTGGGCGGTAGTGGGCGGCCTGCTCTACGCCTTTTCCGGGTTTTCCGTGTATAATGTGTTCTTCAACCACTTTCACGAGGCCATTATTTTCTTCCCCCTGCTCCTGGCCGCTCTGGATGAGTATATGGAGACCCGCCGCCGGGGCGTTTTCGCCCTGGCCGTGGCGGCCTGCTGCTTGGTCAACTACTACTTCTTTGTGGGGCAGGTGGCCTTCTGCGTCATCTATTGGTTTGTGCGGATGTTCGCCGGAAGCTGGAATATCTCCCTGCGGGACTTCCTGTTTCTGGCCCTGGAAGCGGTGCTGGGATTGGGCATTGCCTGCGTGCTGCTGGTGCCCTCGGTGCTGGCGGTGTTGCAAAATCCCCGGGTAGACAATCCCCCGGAGGGCTGGAACGCCCTGCTCTATGACCGGAACCAGCGGTACATCCACATTCTGGAATGCTTCTTCTTCCCGCCGGACATCCCCGCCCGGCCCAACTTCACCCCGGATTCCGGTTCCAAGTGGGCCTCCCTGGGGGCCTGGCTGCCCCTCTTCGGCATGACGGGGGTCATCGGCTGGCTGCAAACCCGCCGCCGGCACTGGGTCAAGCGGATGCTGTTCCTCTGCTTCCTCATGGCCCTGGTGCCCATTCTGAACTCCGCCTTCCAGCTGTTCAACGCCTCCTATTACGCCCGCTGGTTCTACATGATTACCCTGATGATGGCCCTGGCCACCGTCCTCTCCCTGGAATCCGCCCAGGTAAACTGGCGGCGGGCCATTGTGTGGAACACCGTTATTGTGCTGGCCATCGCCCTGCCCATCGGCCTGATGCCCACCACGGGAACCGACGAGGAAACCAACACCTCCATTCTCCAGTTCGGCCTGGAGGACTTCCCCAGCCGGTTCTGGGCCTATGTGGCCATTGCCCTGTTCTGCCTGGGGCTGCTGGCGGTGATCTTCCGGTTCTACCGCCGCCGGCCCCAGCTGTTCCGGCGGTATATCACCGTGAGCCTGTGCGGGGTGTGCGCCCTTTACTCGATTTTCGTCTTAGCCCTGGGCAAGACCCAGAGTGAAAACGCCCACGACCACCTGATTCCCTATGAGCTCAACGGCGGGGAGGATGTGGACGTTCCCGGGGGCCTGGAAAACTGCCGCTCCGACTTCTACGAATCCCTGGACAACGCCGGGATGTTCTGGCAGATTCCCAATATCCAGGCCTTCCACAGCATTGTGCCGGGCTCCATTATGGAGTTTTACCCCAGCATCGGCGTCACCCGGGACGTGGGTTCCCGGCCGGAGGTGAGCCACTACGGCCTGCGGGGGCTGGTCTCCTGCAAGTGGCTCTTTGACGACGACCACGACTCCAAATACTTTGGGGGCGTCCTCCGGGAAAGCCCCCAGATGCCCGGCTGGACCTTCTATGAAAATCAGAACGGCTACGACATCTGGGAAAACGAATACTATATCCCCATGGGCTTCTCCTATGACTACTATGTCACCCGCAGCCAGTATGAATCCCTGGCGGAGACCCAGCGGGAGCTGCTGATGCTCAAGGCCATTGTGCTGGAGGACGAAGACGCCGCCCAGTATGCCGGCTCCTTGGAGCAGATAGAGGACCCCTCCACCCTGACCTACACAGAGGACGCCTATCTCCAGGACTGCCTGGACCGCCGGGAGACCTCCTGCACCTCCTTTAGCCGGGACAACGGGGGCTTCTCCGCCACCGCAAAGAGCAGCGAAGAACGGCTGGTGTTCTTCAGCGTCCCCTATGAGGATGGCTGGAGCGCCCAGGTCAACGGGGAGCCGGCGGAAATCGTCAAGGTCAACGTGGGCTTCATGGCGGTGAAGGTGCCTGCCGGCACAGCGGAAATCCGCTTTAACTACCACACCCCGGGCCTCAATGCCGGCCTGGTGATTACCGCTGGCAGCGCCCTGGTGCTGGCCGCCTATGTGCTCCTGAGCCGGAAGCTGAAAAAGGCCCCGGTCCCAGCCCCGGCCGTTATGGAGGAATCCTCCGCCCCCACTACAGAAGAATAATCCCCTATAGAATAAAAGGAACCGGGAAGGCCCCAAAGGCCCGCCCGGTTCCCTGTTTTTATGGGTTTGTCAGCTCCACAGCTTGTTCCACTGGAGCCGCATTTCCTCTTCCCACTGCTCCTGCTCTCTCTGGTCCTGGGACTTCTTGTAGCCGTACTCCCGGTCCTTCTGCCAGGCTTCCAGCTTTTCCAGGTACTCCTTGTATTCCTGGGCCTGCTGCTGTTCATACCGGTCCTTGTAGTAGTCCAGCTGGTCTTGATAGTCGGACACCTGGTCCCGGTACTTTTCATAGGCCTCGTCGTCCATCTGCAAGAGCATATCCATCTGGGACAGATACCGGTCCTGCTCCGCCTGATAGCGGTTATAGGCCGCGTTATACAAGTCCGGGGCCACCTGATTCAGCTGGGAGAGATACTGGCTGTAGGCCTGGCTGCCGGCAGTGGAGGCATAGCTGCTGCCATAGCCCCCGGTGAGGGCCGCCGCCTGGCCCATGGTGTCCCGCATGGCCACGGCCCCCGCTTGCATATACTGGTCGCGATACTGGCGGTACAGGGGGTCGCTGCCCAAATCGTAGGAGAACTCCGCCTGGTTCAAAATCTGATCCACCAGCTGGGAAATCTGGCTGCTGTACTGGGAGTTGTACTCTCCGGGCCGCTGGGCCTCCAAGGCTTCCAGCTGGGCTTGCAGCTCAGAAAGGGCGCTGGAAGGCTTATAGGTGGGCTTGCCGGTCTCATAAGAGGCCGTTTTGCTGGAAGAAGAGGAGCTGCTGCTCTTTTTGCTGCTGGAAGAGCTGCCCCCAGAAGAACCCCCGGTAGGGATAATCAGGGTGTCCCCGGTGTAAATCCAATGGGGGTCTTTAATCTGCTTGTTGGCTTTGACAATGGAATCAATGGTCACGCCGTATTTCCGGGAGAGGTCCCACAAGGTATCCCCCCACTTGACTTTATACTTGATTGCCATGGCTGTTACCGTTCCTTTCTGTAATGGTGTGGTTCATGGGCAGCTGCGCGCCGATAGTTCTGCCCTTTATTCCGTTTGCGGCTTCCCGCTCCCAACGGCTACTTCTAATGCGGCGATGCGGGCCTCCTGCTCCTGCACCAGGGCCACCAGGGGCGCGATGAATTCGTGGTAGTTGAGGCCCCAGCTCAGCTGTTCATCGGGGACGCCGGCCTGATAGTAACGCTCCGTACCGTCCTCCCCGACCACCGCCGCCTGATACAGGGAGAGGTCTCCCATGTGGTTCTGCGCCGCCGCCTGGGCCACGGCCTGGGCGGCAAAGCCCATGTGAACGCGTCCGCCATCGCCATTTTTCAGCGTATAGGAAATGGGTTCCAGGGCCAGAATAAAGGCTTTGGCGTTGGGGATCCCCGCGATATTTTCTTTGTCCTTTACATCGGACTGGGTGATGGTATTGGTAAAGAAGCCCGTGTTCCACCGGTAGCTGGTAGTCCCCAGATAGGCCCCGCCGTTGACGCTGCACCGAAGGACGGTGCGTCCCTCGCTGCTTTCGGGTTCCTTCAAAAAGTTCATGGAGTTTCCCTGAGAACCGTCGGCGTTGGCGCAATAAAAGCTCAACGTAGCCACAGCGCTGCCAATGGAACGGACATGGACATTGTTCATGGGGTTGGTATTGGTGGCGATATTTCCGGTAGCGTTAGCGAGGAAATGGCTCAAATTCTTTGAATCCACGCCCTCCCGCCAACCGGAGCCCCAGCCGTCCGCGTCACAGCCCCGGTGATACAGGGAACCATCGGGCTGGGGCATCCACAATAGATGGGCCTGCCCGCCCTCTTTGGGGGAAAGGCACAGCAGCAGGCCCCGGTCTGTGGGCTGGTTCAGCAGCTCTCCCTCCTCCACCGACAAAGCCAGCAGGCCCTTCCCCTGCCAGATGTCCGCCTCATCGGCGCTGCCGGAAACAGCCACCGGGTTTTCCGTGGACAGAGGCCCGTCAGCGGCCACCCCGCCCCGGAACCGGGCGTCCCACTGGACGTCCAGAAAATCGTCATATTCCGCCGCCTTGCCAAAGGCAATGCCGCTGCCCCCGGCCTTAAAGTCCATAATGAACTGGGCGGCGTTGATGGTCATTTGCCGGGTGACGGAAGTAAATGCGTCGGAAACCTCCACCTCCACTGTATAGGTGGATTCCGGAGAGATTCCCAGGGCAATAGCCGCCGTGCCGGAGGTAAGGGCCGTCCAGCCGGACCAGCTTCCCCCTTCCGCCTTAGTGCGGTATTGGCCGGTAATGGGGTTCTTTCCCCCCAGGGTGGAGCCGGAAAACACCGCCGTAATGGAAGCATAGGCCCCGTCGTCCTGCTCCGTGCCGGTTTCATCGCACCGGAACGCGGTCAGGTCGGTAATCACCGGCGAATCGTAGTCCTCCACGGTAATGGAAGCGCTGCCGGAAGCCGTGCGCCCTCGGGTATCGGTGATTTTGGCGGTGAAGGTCACCTCTCCGGCAGTATTGAGAATCCCGGTGGTAAAGGGGTTGGTGGTGCCGGAATATCCCCCGCCGGAAATGGCGTAGCCCTTAATGGTACTGCCATAGGCCCCGGCCGCGCCGGTGACTTGCACCGTGGCTTTGCTCTTGCCCTTGACAAAGACGCCCCAATCCGAGGGGACCGTTCCATCCACCCGGGTGACGGTGACCCCGGACAGGGTAGGCACCACAGAGGCCGGCACCTTGAGGGTGAAATTCTTGCTGGCAGAGCCGATTTTGGTGCTGCCGTTGTAGGTGTCCGCCCGGATAGTGGCGGTGCCGCTGGTGCCATTGGGCAAGTACGAGCAGTCGTTCATAGAGGGCTTAAAGCTGTAGCTGGTAGCTACATTGCTGCTGAGCAGGAAGTTCTCCGTATCCCCAAAGGAATAATAGAGACGGTGGGTAAAGGAGGACGAGGCCCGGCTCAGTTTCACCGTCACGGTCTCCCCGATGGTATTTCCGGTAATACTGGTGATACTGGACGCCCGGGGGATGGTTTTCAGGGTGACTTTTCCGGAGCAGGACAAATCCTGGACTTTTTCACTGACATTATAGCCGTCAAAAAAGCCGGAAATGGTCACCGATTTGGTGCCATCGGCATTGTGGGTGACGGTTTTGGTCACAGTACTGCCGATTTTCACCCAGCTGCTGCCAATCCGGAAGCTGCCGTCATAGGTCATGACGTTGGAGCCGTCCACCCGGATATAGGCGTTGCACTCCTGGTCCCAGGAGGGGCCGTAGCTGTCCCGGTGAGCATAGAGACTCAGGGTAAGGGTACTTTGATTTTTATTGACGTTTTGGGTGTAGGAATACACCACTTTTACCTGGGAGCCATTTTTCGAGGCTCCCACAATTTCAGCCATCACAAAACCTCCTATTGGATTATTTTCGGGAATGGCGGAGTGTTCTACGCTGCCGCTTCGGTCGGTGCCTTGATTGTGTGCCACTGGCACACGGCACCCCCGCAGACAGGTCACGGGGGAGCAAACAGTGATAGGAAAGCCTACTCCACGCGAAACAAATAACTTCGCACCCAGGATATTTACGCGGGAGGGAGCTGCCGTCTCGCACCCAGCTCCCTCGCGGCTTGGAAGCGGACACTGTCCGCCGCTTTGCGGCTCTTGCTGCTGCGGGCCGGAAGAGGGCTTTTCCATGCTTTGGCCAGCTTCCCCTCAGAGCTCGCGCCGCTTTGCGGCTCTTGCTACTGGTGCGGGCCGGGAAAGGGCTTTTCCATGCTTTGGCTGGCTTCCCCTCAGAGCTCGCGTTGCCTTCGGCAACTCTTGCGGTTGCTGGAAACAGGCAGATTGCTTTTTTACGAGCTTCGCATTTGTTTTCTGGGGCTCCTCGCCCCAGACCCCGCCAGAGAGACTGAGTCTCTCTGGACTCTGCAATCGCTCCGCGCCTCTCTTTTTAGCCCGCTCTCCATTTAGCCCGCTCTCCATTTCATGCCCAGATTCCCATTGCCTCGGGGCACCCAATCAAAATACCCGCTCCCAGTATTACCCACGGTGAACCGGTCCAGCACCTCGGCGCTGGTAATATACAGCTTATTATTGGACAGATACGCAATCTCCGCCCCGTCCTGCAAAAAGGAAAGCCGCTCCTCATTGAGCACCGCGGTAAAGGGGTTCCCCCGCTTACCCAGGGTGATGCCGTTGGCGCTGAACTGGATATAGGTGTCCACCAGGTTTTTATATTCCTCCAGCTTGCCGTCCACTTCCTGGGTCAGGGACGCCGCATCGGAAAACCGCATTTCAATAGCCTGGCTGGTCTGTTCCAACTCCGAGCGGAACTCCTCTTCCAGCTGGGCCGTTTCTGATTTGGCGGTGAAATCCTCCGTCACCTGGGAGAGGATAGAGTCCTCCCGCTGGTCCAGGGAGGTGGAAAACTCGCTGGAAAGCTCGTCCGCCGCCCGAATAATCTCTTCATAGGCCTGCTGAAACCCGGACCGGGCGGTATCGTCGGCCTCCTGGGCTTTCTCCCCGGCCTTTTGGGCGGAGTCCTCCACCGATTGCAGCCGGTCCTGCATGGCCTTACTGAAATTCTCGCTGTCCAAGTTGGTCAGGGCATATTGCAGCTCTTCCGTCATCCGGAGCAGGCCGCTGCGAAGCTGCTTCCAATCGGAAGCCTGGGCCAGCCCCGGCAGGGAAAAGGATAGTCCTGTCATACTTCTCACTCCTTTCATTACAAATCTCCGGGAAACTCTCCCCTGTCGCTGTTACGGCAGCTCCGTAGCGCTCTCCGTCACCTTGGCAATGGAATAGAGCCTCCCGTCTCCCTGGCCTTCCAGCCGCAGCCGCAGCAGCCCGCACCGACGGGGAATAATGGGCAGGTTAAAAAAGCGCTTAGTGGCCGCGGTAATTTTGGCGGCCTGCACCCAGTCCCCGCCGTCATACCGGAGCTTTACGGTGAGGGTACTCCCGGCTTCCAGCTCCAGGCACAGCTGCAAGGCGGCCAGATATTGATTGTCCGGGGTGTCCATGCCCATATCCCCGGTTTCCCCATACCAGGAGACCGGCCCCTCCGTCTGTTCCAGGGCGTCCTCGTCCCCTTCATAGAGGGAGGTGCTGCCGTTGACCCCATAGAGAGCGTTGTCCTGGGCGATGAAGTACAGCTCCCCGCCCACTCTTGCAAACCATCGCACCTGGGTATTGTCCTCCCGGTGCCACAATCCCGCCGATTCGTTGTAGACAAACAGCTGCCAATCCCCGTTTTCGTCCTCCATGGAGAGGTAGTAGCTGTCCCCCACAGCCCCGGCCCGGGCGTTTTGATAGGTCCCGCTCCCCAAGGGGCCGGAAACAGAAACCGGCAAGCCCCCGTCATAGGCGCAGACCCCGTTGCGGCTGTGGTAATAGAGGGTCTCGTTGACAATCACCAGAGAGCGCTCGCTGCCCTTTTTCACGCCACGCACCGGGCTGGTGGAAATTTGGAAATTGGCGGGGCAGCTGCCATAGACCTTGTGGAGGGTGTCCTCCTTGAAGAAGAGCACATAGCCCAAATGGGTGCAGGCCCCGGTGAACTCCCCGTCCGAGCCGATGGTGGCCGAATAGCTGTCCGTGGAAATGCCCTCAAAGCAGTTCCAGTTGGTGGGGTCGCCCAGCTTGCAGGCGTAGATTTCGTGGTTCTGGGAGGAGCACCCCCACACCCGGTTGCCGCACTCTGTGAGGAAGTCCATGTCCGGAATCTCCCGAGCTACCGTGACGGCGGTTTCCTGCTCCAAGGGGGTGTCCAGCACTCCGGGCACCACAATCCAGTCGTCGCCGCAGCTCTGGATGACGCAGCTGCCGTTCAGGCCCGCCGCACTGCCGGTGCAGCCGGACAGGGTGATGCCGTCATACTGGCGAAAGAGCTTACCCAGATTGGCAAAGGAAATTTTCACATAGGTGGTGGGGATTTCCACCCAGGTCCGGGTGGAGGAGGCGTATTCCTTGAGGATGTGGACTGCTTGGCTGGTGTCCAGCCACAGGTCGCCGTTTTCCGGGGATTCCGGCGCCGCGTCGCTGGCGGAATAGCTGCCGTACAGGGTGCCGTCCTGCTTGGAGAGGGTGAAGCCCACAGAGCCGTCTGTGGTCACCGAGGCCCCCAGATCCCCGAATTCCCCGGTCTGAATGTTGTAGTATTTCTTGTCGGGCCAAATGAGGAGATAAGCCCCCATGCCCACAAACTGCTTTTCCCCGGCGGAGACACTCCCCACCAGAAAGCCGTTGTAGTAAAAGCTGGTGCCCTCCACCCAGCAGAGCTTATCCCGGCCAAACAGGCCCCAGGGCTGGTTAAATTGGCGGATTTTCCCCCTTTGGGGCCGGGGGCGCAGCAGGGGCGCGTCCCGGGCCGAGAGGTTTTCCATGTTGTAAAACTGCCCGTCGGAACAGGCAGGCGTGTGGCAGTAGCCCCCAAAGGCGCTCAGCAGCGAGCGACTCCGGGATACCGCGCTCATAAAAGGCAGTTCCATGGCAAATTCCCACAGACCCCGCCTGTGGATTCACAGGCGGGGCCTTCCTTTCTTCCAAGATTAAAGTGTAATGGCGTTTTCCTGCAAGGGCAGGTGGGTGCGCCGGTACCAGTCCGCCAGATCCCCAAACAGGACGTTGTAGAGCTGGGCGCTGTTCTGATACCGGGTGAATTCCCCGTTGCAAAAGTCAATGCGGGCGGAGAGATAGGCCTCATACAGGCCGCAGTAGGTCTCCGGGGCCAGCAGCGGGGTGGTGCCGGGGGTGTCCTCGTCATAGCCGTCAAAGTCCTCCTGGCCCTCCCAGGGGTCCAGAATCTCCCGGCGAATCTGTCCGTCCGCCTCCGAGAGCCAGCGCACCTTGTCCTCCCGGCTGTACTGGTTGGGCTTTACGCTGTCGCAGCGCGCCACCGCCTGGTCAATGGTCACAGCCTTCCCCCCTTACAGGGCGGCGGCCTTCTGCTGATAGAGGGCCTGGGTCTGGGCCATGAGCTGCTGGGTCTTTTCGTCCTGCTGGGCGGAGTGTTCCAGCACCTCGGCGATATAGTCGGGCACTTCCACCTCCACGCCCCGCTGAATCAAATAGCTTTCGCCGTTGACCGCCACGAACACATCGTCCTTGTATTCGCCGTAGTCCTTAAACAGCTTTACTTTGGTCATTTTCTTTGCCATTGGGCGTCCCTCCTTTTAGTTGGCTTCCGCCGTAGAGGAATAGGCGGAGCAGGATTCAATGCGCACCATATACTCTTCCACCAGGCGCTTGGCGGCCCGGGTGGCCTTCCAACCGCAGGAGGAGCGCTGGTTCAGGGGGTCTTCGCCGTAGCCCAGCTGCTTCACAATGTGCTGAAGCCCGCCGCCGGTGATTTCCGTGACGCCGTAGGCGCTGGCCCCCAGCACCAGGGTGGAGAACACCGCCAGGCCGCTGGGGCAGCCGGAGCCCTTCCAAATCTTGGCCTCGGTGGACTTGACAAACCGCACGTTGCCGATTTTGCCGATCTCCCCGGCGTAGATGTTCTCGGGGTTGGCGTACTTGTGGGCGTCGATCCACTCCTCGCAGCGCATCAGGTCATAGGCGGCAAAGGGGTGGATAATGGCCACAAAGCTGTCGTCAATGGGGGCGGCGTTCATGGATTCCAGGGTGGCGGCGGCCTTGAAAATCAGGTCCACCGTCAGCAGGCTGGTGGCGTCCAGATTGGCCCGGGAGGTGACGGCGGTCTCTTTGCCTTCCACCACCTTGGGGGCGTAAATCACGTTGGTGCCGCCGTTGAGGATTTCCCGTGTAATGGTGTCCAGGGTGCGCCCGGCCTGGGCCCCCAGCAACTTGGTACACTGGACCACGTTGTTGTCGATGGCCGCAATCTGCAGCAAATCGGAAAGCTGGATATAATCGCCGTACTGTTTCACCTCGGCGGTAACGGCAGTGACATTGAGGCTGTTGCCGCTGGGGGTCACGCCTTCGGTGAGGGGGGTCAGGGCCTTGGCCAGAGGGCTGTACTTGCGGAATTCAATGATCTTGCCGCCGTTCTGGGGAATGGGGTACTTGTCGCCAAACTGGTCGTGGACCAGCCGGGGCTCCGCCAAATCGATGAGGCGCTTTTCGTAGTAGGTTTTCATTTCCGGCGTCAGGTCGTTGCCGGAACCTTTGGTGGTGGTGGTCTGCACGGCAAACCGCTGCAAATCCAGGATGTCGTTCATGCAATCAGCTCCTTTTAAAAGTTTCATTTTCTCCAATGGAAAGGCCGCTAAAAACTGATGCGCTCGCCCCGCATGGCCCTGCGCTCCAGCTCTTCCCGGTCCTTGCGGCTCATGCGGCTCACATCGGGCCGGATTACCGCTCCGCTTCTGCCGGAAGCGCCGTTCTCCAAGGGACGGCCCCGGCGGCTCCGCAGGTTTTCCACCAGGCTTTCCGTCACGCTCCGGGCCGTGTACTCCACTGCCCGCTCCAGGATCTCCCGGTGGTGCAGTGCCTCAAAGGCGGACGTCATGTCCAGGCCGGCTTCCAGCAGCCGCAGGAACTTGGGGTCCCGGCACTCGTTCTCCAGCCGGAACCCCGGATAAGCCGCTTCGGCGGCCCGGCCCTCTGCGAACCAGTCCGCAGCGGTCTTTTCCATCCGCCGCTGGATTTCCTGGTCCCCCCGGCGCCGGAGCTCTTCCAGGTATTCCCCTCGGGCCTGTTCCCGCTCCGGGGTATCCTCTTCCGGCTTTTGGGCGGAGGCTCTTTCTTTTCTCACAGCGTTTTCCCCCTTTCCTCTGTATTGGGGCCGGCATGGGCGCGGCCCGGAAATACCATAGCATCCCTGCCGAAAAACCCGCTCCCCTGTTTTTTTGCTTCGCCGGCCATGAAATTTCCCGGTTTCTCCCGGACCATCCGGTTGTTTTCCCGGCAAAAGTCGTGTACAATGAAAAGAAAACGGACGGAGGTTCCCCCATGAAACAATGGATTCTCAATAAATCGGAATACGACCTGCTGATGGCGGTGCGCAAGGCCCGGCGCTTCCCGATAGCCCGCTTCGAGCTCCACTGCTCCCAGGAGCCGGAGCTGCGGATAACGGCCCTGAACCACGTGTGCCTCACCAGCCCGGAGGACTCCATGGAAGCGGTAAAGGCCCGGGCCGCCGTTTTGGAATCCCTGCAAAAAAAGGGGCTGGTGCGCATTTCCTATTCCCTGCCGGCCTATGTCCAGTCGGACTACCGGATTTTTTATCAGAGCCAAATTTACGAGCTGCTCTGCCACACGGCCATGGAGGCCCAGGGCCAGCCGGATTTCCTCTTTGACCTGCCGGCCATGCGGTTCGGCCAAGTTTTCCCCCTGTAAAACGCGCAAAAGAAGAGCGTCGGAGAGAACATCTCCGACGCTCTTTTTGCTGGATTTTTGTCAGCTGGCTTATTGCCACATGACATTCACGTCTACATTGCCGCTGATGCCCTTCACTTTCCCGGAGCTGGTGTACTGCCAGGCTGTCCAGTTCTTGGCCTCGGCGGGATAAGGGTCGTTGGTATAATGGGCAATCCACAGGGGGAAGTCCGAAAGCTGGTCCAGATACAGCTTGCTGCGAATCCAGGTGGGGTTGGTGTAGACCATGGCGTCATAGCCGTTGGCCTCGATGGTCTCGCAGAAGGCCCGGGCCAAATCCGTGACTTCCTGCCGGTTCAGGTTGGCCAGGTGGAACCGGGAATCCGATGCCGGGTCTTCCAGGTCATAGACAATGGGGAGCTGGGTGGGGCGGCCCTGCATCTGGGCGATGACCCACAGGGCCTCTTCTCTGGCTTCCTCCACCGTGGTAGCCTGGGAGAAGAAATAGACCCCAACATCCAGCCCTTGGGCCCTGGCCCCGGTATAGTTCTGCTCAAAGTAGGCGTCCTTGTAGAAGCCGCCTTCCTGCCGGTAAAACTGGCCGCCAATGCGGATGAACGCATAGGAGATGCCATCCTGGGCCACGGCCTTCCAGTCAATGTTCTTCTGATAGCTGGATACATCCACTCCTGTGCGGGTCTGCAAAACCCCCGATTCGTCAAAGATGTACCGCCGCCCGCCAATGGCCTGGGAGCCGGTGACGGGCTTGTCCTCCACCAAATAGAAGGTTCCCTCTGCCGTCTCTTTCCAGCCAGTGTAAGCCGGAACCGGCGTAGGGGTCGGCTTGGGCGTCTTGGTGGGGGCAGGGCTGTCAGAGGGCCTGGCGCTGGGTTTCAGGGTAGGAGACGGCGTTTTCGTGGGCGCCGGGGTGGGCACCGTATCCACAATGGGCGGCGCCGTGGGCCGGCTTTCCTGAATGATCTCGTCCTCTTTCTGGGATTCCTGCTTCACCGGCTTTTGAAGGATTTCCTCTTTTTTCTCTTCCGTTAAGACCATGGGCTTTTGGGTAGCCTTCGGGGTGGGCGTAGGAGTCGGGGAAGCCGTGGGCGTGGGGGTAGGGCTGGGCGAAGGGGTTGGAGATGGGGTTGGCGAAACCGTGGGCGATGCTTCCGGGGAAGGGGAGGGCGCAGTGGTTTCCTGCACCGTTTGGGGCGTGGGAGCAGGGAGCACCGGTTCCTGGGGCGCGGAAGCGCATCCGGCCAACAGCCCCGCCAGCAGCAGGGGAAGCACGGCGGCCCGGAAAAAATGGCGTTTCATGAATAAACCTTGCTTTCTAAGGGCAGGATAAAATTCTTTTGATTTTTCTCCATTATATCACAGTAACTTGAAATAGAAAACCCAAATATTACAAAAATATGTTGGAAAATATAACTAAATATATTGGTTTGATTTTGTAATCGGAAGTAGGGCTTTCTTTGCTCTCTAGTGCTTTTTCAATAAAAAAATAAAATTTCACAGAGGTCTATTGACCATTATCGCCTTCGCGCCTATAATGAGGGAAACATTGCCGCTCCCCATTTTGAAACGCGGCAAGGAGGTGTTTTTTTGAAACTTACACGCATGAAAACCAACCGTATCACGTCCCCTCTGGGCTTTGAGCTGCGCTCCCTTTCTTTCTCCTGGACGGTGGAGGATACCGATGCCAAAAATCAGGTCTGGGCCCGGGTACAGGTGTCCCGCGACCCGGCTTTTCAACAAATTTTGTGGGATTCCGGGGAAAACGCGGAAATTTCCTCGGTGGACTGCCCGGTGCCTTTAGAGGCCCTTGCCTTGCAGCCCCGCACCCGGTATTGGTGGCGGGCCATGGTCCAGGCGGACAGCGGGGAACTGGCGGTCAGCGAACCCGCCTGGTTTGAAACCTCTAAAATGGACGAGCCTTGGCAGGCCCAATGGATTACCCCTTGCCTGGAAAAACACGTCCATCCCCTGCTGCGCCGGAGCTTCCTGCTGGAAGAGGAGCCGGTGCGGGCCCGGGCCTATGCTACGGGATTGGGATTGTATGAGCTGTCCATCAACGGCCAGAAAGCCGGGGACGAATACCTGGCCCCTGGCTGTACCGCCTATGACAAGCGGCTCCAATACCAGACCTATGACGTGACCAACCTCCTACACAAGGGCGTCAATACCCTGGGGGCCATGCTGGGCAATGGCTGGGCCAAAGGCAGGTTCGGCTTTGGCGGGATTCCGGATAACTTTGAAAACCCCGCCCAGGAAGGCACGCCCCGGGAAGCCTTTGTCAACCAGTTCCTCTTTTTGATGGAGCTGCGGGTGGAGCTGGCCGATGGCCGGGAAGTGGTTATCGGCACCGGGGACGATTGGCAGTGCGCGCCCTCTCCCGTTACCCTGAGCAGTCTCTACGACGGCGAGGCCTGGGACCAAAACCGGGAGATTCCCGGCTGGGACACCCCCCAGGCCGATGAATATCCCTGGCTTCCGGTAACGGCGGGCGCTCCCCGGCAGCCTTTGGCGGAACCCTCCCCCCGGCTGAGCCTGCCGGTGAAAAAGCACGAGACCTTTACCCCCACCCTGCTCCAAACCCCCAAAGGGGAGTGGGTGCTGGATTTGGGCCAGGAGATTGCCGGCTGGTTTGAGTTGCAGGCAGATTTCCCCAAGGACACGGAGCTGCGCCTTCAGTTTGGAGAAATCCTCCAGGATGACTGCTTCTATCGGGACAACCTGCGCAGCGCTTTGGGAGAGTACCGCTTCCGTTCCGCAGGGCGTCCTGCCCGGATACGGCCCCACTTCACTTTCTACGGCTATCGGTATGTGAAGGTAGAGGGTTGGCCCGGCGGCAAACCGGACGTCTCTGCCTTTACCGGCTGCGCCCTTTATTCCGACCTGGAAGAGACGGGCTTTTTGGAGACTGGAAACGAGAAGGTCAACCGGCTGATTCTCAACGCCCGGTGGAGCCAGAAGGACAACTTTGTGGATGTTCCCACAGACTGCCCCCAGCGGGACGAGCGCATGGGCTGGACCGGTGACGCCCAGATTTTCTGCCCCACCGCCTGCTTTACCATGGACTGCGCCGCCTTCTATGATAAATATTGCCTGGACATGTGGAAAGAACAGCAGGTGCGGGAGGGCTGTGTCTCCTATGTGGCGCCTGTCATTGCCAGCACAGAGCCCGGCCCCGACGACCCGGACGGCGGCGCCTGCGGTTGGGCGGATGCCGCCGCCATTGTGCCCTGGACCTCTTATGTGTTTAACGGCGGCAAAGAAAAACTCCGGGAGCATTTTGACAGCATGAAAGCCTGGGTGGACTGGGTGCGCCGGGAAGATGCCAATACTGGCAATACCCGGCTGTGGCTGGCCCTGCGTCCCCACTACGGCGACTGGGTGGCCCTGGACGGCCCCCGCTACGGCCTGGACCCGGAGGCGGTACGCGGCGCCACCGACGTGACTTTCCTGTGCTCGGTCTACTATTTCCGCAGCGCTTCTATCGTGTCCGAAGCCGCCGGCGTCCTGGGGATGGAGGATACCCAGGCGGAATACGCCCAGCTGGCCGAAGAAATCCGCCAGGCCATTCAAAAGGAATACTTCACCCCCGGCGGCCGGTTCGCCGTGCCCACCCAGACCGGCCTGGCCCTGGTGCTGCGCTATGGCCTGACGCCGGAAGCATACAAGGAGAAAACCTTCCAGGCCCTGCTGGAACAGCTCAAGGGTTCCCTGATGCACCTGCGCGCCGGTTTCCTGGGCGTTTCCTCCCTGTGCCCGGTTCTCAGCCAGTTTGGAGACAGCAAAGACGCTTACACTCTGCTGCTCCAGGAGGATTTCCCCAGCTGGCTCTATGAGGTGAACATGGGGGCCACCACCATTTGGGAGCGGTGGAACGCCCTGCTCCCCGACGGGCATATCAGCGGCACCGGCATGAACTCCATGAACCACTACGCCTACGGCTCCATTGTGGAGTGGATGTATCAGGATATGTGCGGCCTGAACCCCCTGGCCCAATATCCCGGCTTCAAGCGGGTGCGCCTGGAGCCCCGCCCCGATGCCCGTATCGGCTATGCCAAGGCCCGGGTCAACTCCCCCGCCGGCCCCTATGAGAGCGGATGGCAGGCTTCGGAGGACGGCAGCTTCACCTATGCCTTCTCCATTCCCTTTGACGGAAAAGCTGAGCTGGTGCTCCACGACGAAACCCTGGACAGCCTGCTGATTAACGGCGTGCCGGCCAAAGAAGCCGGCGTTGGCGCCCGGGAAGAGGAAGGCTGCGTCAAGGCCCTTCTCCCTGCCGGTTCCTGGAAAATCGGCCGGGCGTGACCCCGGTTTCCACCCACGGCAGCTCCCCGATTTATGGGAGCAAAACCCTCCCCAAGAGGAAAAATTTCCGGTTTTCTTCAACGCTGTCCTGCCTTTCTGAAAGAGTTGCTGATTTTTCAGGCCTTCTCTGTGTTCTTTTTATGAAATTCCTTAGGGAATGAGAGATTTTTTTCCAAAAAAGGTATGGAATTTACTGCGCCGATTTGATATAATACAGATGAGAAAGCGCCGGCTTGTCCGGCGGTCACTCTCACGCTGACAGATCGGGGCTTTGGGCTGCCTTTATAGGGAGGCTTTTGAGCCCGGCTCTGATTTAAAATTTTGTAGGAGGTATCATCCAATGAGCCACAAGTATGTCTACCTGTTCTCTGAAGGCAACAAGGACATGCGCGAACTCCTGGGCGGCAAGGGCGCTAACCTGGCCGAAATGACCAACGCCGGCCTGCCGGTTCCCCAGGGCTTCACCGTTTCCACCGAGGCCTGCACCCAGTATTACAATGACGGCCGTCAGATCAATGACGAGATCCAGGCACAGATCTATGAGGGTCTGGCCAAGATGGAAGAAGTCGTCGGCAAGAAGTTCGCCGATCCCGAGAACCCGCTGCTGGTTTCCGTGCGTTCCGGCGCCCGTGCTTCCATGCCCGGCATGATGGACACCATCCTGAACCTGGGCCTCAACGACGAAGTGGTCGAGGGCCTTGCCAAGTTCACCAACAACCCCCGTTTTGCATATGACTCCTATCGCCGTTTCATCCAGATGTTCTCCGACGTTGTCATGGAGCTCTCCAAGAAGCGTTTTGAAGAGATCATCGATCAGCTGAAGGCCGAAAAGGGCGTGAAGCTGGACACCGAGCTGGACACCGACGACATGAAGGAGCTGGTCAAGCGCTTCAAGGCCTTCTATAAGGAAGAGAAGGGCGAAGACTTCCCCACCGAGCCCAAGGTGCAGCTCATGGAAGCCGTCAAGGCTGTGTTCCGCTCCTGGGACAACCCCCGCGCTAACGTATACCGCCGCATGAACGAGATCCCCTATGACTGGGGCACCGCCGTTAACGTGCAGGCCATGGTATTCGGCAACTCCGGCGATAACTCCGGCACCGGCGTGGCATTTACCCGTAACCCCGCTACCGGCGAGAAGAAGCTCTTCGGCGAGTATCTGATCAACGCCCAGGGCGAAGACGTGGTGGCCGGCGTTCGTACGCCTTCCCCCATCGCCCACCTGCAGGAGCAGATGCCCGATGTGTATCAGCAGTTTGCTGACATCGCCAACCGTCTGGAGAAGCACTACAAGGATATGCAGGACATGGAGTTCACCATTGAGAATGGCAAGCTCTACATGCTGCAGACCCGTAACGGCAAGCGTACCGCTGCCGCTGCTCTGAAGATCGCTGTTGACCTGGTGGACGAGGGCATGATCGACGAGGAAGAGGCTGTTCTCCGCGTAGAGCCCAAGCAGCTGGATTCCCTGCTGCATCCCCAGTTCGATGCCGAGGCCGTGAAGAAGGCCGAAGTCATCGGCAAGGGCCTGGCTGCTTCCCCCGGCGCTGCCTGCGGCAAGGTGGTATTCACCGCCGAAGACGCCAAGGAGTGGCATGAGCGCGGCGAGAAGGTCGTTCTGGTTCGTCTGGAGACCTCTCCCGAGGACATCGAGGGTATGCAGGTCGCTGAGGGCATCCTGACCGTCCGCGGCGGCATGACCTCTCACGCTGCTGTTGTGGCCCGCGGCATGGGTACCTGCTGCGTGTCCGGTTGCGGCGAGATCACCGTAGACTATGAAAACAAGCTGTTCACCCTGGGTGGCAAAGAGTACCACGAGGGCGACTACATTTCCATCGACGGCTCCACCGGCAACATCTACGGTGAGGCCATCCCCACCGCTCCGGCTTCCATTTCCGGCGACTTCGGCCGCTTCATGGGCTGGGCGGACAAGTTCCGTAAGCTGCAGGTTTACACCAACGCTGACACCCCGCGTGACGCCAAGCAGGCCCGCGACTTCGGTGCAGAGGGCATCGGCCTGTGCCGTACCGAGCACATGTTCTTCGAGGGCGAGCGTATCAAGGCTATGCGCGAGATGATCGTTGCCAAGGACGTTGAGTCCCGTAAGGCTGCTCTGGCCAAGATCCTGCCCTATCAGCAGGGTGACTTCGAGGCTCTGTACGAGGTCATGGAAGGCCGTCCGGTTACCATCCGTTTCCTGGATCCCCCGCTCCACGAGTTCCTGCCCACCAAGGAAGAGGACATCGTAGAGATCGCCGGCGAGCTGAACATCACCGTGGAAGAGCTGAAGAACGTGATCGCCAGCCTGCACGAGTTCAACCCCATGATGGGTCACCGCGGCTGCCGTCTGGCTGTCTCCTATCCCGAGATCGCCGAGATGCAGACCACTGCCGTTATCAACGCTGCCATCAACGTCAGCAAGAAGACCGGCACCATGGTTACCCCGCACATCATGATCCCGCTGGTAGGCGAGGTCAAGGAGCTCAAGTTCGTGAAGGACGTTGTCACCTCCACCGCCGACAAGATCATCGCCGAGTCTGGCCTGGATATGAAGTATGAGGTCGGCACCATGATCGAGATCCCGCGTGCAGCTCTGACTGCCGATGAGATCGCCCAGGAAGCCGAGTTCTTCAGCTTCGGCACCAACGACCTGACCCAGATGACCTTCGGCTTCAGCCGTGACGACGCTGGCAAGTTCCTGGATTACTACTACGAGAACAAGATCTATGAGTCCGATCCCTTCGCCCACCTGGACCAGAAGGGCGTTGGCAAGCTCATCAAGATGGCTGCCGAGCTGGGCCGCAAGACCCGTCCCGACATCCACCTGGGCATCTGCGGCGAGCATGGCGGCGACCCGACTTCCGTCGAGTTCTGCAACAATGTTGGCCTGAACTATGTGTCCTGCTCTCCCTTCCGCGTGCCGATCGCACGTCTGGCTGCCGCACAGGCTGCTGTTAAGGAGAAGAGAGCTGCCAAATAATTTGGCTTCGTAGTTCTTCTTTCTGAATACTGCAATGAACCCCCGCTGTTTTCGGGCCCGGAAACAGCGGGGGTTTTCTATGCTTTCACCCAGACGATGTTCGTCTTTCCAAGCAGGTTGTTTTTTTTTGCAATTTTTTCTTTTTGAAACCATCTGTCGATATTGACTTTTTTAAAAATTATTTGTATACTGATTTTAGAAATATTATTTTGTCTTTCCATTCTATCAGAACGGCCCCCATCAAACGGCTGCTCTGGAAAAGGAGGGCGATTCCCATGTACTCACCAGTTCCCCTCTCATAGATTCCCCCGGTTTTCCGGGGAAAAGGAGCGTGCGTGCCATGAAAAAACTTCGTATTTTCTCCCTTCTCGCTTCTCTGTTGCTGGTTTGCGGATGGTTGTCCTCTTGTGGCCAAGGGGCCGGAGCGCAGCTGTGCCTCCCTGGCCTGGAATGGGGCCAGCCTATGGACGAGGCCCTGAAAGCCCTGGATACCAGCCTGGAGGCTCTCTCCTCGGAGGATTATGCCCTGGATGAAGAATATGGCGGCGGGCGTGTACGCCTTCGCGACCGGGAAATCTTTGGCCAAAAGAGCGCTGAGATGATCCTGACTTTTGTTACCGATTTCTATTACATTGACCCAGAAAAATACGCAGATAGAAAAAACGGCTTTCTCTGTGAAGTCCGGATTTCTTATCCCGAGGACGCGGACATGGATGCTGTTCTGGCAGAAATGAAGAAATCCTTTGGAGAGCCGGCAGAGACGGTGGAGACTTATTCTACCTATGAGGAACTTCCCACAGAATACACTTCCGACGACCACAACCAGTATTGGGCCGGCCCGGCCATCAGCCAAGTGGTGGATGAGGCACACCAGAAAACCCTGCGGGAAAACGAGGAGTTCGCCGCAGCCCTTATCCCCACCCAGTCGGATTCCTCTATTGACGACGCTGTTTGGGAAAACTACCTGAAAACCCCCGTTTCTACCGCCCGGTGGAGCGACAATTATCGGAACGACATTACGGAAGCCCTTGAGGAGCAGCACGGGATTTCCACCTCTCCCAATGTGGTAATTTTAGAAGGTTCCCTTGCTTTCACTCTCCAAGACAATTATATTGACACCTTGCGCAGCCTGCAGGAGGAGAACGCTTCCTCTACTACCAGCGAATAAACTCACAAAACAAAAAGCAGCGGCCCGGAGAAACCCTCCGGGCCGCTTTCCTGCGTGCTTTTCCTCTTTATTCGGTGGTGCTGGATGTGTTGTCCTCCTGCTCGCTGGGCAGCTTAAATTCCGCCAGCTCCGGGAAGGAATCCTCATAAATAAACCGGTTCAGGAAGAGCTTCGTGTCCTCCTGGGTGTTTCTTCCGTCCATGGTTTGCAGCAGCAGCACATCCTGCACGCCGCTATGGTCGGTGATCCGCTTTGCAATGTGCAGTTCATTGTTGGGGATCTGGCAGGTCTCCATGGGATAGCCCATATAGGTGAGGGCGTCGGTGGCCAGGGTCAGCATTTCATCGGGGCTGATGTTGCTGATCAAGTACGGTACGATCTGATTGGCCAGGGACAGGATCTGCCCTGCGTCTGCATCTTTAAAATTCTCGATGAGAGTATCGATCACATGCTGCTGGCGGCGGATGCGGCCATAGTCGTCATAGTAGACCTCGCCGGTCTCCTGGTCGGTGTACTTGCAGTAACGGATCCGGGAGTAATACCGGGCCTGGGCGCCGCTGAGCTGGTTCAAACCCTCGGTAGCGCCGGTCTCCCCGGACTTCCGGTTCATCTCATCGGCCTCGGCAGCGCTGAGCTCCACCTCAATGCCTCCCAGGGCGTCAATAATATGGGGGAAAGCTGCATAATCCACAATCACATACCGGTCGATATCACAGCCGAAATTTTTCTCAATGGTCTTGACCAGCAGGGGGGCGCCGTTGCCGGAACCGCCGTTATTGATGCTCTCCAGAGCGCCCAAATAATAGCCGGTGTTCAGCTTATAGTAGTTGTAGCCGGGAATGGAAACGTAAGTGTCCCGCATAAAGGAAGTGAGCTTCAGCTTCTTGTGGCGGCGGTCCAGGGAAACCATGAGCATGGAATCCGCCCGGCCCACGGTTTCGGAGCCGTAATCGTCTACCCCCAGCAACAGGATGTTGGTAACCATATCATCGTGGTACAGGCCGTCTACCATATAGGCGTCCCCCAATTCCTCCTCGGTCTGGTTTACATTGCCGATGGGGGCCTTCGAAACCTGCCCCTGGTCCTCTTCATCGGGGACATACTGATACCCCGAAAGCACGGCGTTGGCCCACAGGGAAGCACAGCCCGCCAGGATAAACAGTACGCTGAAAAAGCTAATACAGATATTGGCCACCAGCCGCTTCTTGGAGCGAGGACGGGGGGAATGGGAGGAAATTTCCTGACCCGGTGTGGTTTCGTCTACGGCGGGGGCTCCTTCCTGGAGCTCCTCCTGTGTTTGGTTTTCAGGGAGAGTACGCATCACATCAGCTCCTTACAGCACAGGGATAGCCAGGCCCAAGCCAGGCAGTTTTTCAAATACAGTGACAAAAAACAGAATCCGGTAAAAAGACCGGATTCGACATTACAAAAAATTATACCCCACTGGTCTTTGGCTATAATTCTTTTAAAGAACTAACTTTGAAAATTTTGTATCCAAAAAGGACGTTTTCCCAAAAGAAAAACGCCCCCTGCACCGAGGGGGCGCTGCTATTAGCGCTGGCCGCGCTTTTCCAGCAGATGCTGGATTCTCTCGTGGGGATCCACAATGGTGCTCACGGAAATATCGTGGTTCAAAGCGGCGATAAAGTAGGCGATATACTTGGAAACGTCCACCTCGAAGAACCATTCCCGCTGGCGGAGCTCCGGGGTGCGGTAGGTCAGGTTGCTGCCCAGCACGCCGGAAATGTAGCCCTCTTCATAGGCCTTGTCAAAGGCCTCCAGGCCGTTGGTGAAGATGGCATAGGTGGCATAGGCGAAAATACGGCCGGCCTTCTGCTTTTTCAGGGCATAGGCAATATCCAGCATGGACTCACCGGAAGAAATGATGTCGTCGGCAATGAACACATCCTTGCCTTCCACGGAGGTGCCCAGGTATTCGTGGGCTACAATGGGGTTGCGGCCGTTGACAATCCGGGAATAATCGCGGCGCTTATAGAACATGCCCAGGTCTACGCCCAGCACAGAAGCGTAGTACATATTCCGGTTCATGGCGCCTTCGTCGGGGCTGACGATCATGAAGTGGTCCCGAGTCAGGGAAATGTCCGGCACGTTCCGGAACAGGGCCTTGAGCACCTGATAGGTAGGCATCACATTGTCAAAGCCCATGAGGGGGACCGCATTCTGCACCCGGGGATCGTGGGCGTCAAAGGTCACCACATTGGAAACACCCATAGCAGCCAGTTCCTGGAGCATCACCGCGCAGTCCAGGGATTCCCGATAGCTGCGGCGGTGCTGACGGCCGCCGTACAGAATGGGCATAATCACATTGATCCGGTAGGCCTTACCGCTGGCCGCCTGGATCAGGCGCTTCAGATCCTGGAAGTGGTCGTCAGGGGACATGCAGTTCTTGCGGCCAAACATGTTGTAGGTGCAGGAATAATTGCCCACATCCACAATGAAGTACAGATCATCGCCCCGGACCGTGGACTTGATGAGGCCCTTACCGTCGCCGGAAGCAAAGCGGGGGCATTCGCTCTCGATAATGAAATTATCCTGCCCGCGTCCCGCCTCTTTCGCCCACCGGGCCAAATGGGCATTGATTTTCTCTCCAAGTTCCCTTGCGCCCTCCAGAGGAATCAGTCCCAAAGGGGCAACGCAATCGCCTTCGCTGAAAAAGAGCTGTGCATCTGTTTTTCTTTCCATACCGTTCTCCTTACTGCATTTTTCGCCAGATTCTGTTCCGCAGCCACCGGCTGGCGGGAGTTCACGTATAGTATTTATCATAACATAGAATTCCGGCCCACGCTACAAAAAACGGCGCATTTTGTCGAGTTTGTAAGGTCTGCCGGGTTCCAGCGGGCTTGTTTCCTCGGTTTTTGGTCAGGAAATAATACGTGCCATTGACTTTTCCCCGGGTTTTCACCCGTTTCCACCGAGTTTTCCACCAAGTTCCTCTGCGGAGACCGCCCCGGAGGCTTCTCCGGCCTCTTCCCCCGCAGTTTCCACCGGCGCTGCCATCTCTGTGGAAACCTGGACCGCAGCCTGCGGCGCCCCGGCTTCCACCTCCTTGCGGACATACCGTTGGGGCTCGCCCAGGGCCTCCGTGCGGCGCTGGTTGCGCAGGTCGCTGAGGACCATCATGGTGACGCCGCCCAGGATAATCACGCAGCCCAAAGCCTTCTGCCAGGTCATGGCCTCGTGGAGGAACAGCCAGCCGGAAAGCACGCTGGATACCGGCTCAAACATACAGAACACCGCGGCGGTGCTGGCGCCCAAATCCCGGATGCCCAGCTGGAGCAGAGCCACCGCCAAAAAGGAGGTGCCGATGGCCAGAATGAAGGTGTAGAGCATGGCCAGAGGCGGCAGGAAAAAGTTGATTTTCTGCATGGGGATATCCATGAGGAGCATGGCGCAGGCATTGAAGAGCCCCATATAGCAGGCCACTTTGTTGGGATTCATGGACCGCAGGGAGCTCTTATCCATGCTGGTGAGGTAACAGCCATAGGTGACCGCCGAAGCCACCGCCAAGATAATGCCAATCATACTGCCGCCGCCATCCAAGAAGAAGAGCATCCCGGCGCTGGCCGCGATAAGGGCCGCCAGTTTCCACCGGCCCAGACGCTCCCGGAACAAAAACCGGCACAAAAGGGCCGTCACCACCGGATAGAGGAAATGAATGGTTTGGGCTGTACCCACTCCCACATAATTATAGGACTCATAGAGCATATACGTTGTGCTCACGCTGAAAAGCACGCTCACTGCCAGCAAAAACAGAAGCTCCTTCCAGGGAACGCGCAGCGGCGTTTTCTTTATCAGCATAATGACCAGCAGCACCGGCACCACCATCAGGTTCCGGTAAAAGGTCAGGGTGTTGGCGTTGCTGCCCATATCATAGGTCATACTGGCCAAAATGGGGGTCACGCCGAAAAGCAGGGCGGAAATAATCGTGAAGACCATCCCGCGGACTTTGCGGTTCATGGGTATCATCTCCGTTAACAGACTGAAATAACCGGTTTTCCTCTTCTTTACAGGACAAAAACGCGGAAAATTGAAAAAACATCTTACACCGATTCGGCAATCTCATAGAGCAGGCGCTCTGTTTCCTGCCAGCCCAGGCAGGGGTCCGTGATGGACTTGCCATAAATCCGGTGCTCGGTAATGGGCTGGTTCCCCTCTTCCAGATAGCTCTCGATCATCACGCCTTTGACCAGCTGGCGCAGGCCCGGGTGATAGCGGCGGCTGTGGAGCACTTCGCTGACAATGCGCACCTGTTCCCGGAACTGTTTGTTGGAGTTGGAGTGGTTGGCGTCGATGATGGCCGCCGGATACTGCAAATCCCGCTTTTCATAGAGTTCCAGCAGCCGCATCAGGTCCTCATAGTGGTAGTTGGGCACACAGGTGCCGTACTTGTCCACGCCGCCCCGGAGGATGGAGTGGGCCAGGGGGTTGCCGTCAGTGGTCACATCGCAGCCCCGATAGAGGAAATTGTGGGGGGATTGAGCCGCCTGCACCGAGTTGAGCATCACGGAAAAATCGCCGCTGGTGGGGTTTTTCATGCCCACGGGGATTTCCATGCCGCTGGCCGTGAGGCGGTGCTGCTGGTTTTCCACTGACCGAGCGCCTACGGCCTCATAGGAAAGCAGGTCGTCCATATAGCTGCGGTTTTCCGGGTACAGCATCTCGTCGGCGGCGGTGAGGCCGCTTTCCGCCATGGCCCGGATATGCATTTTCCGGATGGCAATAAGGCCGCCCAGCAGGTCGGGGGCCTTGTCCGGCTGGGGCTGATGGAGCATGCCCTTATATCCCTCGCCGGTGGTGCGGGGCTTGTTGGTGTAGATTCGGGGGATGAGAATCAGCCGCTGGGAAACCTTCTCGCTGACCTTTGCCAGCCGGGAGACGTATTCACAGACAGCGTCCTCGTTATCGGCGGAGCAGGGGCCGACAATCACCAGGAACTTGTCCGATTCTCCGGTAAACACTGCCCGGATCTCCCGGTCCCGCTGTTCCTTGCGCCGCACCAGTTCCTCCGCCAGGGGATACTGGGCTTTCAGCTCCCCAGGGCGGGGGAGTTCCTTATTCAGTTTCATGGCCATGGGCATTGCCTCCTTGTCTATGATAGAGGATCTATTTTTTCTTTTTCAATCTATAAAAACTCACAAATCGTATATATAATCTTAGATTTTTGGTGGTACTGGCAGGAATTCCAGGCAAAAGAAAGGCCGCCGAAGCGGCCTGCGGAGAAATATGTCGTTTCTTAGGGCCTGCCTATCTTTACAGCAGGTGGCTGCGCAGCTCTTCGCCGCTCTGGGCGCTGAGATACGCCGGGGCAATGTCAAACAGGGTCTTGCAGCCGGACTGCCCTTCCTGCTGCATCCGCACCGCCGCACGGGCACAGGCCACCAGCACAGAAGAGGTAAACTCCGGATTGGAATCCAGCTTCAGGCTGTACTCAATGACGTGATGGTGCTCGCCTTCCCAGCCGGTGCGGCCGCTGCGAATCACACAGCCGCCATGGGGCAGGCCGGAATGATCCCGCTGCATCTCTTCCTGGGAGATAAAGTGGACGGTGGTGTCGTAGTCGGCAAAGTAGTTGGGCATGGTCTTGATTTCCTTCTCAATCCGGGCCTTGTCCGCGCCCTCCTTGGCCACCACATAGCACAGCCGGGTGTGCTTTTCCCGGGTGGTCAGCTCCGGGTTCTTGCCGGCCCGCACAGCTTCTACGGCGCTCTCCACCGGGATGGTATACTGCCGGGCATCCTGCACGCCTTCAATACGGCGGATGGCGTCGGAGTGGCCCTGGCTCACGCCCTTGCCCCAGAAGGTGTAGTCCTTGCCGTCGGGCAGGATGGCGTTGGCATACAGCCGGTTCAGGGAGAACATACCCGGGTCCCAGCCAGCGGAAATCACCGCTACCTTGCCGGCGGCCTTGGCGGCCTGGTCTACCGCGGCAAAGTGCTCCGGAATCTTGGCGTGGGTGTCGAAGCTGTCCACCACGTTAAAGTGGGCGGCCATAGCAGGGGTCTGCACCGGCAGGTCGGTGGCGCTGCCGCCGCAGAGAATCATCACGTCGATTTCCTCGGCCATTTCCGCAGCCTTCTCCATGGGATACACCGGCACCCCGGGGGTGCGGATGGAAAGGGAAGCCGGGTCGCGGCGGGTAAAGACCGCTTTCAGCTCCATGTCGGGATTCTGCCGGATGGCGCACTCCACGCCCCGGCCCAGATTGCCGTAGCCGGCAATGGCAATACGAATACTCATAGTACAATCGTCCTTTCTTTCTTAACTTTCAACACTTCCTGCAATATTGGTGGAAAACTCAGTGGAACTTCTCCAAGGGGCCGGAAAAGATGGCCCACCGCAGCACAAAGGCCGGGAAAGAGTCCATGGCTTCGTTATAATCGTCCACCGCATAATTATAGCTCTCGCCCCACAACTCCAGGTCCTCCTGGGCCGTCTCAAAATCCTTTTGGAAGGACGTGGCGGCAGAGGAGCTGCTCAACTGCTCCGCTACGCCGTTAAAGGAACCGGTGAGCAGGCTGTTGGCGTCATACTGCTCTGACAGGGAATCCGTCCCCTGCAGGGCGTCCACATCCTCCTGGAGCCGCTGCACCGTGGCTTCATTGACATCATTGGTCTTGGCCAGACCAATCAGTCCATTGGCCGCCCCAATCCGGGCCTCCAGAGAATCCTCAATCCGGGTCTGATACATCCGAGTGATGTCGCTTTTTAATGTATAAAACCCTATATTTAATCCGATAAAAAGAGAAGCTGCCAGCAGCACTACCATAATCAGGGCGGCCACTTTCGGCTCTCTCAGCTTTGTCTTCAAAGGATTTTCCCTCCTTTATCCGGGAATTACTGCCGGTTGGCGGGGGTGCTGCTGCGCAGCTCCAGCAGCTTCTGTTTCAGCTCGCCCTCGATGCGGCCCAGTTCCAACTCGGCCTCCCGGCGCTTCTGCCGGCCCTCTTCCTGAATATGGGCCACCTCGTCCAGGGTGGAAATCAGCTGCTCGTTGGTGTGCTTCAGGGTCTCGATATCCACAATACCCCGCTCGGATTCCTTGGCCGCCTGGATAGAGCCCATCTTCAGGGTCTCGGCGTTCTTGCGCAGGAGCTCATTGGTCATATCGCTGACCGCCCGCTGGGCCTCAATGGCCTGGGTGGAGTGGGCCATACCCAGGGCCAGCACCATCTGGCTCTTCCACAGGGGAATGGTGTTCACCAGAGTGGACTGGATTTTCTCCGCCATGATCTTATCGTTGTTCTGCACCAGGCGGATCTGGGGGCCCATCTGGATGCAGACCATCCGGGTCAGTTCCAGGTCGTGGAGCTTCTTCTCAAAGCCCTGGCACATAGCGTCCATATCGTTGGCCGCCTGGGCGTCCTCGGGGAGACCGGTGCGTTTGGCCTTTTCCACCAGGGCCGGCAGCACTTCCTCCTGCACCTGGCGCAGCTTGCGCTTGCCTGCCAGGATATACATGGTCAGTTCCTTGAAGTAGCTCAGGTTCAGGTCATACATCTTATCCAAAATGGCGATGTCCTTCAACAGCTGAATCTGGTGGTTCTCCAGGACTGCGGCGATCTTCTCCACATTGACTTCTACTTTATCATACTTGGCTTTCATGCCGGCAATTTTATTCCCTGTTTTTTTGAAAAAGCCGAAGAAGCCCTTTTCCTCTTCCTCAATGTCGAAGCCCTTGAGCTCCGTCACCAGGCCGGAAATAGCGTCTCCAATTTCCCCCAGGTCCTTGGTGCGCACATTCTCCAGGGCAGACTCCGAAAACCCGGCGATCTTCTTCTGGGCCGCCGCGCCGTACTGCATCACCTGGGCCGTGTTGGTAATATCAATCTTTTCCGCAAAATCCGCCACAGTTTTCTGCTCCTGGGGCGTCAGGGATGCCTCTTCCAGCATCACCGGCTCCGGCTGGGCGGGTTTTTCTTCCAGGGCCAGCTCCGGGGCGGCAGGGGCAGCGTCTATGGGGTCCATGGTCAATTTGATTTCTTCCATTTGGGGAACCTCCTCACGTTTACTTTCGGTATATTTTTTGATAAAATTACGTTCCGTTTATAATTTCAGCTCCGGGCCTTCGGTTTCTTCCTGGTCAGCATCCTCAGAGGAAATGCCCTCCTGGGCCATCATGCCCTCCAGTACGGTGATGTCGGCGGAGATATCCATGGCCTCATCCTGGAACAAAGCGTCCAGCTGCTTTTCAAAGGCCTTGACAATGGTCTGCATAATGCGCTCAATCTCCACCATGGTGCTTTGGATATTCTCCCCGTTCACGTCCTGCTGGCTGAGCCGGTGATAGGAATTCAGGAGCTTGATGGTGGTGGGAAGATAGTAATTCATAAATTTCCGAATCTGCCCCACCTTGTTGGGATGGTCGCAGACATAGGCGAAGATTTGGAAGGAGATCTCCTCCATGCGGACAATGGCATCGGAAATCTTCTCGTCCTCGATGTCCTCATCCGCCTTGCGGAGCTGGCGGAGATACTCGCTGCCCTCTGCCACCACTTTATCCACTTCCGGGTTACCGGAGGGCTTGGGCGCCGGCTTTTCCTCCTGGGGAATGGGCTCCAACACCCACTTTCCTCGGAAAACCAGGGAAGATACCCCAAAGATAATCAGCAGCAGAACGATTAAGCCCACAAAGCCGCTTCCCACAAAAAGCGGCATGTCGGGGTATTCGGTGGAGGAGGAAAAGGCCATCAGCAGCGCCGCAACGCCGGTAATGTAATACTTGGCCACTGCCGGCCGGCGGACCCGGCGCATCCCTTCGGGGACTTCTTTTTTCTTTTTGTTTTTAGAAGCGCCGTATGCATAGCCCTTCTGCCCCTCCTTTGCGCCGGCATAGGGGGACTGGGCTTTCTGAGGCGGGGGCGGCGGGGGATAGCTCCCGGGATTCCCATTCCACCCTGTACCGTTATTCCTTTGGGGCGGGTGGTATCCCCCGGGATAACCCGCAGGCGTCTGCGGGGGATGGTATCCGCCAGGATAGCCCGGCGGGGTATAGTTCCGGGGCGGCTTGGGGGATTCCTGCCGGCCTGTTACCGCGTCGTCTACCGCCTTTTCCACCTTCCGGACGGTTTTCTCCGCTGCATCTACGGCTTTCCCCACTACTTTTTCCACATCCCCGTTCTGCACCTTATGAAACATCCGGTACAGCTGGGATGAATACAATTCCTTTTCCCATTTTCCTCTGGGCTCCTTCATGGGCTTCCTGCCTTTCTGCGCCTTTGGCGCGGAATACTACTCCTTGCTGCATCCGGCAAAAGGGATCTCCTCCACTGACAAAACGCCGGTTTTCCGGCAGGCCGAGCCATTCCCGTCCCTGACTTTTCGGCTCTTCTGCACAAACGGATGCAGTTTTATTGTACGTTGTTTCCCGGGTAGTGTCAAGAAAAAACCAGCCATTTCTAAGGCCATCTCCACAAAAACCTTTTCCTCTGCCAAAGCGGCCTGTGATTGCAAAAAAGGGCCGTTCCAGCAACCCGGACGGCCCCTTTTCCTTGTATTTATCCCCGCTGGTCCATGGGGCGGTAGTCCCGCCGGTCCTGAACGGCGCGGTAAGCCGGACGGATAATCTTCCCGGCATTGGTGAGTTCTTCGATGCGGTGGGCGCTCCAGCCCGAAATACGCGCAATGGCAAAGATCGGCGTATACAGCTCCAGGGGCAGGTCCAGCATACTGTAAATAAACCCGCTGAAGAAGTCCACGTTGGGGCTGACGCCCTTGTAGATCCGGCGCTCCTGGCTGATAATCTGGGGAGCCAGCCGGGCCACCATGGAATAGAGGTTGTATTCGTCCATGCGCCCTTTTTCTTCGGAAAGGCTCTTCACGAAGCTCTCCATCACCTTAGCACGGGGGTCGGACAGGGAATACACCGCGTGGCCCATACCGTAAATCAGGCCCGCCTTGTCAAAGGCTTCCTTGTGGAGCAGCCGGCGCAGGTAAGAGGATACCTCTTCCTCGTCCTTCCAATCCTTGACAACCTCCTTCATGTCCTCAAACATCCGCACCACTTTGATATTGGCGCCGCCGTGCTTGGGGCCCTTCAGGGAACCCAGAGCCGCCGCGATAGCGGAATATGTATCCGTACCGGAAGAGGAGACCACATGGGTGGTAAAGGTGGAGTTGTTGCCGCCGCCGTGCTCCGCGTGGAGGATCAGGGCAATGTCCAGCACCCGGGCTTCCAGGGCCGTATACTTGCAGTCCGCCCGGAGGATATGCAGGATATTTTCCGCCGTAGACAGCTTATCCACCGGCGCATGGATAAACAGGCTCTGGCCGTCGTGATAGTGGCGGTAAGCCTGATAGCCGTACACCGACAGCAGGGGGAACAGCGCAATGAGCTGCATGCACTGGCGCAGCACATTGGGGATGCTGATGTCATCAGAAAAATCATCGTAGGAATACAGGGTCAGCACACTGCGGGCCAGGGTATTCATCATATCGTGGCTGGGGGCCTTCATGATAATATCCCGCACAAAGCTGGTGGGCAGGCTGCGGTAATGGGAGAGCAGCCGGTTGAATTCATCCAGCTCCTCCCGGGTGGGCAGCTCGCCAAACAGCAGCAAATAGGTGGTCTCTTCAAAACCGAAGCGCCGCTCCCGCACACAGCCCCGGATCAGTTCTTCTACATCAATGCCCCGATAAAAGAGCTTGCCCTCGCAGGGCACATCCTTGCCGTCCACCTTCATGGTAGACTGAATTTCGGAAATCTCCGTAAGCCCTGCCAAAACGCCCTTGCCGTTAAGGTCGCGCAGGCCGCGCTTCACGTCGTATCTGGTGTACAATTCCGGGTCAATCCGCCCGTTTCTCTGGCAGAGATCCGCCAACCGCTGGATCTCCGGTGTAATCTCAGAATATTCATTTGCCATCTGATTGTCTCAATCCTTTCTCATATAGTTTCGTGCTGCGGCGTCGCCTCCCCAGGCAGCCACAGCCATTTGTCTTTTTCTGCTTTCCCGTATACTTTTTTATTATAGCACACGTCTCTAAAAAATCCCATGTATTTTTTGTGAATTTATGTATTATTAACCAACATAGTACATTTATCGACAAAAGGCCGGAATAATACTTTTCAGAAACCGCTTTTTTATTGATAATTACTATGATTTTGCAAGGCTTCTCCCTATTTCTTTTCCGGAAACCCCGGCGGCAGCGCGCTTGTTTTGCGCTATGCGATATGCTACAATAGGGAAAAATCCCGCCGGACGTCCGGCAGCAAAAGGAGCGCGCCCCATGACAAACCACTGGAAAGCCCTGGCCGACCTGGCCCCTACCCTGGTGTATCAACGGGGGTCCGCTGTCTATTGGCAGGGGGACACTGCCGACCGATTGTATTATCTGCAAAAGGGCCGGGTCAAGATCTACATGACCTCGGAAAACGGCGCGGAAAAGACCCTGCGCATTCAAAAAGCGGGGGGCGTTTTTGGAGAAGCCGCCTTCTTTGATGGCCGGCCCCGGGTCTCTTCGGCCCGGGTGTTGGAAAAGTCCGAGATCGTGGCCGTCTCCCGGGAGGCCCTCACCGCCCATATCCAAAAGCACCCGGAATTCGCCTTCACCCTGATGCAGGCCCTTTCGGAGACCGTGCGCCTGCTCTCCGCCCAGGTGGACAGCATGGCCTTTTTGCAGGCGGACCGCCGCATTGCCCGGTTCCTTTCGGAGACGGCCCGGGAAGGGGAATCCCACCTTTTCTGCACCGACGAGGAGCTGGGGGCCCGGGTAGGCGCGTCCCGGGTCACCGTGAACCGAACCCTGCAAAAGTTCGCCCGCCAGGGCTGGATTCGCACCGGCTATCGGGAAATCCAGGTGCTCTGTCCCAGTGAATTGGAAGATTTTTCATTTTCATAACCATACAGTTTTGGAAATGCTAAGAAAGAATCCGGTATTCCGGGAGCCTTTTCTTTCCAGCATAAAGCCTGCACTTTGCAAACCCTTTGACATCCCGGTTTTCCAGCGAAAGGAGTGGCTGCTATGAAGCTTCCCCGCCGCCGCTCTCCGGCTCTTCCCCCCGGATATGCCCGCCGGCTGCATCCCCTTTACTTTCAAAAGACCTTTTTCCGGGCCTTGCCCCTGTTTTTCCTGCCAGTCCTTCGGGCCCTTCTCCGGCGGGAAAGCCCCTCCCTGCCTTTGGTAGCGGGGTCGGCGGCTCTTCTCCTGTACTTTTTTCTTTTGTGGCAGCAATCCCTCTGGCGCGACCAGCCGGGCTGTTATGTGGTGCGCCACGGGCTGTTTCTCCGGCGCACCTCCCTGGTTTTGAAAAAGTGGCAGATGCTCCCCCAGCGGGAAACCTCCCCCCTGGCCCTGTTCACCGGGGCGGTTTATTTCCATCCCGGCACCCCGGCCCCAGGGGAACAGCGGATTCCCCTGTTCCGCCGGGGCGCTTCCCGGTTTCCCCGGCCCAACCGGCGCCATCGCCGGGCCTCCGTGCCCTGGACCCTGCTCTCGGCGGCCCTGCTGTCTAACCCGGCCTCCGGCCTGCTGCTGGCGGCGGTGTTTTTCCGGTCTGTCAGCTCCCTTTTGGGCCAGGAAGCCGCTTTGTGGCTTGCCAATGCCGCCGACCAACGGTTCCGGCTCATTGCCCTGGGCATCCCGCCGGCCATTGCTGGAATCAGCTGGCTGTTCCTAGGAGGCTGGCTGGTGTCCTTTCTCCGGGAAGCCCTGGCCCTGCTGCCCTTCTCCTGGCAGCGGCAGGGCGACCGGGTTTTTCTCACCATGGGCCTGTGGCCTCACCGGGAAAGCACCCTGTGTATCCGGGACCTGGGCTCCGTCATCCTCCACCAAAGCCTGCCCATGGCCCTGCTGGGCATTTATCGGGCCGAGGGCTTTCTGGCCGGCGGGGGCCGGGTCATCCTGCACCCTTCCCTGAGCCGCCGGGACCGTCACGCCCTGCAGTGGATGTATCCGGATTCCGCCGCCCGCAACCCAGACCTGCGCCCTCACAAACGGGCTTGGATGTCCTTCCTCTGGCTGCCGGCGGCGCTGTTGGTGCTCTTGGCCCTGCTGGAAGCCCGGGCCCTCCCGGTGCTGGATTTCCTGGTTCCGGCCTTTCCCCTGCTGTTTTTGCCGGCCCTGTGGTTTTTGGCCATCCGGATACTAGGCTCCTGCCTGTCGGGGCTTTCCCTGCGGCATGGGGTGGTGTTTGTCCGGAGTATCCGGATCTTTTCCGTTTACTCCGCCCGCATTGACCCCAAGCATATTATCGGGGTGCAGTATCTGCAAAACCCCCTGCAGCGTTTTTCGGGCCGGTGTACCCTGGTGCTGCAAACCTCCGGAGGCTGGCCCGCTCAATATAAACTCTATCATGTCCCCCTGAAAGAGGCCCGGCGCTGGGTGCAGAACAGCTTGGGGGTCTCTTCCGGGGATTGAGGTGCCTATGGACTACCAAACCGCTTATTTCCGGCTCTTTAACGCCGTCACCGACTGTATCCGGCTCCTCCAGCAGGCCCAGCAGGAATCCGAAGAGCTGGCCTGCGCCGAAGCCGCCCCGCCCCTCTCCCTGGTGCCGGAGCCGCCGGAATCCAAAAAATAAAGGGTTCCCACTACCACAAAAACCGGGCCGCTTCCCGCAAAAGGAAGCTGTCCGGTTTTCTTTGCCTATTGGTTTCTTCTCAGGCGTTGGGGAAAGGCGTTTACTTCCCCAGCACGCCCTTTTCCAGCATGGACTGGGCCGCCAGCATCGCCCCCAGCCGGCCGCTGTGGAAGTTCAGGCCGCCCTGCATCCAGGCTGCCCAGGGCTCCCGGAGGGGAGCGTCGGCGGAAAGCTCAATGGAGGCCCCCAGGGTGAAGGCTCCCGCCGCCATAATCACCTGGCAGTCATAGCCGGGCATATCCCAGGGCTCCGGCACCACAAAGGAGTCCACCGGCGCGCCTTTCTGCATTCCCTGGCAGAAGGCGATGAGGGCGTCCTTCTCCCGAAGAAGTACTGCCTGGATAATGTCGGCCCGGGGCTCGTCGGGGCGGGGGGTCACGTCGTAGCCCAGACGGCTGAAAAGCCCGGCGGTAAAGGCCGCGGTTTTCAGGGCTTCCCCGGTGACGTGGGGGGCGTGGAACGCGCCCATAAACAGCTCCCGGTTGTTGCCCAGGGTACAGCCTACCTCTTTACCGGTACCGGGGGTGGTGAGCCGGTAGGAGCAGCTCTCTACCAAATCCCGCCGTCCGGCAATATAGCCGCCGGTAGGGGCCACGCCGCCGCCGGGATTCTTAATCAGGGAACCCGCCATCAGGTCCGCCCCGTGGGCAGTGGGCTCGTCCGCCTGGACAAATTCCCCGTAGCAGTTATCCACCATGACAATGCAGTCCGGGGCCTTCTTCTTGGCAATGGCGGCAATGCGCTCGATGTCCTCCACAAACAGAGAGGGCCGCAGGCTGTAGCCCCGGGAGCGCTGGATATACACCATCTTGACGCCGGGATTGATTTCCCGCTCCATGGCCTCGTAGTCCGGGGTGCCGTCCTGTTTCAAATCAATCTGCCGGTACTCGATGCCGAACTCCTGCAGGGAGCCGTTGCCGTCCCCGGTAATGCCGATAACCCCCCGCAGGGTGTCGTAGGGCATGCCGGTAACGCTGAGCATCACGTCTCCGGGGCGCAGCACCCCGAACAGGGCCACCGTCAGGGCATGGGTGCCGCTGACAAAGTTGTGGCGCACCAGGGCGTCCTCAGCCCCCAGGGCCCGGGCATACACCAAATCCAGGGCGTCCCGGCCCCGGTCGCCATAGCCGTAGCCGGTGGAGGCCACAAAGTGGCTCTCGCTGACCCCGGCCTCGATAAAGGCCGCCAGCATTTTCTGCTGGTTGTAGTTCTGCATTTCCTCAATCCGGGCCATAGCCGGGGCAATGTCCTCCATGGCCTGCTCCGCCGCCCGGCGGATGGAATCGTCTATTTGAAAATAGGGGTAGTCTCTCATAAAATCAGAGCCGTTCCTTTCCGTTTATACTTTTATGCAGGCCCAGCCGCCCCGGGGGACAAACCCCAAGCCGGCGTAAAAGGCCTGATTCTCCTCTTTGGCCCGGAAGAGATACATCTCCCTTCCCGGCAGATGGGAACCCAGCTGTTCCACTGCTTTTCGTCCCAGCCCTTTCCGGCGGAATTCCGGCCGCACCGCCACCGCAGTGAACAGGGCCGCTTCCTCTGTCACGGCGGCAGCCACCGCGCAGGCCGCGGCCACTCCCGCCTCTTCCAGCACCACTCCCGCTGCCGCCCCGTGGCGGAACCGGTGGGATAAGTCCAGATAAAAGGGCTCAAAGGACGGCACCGGGAAATACGGCCCCCGGCAGGCCTCTAAAATGGGATAAATAACCCGGGGGGAGGGCTGCTCTCCCAAAAGCGGGCCCCCTTCCCCCGGCTGCTTTCGCCAGAGCACCGGCCCCTCCTGGTCTGGAACCAGGCCCAGAGCCGCGGCGGCCTCCGGGGCGCAGAAAATCTCCCCCGCTCCGGAGGCTGCCAGAAACAGCCGGGTTTCCTCCCGGCCCTCCGGTTCCGGCACGCCGGCCAAGGTCAGCACCCCGTCCATTCGGGAAAACCAGCAGCCATTCCCCTGCCATACGTCCAAAAAGGGGGCTTCCAGCCCGTAAGCCTTAGCCGCCGCAGCAATCCGCAGGGAAAAAGGGCCGCGGACCCTGGGCAGATCCGCGGCATGGGTGACCAGGGAAATCACCGGGCTTCTCCGCCGGCAATGGCCATGGCCAGCTTTTCAATGAGTTCTTCCCCGTGGTGGAAGTCCTCCTGGGAAATCATGCCCACCGGGGAATGGAGATACCGGCAGGCCAAGGACACCGCCGCCGTGCGCACGCCGCCCCGGGATACATGGATGGCCCCGGCGTCATTGCCGCCGGCCACCGCTTCCTTCACCTGGCAGGGGATGCCGTTGTCCTCCGCCAGCTGCAGGGCCAGCCGGTAGTACTCCCGGTCGTAAATGGTGGAGCGGTCCATAAAGGACAGCACCGGCCCTTTGCCTACCCGGCAGACCTGCTTTTGCTCCTCCACCCCGGCAATGTCGGCGGCGGTGGTGGATTCCACCACAATGGCGGCCTCCGGCTCGGCCAGGAAGGCGGCGGTGCGGGAGCCCCGCAGGCCGATTTCCTCCTGCACGGCAAAGACAAAGGTGCAGTCGTATTCCAGTTCTCTCTTCATCAGGTCGATGAGGATAGCACAGCCGGCCCGGTCGTCAATGGCCCGGCTGCGAATCATGCCGTGAGCCGTGTCGAACAGGGACACAAAGGTCACGCTGTCCCCGGGCATGACGACCTCTTCCGCCTCTTCCTTGGAGGAAGCGCCGATGTCGATGGTCAGGTCGTCCAGGGGAACCGCCTTGGCCCGGGCCGAACTGTCCAGCATATGGATGGGCTTGGCGCCGATTACTCCAGGCACCTTCCCGGCCACCAGCACGGCTTTTCCCGGCAGGATGCGCCGGTCAATGCCCCCTACGGTGGTGAACCGGAGGAGGCCCTCTTCGGTAATGGAGGTGACCAGCAGGCCCACCTCGTCCATATGGGCGTTGAGGAGCAGCCGGGTTTTCGCGGGCTGCCTGCCCTTTTTCTCCGCGATAATGTTCCCCATGGAGGTGACGGTAATCTTCTCCGCATAGGGGCGGATTTCTTCCAGAATCAGCTCCCGGACGGCCCCTTCATCCCCGGAAATCCCCTGGGCCGTACACAGGCGCTCCAACAATGCAACATCTGCCATTACGCTTCAACCTCCCTGATAAAGGCCGCCAGCAGCCGGGCGGTGTTTTCCATGTCCTCCAAATCGCAGATCTCGGCGGGGGTGTGCATATTCCGCTGGGGGATGGACACCAGCCCGCAGGGCACGCCGCCCCGGCTGCCGTTGATGCCGTCGGCGTTGGTGCCGGTGCGGCCGCCCATAACCTCCATCTGGAAGGGGATTTCCTGCTCCTTGGCCAGCCGCCGGAGGGTGTTGGTGATGCCCTTGTCCAGAATGGGGGAAACCCCAATCATGGGGCCGGCAGAGAGCTTGCCGCTTTCATGGGCAGGCACGCCGGGCTGCTGGGCAAAGCTCACGTCCACCACAATGGCCATATCCGGCTCTTCCCGGAAAGCGGCGGTGCGGGCGCCCTGGCTGTCCAGTTCTTCCCGGGCGCTCAGAAGGAGGCTCACCCGGCAGTGCAGGTCCTCTCCCTGCAGCAGCTGGGCGCAGCGAATCAGCACCGCGCAGCCGGCCCGGTCGTCCAGGGCGGCGCCGGTAACCCGACTGCCCAGCAAACGGCGGGGTTCTCCGGGCACCAGCACCATGTCGCCGGGCTGCACCAGGGACCCAGCCTCTTCTTTGGAAAGGCCCACGTCCACGGCCATGTCGGTGATATCCGGCACCTTGTCCTCGCCGCCGTCGGTGAGGTGGGGCGGCAGGCAGCACACAATGCCGTTGAGGGTCTCCCGGCCATACACCACTACCCGGCTGCCGGGGAGCACCCGGCGGTCCATGCCGCCGTCCGGGGCCACCTTCAAAAAGCCCTTTTCGTCAATGGAGGTCACCACCATGCCAATCTGGTCTAAGTGGGCGTCCAGCAAAATATGGGTCTTGGCATTGGGGTCGCCAAAGGAGGCCACCACACTGCCCAACGTATCAATCTTCACTTCCGGCAGAAAGGCCAGCTCTTTCCGGGCCACTTCCGCCGCGCCGTCCTCCCGGCCTGCAGCGCCCGGGGCGCGGCACAGCCGGAACAGCATTTCCTGCAATGCATTCAATCTATGTCATCTCCTGTAATTGGGTATTTCTTGTATTGTAACGGATTCCTTCTAAAAAATAAAGCGGGGCAGTTTTGGGTATTCTTTCGGTAAATTTTTCCGGAAATTACCCTCCTGAATCTCCTTTACCCATTGGGAAGGTTTCTCTGGAAAGATATACTGGTTCAGATAGTCGATAAAGTCTGACTGGTCGTAGCAAAGACCACCGCGGGTCCGGTACCCTGCGGCATCCGGGCTGCTGTACAGCCAGTTCTCGCAAAAATCCAGACAGTATTGTTCCAGATTTTCCGCCACCGGGTCGGGGACCTCATAAACCGCCCAGACTTGCTCTGTGCCCAAAATGACCTTTTTCATGACGCCTCCTGTTTTGCCAAAGTCCCTACTGCGTTATCGGTGAATTTCCCGGTCCAGGAAGACCCGGGAACCGGTAGATCCCCGCTGGCCCTGATATTTTCCCCGATAGGGCGCCAGGGCGCGGCCGTCCATTTCCGCAAACACCAGCTGTCCTACCCGCCGCCCCGCTTTCAGCTCAATCGCGCAGCGGTTGGCGTTAAACAGTTCCAGTGTAATCTCCCCCTCAAATCCCGGATCTACCCAGCCGGCATTCTGGATAAACAGACCCATCCGGCCCAGAGAACTGCGGCCCTCTACAAAGGCGGTGAGATGGTCCGGCAGGCGGATGTATTCCATGGTGGTTGCCAGCACAAACTGCCCCGGTAAAAGGAGGTAGGTGTCGGTAGTGAGGGTTTTATAGTGAATTTCGTGGTCCAGCGTGATGATGCCCGCAGAAGAATCTTCTACGATGCTAAAGGTGTTCCCCAATCGGACGTCGACGCTGGCCGGCTGGATCTGCCGGCGTTCCAGAGGGGAGATTTCCAGAGTTCCCTCCTCCAGCAGTTTTTGGATGGTTCTGTCGGATAAAATCATGGGTGTCCCCCTTTTGTATGTAGTACGGTAACAACAGGGCGTTTTTACAGGGCCAGGACAATCCGCTTGAAGTCGTTGCCTCTGGCTTCAAAGTCCTTGTACAAATCAAAGCTGGCGCTGGCCGGGGAAAGGGACACAATGTCCCCCGCGCTGGCGTGCTGCCGGGCCAGAGACACCGCCTCTTCCATGGAGGAAGCGTGGAGAATTTCTGGACAGCCCTCCCGGTAGCCCGGAGCCGCCTTCACTGCCGCTTCGATTTTCGGCCCGGTGGCCCCCAGCAGCACCAGCGTCTTGACCTTTTCCACCACTGCGGGACCCATGGGGTCATAGGGGATGTGCTTGTCATAGCCGCCGGCAATGAGGATGATCTTCTGGGGGAACAGGGACAGCATTCCCTTGATGGTGCGGGTGGGGCTGGAAGCGATGGAGTCGTTGTAATAGGAGACCCCGTCCAGCACCCGGACCAGCTCCGCCCGGTGGGCCACCCCGGGGAAGGAGGCCGCCACCTGCCGGATGGTCTCCGGGGAGACCTCCCCCCACACGGCGGAAATGGCCGCCAGGTAGTTCTCCACGTTGTGGAGGCCCGGGATGCGGATTTCCTTGGCGTTCATCACAAAGGTATCCCCCATGTAAATATCGCCCTTTTCGTCCACCCAGGCGCCGTTGGTCTTTTCCCGGCGGCTGAAGGCCAGGGCTTGTCCCCGGGCCTCGGGAAGAAAGGACCGGGTGATGTCGTTGTCCGCGTTAAACACGGCCCGGCCAAAGGCGTTCTGATGGAGGAACACGTTCTTTTTGGCCTGGACATATTCGTCCATGTCCTTGTGGATGTCCAGATGGTTGGGGGAGACATTGGTCACCACCGCCACATCCGGGCTTTGCCGCATGGAGATGAGCTGGAAGCTGGAAAGCTCCGCCACCGCCGCGTCCTCCGGCCGGATGGATTCCAGCTGGGGGAACAAGGGCGCGCCGATGTTGCCTCCCAGGTGGACGGTTTTCCCGGCGGCTTTCAGCAGCTCGGCAATGACCGTGGTGGTGGTGGTTTTGCCGTCGCTGCCGGTGACGCCATAGAGCTTGCAGGGGCAGAACGCAAAGAACAGCTCCATTTCACTGGTGACGGCGGAACCTCTGGCCCGGGCTTCTTCCAGCTCCGGCAGGGTGAACTTCATGCCCGGGGTCCGCAGGATGATTTCTTCCGTCAGGCCGTCCAGATAGTGCTCTCCCAGAATCAGCCGGGCTCCCAGAGATTCCAATTCCGCTGCGGTTTCTCCCAGGGTTTCCCGGTCCCGCTTATCCCGGACGGTGACCTGCGCCCCTTTTTCGCAAAAAATACGGATCATTTCCCGATGGCTGCGGCCGATGCCGCAGAAAGCCACGGTCTTCCCCTTCAGGCTTTGATAAAATCGTTCCAAACGGCTCTCCATCCCGTTTCACTGCCTTTCTGCAATTTTATGATACGGCCCGCCGATACCAGGCGGCATCCGGTTCGTTTCGCGTCTTTTATCTTACCACAAAACCCGATAGTAGTCCAATCCTGGGGCCGTTTTCTTACAAACAAATTTGCGGCCGCTCCCCTTCCTGCAAAAGGAGGGGAGCGCCTTTTCCCGGGGAATGGTATATTGCATAAGGTTTTATTTTTAATTTATAAGGAAAGGGTGAAGAAAATGGCTGACACAGAAATCAAGGGAATCGATGTCTCCACCTTCCAAAAGTCGGTGGACTGGCAGCAGGTAAAAGCCGACGGGGTAAAATTCGTTATTCTTCGGGCGGGCTTCGGTGACGGCAATCAGGACGCCATGTTCGAGAGCCACATGAAAGGCGCCCTGGACGCCGGCCTGGATGTGGGCATTTACTGGTTCCTCTATTCTCTTTCCGCAGAAGAGGCACGGCAGGAGGCCCGCAAGTGCCTGAAACTCCTGGAGCCCTATAAGGGCAAAATCAATTACCCCATTTATGCGGACTACGAATACGACAGCGACCGCTACGCCCAGGAGCAGGGGGTAGCAGTAACCAAAGCCTTCCGCACCGACTGCATCACCGCTTTTTGCGACGAGGTGGAGAAGGCCGGCTGGTATGCGGGCTGGTACGCCAACCTGGACTATATCCGCAATAAAGTGGATATGACCCGCCTCAAGCGCTACGACCTGTGGCTGGCAGACTACACCGGCGGCCCGGATTACGACTGTGGGATGCAGCAGTATACCAGCTCCGGCCAGGTGAGCGGCATCACCGGCGGCGTGGACTGCAACACCGCGTTTCGGGACTATCCCACCCGCATCCGGGACAAGGGCTGCAACTTCCTGGCACCGGAGGTTCCGGTGGAGGGCGACCCACAAACGCCGACCGCCATCCAGGCCGTCTACCGGGTGCGCACTACCAAGGGCAGCTGGCTTCCCGAAGTCACCGGCCTGAAAGACTACGCCGGCCTTCCCGGCTGCGCCATCACTGACGTGGCCATTAAGGTCAATTTCGGACGCGTCAAATACCGGGCCCATGTACGGGGCGGCGGCTGGCTCTCCTGGATTACCGGCTATGACTTGAACGACGCTTACGGTTACGCCGGCAACGGCAAGCCCATTGACGCTATCCAGGTGTACTACTACACCCCTGAAGGCACCCCTTACCGCAAAGCCAAATACCGGGTCAGCCCCCTGAACGGCAGCTATTGGCCCTGGCAGCGCGATACGGAAACCACCGGCGGCCAGGATGGCTATGCCGGCAGCTTTGGGCGGCAGATCGACCGCTTCCAACTGGAAATCGAATAAGAGGTGACGCCATGTGGGATGGATAGAAGAACTTGCAACCCTGTGCGGATACCTCTCGGTCATCGCCACTCTCTGCGCCGCCATCTACCGGTTTTCCCGACGGTTGGAGCGCATGGAGCGCCACCAGCACAATGACTATCTCTGTATGCTCCGGCTGATGATCCTTTCCGAGGAGCTCCCCGTGGAAGAGCGCCTGAAAGCCGGGGAGGAATACGTCCGGGAAGGGGGAAACGGCGCGATAAAGGCCCGCTACCAGCTGATGCTGGAAGAATATCAGGAAGAAATCGGAGGAAACGACCATGAAAATTAACTGGCAGGTCCGCCTGAAAAACAAATCCTTTTGGCTGGCCCTGATTCCCGCTCTGCTGCTGCTCGTCCAGCAGGTCTGCGCCATGTTCGGCCTGACATTGGATTTGGCGCCCATCCAGGAGCAGCTGTTGGGCATCGTAGGCACAGTGTTTGGACTGCTGGCCTTGTTCGGCATTGTCAACGACCCCACCACCGCCGGCAGCTCTGACAGCCGCCAGGCCCTGGGATACACCGAACCCAAATCATAATGCACAGAAAGCCCCCGCCTGTCCCATTCCCTGGGCCCGGCAGGGGCACTTTCATTTTTTAATTCCCATGTCCTGATCATCCGGGCGGAGCACAACTTTCCGGCCCAGTCTTTTGGCTATCACAAGGGATCCGCCTTACTACAGGCCCACCAGTAGCACACGTCCCAGCTCTTGGCCGCCTGGAACGCCGCTTCCTCTGACGGGAAGGTGGTCATCCCCTCATACTCAATGCGCACGGGGTAGCCGTTATCCAAAAAAGCGTTCTTTCTCCGGAAATACCGGATGGCCTTTTCCTTCACAAGATCACTTCCTCCTTGCAAAAGCCCTCGCCTTTGCCGATGATCTGTGCAGAGGCGAGGACGCCGTATAAAACATTCTATACTCCCATTTAATCCATCGCCCAGGGGTAAAGATCTTCTCCCAGCAAATATCGATTTACTATAGTTGCGCCATGGGTTTCCAAATAAGTCTCAATTGTTTGATACTCCGCATAGTCATCTTCCGGGTTATTTCCCCCTTCCATCGGGCTCTCATAAATCATCTCTTCGACAATCCGATCTCCCTGCAAAGAAATCTGTGACAAACTGAAATATCCCATTTGACCTCTCTGGCGATATACCTCTCCCTTTTCCCCTACATACAGCGTAGAATGGCTCAATTCCATCTGAAAAATACGCTCCGCACTGTTACCCTTTATGGTATAAATGTCTGCGGCATACTGTAGCTTCCAACGAATAAACCTCTACACCCAATTCATAAACCCCATTGGAATCCATATCCAACAGGAAATATACAATTTGTATGGGATCGCCTCATAGCCCTGTAGAACAGATTCATACAGGGTGTAATCCACAGACGAGGTTTCCTCTGGCTCGGTTTCTCCGGCATCCGAGGAACCTTCTGTGGTATTTTCTATCTGGGATTCATATGAAGTTATTTCGGTTGAGAAAGGCTGGTATCGAATTATAGACGACTCTGGGGAAGATTATCTGTACCTACCAGAGAAATTCGAAGTTATCGAGGGATAGACCATTCTTTTAGAGGAGATGGCTTTTTCATGCCTAATTTATAATCCACACCCTCCGTGTGGAGGGTGACGCAGTGGACACGGGCTTTTGATGTGACACCCGTGAATTTCTATCCACACCCTCCGTGTGGAGGGTGACATCCACCGCTGCCCATGCCCCCTGCATACTCCGCATTTCTATCCACACCCTCCGTGTGGAGGGTGACTAGGTATTATCCAAAGGTACATCTTTTAACAAACATTTCTATCCACACCCTCCGTGTGGAGGGTGACTAATTTGATTGGCCCTAAATATAATGAGCTATACATTTCTATCCACACCCTCCGTGTGGAGGGTGACCAAAATGTTACTTTTATTTCTTACGATATTGATACATTTCTATCCACACCCTCCGTGTGGAGGGTGACTGACTTAGTAAATTTCCATTCGTTTTCCCCTAATTATTTCTATCCACACCCTCCGTGTGGAGGGTGACGGTGGTGGGCACGGGCTTTTGATGTGAGACCCGTGAATTTCTATCCACACCCTCCGTGTGGAGGGTGACGGTTTTCAATGTGGTTTAATACTTCATTCATCGTTTAATTTCTATCCACACCCTCCGTGTGGAGGGTGACCGCAGGAACAGTACGATGCGCAGACAAAGTTAGCAATTTCTATCCACACCCTCCGTGTGGAGGGTGACTTTTGCCACTAAAATAGCTAACCTGCGCACCGCTGATTTCTATCCACACCCTCCGTGTGGAGGGTGACATGAACCTATTGTTAGCTTGTTATGGCCTTCTTCATTTCTATCCACACCCTCCGTGTGGAGGGTGACGCCGCCCAGTGGCTTTGGAACGCCGCAATGGAGGCATTTCTATCCACACCCTCCGTGTGGAGGGTGACCTGGATCACCCCAACGGGATGTGCGTAGTTACAGGGATTTCTATCCACACCCTCCGTGTGGAGGGTGACCAAGCGGCCAAAGTCTCGTAAAAACCGCTGTTGGATTTCTATCCACACCCTCCGTGTGGAGGGTGACCCGTGTATAATTGAGCGCCAGCATACGGAGACAGATATTTCTATCCACACCCTCCGTGTGGAGGGTGACAGCAAAAAGCAACAAAATTGCGTTGCAATTTGTATCAAAATAGCGATTGTAAAATCGGTACTATACAAAAAGTCTTTTTAAACCTGTAGATTCTTCCAAATTATACGCTGACATTTACAGGATTCGCCATGGTTTTCCGGTGCGAACCTCTCCAGCAGAACCAGAGCACTTCATGTTCGCACCTGTACTTTCCGAGAAGGACCCCGTCAAACTCCCTATAACAGCAACACATCGTCCTGCGCCCACTGGGGACTACGGCCAACATGCTCCACTTTGGTTTGATAGTGGTTCCCTAAACGGTAAAACCGCAGGCTGTCGGTCTCCGGGTCAATTAGTTGAATCAACTGAGCCTTAAACACCGCATATTGTGCGGCGTCCAGTAAGCACTCAAACACAGAGTTCTGTACCCGCTGTCCATAATCAACGCACCATTTGGCCACCTTGCGCAACCGTTTTCGGCCGGCAGCCGTCTCTGTGTTTACGTCATACGTCACCAGTACCAGCATTGACTCTGCCTCCCATACAATTTTTTGTCCCCTTTCCGTTACTTCCAGAAAAAGGGCGGATACCGCTCCATGTCTCCCCGCAATGTGCGGGCCAAAAGGAGCGCCTGCACATGGGGAACCAGCCCCCAGGGAATCTTCTCGTTTAAAAACGGATGCTGGAGGGTCTGCTGCTTGCGTTGCTGCCAGGCTTTCAAAAAGGCGCGACGGCCTTCATCTGTCAGTAACACCGCTCCGCTTTCCTGCTGGTGAAAATGCTTTCCCGTCAGAACCTTTTGATTGATACAGGTCACAACAAACCGGTCCGCCAATACGGCCCGCAGTTCTTCCATTAAATCCAAAGCCAGGCTGGTACGACCGGGCCGGGGACGGTGGAGGAACCCCACATAGGGATCCAGGCCCACCCCTTCCAAAGCCGCGGCACAATCCCGGGCCAGCAGGGTATAGGCAAAGGAGAGCATCGCGTTCACCGGGTCCAATGGCGGCCGGCGACTGCGCTTTGTAAAGGAAAAGCTCTCCCGCTGCTGCAAAATCAGGCTGTCAAAGCCATCAAAATACCGCTGCGCTGCTTCCCCTTCCAGCCCTAACAGCTCTTCCGGCGTTATGGCCTCCTCGATGCGCTGCAAAGCCGCGGCCAGTTGGCGGGAAATCTCCTTGAGTCTTTCCACCGGCACCCGCTGAGGATGGTCCCGGGTAGCCCGCTCCAACACCCAACGGGCGTTATAGACTTTCCCCAGAAGAAAACCCTTGGCATACCGGACGCTTGCCGCCGGGTCATCGGATACCCGGTACTGTGCCTGCCGCAAAAGGACATTTCCCTGGCTCTCTCCTACGGCTCTGGCTAAAAACTGGCCTTGCGGAGAGAAAAACGCCAAATCCACGCCCCGCTTTGCGCAGGCCCCCATCAGGGCTGGAGAAGCGCCTGCATAGGAAAAGCAGAGAATCCCCTCTAAGGTGTGCAGGGGAAACCGAGCGACTTCTTCCTTGCCGCAGTTGACCACCACGTTCTCCCTGTCCAGGGAAAGATAGTGATCCTCGGTCAGGATAAACAGGGTATTCAGCAGCTTTCTCATAACCCTTCTCCTTCCTGGACCTCTTCTATATGGGCGCGGATATAGCCGGCAGCATCTGAACGGCGGCAGAGCACCGGCAGGCATACTTCCTTGAGGGAACACGCGTTGCAGTGCTTTCCGGGTTTTACTTTTGGCGTGTATCCGCGGGAAAAATAGCCGTTCATCTCATGGGCCATTTCCTGGGTTTTCTGCCGAAGCTCCGGCGTCAGCTCCACCACCTGGCGGCGGCGCGTTTCGGCGTAGTAGAGGCCGCCTTTGGGCACTGTGCAGACCAACATCTCCTCTAAGGCCATTGCCTGGGCACAGAGCTGCAGCCGGTCGGCATCGTTCTCTTTTGGGGCGCCGTGCTTATACTCTACAGGCATGGGCAGCCAAAGGTCTTCCTGGCCCTGCAGCGGCACCCCCTCCGGATCGGCGCGGAACTCCACTACATCGCAGACCCCGAAAAGCCGCAGGCGGTGGCTGACTACCCACATGCCCCGAACAGTCAGCAAATCGCCGCGCTTCTCCCGAAGAGACGCATCGTGACAGCGCTCGTGCTCCAAACGCCCCTCTGCGGTGCGCAGGTTTTCGTCCCACTGCTCTTCCAGGTAAATGAGAGCCCATTGACGCCGGCAAAAACAAAAGTGCTGGATGCCGGATATGGCCAGATATTCGTCGGGATTCATTACGACATCCTCTGACAGGTAACGCCGGCAGGAAGGTCCTCCTCCACGGTTACCACGTAATCGCTGTATTGCCGGGCTACCGTCACGCCCTCGGCCCGCTGGACATGCACCGCATCAAACAGCCGATAGGAAGGCGCGTTGCCCAGCTCGCTGTCATGCTTGAATACAATGAGCTCCCGAACAGCCATCTTTCCCCGGGCAGCACTGTGATCATTTTCAAACATATTCAGGATCGCCTGCCACAAAAGCTGGAGATCCTCTTCCGAGAACCCCGTGACTTTCCGGGCCAGATTGGCTGAGACATAGCCCTCCGCACGGTAGAGGCCATAGGGGACAATATATTTTCGTCCCATTTCGGTCCCCTTTTTTTCAGCGTCCGCCTCGGTGGTAATGGCGATACGGGTAATGGTAATCTCCTGGGGAAGGATGGGGTCAATGCTGCGGGCAAACCCCAGCTGTACCGGCCCTCTCACTTGTCCGCAGTTCAGGTTCCCTTTGACAAAAGTCGTCATTACAGCGCCAAAGGTACGGATATCATAGAAATTCCGGCACATAAAGTCCCGAATCTTGACATCCAAGGTGGGGTCCTCTTTCTTAGCGGCTTTCAAATCCTTGTCAACCCCCAAATAGTGCAGCGCTTCCCCGTCACTGCGCTGCAGCGGCACCTGATCCTTGATATAAATCCGGTAGCCCTCGGCGTCCTCTTTGGCGTCCTCCACATAATTCCGGATTTTGCGTTTCAGGCAGACGTCCGTGACCAAACCATACCCGGTCTCCGGGTCAATTCGGGGCATATTCCCGGCATCGGGGTCTCCGTTGGGGTTTCCGTTTTCCACATCAAACAGGATGACAAAGTCGTAGCGATTTTTAATAGCTTCGGACATGATTACAGCTCCTCCTTTTTGGCATAGCGTTTTTGTGTCTCATGATAATATCCGATCTGGAAGGCGCTCTGCTCCGACAGGCACAGGCGGGCAGGCAGCGTCTGGGTAATGCGGCTGTTCAACTCTGTAATCCGCTTGTTATAGTAGGCAGCCAGGCCGCCGTCCAGCTTTGCCAAATGCTTCTGCGCCAAATTGATGAGCTGGGGAAACACCGTGGCAGGCGTAGCGGAAGCCGAGTTGAAATAGCGGTCTTTAATCGTCGTGTTGATATTGGGATTTGCCTGCTGCTGCACGGCTTCCAATACGGCAAACAGCCTCCCCAGCACATAGGGCAGATAGCAGCTCTGTTCATTCAGTTCCACAGTCATAACCTCCTTGAGTTGTTCATCCTGCGAGTTGCGCAGATAATAAGCTTTGAGAATCGCGGCCCGTCCGCGGGTAACCTCCCTTTCGGCGCGAATACGCAGCACCACACCATCCAGCAGAGTAGCGGGATACGGGGTATCGTTGAGCACTGCCAGCAGCAGATCCCCTGCCAGGCGGGGGTTGGGTTCCGGCGGCCGGGTACCTGGAGCCGACCGGCGCACAGTCTCCCGCACCAAGCGCCAAATGGGCAGGGTAGGGAATTTATCAAAGGCAGGGCGGACAATCTCCAAACGGCGGTAATGCCGTTCCAGATTGCGCGCCATAGCGCCAAAGCTGTTCTGCCAGAAAAATCGCACCGACAACCGCGCCGCATTGGGTGCCAGCCCCAGCACATAAAAACGGGTATCCGGGTCCAAACGGCTGTTGTCCCAGTCTATGGGCTCCCCCTTTCCCAATCTGTGAAGGGTATTCAGAATATCGTTCTCCGTATAGCTGTCGGAAAACATACTCATCAAAAAGCAATCCTGATACGCCGCTTCGCCGCCTTGGGCCCAGCAGAGAATGGTGGTGTCCCCTACACGGGAAACATGATCCCGATCGGCCAGCAGGGCATTTAAAGCTGTGGTATAGGCAAAGGCGGCATATTGCCCTGCCGGGGCATTGGCGCCCTGCTCGTGCCCATAGGAGCAAAAAGCAGGGGCATTAAAGGAAACCAGGGAGGCCCCGCTGCTCTGGGCGCCATTTACTCCCTTGATGCTGGGATGCAAGCGCGCCAGCGGGGCATGGCGCCCGGTGACCAGACAGAGCACTTCATCGGTGTCAGCGCCGCTGCTTTCATAGTGCTGCTGCCAGGCGTCCCTTATGGCCTCATCTTCTGCGGCCAGGCCGCCGTCATACCAGAAGGTCAAATTCCCGCCTTTGAGCAAATCCTCCCAATCCTCCTGCAAAGCCGGATGGGTACTGGCCTGGGCCGGATTCCAGGTTTCAAAAAAGCGGGAAACCGCACGGGCGGCGGGGGAATCCGCATCTTTTAGCAAATCCAGATGCAGCTTTTTGGCAGCTGAAAAGCATTCCGCTGTGCGGGACGGCTTTCCCTTACTGTCCACCCCCAAGAGGTAGCTGCTATTGTCGCACAAAAAGTTCGCCGCCACATTTACCGCGCGCTTCACAGGTGCCGGCATGGCGATTTCCTGGGGCGCCAATACGGTTTTCTTGCCGCGCTGCACCTCTTGCTGCAAATGCAAAAGCTGTATCAGCTGCCCTTCCCCATCCAAAACCAGCCCATAGGACACCTTGACGGTGGCCCAGCCGGGCCGGGTCATTTTGCCCAGCGCCAGTAAGTCCTCATAATAGTGGGTCAATGCCTGCAAAATCATCGGAACACCTCGCAGTCTCGGGTATCCAGCACGCCGTTTTCCAGCTTTGCGCGGAAATAGGTGGGGGTAATATTTTTGGGGTCCGTGTAATCAAAATCATACAGCATCAGCCCCAAGTCCCGGGTCTCGCCAATGGTTTTGATAGGCCCTCCGCCCCACCGGCGAAAGCGCACCGGGAATTCCCGGCAGCCAAAATAAGGCGTGTGGAAACACTGGCCTTTTTCCATGCGGCGGGTGACAATATCCTGAAATTTGCCGGGGTTGTCCGATGGCGACGCTTTGGGCGTCATCTCAAAATGGGCTTCGATGACATAGTGTACATCCTGCAAAAGCAGGGAGGCGCGCTGCACGATTTCCTGTGGTGCGGCCATATACAGCGCCTGGTTGCCTCCCTGCATGGCCTGGCGCATATTCCGCGCCGAAATCTTGCTGGTCACTTCATTGCGGCGCACGCTGACGAAGCGAATCGGGTTGAGGACATAAATCCTGTCAATATGCCACTGCAGCCCCGGATGATAGTAAACCGCCTCCACAATGCCCCGCGCCGCCGATGGCGTAGGGACGTCATAGGAAACTCTCTCTACTTTCAGCTCCGGACGGCTAAAGAGGGCATAGTCCCCCCAAACTTCCAGCTGGATCATGGCATCTCCTCCTTTTATTATTTTTTCTATTTTATATATTTTATATTCCTTCAAATTTAGAATATCACGTTAGTAAGGTAAAGTCAAGCATTTTGAAAGGACATTTGAAAGATAGAGATATGATCCGGCAAAATCCACACTTTCAAACTATCGACTCTATGCAGCTATTTGCATTCCCTTATGGGATTGGGTATAATACAAACGTCGGCAATTGCTTTAAAGCGGCAGTTGCTGTGGATAGAAATTATTTCATATAATTTATGGAAATGCGGCGGCAAGATACACCCTTGCCGCCCTTTTCCATATCCCCCATTAAAGGAAAATGCCTTTTCCCGTTTCAATATCCATTTCCAGTCCGGTGTCGTCATGGTATAGGCTCGTATCCGTTAAAATATAGCACTCGGTGCCCGCAGGCTCCACAGCCCCAGCATCCAGCAGATTTTTCAGGTGGTCCGGATAGATACTCACCGCAAATTGGCCCAGCTGCCGGTATAGCCAACGGCCCTTCTCTCCGGCGCGGAGCCTTTCCACCAGCCCAGCGCCCTCCTCCACAGGGAGATAGACCGTAACCGTGGCCTCCTCGATGAAACGGAACCGTTCCGCCACCGTTGCAAAGGGCATCCCTATGCCCTGAAAGCCCTTGCGGAAAGCTTCCAACACCCCCTGCTTGTCCAGGGCCGGGTCGCCTTTTACGGCACGATAAAAGGTAAAATACGCTGTAATCGCTTCCGGAAGGGTGGGGTCGCTGAAATTCTGCATCACATTGCGGGCCGAATCCACATTGAGGCGAATCATGGCCGGGGCTTTCTGATCCTTCAGCCGGAAAACCGTCACGATACTCTCCTCGGCTGGCCGCCGGCCTTCCCGGTTGCAGCGGCCGGCAGTTTGCAGCACCGAATCCAGGCCTGCCTCCTCCCGCCAGGCGGCGGGGAAATCCACATCCACCCCCGCTTCAATAAGGGAGGTGGAGACAACGCGGCAGGGAAGGCCCTCTTTCAGCCGCAGGCGGATTTCCTGCAAAAGCCGTTTGCGATGGGCCGGGCACAGCAGGGTGGTCAGACAGTAGCGCCCTTCCGGCTCCAGCATCCCATAAATCTGCTGCGCCGATGCACGCCGGTTCACCACGCACAGGGTCTGTGGGCTGGCATTTAATTGCGCCGCCAGCTCCTCCTCGGTCATCTCCCCACCTTGGCGCAGGGTGGTGCGCCGGAAAAACCGGTACAATTCTTCCGTATCCGGGCAGATTTCCTCCATGGATAGTCCCCACTCCTGGAACAACGGCTGCAAGGCCGGCTGGGTAGCCGTACACAACACCGCCGTTACCCCATAATGCTGTGTCAGCTGCCCAATAGCCGCCACACAGGGCCGCAGATACCCCATAGGCAAGGTCTGGGCTTCATCAAAAATCACCACGCTGTCCGCAATATTGTGGAGTTTACGGCACCGGGAAGGGCGGTTGCTATACAGGGATTCAAAAAACTGCACCGCCGTTGTTACAATGACGGGGGCGTCCCAATTTTCCGTGGCCATGGCCTTTCGGTACAACGCTGGGTCCACTTCCCCCTCCGGAACGGAATCGTTTACGCCGGAATGGTGCTCCACCACATTTTCCTTTCCCAAAATCTTCTGGAACACCTGGGCGGTCTGGTCAATAATGGAGGTGTAGGGAATCACATAAATCACCCGGGACATGCCCTGTGCCACTGCATGGGTCAGGGCAAACGCCAGTGAAGAGACGGTCTTTCCCCCTCCTGTGGGAACCGTCAGCGTATACAAGCCCCGGGGAGCCTGCTGCCCAGCCGTGAGGCAAGCCCGCAGAATTTCACAGCGTTTGCGGTTCAGCGCTGTCTGGGCGTCCCACCAGGGCGAAATATACTGATGCAGCCGCTCCAACAGGACCGAAAGGGGTTCATAACCACCCCGCGGGGCAGCGCCGTCCATAAAGGCCTCTGTATCCAGGTAGTCGGCGTCCACCAGGCAGGAATAGAGCATCCGTATGTAAAAAGACTCGGTAAAATTATCCAGGGGCGGTTTTTTCCCACCAGGGGCAGTAGTCGGCAGATGCACCTCCTGGCGCCAAGCCTCATACGGGGGCAGCTGCTTTTTCATGCGTCCCAACAGCGTCCCGGAATCCAACGAATCATTTTTCCCGCCGCCATCCGGCAGGCCGCCGTGATGGCCCGCTATGGCAAAGGCAACTTCCGCCTGCCGCAGCAAAAACGCTTCTTTGGCCCCGGCGGTCGCATGGTCCACCTTGGGCCCACCCTCCAGCCGTTTTTGAAACGCCAGGCTGTATTTTCCAATATCATGCAGCATCCCAGCCAAAAAGCCCTGTTCCTCGCCTCCAAATGGCCGGGCAAATGCTCCGGCCAGCTTCGCCACGCCCTCCAGATGGTCCCGCACACTTTGCGGCCGCGTTTGATCCTCCGAGATATGCGCGAAATAAAGGGGTCTTTTCTCCGGCTTGTCCATAGTGTCCTCCTTTATCGAGTCTCTCCAACACTGTTAAAAGGGAAAAATTTCCTAACAGACTGAGCTTATTATACTACAGTCTATACTATTTGAAAATGATTTTATAAAATTTTGTGATTTATTGCAGATTTTAAAAAGAAACTGTCACGCAAAAAAAGAAGGCCGGATTGCAATTGATGCAGTCCAGCCTTCCTGGTTTCGCTTATTGATTTTTGGGCAAGCAGGCAGCTTCCCTGGATAGCCAGGCCCTTTTCCGCCTTTCTCTACTTCCCAGCAAATAAAAAGGCTGGGCCTAAACGCAAACTGCATCCAGACTCTCTAAAAAAGAGCGAAGGATCAGAGGATTATTTCTTCGCGGGGACAAAACAAAACGCACCCCACAAGGTGAGGTGCGCGGATTGGCGGCGGCAACTTGCCGCTGGTGGGCCATCAGGGACTTCACGGCTTCGCCGAAGGGCTGAACCACCCCAAGCATACTGCATGCGATACCGGTTCAGCCCTCTCTTCGCGGGCGGTGTGTCACTGGCACACCGCTTTTTCGCTCAGACCCTTTCGGGTTCGAGTCCCTGATTTTCAGAATAAAAAACCGAGCCTGGAACATAGAAACTACGTCCAGGCTCTCTAAAAAAGAGCGAAGGATCAGAGGATTATTTCTTCGCGGGAACAAAACAAAACGCACCCCACAAGGTGAGGTGCGCGGATTGGCGGCGGCAACTTGCCGCTGGTGGGCCATCAGGGACTCGAACCCCGGACCGACCGGTTATGAGCCGGTTGCTCTAACCAACTGAGCTAGTGGCCCTTGTAAAATAAAGAGAAAATACGGCAGGTATTTTACAAACACCTGCCGTAACTCTGGCTCCCCAAGTTGGACTCGAACCAACGACCCTGCGATTAACAGTCGCATGCTCTACCGGCTGAGCTATTGAGGAATATTCATGTTGGCGTCTTTCTA
>CAJFVO010000010.1 GCA_904420555.1 Candidatus Heritagella intestinalis | reverse complement strand
TAAAGGGCTTGCCGCCTGCCATTCACAGACAACAAGCCCTTTCGGTCGCTTGATCAATTTCTACTGCATAATATTGTCTAACTTTTTGGGGGCATTTCACACAGCCGGGGGATTTGCTTTATCTCATTTTATTCTTCTTTTGGCCCGCTGAAGGAGATGCGCTTCTCTTCCCCGGCCAGCAGCCGCTTGATATTGGCCCGATGCAGGATAATCACCGTCAGGCCGATGAGCAACGCGAACACCGTGGACGCGATCACATAGGACAGGGTGGCATCGCTGACCATGGAGAGGAACTGCATCCGATAATCAAAGAAAAAGGTAACAAGGAAGGTGGCTACCGGATAGACGGCCGCTCCCAGGACAGAGCCCAGGGAAACAATCTTTTTGGCCGCAAAGGTGATGATAAAAACCAACAGCACAATAAGAAATACCCGCCAGTCGATGAGAGCCATCATAGCGGCGCTGGTAACTACGCCCTTTCCGCCCCGGAAACCAAAATAGATGGGGAACACATGGCCCAGCAGGCAGGCAAAGCCCGCGATAAAAGCGCCATACTGAATCACTACATCCGGCGCACCGTACACCCCGGCAAAATAGCCGAACACCAACTTCCCCACCAGCACTGCCACCACGCATTTCAGGAAGTCCAGCAGGAAGGTCAAGGCCGCCGCCTTCTTCCCCACCGAGCGGAGCACATTGGTGGCGCCGGCGTTGCCGCTGCCATAGGAGCGGATGTCCGCGTGATTCTTAAAGATGCGGGTGAGGATAATGGAGAAGCTCAGGCTTCCCAGCAGATACGCCACTACCGCTACGACGATTCCCGGCAGAATAAACTGCACGATTTGATTGAGATCCATACTACCCATTCCTTTCATGATTCCCCGGCTATGCCGGGCCCTTCAAATTTTGAAAGCTGCCTGTAAAAATCCCCCATGGGAAACGCTATCGAGGGGGCTTATACCCCTTTATCGCCCCGTTCCCGGATGATAAACCGGATGGGCGTGCCTTCCAGACCAAAGGTTTCGCGAATGCGGTTTTCCAGATACCGCTGATAGGAGAAGTGGAACAGCTCTGCCGAATTGACAAAGCACACAAAGGTTGGCGGCCGAGTGGACGCCTGGGTCATATAGTAGATTTTCAAGCGCTTGCCCTTATCCGTGGGGGGCTGCACCCGGGCCACTGCCTGGGCCAGCACGTCGTTGAGCATACCGGTGGCAATGCGCATGGAATTGCTGCTGGCCACGTGCTTGATGAGCTCAAAGAGCCGGTCAATGCGCTGGCCGGTTTTGGCGGAAATAAACACAAAGGGCGCATAGGACATAAAGGAGAAATCCTTCTCCAGCTGCTTGCGATATTCCGCCATGGTGTTTTGGTCCTTCTCCACAGCGTCCCACTTGTTCACCACAATGACGCAGCCCTTGCCCGCCTCGTGGGCCAGGCCCGCCACCTTGGAATCCTGCTCTGTAAAGCCCACCTGGGCATCAATGAGGATGGCGCACACGTCTGCCCGCTCAATGGCCATTTGGGCCCGCATGTTGCTGTAGCGCTCAATGGCGTCCTCCACCTTATTTTTCCGGCGCAGGCCCGCCGTGTCAATGAGGACAAACCGGCCGTACTCGTTCTCGATTTCCGTGTCGATGGCATCCCGGGTGGTGCCGGCAATGTCGGAGACAATGCAGCGGTTTTCCCCGGAAATCCGGTTCACCAAAGAGGACTTGCCCACATTGGGCTTGCCGATAATGGCCACCCGGATGGTTTCGCCGTCCTCTTCCTCCTCGCTTTCCGGAGGAAGCAGCTCCACCACTGCGTCCAGCAGATCGCCGGTGCCATGGCCGTGGACAGAAGAAACCTGAACGGGGTCGCCCAGGCCCAGATTATAGAACTCGTAAAAATCCGCCGGGGGTTCTCCTACGGAATCGCACTTATTGACGCAGAGCACCACGGGCCGGCCGCTTTTCAGCAGCATGGCGGCGATGTCCGCGTCTGTGGCCACCAGGCCGGTGCGGACATCCGTCACCAGGATAATCACGTCCGCCGCGTCAATGGCCAGCTGGGCTTGGGCCCGCATCTGGGACAGAATCACATCCGAGGAAGCCGGCTCAATGCCGCCGGTATCCACCAGGGAAAACTTCCGGTCCTTCCACTCGCAGTCGCCGTAAATTCGGTCCCGGGTGACGCCGGGCGTGTCGTCCACAATGGAGAGGCGCTGGCCGATGAGCTTATTGAAAAGGGTAGATTTGCCCACATTGGGCCGGCCGACAACAGCCACTACCGGTTTTGCCATGAGGTATCCCTCCCAAGTATCGCGTCCAGCATTTGCTGGCCGTCGTTATGCACCGGATGCACCGGCACGCCAAAAGCTTTTTCCAAATCCGCCGGAGAGAGGTCGTCCAAAAACACGTCCCCCTGCTGGCGGAGCATGACGCTGGGAATCAACAGTTCTTCTCCCAGGTCACGGTCCTTTAGCTGGGCCAAAACATCCTGACCGGTGAGCAGGCCCGCCACATTGACGCCGCCGCCGAAAAAGTCGTTGCGCACCGGAACCAGGTTACACTCTATAGTATCGCATTTCCCGCGAAGTTCGTCAAGCATCCTGTTGAGAAATGGGTAAGCCCCTTCCCCGGTAACCATGGTAACTTTCCGTTCCTTCTGGGGGAAGCCCCCTTCTTCCGCGTCTTCCAGGGCGAACTGGAATTCCTCCCGGAGGCTGCTGAGAAGGCCCACGCCGTTTTCCAGCTGGGCAAAGTCCTCATAGAATTCCGGCTGGGGAATGGGGCGGCCCGCCATCAGGTAGAATTCATCGGAGGCATACACCACCCGGCTCCCCCGCTCCCGGAGGAAGGTTTCCCCGAAGGCTTCAATCTGCTGCAGGGTCTGTTCCGCTGTCTCCCGGGTATAGGGCTGCAAGGGATAGAGGCTATCCCGGTAACGGGTGAGGCCCACCGGCACGCAGGCGATGCTCTGGAGGTTCTCCCCCAAAGCGAAGAGGTCGTTGAGGGTGCGCTCCAGCTCCGGGCCGTCGTTAATCCCCGGGCACAGCACCAGCTGGGCGTTGAGATGCACCCCGGCCTCAGCAAAGCGCATGAGATGGCGCAGGGAATCCCCTGCAAAACGGTTGCCCATCATTTTGCACCGGAGCTCCGGGTTGGTAGTGTGTACCGACACATTGATGGGGCTGATGTGCATCTTGATAATCCGGGAAATCTCATGCTCGCTGAGATTAGTCAGGGTGATATAATTTCCAAAGAGGAAGGACAGCCGGGAATCGTCGTCCTTAAAGTACAAGCTCTCCCGCATTCCCTTGGGAAGCTGGTCAATAAAGCAGAAAATGCACTTGTTCCGGCAGGAATGCTGCCGGTCCATGAGATAGGTTTCAAATTCCAGGCCCAGAGACTCATACTGCCCCTTGCGAATATGAACCTGACGCTCTTTCCCCTCTGCATCCGAAATTGTCAGGGTCAGGCGGGAATCCGTCTCATAAAACCGGAAATCCAAAACATCCATAATGGTATTGCCGTTAATGGCCACCAGGGTTTCCCCGGCCTGGACGCCGGCCAAATCTGCCGGGCCGCCGGGATGCACCTGCTGAATGAGCACTGCCATGGTCTCGCTCCTTTCTTGTCCGATTACGCGGGGAGAAGGCTGTGAAATAGAACCAGATATCCCGCGAACACAAAAGTTTTACTCGATTTTTTTCAAAAAATCGCGGATTCCAAAGGCAGGGCCTTTGGCCGCCCATCGCAATGGGCGGAATACTCTTATCCGTAGGGCGCATTTTTGAAAAGTGAATTTGCAAGCTCCCAGTGGCGCATAGTATGCGCCGCCAGTCCGCGGGAGAGTCGACAGCTATTAGTGGCCTTGTGTTCTCGCGGCGTTAGCTACGCGTGGACAATGGGGATTGCTTGCGCTCGCCTCAAACGCGGATTGGAACCGGACACTGTCCGGACTTTTTGCAAGAAAAAAAGTTTTTCTTCTTCGTTCCTAAATACCGCTACATAAAAAAATAGAGAAGGATCGCTCCTTCTCTACCCTTCGTGAAAGGTGCTGATTAAGCCTCTTTCTTCAGAACATCTCTGCCGTTATAGAAGCCGCAGTTGCCGCAGACCCTGTGAGGGGTCTTGTACTCCCCGCACTTGGGGCACTTTACCAGAGCCGGCGCGTTCAGCTTCCAGACGTTGGAACGTCTCTTGTTCTGTCTTGCACTGGATACTTTTCTCTTGGGTACCGCCATCGAATCAGCACCTCCTTATTTGGATTCAGACGATTGTATGAGTTGTTGAAGAACCTCCAAACGAGGATCTATCCGACGTTTATTGCAGCCGCAGTCCCCCTGGTTCAGGTTCTGGCCGCACTGGCTGCACAAGCCTTTGCAATCCGGCCTGCACAAAAATTTGGTGGGAAGCTCCAGCAGAATGTCTGCACGGAAAAGCTCGTCCACATCAATGGTTTCATCTTCGGCCTGAATATAGTCGTCGTTGTCCTCCTGATTCAGGGTGCGCACAACGCCATGAGAGAAATGATACCGATAGTCTCGGTGAATCATCTCGGCGCAGCGGTCACAGGGAATGGAAAAAGAGAAGGATACCTCCGCCTCTACCTGTGCCTCCCCTGCAAAGGGTTTGACTGTACCGTGATAGGAAACCGGAGAGACAAAGGGATGGCTCCCGGCAATTTCCGTTTCCGACAAATCCAGGGTTCCGGAAAAGGGAAGCTCCTTGATTTCTTCTGTAAATACACGGCGCAAATCCAACTGCATAGCGGACACTCCAGCAAATTCATAGGCTTTGATGAGAACATCATGAATTATTATAATCGAACCGGTTAGGTTTGTCAACAAGAATTTGCGGGATTTTCCGGGCTTTTGGCCTGTTTGGCAGGAATCCCGTTTTTCCCTCCACAGGCCCCTGCCCCTTCCGGCAAAGTGCCCGAAGGAAACGACGGCCAAATGCTGCTTTCCCTACTATTTCCGCAGGAATTCCATCGCCCACTCCAGGTTGACGACGCTCTCGGAATCCCCTGCCGCCTCCAGCTTTTCCGCCAGGCTTTTCCGGGTTTCCTCATATACACCTCTGGGAATCTCCGCGCTGAAAGATTCATCCCCGAAAAACTCCAAAAGGTAGGTATCGTCGTCTATTATGGAAAAGAAAACCTCTGTAATATGGGCTTTCGGAAACTGCTCACTGGCGTTGGCAAGGTAAAACAACTTGCATATTTCTACGACCCGGTCGTCCAGCCCGTGCTGAAAGAGGATGGCTTTTTCCCGAAGGGAATTTTGGCTGGTTACCACACGTTTTTTGTATCCGGACATGGCAGAACCAAATTGCCCTTCCGCTTCTTCCATCATTTTCTTAGTCTGCTCAACAGATTCCGGTCTCACATAATACACCATCGCTTGATGGGCCATATCGTGATAGAGCATTCCGTAATCCACATGAGCCTCATAACCGCAGTTTTCACACTGAAAACGAAACAGGGTTCCATCCAGCAGCTTTTGCTGAGCTTCCGGGTCTATCTCCCCATTGAGGCTCTGCCATAGGATAAAATCGTTTTCCTTCCCGCACTTCGGACAAGTTATTTTTTCTCGGGTTTTTCTCGACATGCTTTTCCCTCCCTTGCGGATTCCTGCTTCTTGCCGTCCAGAACAAAATCCATCCGCGCTTTTTCTTTAGTTATTATATCATATCTTTCTTTTTTTAGCGACTATCTCTTTTTCTGTTTCTCTCCCGGGAATTACCTCTCAATCACCCGATAGACCTTTCCGGAGAAGGGCGCCAGATGCAGGAAAAACTCCCCGGCCTGGGGCACCGCTACCGCGCCGGCGCAGGGCAGGCTCTGGCCGCCCCAGCACTGCCAATCACTGTCTAAGAGCAGCTCCAAACGGCCCGCTCCGGGAATCCGCAGGGAATAGTCTTCTTCCGGGCGGTCGTTGAGATTGAGCACCACTGCCAGCTGCTCCCCTTTTCCGGCACGGAGGAAAGCATAGGTACAGCCCTCTCCCGGCTGGCAGTCCAGCCACTGGAATCCCTCCTTTTCATAGTCGGCGGCATACAGGGCCGGATGAGTTTCATAGATCCGGTTCAGCTCCTGGATATAGTGGAAAAAGCCGTCGTGGAGAGGATATTGGAGCAGCTCCCAATCCTGCTCCCGCTTTTCGTCCCATTCCCGGAAATGGCCGATTTCATTGCCCATGAAGTTCAGCTTTTTCCCGGGATGGGTCATCATATAGAGATACAGCGCCCGGGCCTGGGGAAATTTCTGGTCATAGTCCCCGTTCATCTTTTGCAGGATCGTGGCCTTCCCGTGAACCACTTCGTCATGGGAGAAGGGCATCAGGAACCGGTCGTTGTAAAAGTACATCATGGAAAAGCTCAGCTTGTGATACTTTTCCCGGCGCTCCGCCGGCGGCATCTGGAACACGGAGAGGGTGTCGTGCATCCAGCCCATATCCCACTTATAATCAAACCCCAGGCCGCCGCTGCCCACATCCTTGGTCACCCCGGGGAAGTCGGTGGAATCCTCGGCAATAAGCATACAGCCGGGGTACCGGGCTTTCAGCTCCTGGTTCATTCCCTGGACAAACCGCACGGCCATGCCGTTGACGCCCCGCTTTTCATCCCCCTGCCAATAGAGGATGCGGCTGATAGCGTCAAAACGGATGCCGTCAAAGTGGTATTCTCCCAGCCAATAACTCACAGCGGACTGCAAAAAACTGCGCACCTCTCCCCGGGAGTGCATGAAGTTGCAGCTGCCCCACTCGCTGAGCCCCACATCGCTGTTGGGATATTCATAGAGGAATGTGCCGTCATAGCGGCGAAGGCCGTAGTCGTCCATGGCGAAGTGTACCGGCACAAAGTCCAGAATCACCCCAATGCCCGCCTGGTGGCAGGCGTCAATGAATTTTTTCAGCTGCACGGCCGTGCCGTAGCGGGAAGTGGGGCTGAAAAAGCCGGTATTCTGGTAGCCCCAGGACTCGTCCGCCGGGTGCTCGCAGATGGGCAGCAGCTCAATGTGGTCGTAGCCAGCTTCCTTGACATAGGGAATGAGCATCCCCGCCAGCTCTTCATAATTGTAAAAGTCGTTGAGGCCTTCCCCTTTCCGGCGCCAGGAGCCCAGGTGGACTTCATAGATGTTCAGGGGGCCTTTTTTCCGGTCAGTGCGGTTCTTCATCCAGTCCTCATCCTGAAAGGCATAGTCCAGCCGGCGCAGCACGGATTGATGGTCCGGACGCAGCTCCATGCCGTATCCGTAGGGGTCGCAGTGGTCCGTACAGCCCTGGCTGTGATAAATGCGGTACTGGTAGCGCTGGCCTTCCCGGGCATTGGGCAGGGTACATTCATAAAAATTGCCGTCCCCCACCTTCTCCATGGGCACTTCCTCTCCCCCAGTGCAATCCCCAATAATCGAAATCCTGTCTGCCGAAGGGGCAAAAGTGCGGAACACAAAGCCTTCCCCCTGGGGGTGGGCTCCCAGCCACTGGTGGGCGTCAAAACAATTCCCCGTATAAAAGCTGTAAAAATCCATGGTCAGCCTTCCTTTCCCAAAAACCACCCGCAAAAGCTTCTGCTGATTGACGGGTGTCGATTTTCTTTGTATACTCATTATGAAAGAAGCCCCGGCGATTTACAACCGACAATTTTCGAAAACCGTCGAGAAGGCGACAGTTTTTCGATAAGTGTCTATTTTCTTAAAAGGAGGAGCGTTATGGACCCCCGTATCCGCCGCACCAAAGCCAGTATTGTCAATGCCTTTATCCAGCTCCGGGCCAAAAAGCCTCTGGAAAAAATCACAATCCGGGAGCTCACCCAGCTGGCCGGCATCAACAAGGCAACCTTTTATCTCCACTATCAGGACATCTACGACCTGTCCCACCAGCTGGAAACGGAAATGATTCAATCCATCCTGGGGGGAATCCAGCACCCGGAATACTTTCTCACTGCCCCGGCCCGGTTCACCCAGGAGCTGCACAGCGCGATTTTAGGGCAGGGGGCCCTGCTGCGGATTGTCTTTCCGGAAAGCCAGAGCCTGCTTCTGGCGGACCGGCTGGAACAGGGCCTGCTGGACTATCTGGAAGAGCACTACCCGGACCAGTGGGATTCCACCGGCAGCCAGCAGGCCCGGGTCATCCTCTCTTATATGGTATACGGCTCCTATTTCGCCTATATCCGCCACCCCCAAGAGCCGGATATTGTGAACACCGTTTCGGAAATTTCCGAAACCATTTTGCGCCACTACCGGGGCCAAGCAGAAACCACCGGCGAGAACGGAGATACCATGTGGAAAAGCCCTCTGTAAACAACAAAACAGCGCCGTCTATAAAGAACGGCGCTGTTTTGCAAGGGATTGGATAAACGGACGCTTACTCTTCAGTGGAATCCTCCAGATCTTCCAGCTCCTCCTGCTCCGGGGATTCCGCTGGGGACTCTTCCAGGACCGGGGCGGAATGGTGCTTTTTCAGCTTGTGGTTCTCCCAGGCGGGAACCAGGGAAGCTGCCAGGAAGGACACCAGGGGCACGGACATGACAATGCCGATGCTGCCGGAGACTGCCTGCATAATCTCAATGCCAATACTGCTGGAATTGAGAATCTGATTCATGGAAAGGTCATAGGCGTAGTTGAGGACCAGCATACTCAGGGAGCTGCCGGCAAAGGCCATGACCAGGGTATCGGCCATGGTGGCCATGACGTCCCGGCCCACGGTCATACCGGAGCGGAAAAGCTGCCACCGGGAAAGGTGCGGGCTTTGGGTGTGAATTTCACAGATAGTGGAAGAAATAGACATGGCTACGTCCGTGACAGCGCCCAGGGCCGAAATCAAAATGCCGGCAAAGAGCAGCTCCCCAATCTTCACCGGGGTGTTCTGGCCCAAGAAAACCAAGTCCTCAATATTGCTCACATTGTATCCGCCGATGTCCGCCGTCATGCCGAAAAGCCACGCGGAAACACCCGCCAGGATTACGCCGGCCAGAGTGCCCACTACGGCGCAGAAGGTTTTGGCAGAAAAGCCACCAATCAGATACATGGTCATCAGGGTGGTAATCAGCGAAATCAGGATGGCGGAAAGCACCGGCGAAACCCCCATATAGATCATGGGGAGCATCAGGAAGAAGATGCAGACGAACGTAAAAATCAGGCCAAAAGCAGATTTCAGGCCGTGCATACCGCCCAGCAGGCTCAGCAGCAGGAGGAAGATAATGATAAATCCTGCCACAGCCAAGGTGCGGTCCGGGCTGTAAACGGTGACCACGTGGTTATCGCCGCTGATGCTGACAATGGCAATCACATCCCGGCCGGGATAGCACACGGCGCCAAAGAGGTTTCCGTTGGGGCTGGTGGCTTCCACGACCTGCCCGGCCAGCTCGCCGGTATTGATTTGCAGTTCCACCTGCTGGTCGCCATAGCGGTTGCCGTCCTCCTGCAGGTTATCCCGGAGCACGGACACCACCGTGGCCTTTTCAAAGGTGCGCCCCTCTGTGCTCACCAAAGGCGTTTTTTCAATCTGGTTGAATTGCCAGAGGAACACGGCAAAGGCCACGGCCACCAGGCACATAAGCCCCCAGGCCAATACTTGTCTTTTGGTAACTTTCTTTTTTGCGTTCATTTTCATCCCTCATATAATATGGGGCAGAAACGGCAATCCCGCTTCTGCCCCTACATCTTATTTACAGTTCTTCAGGTTCGGTCAAAGGCCGCTTGCTTTTAGCGAGCGTTTGCCTTCTTTCTCTTCTCAGAGATCACGATACCGGCAATGCCCATACCGGACAGGGCAGCGGTCAGCGCCCAGGCAGCTACGCCATTGTCGCCAGTGGAGGGGTTGTCCATGGGGCCCTTGTTGGGATCCTCGGAGGTGTTGCCGTTGTTGTCACCGGAAGGCTTCTGGGTATCATCGGGCTTCTGGTTGTCGTCGGGCTTCTCATTGGGGTTCTCATTGGAAACCTCTACCAGGGCCTTCTGCGCAGCGGTGAGAGCCTCGGCAGCCTGGGCCACTTCCTCTTCGGTAGCGTCGGCATCGGCGGCTACTGCCTTAGCAGCCTCCAGAGCCTTGGTGAGGGCGGCATAGGATTCCTCGGTGTACTTGCTGCCGTCAACAGCCTCAGCAGCGGCAATGGCCTCATTGAGGGCAGTCTTGTCCACTACGATGACAGCCAGGCCAGCCTTGGCGTTGGCCAGGTCAGCCACAGCCTGGGCAACCTCGGAGTCGGTAGCTTCCGCATCGGCGGCTACGGCCTTAGCAGCTTCCAGAGCCTTGGTGAGGGCGGCATAGGACTCGGCGGTGTACTTGCTGCCGTCGATGGCCTCGGCATCAGCGATGGCCTCGTTAAGGGCAGTCTTATCAGCGGACTTCACAATGGTGTACGGGGTGCTGTCGGCCAGCATTTCGCCGGTGGTTACATCATAGGTAGCGATGCTGAAGGAGTTCTCGTCGATGGTCAGCACAGAATAGGAGGGGGTCCAGGTCTGGCTGCGCTCGGCGACATAGTCCTGCTGGTTGGCAATGAGCTCATAGAACTTACTGCCGGAAGCGGAGTTGGTCTCCAGATACACGGTGCCTTCGGGGTCAATCACCGTGCCGCTGCGCTGAGAGGACAGGATGTTGTAGCACTCGTTCTCGCTCAGGTAGTCCTCATCGCCTCTCCAGTTGCTGTTGTTGTATTCCTTATGCTCCTGGCCGTCGCTGCTCAGCTGGTAGGTACGGGAGTAGGTGTGGTCGTGGCCCTGGAGGACAACGTCGATGTCATACTCGTCCATGAGGGGGGTCAGCTGGGTGCGGAGCACCATGCCGTCGGAATCGGAGTGGTCCTTGCCGGAACCGTAGATGTCCTGGTGGAACATGACGACTCTCCACTTGGCGTCGGGGTTCTTCGCCACAGCCTCTTTCATCACGGCCTCGTGGGTAGCGCAGTTATAGTTGTTGGTGTCCAGGATAATGAACAGGGTGTTGCCATAGGTGTAGTAGTAGTCGGTGCCGGCAACAGTCTGGCCCTCGGTAGCAACGCCGCTGTTGGGGTTGTTGTAGTGGTCGCTGTAGTTGGAGTTGCTGGAGTCGTGGTTGCCGATGGCAGTGGACAGAGCGTAGTTGTCCAGGGCGCCTGCATTCAGGAAGCCGGCATACTCATACTCATTGCGGGAGGTGTTCACCTGGTCGCCAGCAGTGATCAGGAAGTTGGTATCGGGGTTCTTCTCCAGGGACTCTTCCACGGTGAGGTTCCAGTTGAAGGCGTCGTTCCGGGCAGCCAGCTGGCCGGACATTGCGCTGCCATCCACGGAAGTCTGGCCGGAGCAAGCGCCGATCTGGGGATCGCCGTAGAGCAGGGCCTTGAAGGAGTCGAAGTCCTGGGTGGTGAACTCGGTGGCATCGCTCCACTCACCGTTCTGGTAGTACTGATAGTAGTAGGTGGTGTTCTCTTCCAGGCCGGTAACGGTTACCTTGGAGGCATAGTAGGCGTCGCCGTTGCCCTCGGTGGTCTGCACGCCGTCAGCGCTGATGTACTTGGGAGTTGCATCCTGGGTGCCGGAAAACTCGGTGTAGTCATTCATGCGGATGTTGTTGGCCAGACGAACGGCGGGGGTCTCCTGGGTCTTGGAGTACCAGCTGAAGTTGATCTGGGTTTCATCAGCGCCCACGGTGATGGCGACCTTCTGGTAATCGGTCTTTACGGTTTCCCAAGCGGTCTTCCATGCGGTCCACTCAGCGTTCTCGGAGGTGTTGTTGGCAGCATCGTTCCAATGCTCGGTAGCTGCGAAAACGGACATACCGGAGCTGGCTACCATCATCAGGGCCAAGACGGTGCAAGCAATTTTTTTGCTCTTCTTCAAGGTTCATCCTCTTCTCTCTTCAGTAGATTTTTTGCGGGGTTTGGAACCCGCCGCAGTTTGGTTTGGAAACTGGGAATCTGTTCCGTGGGTCATTATAGCAGGCCATTTTTTCCTCCGCAAGGCACTTTACCGTAATATTACATAAGCTTACAGACTTTTTATTTTCATAGTCTATCAATCTTTACAAAGCCTCTGGATTTGTAAAGGCGCGCCGGCATTTTTCCCATAAAGTAAAAGGGACAGACGCTTGGCTTTCCCCTGCGTCTGTCCCGATAAAAATGGGAGGCTTAGCAGCCTCCCACAAAATGTAATGTATTTTATTTTTCTCTTCCAACCCGTCTGCAATTTTGATTTCAGCGGTGGGACCCGTCTCATTCCTTCTTCTCCGCTACGATATATACCGTGGAATATACAGACTCCTGCATCTCCAGCTCACTGCCGGCAATCCACTGGACCTCCTTGACGCTCAGGGCGTTATCCCCGTTCCCATAGCCGTACAGAGGGTTTGGCACATAAATCCAGTCCGGGCGGCGTTCCAAATCCTCCGCCAGATAATCATAGAGATACGAACTGTTTACCGGCACCTGGGATACCATGGGAGAGGCTACCGGCAAATCGCTGCAAAGATAGCCAAAGGGCAGGTTTCCCAATATCAACACCCGCCGGCGCCCCTCCTGGGTGTCCCGAATCTCCTGCACCATGCTCTCATAGGCCTGGGCGTCAATCTCCGTGGTATAGATTCCCTGGGCGGGGCCGCTGGTAAGCTGGGTGTGCAGTTCCGATACCGGCAGATCCCGGTAGGACAGGCCCGAGCGGATGACGATGGTTGTTCCCAGCAGGAACAACGCCACCATGGCCATGCAGGTGCGGATGACCGCCACCACGGCCTCCATAGAACCCCGATTGATGCTGCGGAGCAAAGGGCCGTAATTTTCATAAACCATAAGCACCGCTGCCAGCATGGAAGGCAGCAGCGCAAAGGCCGCCCCAAAATCCGATGGACGGTCAGTGAGATGGGCCCCAAAGGCCATGAGCTGTCCGGGAAGATACATCCCCCAGAGAAGGATTTTACTCCGGCGGGTGGGGTTTTGCAGGCACAATATTACCGGCCACAGCCCCGCACTGGCCAGAAGCTGGGTCATTTTCACATCCGCCGGCATATCCCAGTTGGGCGCCGCGACAATAAGCACCACATTGGCCAGAATACACACCGGCAGGGCGATCTTTACTATGCTGTAGAAAATATCCTCTATCCGGAAGGGCAGATCCAGGGACAGATGTATCCGCTTCACCAACACCAACAGGGCCAACAGAGAAAATTCCACCAGATAGGAGCTGTCCGCCTGGGAATACTGCGTAAAAAAGGTAAAAAAACCATTCCAATAGCTGGAAAACGGGCAATTCCGGCTGGTGATCAGCCAGGGAAGCTCTCGTGCCAGGATCGGCCACCCAATCCACTGGCCCAAAACAATGATCTCCACCGCCAAGGGGAGCAGTACTCCCGCCAAAAACAGGAACAGCGGCGCCAAAGAGCGCAACCCTTTTTTCCTGACGCCAGGCCGGTACAGCACCAGGGCCACCCCCATGGGGAGCACTCCCTGCAGGAAGGCCGGGTATACCACCCCTGCTAGGCCGGCCAGCAGCCCCGCTCCTAAAGATGCCGGGCCGACACGGGAGGCCTCCCGGCGATACTGCCACACCAAGGTGACACAGGAAAGGACCATGGCAAAAAGGCCTACGGATTCATAAGAAAAATTGAAGATCATCCCGGGCACAAAAGCGGCGGTGAGCCATCCGGCCAGCATCGCCGCCAAATGGCTGCGGCAAAGCGCCAGCAGCCGGCGGTATGTGAATACCGCTGTCCCGGTCTGCACCACCAGAAAACACAATCGCCCTGCCAACAGCAGGCCGTCCATGCTGCCCTTCCACTGGCCATAGAGCCACAAAAAAGGCGCTGCCAGCAACGACCATCCCGGATGGCTGTCCCAACTGTCCACCAGGGGCCTGTCTCCCAGAACGAGCCGGTAAGGGGCGGCGTAATAGGCGGATTCGTCCGACCAGTCAAAGCCCCGGAAGGCCCTCCAGAAAAACACGAGGAACAGCAGGGCAAAGCCCACATACGGCAGCACCCTTGCCGCAGGATATTTGCATTTTCTCCGCCCTGTCAGCATTTCCATCCAAACGGTCATACGCAACCCCCACAGAATTTTCTCCCCATGTTGTCTTCCCCCTATTATAGCACCCTTCCCCCAGGATGCAAAGGTATAAGAAGAGCCGGATACAAAAAAATCCCCCTGCCCACAGAGAGCAGGGGGGAAACATTGCGATCTGCAAAGAAGGAGATTATTCCTCTCTCATCTTGGCGAAGCACTCGCTGCAATACACCGGGCGGTCCTCGCGAGGCTTAAAGGGCACTCTGGCCTCCTTGCCGCAGGAAGCGCAGACAGCGGTGAACATTTCACGCTCCGGTCTGGAAGCGTTCTTACGGGCGTCACGGCAGGCCTTGCATCTCTGGGGCTCGTTTACAAAGCCCTTGGAGGCGTAGAACTCCTGCTCGCCGGCGGTGAACACAAATTCAGCGCCGCATTCCTTACAGATCAGGGTCTTGTCTTCGTACATGGGAATATACCTCACTTTGGATAATAGAAATTTGCCCGTAGACGGATTCGCACCGCCGCCTTTGAAAATCAACGCTCTACCTTTAAGCTACCGGGGCATCTCAATCAAAACAGCATCCTACACCACAGCCCGCAATTTCTTCCGGGCTCTCTGAATGGCCCCCTCTACCGACTTAACGGAAACTCCCAGCCGTTGGGCGGTTTCCCGGTAAGAATACCCTGCGGCATACCAGGCCAGCGCCTCCCGCTCCCGCGGGGTCAGGCTCCGGCGGAACTTTTCCAGCAGGGTGGCCAGCGCCTCCCGGCGGATCAGCAGGGCTTCCGGGTCCCCGAAAAAAGGCTCCGGCTGCGCGGCCTCTTCCTCTTCCAAGGGGACAGATTCCCGCAGCGCCGCATTTTTTTTGCTGCAGGCCTTGCGGTATGCCGAAAGAATCCGGTTGGAAATACAGGCAGCCGCATAGGCAGAAAAGGAAGTCCCACGGTCCCGGCGATACCCGCCGGCTGCCGCAAACAGACCTAAAAGCCCTTCCTGGGAAAGGTCCTCCGCCTCCAAAAAAGAAGAGCGGTACGGGGAAGCCATCCGGTGAATCAGGGGCAGATACCGGGAGGCCAGCTCCACAAAAGCTTCTCCGCTCCCTTTCTGCACCAGCAAAATCAATTCATCTTCCGGCAGAGTTTCCCATTTCAAGCCCATTAACACCTCGTTTGCGGCGGGACGTTTTGCTGTTTTTTCCATCATACTCCATTTCCCCGGAAAAGTCAAGGAAAATTCAAAAATAATCAATAAATTTTATTTATCATCCCTTGCCATGTTTAGAAAATGTATCGAAAGTCTCTCTGACAATAGACAAATTTGTCGGATTTTTTCCTCGGAACCTCTTATAATTCTTTTGGAAAATTATTTTAGCCTGGCTATTCGATATAATACTTTCATAGCATGTCATAAATCTACGGAGAAGATGAGGCGAGAAATTTGATTGCAAGACTGTTCAGCATGGGATTGTATGGGCTGGAGGCGTTCACGGTAGAAGTAGAAGCGGATCTGGCCAAAGGAGTCCCCTGCTTTGATATTGTGGGCCTCCCTGGCACGGCGGTAAAGGAGTCCCGGGAACGGGTCCGCTCTGCCCTGAAAAATTGCGGTTTTGCCTATCCAACCGGCCGCATCACCATGAATTTGGCGCCGGCTGACAAGAAAAAGGACGGCCCCCTCTATGATCTGCCTCTGTTGATGGCCCTGCTGAAGGCTACCGGACAGCTTCAGGCTGAAACCGATGACAGCGTGTTTATTGGGGAGCTTTCCCTTTCCGGGGAGATCCGTCCGGTGCTGGGAGCGCTGCCCATGGCCATTGCCGCACGCAAGGCCGGGTTCCGGCGGCTGTTTGTGCCGGCTGCCAACGCCAAGGAAGCCGCCGTGGTAGAAGGAATCGAGATTTATCCGGTTTCCGGCGTCCGGGAACTGGTGGATTTTCTCCGGGGACGCGGCCAGCTGCCCACGGCAACCTTTTCTCCAACCCAGGGAGATGATACCGCGGAAGCGTTATTGGACTTTGCCGATGTGCGGGGCCAACTGGAAGCCAAACGCGCCCTGGAGATTGCTGCTAGCGGGGGGCATAACGTTTTGCTTATTGGTCCTCCTGGCTCCGGGAAAAGCATGCTGGCCAAACGCCTCCCCTCCATCCTGCCGGAAATGACCATGGAAGAAATGCTGGAAACCACGGAAATCCACTCGGTTGCCGGGACGATCCCCCACGGTGGAACCCTGATCCGCCGGCGGCCTTTCCGCTCCCCCCACCACTCTGTCTCCGCAGCGGGGCTTTCCGGCGGGGGTAGTATTCCCCGGCCTGGGGAAATCTCCCTGGCCCACAACGGCGTGCTGTTTTTGGACGAGTTGCCGGAGTTCACCCGCCCGGCTATGGAATCCCTCCGCCAGCCCCTGGAGGACGGCGTGGTATCCATTTCCCGGGTCAGCGGCACCATCACCTATCCCTGCTCCTTTATGCTGGTGGCCGCCATGAACCCCTGCCCCTGCGGCTATTTTGGGCATCCCACCCGGGCCTGCACCTGCTCTGCCAACGCGGTAAACCACTATTTGGGGCGGATCTCCGGCCCTCTTTTGGATCGTCTGGACCTTCATGTGGAGGTGCCTCCCATTTCTTTTGACGAATTTACCTCCCGAGAAAAAGGGGAGCCCTCCGCTGCCATTCGGGAACGGGTCAACCGGGCCAGGGAGATTCAAAACCAGCGTTTTGCCGGCACAGGGATTTCCTGTAATGCCCGCATCCCTCCCGCCATGCTTCATGAGGTCTGTATCGCCCCTCCGCAGACCCTGGAACTGCTGCGCACGGCCTTTGAGAAGCTGGGGCTTTCCGCCAGAGCCTTTGACCGGGTGCTGAAAGTCTCGCGCACCATTGCAGACCTGGACGGCAGCCGGGAAATCCAGCCCCGGCACGCTGCGGAAGCCGTACAGTACCGCAGTTTAGACAGGCGGTACTGGGACCGGGAGCTGTAAACCGGTTTCCATCTGGACAAACCCTTGGGAACATGATATCCTGATATACAAAGAGAGAAAAAAGGCGGTTGTCCGCCTTTTTTCTTCGGATTTTTGGAAAAGAAGGGCGATTATTGTGGTAAAGGAAAACAGAATCACTGAGGGCGTTATCTGGAAACCCCTCCTCTCTTTCTTCTTCCCCATCCTGCTGGGGACATTCTTCCAGCAGCTGTATAACACGGTAGACGCGATTATTGTGGGGAATTTTGTGGGCACCCAAGCCCTGGCCGCTGTAGGCGGCGCCACCGGCACCATTATCAATCTGCTGGTAGGTTTTTTCGTGGGCCTTTCGGCAGGCGCCACGGTGATTATCTCCCAGTATTATGGGGCGCGGATGGCCCGGGAAACCATGCAGGCAGTTCACACGGCAGTGGCTTTGGGCATTGTGGGCGGCCTGATTTTCATGGTGCTGGGTATGGCCCTCTCCCCTTGGGCTTTGGAAGTGATGGGGACCCCGGACGATGTGATGGATTACGCCATCGTTTACATTGAAATCTACTTTGGCGGCATGGTGTTCAACCTCCTGTACAATATGGGTTCCGGTATCCTCCGGGCGGTGGGCGACTCCAAGCGGCCCCTGTATTTTCTCATTCTCTGTACGGTGCTGAACCTGGTGCTGGATTTGCTGTTTGTGCTGGTATTCCACTGGGGCGTAATGGGCGCGGCCATTGCCACCATTACCTCCCAGGCGGTGAGCGCTATCCTGATTCTGGTGATTCTCATGCGTTCCAGCGACGTTTACCGGGTCTATCTCAAGGAGATCCGTCTGGATATGCATATTCTGCGGAACATCATCCAAATCGGCCTCCCGGCAGGCCTGCAGTCCTCTATGTACAGTATTTCCAATATAATCATCCAGACCAGCATCAACGCCTTTGGCACTACCACAGTGGCCGCTTGGACGGCCTACGGCAAAATCGACGGCCTGTTCTGGATGATTATGGGGGCCTTCGGCACCTCCGTGACCACCTTCTCCGGACAGAATTTCGGTGCCCAGAAATACGACCGCATCCGCAAAAGCGTGCGCATCTGCCTGGCTATGGCTTTTGGCACTGCTATCCTCATGAGCGCAATCCTTCTGCTGTGGGGCTCTTATGTTTATCAGCTCTTTACTGCAGACGCCCAGGTCATCCAGGTGGGCATGGAAATCCTCTACACCATTATCCCCTTCTACTTTACTTACGTCTGCGTAGAGATTTTTTCCGGAGCCATTCGAGGCACGGGAGATTCCCTGATTCCCATGATTATCACCTGTTTGGGCACTTGTGTGCTGCGGATTGTTTGGATCGCCGCCGCCGTGCCGGTATGGAACGACCTGCAAACAGTCCTGCTGAGCTACCCCATCGCCTGGATTGTGACCTCTATCCTGTTTATCATCTACTATCTGCGGGGAAACTGGCTGCGCCGGCGCATCCGCCATATGGGCTTCGCCCCGGAAGAGCGGTCAAAGGGAGCAAAATCCTAATCCCCGGAAAGGCCAACTCTCAAAACAAATGGGGCCTTGTCCTTGTCACACTTTCCCCCCTTTCTGTATAGTATGGTATATCCCTGCGGAAAGGAGGGGTTCCGGATGAAGAAAGGACGCTGCGCCGACATCTGCGCCAGGTTTACCCGGTGCCGGGGAATGCACGCCGTCACCTTTGGGCTGGGAATGGCAGTGGCCTGCTTTTGCCCTTTACAGCTGGTGCTGTTTTTCTCCGCCGTCATCATGGTGGCCCTAGGGATCTCCCTCCTGCGTCGGGCATAACCCGCCGGCTGCGCCGGCTTTTTGGAAAGGATGGATCGCCATGAAAATTGTTGTCATGAAGGGTTCCGGTTTCTTGGGATTCTGCCTGCGCCGTATGTTCGGCATCCGGAGACAGCCCAACCAAGGCTGAACCTTGACGGCGGGAAAGCCCAGCCTGTTTTCTCCCAAACAGAGAATAGCGGCTGCCCTTTCATCGGGTACTCCGCCGCAAAAGCAGCAAGCGGAGCCAGGCCGGCAAACTTCCGGCGGCACTGGGTGCCGGCAACATAAAAAATCGTCCTCTGCCAAACCAGGGGACGATTTTTTCAGGTAATTTTCGCTTCAATAATATCGGCCCCGCTTTAGCAGCATCATCAGCATCAGATAACCACTGACCAGCAGCAGGGTAAAATTATAGTGGGAGCGCAGGAGCACCAGGAACCCCAAAATTCCCAGAGGAAGCAGGGTCAGGAAGGAAATGGCCGAAGTCAGCCGCTCTGCTGTGGAAACCGGCAGCCGGCGGCACAAAGCCGCATACAAAGCCTGCCCGCCGTCCAGAGGCTCCACCGGCAGCAGATGGAAGGCCGCCAGCACCGCGTTGACTCCCAACAGCCGGCTTACCAATTCTGAAGGGAACAGCCATTGTATGGGCAGCAGCAGAAAAAACGCCGCCGCATTGGCACACGGCCCGGCCAGGGCAATGCATACATCTGCCAGGTACCCTTTACAGGCCCGCTTTTCCTCCAGGATTTCCAGGCCGAAAATGCCGCACTTAATGCGCACGGCGGGTACTCCCAGCCACTTCATACACAGAAGATGGCCCAGTTCGTGAAGAATAGCCGCCGCTGCCCCGGCGATTCCAATCCCGCTGCGGTCCGCCAAGAGCAGAAAAGCGGCGGCTGCGGCGAACCCAAAATGGAATTCCAGCCGGCAGCCGCCGATACGCAGGCCGATCATCCCCCGTTCAGCCGGGAGATCAGCTGTGCCCCCACGCTCTCCACCGCTTCTTCCCAGGACTCCCCGGCAATGAGAGATTGGTGGACGGTCTCCTGGTACCAATCCCGAACCGTCTCATAAACCGGCCCGCCAACCAGCCGCAGGCCTCCCGCAGCCAGGGCCACCAACAGGCAGGCGGCAATCTGAATAAAAGTCACCCGCCGGGCTGCCCTTTGCCCGGTTTCCTTTTTCTGCTGGACGTTTTCAGGGGATTCTTTCCGGGCCTGGACCTGGGCTTGCTTTTCCAAAAATCTTTGCTCATCCCAGCTCAAGGGCATTCCCTCCGTGTTACAAAATAATGCAGATCAGGCCGTTACACCCGTCGTTGATAATGCGCTCAATGGTTTCCCGGAGTTTCGCCCGAGCATCCTCCGGCATCCGGGTGAGCTTGTTGTGAAGCCCTTCGTTGACCAAATCGTGGAGGGACTTCCCAAAAATATTGGACTCCCAAATTTTGTTGGGACTCTCCTCAAACTCCCGGAGCAGGTACATGACCAGTTCCTCAGACTGTTGTTCCGAACCCACAATGGGCGTCAGCTCTGTGCAGATGCGGGTGCGCATCATGTGAATGGAAGGGGCGGCGGCTTTTAGGCGGATACCATACTTGCTGCCCTGGCGGATAATCTCCGGTTCTTCCAGGGTCAGCTCGTCAATATCGGGCATGACAATGCCGTAACCGGTTTCCTGGACGTCCTCGTAGGCCTGCCGGATTTTTTCGTATTCCTTCTTCACAGCGGAGAGCTCCTGCAGGGAACGGAACAGGGCTCCTTCGTCGTGGATTTCCATCCCGGTCTTTTCCCCGAGAATCCGGTAGAACAGGGTGGAGGACATGGTCAAGGCGATGCTGGCCCGGCCGCTGCCCAGAGAAATCGAAATGATTTCCGCCCGCTCAATGTGCTCACAGCGGCAGATTTCCCGCAGCATCCCGGAGACCTCCCGCATTTTGGTGATCTTGCCCCCGGCCTCCCGGAGAGCGGTGAAAACGGCTTCCCGAAGCCAATGGCCCTTTTCCAGAGAGGAAATCCACCGGGGCATTTCCAGCTGGATTTCCCTCACCGGGAATTCATAGAGGATTTTGGCCAGGATACCCCGAACGGCTTCTTCGTCCATTTCCAGGCAGTTGACCGGCAGCACCGGCACGCAGTATTTTTCCGAAAGCCGGCCAGCCAGCTCCGCCGCTTCCGGGGAGCGGGGGTCTACGCAGTTGAGAAGCACCACAAAGGGCTTGCGAATCTCCTGAAGTTCCCGAATGACCCGCTCCTCTGCCTCCTCATACTCCTCCCGGGGAATCTCGCTGATGCTGCCATCCGTGGTGATTACCAGCCCAATGGTGGAGTGCTCTGTGATGACCTTTTTGGTGCCGATCTCCGCCGCCATGTTAAAGGGAATGGGCTCCTCATACCAGGGTGTCATCACCATCCGGGGCTGATCCCCTTCAATATACCCCAAGGCGCTGGGGACGATATACCCCACGCAGTCAATCAGGCGCACATCAAAGGAAGCCGACTCGTCAATGCGCACGGTGACAGCTTTCTCCGGGATAAACTTGGGCTCAGTGGTCATAATGGTCCGGCCGGAAGCGGACTGGGGCATTTCATCCACCGCCCGGTCCCGGAGGTAGTCGGAATCCATATGGGGAATGACCACAGTATCCATGAATTTCTTGATAAAAGTGGACTTGCCAGTGCGCACCGGGCCCACTACCCCAATGTAAATATCACCGCTGGTGCGCTGAGAGATGTCGCGATAGATGTTTCTTTCTTCCATTTTCCAACCATGCCTTTCCGCGGCCGCCGCTGCCGGCGGAAACCCGCAAATAATGGAGAGTGTATCGCCGCCCTCAGGGCGCGGCCAACAGGAGCATCTGCCCTTCCGTCAAGGATTCTTCCGGCCCGGCCAGGCCGTTTTCCTCGCACAGCGAGCGCACCGAAACGCCGTGGCTCCGGGCAATCTCCCACAAAGATTCCCGCTCACAGGCGTAATACAGGGAGAGAACCGCCCGGTTTTCCTCTTTGCACCGGCTTTCGTCCCCATGCATCCCGGAAATCGCCCGGCGGCTGGCCGTGTGGGTGACAGTGCCTCCTAAGAAAATTTCCGCTGAAAGCTCCAAGCCGGTACCACCGGTAATGCGGTACCCCACCGGCCCCACCTGAGCCCAGCAGGAAACCCGCCGGTCCTCTTCCGGCCCATTCCAGGCACGGCTCAAGGAGAAATCCGCCAGCTTTTCCTGATAGAAGGGCACGCCCTGGCTATCGGCGGCCAGGAGGCAAAGGTTCATCTTTCCCGAAAAAGTGATCTGCCCGTTCTGGATTTCCCCGGAAACATTGCTGACCTCGTTCCAGACGTCAATGACCCGACCCAGCTCCCCTGACGGCTCCATGGCAGCCTTTTCAATGGCCGTCTCCTGTACCACATCGTCCAGGCCGCTGACCTGGATTTGGGTATAGTCCAGCTCCGTCTCATACTGGGTGGAATAAGCGTCCGTGACAAAGGTGAGCTCCCGGTCCCGGCAGGCCCGGGCAAAGGCACTCATGCGGACTTCCGTTTCCAGACGCATGGGCTCCCCATTGGCATCGCTACGAATTTGAATGCTGTGATTGGTCACCTCCATGCGCAGGCTGCACCGGCACTCCTCCGAGGCTCCCAGGCAATCGATCATCTGGCTGAAAGGAATCTCAAAGTCCATCCGCTCCAAAGAGCTGCCGTCCAAAGACGAGGTGTAGAGCACCTCCAGGCGTACCGTTCCCTTTGCCAGAATCTTGCCGGATACCGGCCGGAAATCCTGCACCACGCAATAGCAGCGGCTGCGCAGGATGGTTTCTGCCGGAGGCTTGCTGCTGTTGATTTCCAGGGTTTCCGTCAGGGTAACCTGCTGCTCTCCCAAACCCGCTAAAGCGCTGGCGGAAAGGGTTTCACACCGCTGTTCCAACCCTTCCTCTTCCGAATGGGTACACACCGGCTGGCGGCGGGATTCCAACACCTGGGCGCAGATGGAAAAAGCGCCGTGGATATCCAGCCGCCGGGGGCTGGCCGCCCGGCAGTTAACATATTCCAGCCGGGTGGTCACCTGGGCGGCCCCGGCCTCCGGCGTTTCCCGCAGGGGAATCACTGAGGAGAACCCGCTCTCCATCTCGCAGCACCGCACCGTATCTTCCCGGGAATCCAAATAGAGGACCCGTACCCGGACCACGCCTTCCGTCTCCAATCGGTCGCCGTTGAGGGAATGTCCGGAAATGCAGGGAAGAACCTGGCATTTGAGAATTCGCTGTATGTCGGGGCAGTAGTCCGGAAGGCTCACATCCAGATCCAGCGGCTGTTCCTGGCAGCCATCGAAGAGTACGGCACTGTCCGTATACTCCGCCCGTTTGAATGTATACTCCATATCATGCTCTCCTTCTCTGGTATTCTACCCTATGTGTATGAGGGCCTCAGAGGGAATATGAATTGGACGCAAAAAAAGCGGGCCCCAGAGGACTGGCTTGTCCTCTAAGATTCCCGCTTCGGGTACGATGAAATTGCATGGGTTACGGAGTTTCCGCTTCCAACAGGATTACCAAAGCCCGCCCTTGATGGAGAAGGACCTCTGCCCGATCCTCCACAATAGAATTGCTGACCCCCAGGGCATCATTGAGCTGCAGCGTATAGTCCAGCAGGGGATACTGCAGCCCCTTATAGGTCACACGGCAGGTATCGCCTCCAAAGGGAAAAACCGACAGGGTGGAGCCCTTTAAATCCGTAAACACCAGGCGGCCGCTGCTCAGCACAAACACCCGCGTCCTGCCATCTGCCAGCACGCCCCGGCCGCCTCTGTCCGCAATATAAGAGAGCACGCACAGAGAGGCAATGGAGTGGTCAAACCGCGGCCCGCCCAAGGCCCCCAGCAGTACAAACTGGTTGTAGCCCCGGCGAAATCCCTCCTTCACTCCATAAAGCAGGTCGGTTTCGTCCTTTTCCACAGGCAGGTGGATGGTCTCGACGTCCTGGGGCAGTTCCCCTTCCAGAGAGTCGAAATCCCCCACGATCAGGTCCGGATGCAGGCCCAGCCGGGCCGCTGTATCCACGCCGCCGTCAGCGCAAATGAGATAAGCGTCCTTTGCACAGAGATCCTCGGGGATACAATCCCCCTCCACCGATGCAGAACCAAGAATCACACAGATTTTTCTTTCATTTGCCATTCCTTAATATCCTTCACTTCCTGATACATGGTCACATAGCTTTCGTGGCGGGAAGGGGCAATCTTTCCCTCTTCCACGGCCTCCAATACGGCGCAGCCCTTCTCACAGGTATGGGAACAGCTGGTGAACCGGCATTCCCCCAGATACGGGACAAATTCCCGGAAACAATGGGGCAGGTCCTCCTTCCGGATTAGCTCATAGCGCTCCAGGTCAATGGAGGAAAACCCTGGGGTATCCGCCACATAGCCGCCTCCAGGCAAAGGAAGCAGCTCCACCTGGCGGGTGGTGTGCCGGCCACGGCCCAGCTTTTGGCTGATTTCCCCGGTTTCCAGGGAAAGGCGGGGGTCCACCCGGTTCAGGAGGGTGGATTTCCCCACGCCGGAATTCCCGGTAAACGCCGAGAGCTTCCCCTGCAGCATGGCCCGAATCCGCTCCACCCCTTCCCCAGTGACGGAAGAGACGGGGACGCAGGGGATCCCGGCCTTTTCATAAATTTCACACAGCCAGCCGGCGTCCTCCAAATCGGTTTTAGAGATTACCAAAACCGGCTCGATCCCCTTGCTTTCAGCGGCGGCAATGGTCTTATCGATAATCAGGGTGCTCGGGGCAGGCTCCCGCACGGCCACCACAATGAACAGCTGATCCATATTGGCCACCGGCGGCCGGATCAGGGAATTCTTCCGGGGCTCTATGGCCTCGATGGAGCCAGTGCCGTCCTCCTGGGTGGAAATCGTCACCCGATCCCCGGCATAGGGGGACATCCCCCGCTTGCGGAAGATACCCCGTGCCCGGCATTCATAGGTTTTCCCGTCATCGGCCTCTACATAATAGAAGCCGCCCAAACATTTCAAAAGCAATCCTTTTTGTTCCATGGGTACCTGCCTTAATCCCGGGTGACGCCTTGGCCGCCGCCATTACCGGTGCCGGCCTCACCGCCGCCCCCGTTTTCCTCCTCTGAGGAGGTATCCTGCGGCGGCTGGTAATTCCCGTAGCTTCCCTGCTGGCTGGCATTGCCGGAATCAAAGTCCAGGGTAAAGGTAGCGTAGTTCTGGCCGTCCAGAGTTACCTGGAGAGTCTGGGTACCGCTGGTGCCCTCAAAGGTCAGGGTGTAGAGGCCCGGGTTGGAGGTGGCATTGGGGTTGATAGTGCCGCTCTGGTCATTGTCCAGCTTCCCGTCCACATAGACCTTCACATCAATGTCATTGGAGACATCGGGCAGGGCCAGGAACACCTCCACGGTCTTGACGGACTGCTGGCCGGAACTGTAGGTAATATCCACCTTGGTGCCGCTGGCCACCTTGACGCCGGGCAGCGGATTGGTCTCAATGACGGTATTGGCAGGCTTATCGCTGTCGTCCTGGGGAATCAGCTCGCCCACCGTCAGGCCGGCGGCGATGATCTCCGCGCGGGCCGCATCCAAGGATTTATCGATCACAGCGGGAACCGAAATATTCTCCTCCGGGCCGCCGCTGACATAGACCGTTACCTGGCTGCCGGCGTCTACTTCACTGCCCTCTGCCGGGTCCGTTTCAATCACATAACCCTGGCCCACTTCTTCATCCATCACGGTTACCACTTTGGGGATCAGATCCATGTTCCGCAGGGCTTCTACCGCATCATCTTCGGTCATGCCGGCCACCTCAGGGATTTTCACCGGCTCATCCCCCTGATTGATGGTCAGGACGATCTCTCTGCCCTTTTTCACCTCGATGCCTTCATTGGGGCTCTGCTGAAGCACCACGCCGGGATCCTGTTCCGGGTCGTTGCCCTCCTGCAAAGTGAAGGTGAAATCCGCATATTTTTCATTGTCCAAAATTTCATCCTGATACACCATGCCGATAAAGTTAGGCACCACCACGGTATCCTCTTCCCCAGCGGACTGGTTGTTCTGATTCACAATAAAGAATACGCCCAGGATAACCAGCATAATCAAAAATGCGGTGCCGATACCTGCCAAAACCATCTTGGTCTTTTTGGAACCCTTCTTTTTCCCCAAATCCTCTTCATACTCATAATCGTCATTATAGGACAGGGGGCCGGTGCTTCCTTTGACGTTTTCAATGGCATTGACATATCTGGTGGGGGTGTCATCCACAAAATATTTGTAGTCAAATCGGACAGCAGGATTCCGCCGGAACGTCTCGATGTCCTGGAGCATTTCCGCCGCGGACTGATACCGCTGGGAAGGGGCTTTCTGCATGGCCTTCATGGTGATTTCCTGGAGCCCTTCGGGGATATCCGGGTTAATGTCCCGGGGCAGGGTGGGATTGGCCTGCAGCTGCATAATGGCCACGGAAACGGCATTGTCCGCCTCAAAGGGCAGGCGGCCGGTAAGCATTTCATAAAGCATGACGCCTACCGAATAAATATCGGCCCGCTCATCGGTAACGTCTCCCCTGGCCTGCTCCGGCGCGATGTAGTGGACAGAGCCGATGGCCTTATCGGTCATGGTCCGGGTCTCGCTGCGGGCGAACCGGGCAATGCCGAAGTCCATCACCTTGATGGTGCCGTCCTGGAGGAGCATGATATTCTGGGGCTTAATATCCCGGTGGACAATGCCCTTTTCGTGGGCATGCTGGAGGGCCCGGAGAATCTGCACCGTAAAGTGAAGGGCCTCTTTCCAGGGGACCGTTTCCTTCTGCTGATCCAAATACTGCTTCAGGGTAATGCCGTCCACATATTCCATCACGATGTACTGAATCCGGTCGCCAAAGCTGACATCATAGACCTTGACAATGTTGGGATGGGACAACACGGCGATGGCCTTGGATTCATTGCGGAAGCGGCGGAGGAAATCGCTGTTCCCAGCAAATTCATCCTTTAAAATTTTAATGGCAACCATCCGGTCATCAATGGTGTCATAAGCGCGGTAGACCACCGCCATACCGCCGACTCCCAAAAGCTCATGAATCTCATACCGGCCGTCCAGGCGCTTTCCCGTATACTTATCCATGAAATTACACTCCTATCTCTGCTGTCAATTCTCTATCAGGGCCACAGTGATATTATCGCTGCCGCCGCCCGCCAAAGCCGCCTGCACCAGGGCGTCTGCCAGCTCCTGGCCCTGATGGGCCGAAGCGCACTGGTACATCTGCTCTGCATGAACATAATTGCTCAGGCCGTCGGAACAGGCCAACAGGGTCTCTCCGGGGCCAAAATCCAGCTGGGTATAATCCACATCCACCATATCCAAGACCCCCAGGGCCCGGGTAATGATATTTTTGTGGGGATGGTGAGCTGCTTCCTCCCGGGTAATATCCCCTCGATTGAGCATTTCCTGCACCATGGAATGATCTACCGTCAGCTGCTTCACACCCGAACGGGAAATCTTGTAAGCCCGGCTGTCCCCCGCGTGGACAATATGCGCTTTTCCACCAGATACAAGAATCGCTACCAAGGTGGTCCCCATTCCGGAGAGCTCCGGGTCCTGCAAGGCTGCTCGGTAGATGCGCACATTGGCCATGTCCGCGGTGGTCACCAGCAGGCGCCGCACCTCTTCATCCGAAGCGCCCGGCTGATATTCCCGGCGGATTTGCTCTTCAAAGCAGGAGAGTGCCATGGAACTGGCCACATTCCCGCCGTTGGCCCCGCCCATTCCATCGCACACTACCACCCAGGCGCCATCGGCCAAAAGGCCGCAGCCGCAGGCATCCTGGTTGGAGCTTCTCACAAGCCCAATATCTGTTTTACTGACGGTCTTCATAGGTAATGACCCATCCTTTCTTGCAGGAATTTGGGTATCACGCTGTCTTTGGCAAATCTGAAAACGCAAAATCCAGCGTAGGAAACTTTACTTCTCAATTGTCTGCCCTGCCTCTTTCTGATGTTTCCCCCGCAGCTGCCCGCAGGAGGCTTCAATATCCGCGCCCAAAGTCCGGCGCACCGTTACAGGGATTCCCTTTTCTTCTAAAATATGGCTAAACCGCTGCAGCCGCTCCCGGGTGCTCTTGTGGTAATGGGCGCCGGTCACATCGTTCACCGGAATCAGGTTCACGTGGCAGAGCATCCCCTTGAGCTTCTGCGCCAGCTCCTGTGCGCAGGCATCGGTATCGTTGACGCCACGAATCATGGCGTATTCAAAGGAAATGCGCCGGTGGGTAGTCTCCGCATAATACCGGCAGGCCTTTAACAGGGCTTCTACATTCCACTTGCGGTTTACCGGCATGGTGCGGGAACGGATCTGGTCGTTGGGGGCGTGGAGAGACACCGAAAGGGTGACCTGTAGCTTCTTGTCTGCCAAATCATAAATTTTGTCCACCAGCCCGCAGGTAGACAGCGAAATATGCCGGGCGCCGATATTCATCCCCTCATCAGAGGACACCAATTCCAGAAACCGCAGGACGTTTTCATAGTTATCCAGCGGCTCTCCCATGCCCATCAGGACGATGTTGGAGACCCGGTGGCCGGAATCCTGCTGAGCTGCCTGAATCTGGGCCAGCATTTCCGAGGGAGTCAAATCCCGGAACCAGCCTCCCTGGCCGGTGGCGCAGAACGTACAACCCATTTTGCATCCGGCCTGGGTAGAAATACATATCGAGTAGCCGTGATGGTACTCCATGAGCACGGATTCCACATACTGGCCGTCATGGAGCCGAAACAGGTACTTCACTGTATTATCATACATGGAAACCCGTTTCTTTTCAATGGATGCTACAGATATGTAATATTTTTTGTTCAAACTGCTGCGAAGCTCCTTGGAAATATTCGACATATCGTCAAAGGAAACCGCCCCACGATGGAGCCACTGATACACCTGTTTGCTTCTAAAAGCCGGCAGCCCCTCCGCCCGGAAGGCCTCCTGCAGTTCTTGCAGAGTCAGGGATTTTATATCGATTTTCAAAGCGTCGTGCTTTTCCATTGCTGTCTCCTCCTCAAGGGAACCTTATCCTCTTTTTTGGAACGCGGCCACAAAGAAACCGTCTGTCCCGCAGGAAAAAGGCGTCAGGGTGAAATGGTGGGGCGGCTCTGTCACTGTCCGGGCCATGCCCTGGGGAATTTGGATGGGGACGGGGGCAAAATCCGGGTGGGTCTCCAGGAACCATTCCGCTACATCACCGTTTTCCGCCGGGTTCAGGGTACAAGTGGAGTACACCAGCCGGCCGCCCTCCTTCACCAGCTTGGCAGAGGCGTCTAAAATCCGCCGCTGGATTTCCGGCAGCCCCCGCAGGCTCTCGGGCTTTTTATAGCGGATTTCCGGTTTCCGCCGGAGGATGCCCAGCCCGGAACAGGGGGCGTCGCAGAACACCACATCTATCGGCTCCGGGGAGAAGGATGGCTTTGCCGCGTCCCGCACAGCCGCTTGGATGCAGCTAAGGCCCAGCCGCTGTGCTCCGGAACGAATCAGCCCCACTTTTCCTTTATAGAGGTCGTAGGAATAAAGAGTTCCCCGGTTTTCCATTTCTTCCCCAATGGTAAAGGACTTTCCTCCCGGCGCGGCGCACACATCCGCCGCCGTTATACCGGGCCGCACCTCCCCTACCCGACAGCAGAACTGGGAGGAAAGGTCCTGGACGTGAAACCAGCCCTGCTGGTACAGGGAAGAATCCGCCACGGCCCCCGTATGGCAGAGCCGGACCGCCATGGGAAAGCCGGGTACTGTCTCCGCCTCCAATCCTTCTTCTGCGGCCTTTTGGAGGAATTCCTCCAAACTTCCCCGGAGAGGATTCACCCGGGCATACAGGGGAGCGGGCTGCTCCAGGGATTCCAGCATCCGGAGGCAAAAGGCTTCTCCGTAGGCCTTCTTCCAAAAGCGAATCCAGTGAACCGGACAGCCATACCGGATGGAAAGGGCCTCATCCCCCTCTTTGGGCCAAGGCAGGGAATCCTTTTGCCGCAGAAGGCTCCGGAGCACCCCATTGACAAACCCCGCAGCGCTGGCCTTGCCTGCCTGGCGGCAACCGTTGACCGCCTCGTTAACGGCTGCGGAATCGGGAATCTTATCCATAAAAAAGATCTGATAGGCCCCTAAGCGCAGCAGCTCCCGAACCGGGGCATCCAGCTTTTCCATGGGCTTTTTGGAAAAGCGGCCCAAAGCCCAATCCAAGGCAATGCGCTTTTCCAGAACCCCATAAAACAGGGCCGAAGCCAGCCCGGCCTCCCGGGAATCCAGCTCCATGCGGCGGATGGTCTTATCGATAACAATATTGGAATAGCCCTCGCTTTCCTCTACCTGCAAAAGGGCCTGCAAGGCAGCGGTGCGGGCGTCGGCTTTCTTCAAGAACGATTCCTCCTGTTTCCGGCAATCATGAGATAATACAGCACCGAGAGCAGAGCGGAGAAAGCAGCAGCCAGATACGTGAGGGCCGCCGCCCGCAGCACCTTTTTCGCGCCCCGAAGCTCTTCCCCGTCCAGGATGCCGCCCTCTTCCAGGGCGCGGATGGCCCGGGCGCTGGCGTTGAACTCTACCGGCAAAGTCACCACCTGGAACAGCACTACCAGGCAGTAAAGGGCAATGCCCAGGTAGATGACGAAATCGTACTGAACCGGCAGAATCAAGCCGATGAGAATCAGGGGCGTCGCCAAGTTGGAGCCAATCTGGGTCACCGGCACCAAGGCGCTGCGCACCCGGATGGGCCAATAGCCCTGCTCATGCTGCACAGCGTGGCCGGCCTCGTGAGCGGCCACGCCCACCGCCGCGATGGTAGCCTGGTTGTACACCCCGTCAGACAAGGCGATGGTGCGGCTCCGAGGGTCAAAGTGGTCGCTGAGGTTCCCGGAAATATGCCGGAACTGGATCCCCGGCACGTGATTGGCCCAGAGCACCTGCTCCGCCGCCATGGCCCCAGTCATTCCCCGGCGGTTCATCACCCGGGAATAACGGCTAAAAGTGGATTTCACCATGATTTGGGCGATGAACGAAAGAGCCACCGCAGGCAGCATAAATAACAGATATTGAAAATTAAAATAGAGATATCCCATAACAATCCATTCCTTTCCTTGGTGGTGATGGGAAGGCACTCTGCCTTATTTTACCCCAAAATGGCAGCTTCATCCAGAGGATGCCCCAGCAAAAAGGCCTTGCCTGCCATGCGCTTGCCGTTTTCCGCCTGGACCTCCAAAAGCTGGACAGCTCCTTGGCCGCAGTAGACGAAAAACTCCCCGTTTTCCGAAAAGGCCTTGCCGGGCTGGCCATTCTTTTCCGGGAAAGGCCGGGTACGGTGGATTTTCAGGCCCTTGCCCCGGAAGGTGGTGACCGCCGAGGGCCAGGGATTCAGACCCCGAACCTTGTTGTGAACCTCCCAGGCGGAAGCGTTCCAATCAATGGGGGAAATCTCCTTGGTGAGCATGGAAACGTGGGTGGCCTCTTCCTCCTTCTGGGGGATGGGGGTAATCTGGTGGCGCGCCAGGCCGTCAATGGTCTGAATCAGCAGCTGGGCGCCCATGATTTTGAGCCGGTCAAAGAGCTCCCCGGATGTCTCCTCCGGGGGAATCTCCGTCTCCGCTTTCAGGAGAATGTCACCGGTATCCATCCCCTCGGCCATATACATGGTGGTGACGCCGGTGGTCTTGTCGCCGTTGAGTACCGCCCACTGAATAGGCGCCGCTCCCCGGTATTTGGGGAGCAGGGAGCCGTGGACATTGACGCAGCCCATAGGGGGCAGCTCCAAAATCTCCTTGGGCAAGAGCTTTCCATAAGCAACCACAACAATGAGCTCCGGGGCCAGCTCCTTCAAAATCTCATAGGCTTCCCCGGTGCGCAGGGTGTTAGGCTGATACACCGGCAAGCCCCGCTGCAAAGCCAGCTCCTTCACCGGAGGCGGGGTCAGGGTATATTTACGGCCTTTGGGCTTATCCGGCTGGGTGAACACCCCGCAGACCTCATGGCCGGCATCCAGCAGCGCCTGCAAACAGGGCACCGCAAAATCCGGCGTGCCCATAAATACGATTTTCATGGTGCATACCATTCCTTTCTGTGATAGAAGCAGCCGGGCAACCTGCCCGCTGGCCGTTTAGTTGCGCAATTTTTGTATCAGGGCAGCATCTTCTCGATATTTCCCCTGACACGCTGGCCGGCCATCAGCCCTGCAGCTCGTCCACCGAGAGCATCCGGCTGGCGCGGCTGGTGAAGAGGATGCCCTCCAGATGGTCAAGCTCGTGGCAGAAGGCCCGAGCCAGGAGGCCCTCGCCCTCTTTTTCAAACCAGTTGCCGTTGCGGTCCTGGGCGCGGACCTTTACCCGGTAGGGGCGCTCCACCATACCGTATTGACCGGGATTGGAAAGGCAGCCCTCCGCATCGATCTGGGTCTCCTTACTGGTTTCCAGAATCTCCGGATTGATGAGCTCCAGCAGGCCGCTGCCGTCGTCAATGACCACTACCCGGCGAAGGATGCCCACCTGAGGGGCGGCAAGGCCCACGCCGTCCGCGTCATAGAGGGTCTCTTTCATATCGTCCAGGAGAATGGCCAGCTTCTGGTCGAACTTCTCCACCGGGCGGCACTTTTTATTGAGGACTTCTTCTCCAAATTTTACAATATTGCGAATTGCCATTTGTGTCCACTCCTTTAAAAATTTTAAAAATCATCACGATTTTTTTGCATTGTCGATCGTATATTCTCAAATGGGGCTGTATTTCAACCCGCTCTCTTTTTCTCTGTAAAATTTCCCTGCACAGATTAGAAACGCCGCCTGCTTTACAAAATGCTGTCCGGGTTGCAGTCGGCGAAAGCTGTTACCCGGGCATAGGCCTTTTCTTTGGAGAATTCCAGCAGCAATCGGGAAACCAGCTCCCGAAGCTCCCGGGTGTTCCGGCACTTGACAATGAGCTTATAGCGGTACCGGTTGCTGACCTTGGCCACCGCGGCCGGGGAGGGCCGCAGCACCCGCATGGGCAGATGGGCATACTCCGAGGAGGCTACCTGCTGCAGACGGGACAAAAACCAAAAACTGGCCTGCCGCACGGTTTCCTCCTGCTCCCCTAAAAAGCCCACCACCAAAATATCCGCAAAGGGCGGATAGAGCATAGCGCGGCGGAACTGGATTTCGTTTTCATAAAAAGTCTCGTAATCCTGCCGGGCCGCCAGCTGGAACGTGGGGTTTTCCGGGGTGAAGGTCTGAATCATGGCCCGGCCCGGATATTTGCCCCGGCCGGAGCGCCCCACCACCTGGGTGAGCAGGTCGAAGGCCCGCTCATTGCTGCGAAAATCGTCGTTGTAGAGCATCTGGTCGGCCCCCAGCACCCCCACCAGGGTGACATTTTCAAAGTCCAGGCCCTTGGCCACCATCTGGGTGCCCACAATCAAATCGTATTCTCCCCGGGCAAAGGCCCGGAGCTTCTTCTCATAGGCATAGCGTGCCATGGTGGTATCGGTGTCCAGCCGCAGGATAGAAGCCTCCGGCAGCAATTCCCGGAGCTCCTCCTCGGCGCGCTGGGTGCCGGTACCCGAATAGCGTACCTCCGGCAGATGGCAGGAAGGGCACTCCGGAGTAAAGGGGGTGGAATAGCCGCAGTAGTGGCAGACCAACCGGTGATTGGCGGTGTGGTATGTCAGGGAAATGCTGCAATGGGGGCAGGTGACTACTTCCCCGCAAGCCCGGCAAGCGGCAAAGGTGTGATACCCCCGGCGGTTCAGCAACACAATGGACTGCCGGCCTGCCGCTGCGTTTTCCTGCAAAGCCCGGGCCAAGGGCGCGCTGAAGCTGGTGGTGTTCCCCGCTTCCAGCTCCCGGTTCATGTCGATGATTTCCACCTGGGGGAGCCTGGCCGGGCCGTACCGGTTGTGAAGGCCGTTGAGGGTATACCGCCCCCGCTTGGCCAGATAAAAGCTCTCCACAGAAGGAGTGGCAGAGGCCAGCACGCACAGGGCCTTGTGATAGGCGCAGCGGAACTTGGCCACATCCCGGGCGTGATACCGGGGAGAGGATTCGGATTTATAGGTGGATTCCTGTTCCTCGTCCAGCACAATCAGGCCCAAATCCCGAAAGGGCGCGAACACCGCCGACCGGGTGCCGATGGCGATGGAGGCCTTCCCCTCCCGGATGCGTTTCCACTCGTCCAGCCGCTCTCCTAACGAGAGGCCGCTGTGGAACACCGCCACTTCCTGCCCATAGCGCTTTTGAAACAGGGCAATAGTCTGGGGGGTCAGGGAAATTTCCGGCACCATGACGATAACGCCCCGGCCCTCCCCGTGGACTTGGTCGATCAGCCGCAGGAATACCTGGGTCTTGCCGCTGCCGGTGACGCCATACAGCAGGGAGACGCCCCCTTTCCCCTCTCGGTACTGGGCATAGAGGGATTGGAAAGCCGCTTCCTGCTCCTGGGTGAGGCGGATTTCCTCCGGCGTATCCGAAAGGTCCACCGCTTCCAGGGGACTGCGGTAGACTTCCTGCTCAAAGAGCTCGGCGCCGCCCTTTTTTACCAGGGCCGTCACCACCGCCGGCGTTACCCCGGTAAAATAGCACACCTCCCGCACGGAAACCGACCCCACTTCCCGGAGCACTCGATAGACTTCCTGCTGCCGGGCGCTGAGCTTGGCCCCCTCCGGCAACTCCTCCACAGCCCGGGCCATGCGCACCGTGGCGTCCCCAATCTGCCGGGCCGCCTCCTCCGAAAGGGTGAGGACACCCCGCTTTTCCAAATCCAGAAACTCCTGACAGTCGGCGGAAATGCCGCACTGGCTCAAAAAAGCCCCCAATTCCGGCGGTTTCCGGCAGGCCCGCAGGCGGGTGAGAATCTGCCACTGCAAATCGGAAAAATCTTCCCGGTCGAAATTGGTAAAACTGGGAGAAAGGGAAACCTGCCGGTACAGCCGGTAATTCATCCCCACCGGCAAAAGCAGCTTGACCGCTTCAAACAGCGTGCAGAAATACCGTTCCTTGAGCCAAGGAACCAGCCGCAGGAACTCCTCGCTAAGGAGAGGTTCTTCATCCAGAAGGGCCCGCAGCGGCTTGAGCTTGTCATAGGCCTGCTCCCGGGTTAAAGCCAGCACCATGCCCAACCGGGTTTTCCCACCGGCTCCAAAAGGCACCAGTACCCGGCATCCCGGCCGAATGGAGTCTTCCATCTCCAGGGGAACCTGGTAATCGAAAGCCTTGTCAAAATGAAAGACGGTATTTTCCACGGCCACCTTGGCAAACCACTGACCCAACCCGCTCACCTGCCTTTCTTCCAGAAATAGAGAAAACCCCTGCGAAACCTCCGCAGGGGTCCTGCCGGAACCATACCGGCTCAGGAGGCTTTATTCCGCAGGTTCTTCCGGGGCCTCGGCAGGGGCTTCTTCCCCGGCTTCAGCCGCAGCCTCTTCCGGCTCCTGAACCATGTCCTCTTCTTCCTCCTCCAGCGCATCGGGGTCCGGCTCCACAATGATGCAGCGGTGTTCCACAAAGTCCCGCACCGCCAGCTCCACCGGCTTTTGAATCAAAATCTGATGGGCATCCTCCGCTTCCTGTGCAATCTGCCGGGCTCTCTTAGCCACGGCGGCCACCAGGGCATAACGGCTGCTGTAAGGGCAGTCCACAATGTTGGCAGACGGTTTAAGCATCAATCAACACCCTTTCTACAATGGAACTTACGCGGATAAAGCGGTGCTTTTCCGCAGCAATAATGGTTTTGATATCCTCCACGGCCTTGTCCACGGTATCGTTGATTACCACATAATCATATTCCTCCGCATGGCGGACTTCCTCCCGGGCCGCCTGGAGACGGGCGTCCACTACCGCGTCCATTTCCGTGCTCCGGCCGCGCAGGCGGTTTTCCAGCTCTTTCATGGAGGGGGGCAGGATGAAGATGCTCACGCACTCGGGCATAATCTTCTTCACCTGCTGGCCGCCCTGGACGTCGATTTCCAGAATGACATCCTGGCCATCCTCCAGCCAGCTCTCTACCGGCCCCTTGGGAGTGCCGTAGCAGTTGCCCACATACTCGGCGTGTTCCAGCATCTCGCCGTTCTTTACCAGGTCGTCAAATTCTTCCCGGCTCAAGAAGAAATAATCCTCGCCGTCAATCTCACCGGGACGTGGCGCCCGGGTAGTGGCGGAAACCGAGAGCTTCAGGCTCCGGTCATCATCCATCAGACGCTTGATAATCGTCCCTTTTCCAGCCCCGGAGGGGGCGGAAATCACCAGCAGAACTCCTTTACTCATTCCTCATCCAGCTCCTCGTCTGTAATTTCTTCATCACGGTCGTTGAGGCGGTTTGCCACCGTTTCCGGCTGCACCGCCGACAAGATTACATGGTCACTGTCTGTGACCAAAACTGCCCGGGTACGGCGTCCATAAGTGGCGTCGATTAAGGTCCCCCGCTCCTTGGCGTCCTGAATAATGCGCTTAATAGGGGCGGATTCCGGGCTGACAATCGCTACCAGCCGGTTGGCCGAAACCATATTTCCAAAACCGATGTTGATCAGTTTCATTCTTTTTCCTCCTGTGGCCTCCGGCTCACTCAATATTCTGAATCTGTTCCCGAATTTTTTCAATTTCGGCTTTAATATCCACTACCATATAGGCAATCTGGGAATCCGTTGCCTTAGAACCGATGGTGTTGGCCTCCCGGTTCATTTCCTGCACCAAAAAGTCCAGCTTCCGGCCCACAGGTTCCCCGGAGTCCAGCATCTGGCGAAGCTGGTCAAAATGGCTGCGCAAACGCACCGTTTCTTCCGCTACCGCCACCTTGTCGGCAAACACCGCCACTTCCGTGAGCAGCCGCTGCTCATCCACCGGGGTATCCCCCAGCAGCTCCTGGATTTTCTGGCGCAATCGCTCCTGGTATTCTGCCACCGTCTGAGGCGAACGCTCCTCAATGGCGTCTACCAGTTTCAGAATCGTATGGGCCCGTTCCAGCACATCTTCTTTCATCCGGGCCCCTTCGGTTTCCCGCATCTGCAAAAACTTTTCCAGGGCCTCGTCCGCCGCCTGGCGGACACAATCCCACACGGCCTCTTCATCCTCCGGGGCCTTGTGGACGGAGAAAATATCCCCATACCGGGCCACTGTGGAAACGGAAATATCGTCCTGCAGGGAATAGCGTTCCGCCAATTCCCGCAAGGCGCCAACGTACCCCGCCGCCAGGGGATGGTTCACCAACACCTGGGCCTGGGCTGTCTCCAGGGCCTCTACCGTCACATAGGCGTCCACCTTGCCTCTGGCAATCTTCCCCTGAAGATAGGATTTCATCTTCTCATCCAAGAAGGAGTAGCCGCGGGTAGTGCGGCAGGAAAATTCAAAATACCGGTGATTGACGGATTTTAACTCTACGGAAACCGCGCGCCCGTCAATGATCTTTTCGCTCCGGCCATAGCCCGTCATGCTGCGTATCATGCCATCATCTCAATTCCATGTGGTATCACTTTTGCAGCCACGGATAGACAAACCTGCCCAAAGGCCGCAGAACAACAATTCTATTTTACCATTCCCTTTTTGAGATTGCAACCTTACCCGGCGATTTTTCAAACTCCCTACAAAAAAGGCTGGAAAACGCCCGGCAAAATTGCAAGGGCCGTCTGCCGCAGGCGCACTATGCGCCCACAACCGACAGCCCTTTGCCGTTTGGGAATCGCTATTTATCAGACGGGATGCACATTAGCGGCGGCGTCTGCATGTTTGCCGTCAATCCCGTATTTTTGGTCCCGGCGCTTTTTGAAGAAGTCCAAAGCCACCTTGGGGAACTGGGCATAGGAGAGCACGTCCTCTTCCTGCTCAATCCACTCTGCGCACTCTTTACGCAGGGTTTCCAGCTCCGGCTCCAGCAGGTCGGCCGGACGGCAGGTAATGGGCGCCTCATCGCCAATGATCTTCTTCTGGAATTCCGGATCAATGGGCACAGGAGTGGTGCCGTACTTGCCGGCTACCAGGCCCTTGAACTCGTTGGTGCACATCTTGTAGCGCTCGCCGGTAATGACGTTAAACACAGCCTGGGTACCCACGATCTGAGAAGTGGGGGTTACCAGAGGCGGATAACCGGCGTCCTTGCGCACCCGGGGAACTTCTTCCAGCACAGCGGTGAGCTGGTCGGCCTTGCCTGCCTGCTTCAGCTGAGACAGCAGGTTGGAAAGCATACCGCCGGGCACCTGATAGATCAGGGCCTTGGCATCGGTGGCCAGCATCTTGGGATCCAGCAGGCCTTCCTTGATATACTTCTCCCGCAGAGTCATAAAGTACTCGCGGATCTCGCTGAGGGCCATCAAATCCAGGCCGGTGTCGTACTCGGTGCCCTGAAGGGCTGCCACCATGGACTCGGTGGGAGCATGGGAGGTGCCCAGAGCCAGAGGAGACATGGCCGTGTCAATCATATCTGCGCCGGCTTCGATACCCTTGAGCAGGCACATGGAGGCCAGGCCGGAAGTGTAGTGGGTATGGATCTGCACGGGGATCTTCACCGCTGCCTTAATCTCCTTGACCAGTTCATAGGTCTCATAAGGCGTCAGCAGAGCAGCCATATCCTTAATGCAGATGGAATCTGCGCCGGCATTCTCAATGGTCTTGGCGTAGTTCACATAGTATTCATTGGTAAAGACAGGGCCGGTGGTATAGGAAATCGCCACCTGGGCATGGGCCCCCTCTTTCTTAGCGGCCTTAATAGCCACTTCCAGGTTCTTAATGTCGTTCAGGGCGTCGAAAATACGGATAATGTCGATACCGTTAGCCACAGAGCGCTGAACAAAATATTCCAGCACATCGTCGGCATAGTGACGGTAGCCCAGCATATTCTGGCCGCGGAACAGCATCTGGAGCTTGGTATTGGGGCACATCTTGCGGATGGTGCGCAGGCGCTCCCAGGGGTCTTCATTCAGAAAGCGCAGGCAAGCGTCAAAAGTCGCGCCGCCCCAGCACTCCAGGGAGTAGAAGCCGATCTTGTCCATTTGCTCCAAAATCGGCACCATATCGCTGAGAGGCATACGGGTTGCCAGCAAAGACTGGTGCGCGTCACGGAGGACGGTTTCTGTAATCAGAATTTTCTTAGACATCTTCTATACCCCCTTACTGGAGGGAAACAATGGCGGCGCCGGTATCTACGCTCTCGCCCTTGTTGACATGCACAGCGGCCACAGTGGCATCGTGAGGCGCCATGATTTCATTTTCCATCTTCATGGCTTCCAGGATTGCCAGCACATCGCCCTTCTTCACGGTATCGCCAGCCTTCACAGCAACGGACAGGATGGTGCCGGGCATGGGAGCGCTGATCACTTCAGCACCAGCAGCAGGCGCAGGGGCAGCGGCGGGTGCAGGAGCAGCGGCAGGGGCGGGCGCGGCGGCCGGTGCCGCAGCGGGAGCAGGGGCTGCTGCCGGAGCCGGGGCGGGAGCCGCAGCAGGGGCGGCAGGTGCAGCTGCACCGGAAACTTCTTCAACCTGTACGCTGTAAGCGACGCCGTTTACAGTAATCTTCAGATTTTTCATAATGACTTCCTCCTGTTTTCTTTCGGAAATTGAATCAAATCAAAGCTGGATATTGGCGTGCTTCTTCGGCAGGCGGCTCACACGCTTGCTTGCCAGCATGTCCAGGTTTGCAATCACCTTAGCGCGAGTCTCGGACGGCTGGATAATATCCTCAATAAAGCCGCCGGCAGCTGCCTTGAAGGGAGTGCATTCTGTATTTTTATATTCTTCAATGAGCTTCTTACGGTCTTCCACCGGGTTCTCGGAACCGGCCAGCTTGTCATTCCAGGCAAACATCGCGCCGGTAGCCGGAGCCAAGGGAGAAACGGTAGCGCAAGGCCATGCCAGGGTGACATCGGCGTTGGCACCGCGGCCAGCCATGGCAATATAAACCGCTCCGCAGGCGCTGCCGGCAATCACCGTTACCTTCGGGCAGGTTGCCTCGGAATACGCATTAGACAGCTTGGAGGCCTCCCGGACGGAAGCAAACTTCTCCGCGTCCACAAAGCTCACCACTGGAATGGCAAAGGCGTCGCAGAACCGGATAAACCGGGCAGCCTTGGAGCAGGCGTCCCCATCAATGACGCCCTGATAGGCCACCACGCCAGTGGTGGCGCCAGCCACCTGGGCCAGGCCGGCGGTTACTGCCTCACCAAAGCCCTTTTGCAGCTCTATAAAGCTTTCGCTGTCAGCAACGGCCGCAATCATGTCAGCGCCGGAAGCAGCGCAGTCCAGCGTTACGGCACTCTCACCAGCGCCATCCACTACCGGTGCGCCGGAAAGGTTATTGGAAGGAAGCACGGCCACCAGGTTACGGACCGCATCAATGGCCTCATCTTCGGTGGCAGCTGCCACATGGCACACGCCGGCCTTCACGGCTTCCTCCTGGGAAGCGCCGTTGCCGCTGGTCTCCAGAGTCAGCTCCCCTTTTTCGGACATGACCACCAGGTCCGCATTGGCGGCAATCATGGCGGAGGTGCCGATGCAGGGGCCCAGCACCAGTGCAATCTGGGGGACTACGCCGGACAGGTTATTGCTGTGGCACAAAATTTCCCCATAGGCTGCCATCATCTCGGCGCCCTCGTCCAGGCGGCCGCCGATAGAATCGTAAATCCCAATCACCGGAGCGCCGGTCTTGACCGCCAACTCATAAACCTTCTTAATTTTGGAAGCCTGCGCCTTGGACATAGCGCCTCCACAGATGTCGCTGTTCTGTGCGAACACATAAGCCGGGCAGCCCTCAATCGTACCATAACCTGCAGCTGCTTCTGCAAAGCCATCTCCAGACTTTGCATAGGAATCAATCTCGGTAAAGCTCCCATCGTCAAACAAACGGGCGATGCGCTTGTATGCGCTGGTATCTTTCAGCGCGTCACGAGAAGCCTGCAGCATATCATTGCCTGCGCTCATTACTGTTCCTCCATTTCTCGCTTTCAATTAAGAACACCGGCGGAAAACCGCCAGCCTCTAAATTATTACAATACGTAGCTTATTATAATCCATTCAAATTGCATTGACAAGTGCTTTATCCAATAGTTTGTAAAGAAAAACAAGGGTTTACTGGGGTCCGGTATACTTTACAATCACCCCTAAATCCGCCTGGGCCCCGTTTTCCCCGGGAGTGAACCCCCTTGCAGCCAGGAACCCGTTGAGCTCCGGCTGCAAAGAACCAATCCGGTAGGCCCCCACCGCAGCGCCGTAAGAGGCGGCGGAACGCATGAGGGTATCGGCGATAAAGACGTTTTCTCCGGAAAGCCCGTCCAGCTTTTCACAGCCGGGAATTTCCATATGAATCATCCGCAAAACCGAGTGGAGCAGCTCCACCGCCACCCAGCCCAGCTCGCTTGTGCCGTCGCGCATCATGAGGATACGGGCGTCATCTCCGGCCTTTTCCGGAATAGCCTCCAGCAGCTCTCTTTCCCGCTGCCGGTCTTCCATGGGAAGGATAGTCAGCACGGCCTGCACCTCCCTTCCGGGCCTGGGCCGCCTGACGCTCCGCTTCCCCGCGGCTCTGCCGGCCAGCCTTGGCGGCGGCTGCGGTCAGGCTGCGGACTTCCTCCTTGGTCAGCTCCCGGTATTGGCCGGGCTGCAGCATTCCCAGCCGCAGGGAACCCACGGCAACCCGCTTGAGCCGGGCCACTTCCAGCCCCAGCTGGGCGCACATATTGCGAATCTGCCGGTTGCGCCCCTCGTGGAGGGTGATTTCCAGCACCACACGGCCGGGCTTCTCTTCCAAAACCTTCACTCCGGCCGGAGCAGTCTTGCGCCCGTCAATGACCATGCCCACAGACATCTGCACCAGCTGATCCTCGGTGACGCCGGGGCGCACCGTTACCCGGTAGACCTTGGGCACGTGCCGGGAGGGGTGGGTCATGGCGTTGGCAAATTCCCCGTCATTGGTCATGAGCAAAAGCCCCTCGGAATCCCGGTCCAGCCGGCCCACCGGATACACCCGCTCGGGAATATCCGCAACCAGCTCCGCCACACACTTGCGGTCCATTTCATCGCTCATGGTGGTGATGAAGCCCCGGGGCTTGTGGAGCATCAAATACACTTTTTCCCGGGCAGGCTTCACCGGCCGGCCCTCCACCGCCACCTGGTCGTGGGCGGGGTCCACTTTATCGCCGATATGGGCCGTCTGCCCGTTTACCTGCACCTTGCCCGCCGCGATGAGCTCCTCGGCCTTTCGCCGGGAAGCCACGCCGCAGTCGGCCAGCATTTTCTGTAATCGCACATCCTTCGCCATATTCTGATCCTTTCCTGTTGCTTTCTTATTTATCAATTTACTTCTTCTATGTTACCCGCTGCCGGAGAAAAATGCAAGCAGGGATTCCCACCAGCTCTGCTTTTCCGGCAAAAAGGCCCCTTCCGCTGCCAGCAGAGGAACCTCTGCCACGGTCTTTCCATCCAGGCAATAGCGCACCCGCCCCACCTGCTCCCCCTTCCTCACGGGGGCGTATAAAAAGCGTGGGAGTTCTACAATCCGCTGCACCGCCCCCTGCTGCGCCACCGGCACCGCCGCTGTCTGGGGTTCCGTGCCGCCAATGACGTCAATCTCCCCCACGCCCGCCACCGGCGCCTGGCAGGCGTAGCCGCTGTCGTCAAAGGTCAGGGTGGTCATTTGGGAAAAGCCGTAGTCCAACAGTTTTTCGTGGTCGTTCCAGTCGTCCGGAGCATGGAGGGTCACCGCCACCAGCCGCACCCCGTCTCGTTCTGCCGCAGAAACCAGGCACCGGCCCGCCTTTTTGGTAAAGCCGGTTTTCACCCCGGTACAGCTCTCATAGCGGCTCAGGAGCTTGTTGTGGTTTTGGTAGGTCACGGTTTTTTCCGGGGAAAGAAACCGCACCTGCATGGACTGGGACCCGGCAATTTCCGCAAAATCCGGATTGCTCATGGCGGCGATTCCCAGCTTCGCCATATCCAGCGCCGTGGAATAGTGGGTTTCGCCATCCAAGCCGGAAGGCGTCTCAAAGTGGGTGTCCGAAAGCCCCAGCTCCCCGGCCCGCTGGTTCATCCGAGCCACGAACTTCTCCACGGAGCCCCCTACGGCAATGGCGGCGGCGTTGGCGGCATCGTTGCCGGAGGCCAGGAGCATTCCCGCCGCTAAATCCCGCAGCGTCAGCCGGTCCCCGGCCCGCAATCCCATAGAGGAACCCTCCACCAACACCATTTCCTGGGTAATCTCCACTTCCGGATTTTCCAGAGCGGCCGCTTCCAGGGTCAAAAGAGCGGTCATGATTTTAGTGGTGCTGGCCACGGCCCGCTGCTCCCGGGCGTTTTTCTCATAGAGGATTTCGCCGCTGTCCATATGGAGAACCACGGCGCTTTGGGCGGAGACCTGGGGAAGCTCTGCGGCGGAAACCGACGGGACGGGCATAAAAAATGCCGGCACCGCCCCCGCTATTACGGCAAGGAGGGGCGCCAGCACTCTTTGCAGGCACCGGATTTTTCTGGCCCTTTGGGGAACCGGACGCTTTTTCATGGATATCACCCCTGAGAAAGAGGAATCAGCCCGCAAAGGGCCGCACTCCATGTTTATGCCCTCAAGTTTCCCGGTAGAAGGGGATTATTCCGCAGGGGAGTCGTCTGCTTTGGCTTCTTTTTTTGCCTTTTCCTCTTTCTGCTTTTTGTTCTGATTTAGGAAATTGGTGATGGCATCCATAAAGCCCGGGGCCATCCCCACAATGCGGTCTACAGAACTGTTGAAGGGGTCCAGCTGGAGCAGGCGCACATTCCCCTCGTGAATGGACAAAAAGGCCACCGGGGAAATGGTGATGCCCGCGCCGGTACCGCCGCCGAAAAGCTCCCGGTTGGGCTGGGCCTTGGAGGGCAGGTCAGAGCCGCCGGAAGCAAAGCCGTAGCTGACTTTGGAAATGGGGATAATCACCGTGCCGTCCGCTGTGGTAATGGGGTCCCCAACCACGGTGTTCACATCGGCCATTTCCTTGATTTTGTCCAGGGTTGTCCCCATCATGCTCTCAATGGGATGCTCGCTCATAGTAATCCACCATCCTTTTGTTTGTTGCAGCATTGGGCTGCCTGCATCTTGTTTCAAGCAAGCCCTTGTGTTTTTCCTGTATTTATCAACAAGCGGTGTTACCCGCCGGTTTTCGTTGAGTTCACTGGTTCATGGGAAGGGGTCGACGCTTCCCGGGCCTGCTGGAGCTGGGTGTTCTCCCGCACCAGGCGGCGGACAAAGGCCCAAAGGGCCCCAATGCCATACCACAGGAGGAAGATGACCCGAATCTTCACCCGGGCCGAAAGCACTGCCTGGGTTTCCCGGGCGTCAAAGTCCGGCACAATGGTAACGCCGTAGCGGCGGCACTTACAGGCGGAAAGCAGCGTGGATACTGCCGGATACACAGCGCCGCACAGCTTTCCATATTGAAGGGCCGTTTCTGCCGCATCCTCTCCGCCCACCACCACCAGCAGGTCAAACTTCTTCACCGTTAGATGGGCAAAGAGCTTTTTGGCCGTCCCGGCCGCGATACCGGCCAGGTCTTTGAGAAAGGCGAAAAGCCCCGGCACGCCCTCATAGTGGAAAATTTCTTTCAGCAGGGCCAGACCGCCTGGCTTTTTTTCCTCGGGCTTTTGGGCCGGGACGGGAGGCTTTTTCCCGGAAGTTTTCTTTTTTCGGGGCTTCTTCTTTTTTTCCGGTTTTTCCTCTTTGGGAGGGAGCACCTGGAAGGACAAAAACAGCCAGCCCAGCCGCAGGCGCAGCTCTTCCCGGAAGGAAACCTCCGCCCACAGAGGAGAAGCCAGCAAAGCCGCCAGCAGCAGAAGGATTCCCCCTGCAATATACCAGCCGGTCACGGCGCTCCCTCCTCTCACTCGTTCATCACGAATGCTTATCTGATTCTATGTCTTCCTCGGGCTCCTCCGGTTGAGAAGGCTCTTCCTGCCGGGGCAGAGGCGGCAGTTCTCCCAAGGATTGAATGTTCAGGCACCGGAGAAAATCCGGGGTGGTGCCGTACAAAAGCGGCCTGCCGGGCAGTTCCAGACGGCCCCGCTCTTCCAGCAGGCCCTTTTCCACCAGGCCGCTGATTACGGCCCCGCAATCCACGCCGCGAACCTGCTCCACATAGGCCTTGGTCACCGGCTGGTTATAGGCTACCACTGCCAGCACCTCCATGGCCGCCTGGGAAAGGGGCGTGTTCCGGCGCATTTCCAGGGCTTTGCGAACCGCAGCGCCGTATTCGGAGCTAGTGCAGAATTGCAGGGAGCCGTCCAGCTCCACCAGGCGGATTCCCCGGGATTCCCGATTATACGACGCCATTAAAAGCGCCGCCTGTTCCTCCACGGTCTCCACATCGGTTTCCAACGCCTGAGCCATACGCTCCATGGAGACCGGGTCCCCGCTGGCAAACACAATGGCCTCTATGGCTCCCATGAGCTTGGGATTTTTATTTGTTTCTCCGGCCATGGAACCTTCCTTCCTGTAGTGTAATCACAGCGTCCTGCCCTTCCCCTTCTACCCGGATGCGCTTGCCCTTGATGAGCTCCAGCACCGCCAGAAAGGCCGCAACCCGCTCGCTGCGCTGGTGCTTTTCTCCAAACAGCCGGGAATAGGAAATCTTCCCCTTTTTCCACAGCCGGCGGAGCACAAACACAATCTGGGAGGTAACGGAGACAATGGGGCGGGCCACAATGCCGTCAAAGGATTCTGCCGGGGGCGGCTGGAAACGCTTTCCCCGGCCCGCCGCGCTGAGATAGGCCTGCCGGATCTCTTCCGGCTTGTGGTGCCGGCGGTAGGTGTGGTCCATGGGGATCTCCAAGGGCTTGCGGGTCATGCGGTCAAAGGTGAACTGTTTGGACAATTCCCCCGCCATCTGCCGGCAGAGCTGATACTCCATCAATTCCCCGGCCAACTGCTGGCGCAGCTCTTTTTCCTCCTCGTGCTTGGGCAGCAGAGAGACGGTTTTCAGGTACACCAGCCGGGCGGCCATATCCAGAAACTCGCTGGCCACGTCCATATCCAGCTCCTGCATGGCCCGGATATGCTCCATATACTGTTCCAGCAGCAGGGAGATGGACACGTCGTAAATGCTCACCTTATTTTTAGAGAGAAGGGTGAGCAGCAAATCCAGAGGCCCTTCAAAGACCCCCAGCTGATAGGATATCTTTTCCATATCGCGTCAAATTATAACAGGCCAAAGAGGCGGAAGGGCAGCTCTGCAATCCAGAGGATGCCTTCCAGCATCCAGTTTTCCAAAATGGCCAGGGGCCGGCTGAGGACGCCGCTGAACAGCAGCAGGAACAGCACCAGCACAATAATGTTCTGATACCGGTAGTAAGCATACATCGCCCGGTTGGAGAGGAAAGCCCCCACGATTTTAGAGCCATCCAGCGGCGGGATGGGCAGCAGGTTGAACACCGCCAATGCTACATTGATGGTGATATAGGCGCTGAAAAACGCCTGCACAAACAACGGCGTACTGATCCCCGCGGCAGCCAGAATCAAAACCAGCACATAGTAGAGAATAGCCCCCACCAAAGAAGCTAACAGGTTGGACACTGGGCCGGCCAGGGCCGTTAGGGCCATATCCCGCTTGGGCTTTTTAAAGTTGCGGGTATCCACCGGCACAGGCTTGGCCCAGCCAAAGCCGAAAAGCAGCAGGAACAGAGCGCCGATGGGGTCCAGGCTGGCAAGGGGATTCAGGGTCAGCCGGCCGGCATACCGGGCGGTGTGATCCCCCAGACGCTCCGCCATCCAGCCGTGGGCGTATTCGTGAAGGGGCAGGATGCAGAAAATGACAAACAGGGTGGCCAAAATCTGCATGAGAATGCTTTCCAGGCTGATGGGATAGCCGGAAAACAGGGCGCGCAGTGAATCAATGAGCATAGCGACTCTCCTTTTTGAGCAAACGGTTTTGAGGAACTGGGGAGCTTCCCGGCCAAAGCGCCCTCGAAAATGAAAGATTCCCAAGCCCGCTGCAGTGAAATTCCCGCCGCACAGGCCCCATGGCCGGGGATACATATGAACTTCATTATAATACGGATTCCCCAAAAACACAAGAAAACCCTGGCAAGTGTTGCAATTCGTTTACAAACCCGGCCCCTCCACCGGCTGCCCCAGCCAGAAGGAATAGAGCAGGCATTCTTTCACCGGCAGGCCCGTCATGTCCCGAACCGCGTCTTTATACAATTTTAGCTGCACCCGATAGCGCTCCCAGAGCTCTTCCGGGGTGGAGATCCGGTCGGTTTTATAGTCCACCAGCACCAATGCGCCGTCCTCTTCAAAGACGCAGTCCACCACGCCCTGCAGCACCACCGGCTCCTCCCCCATTTCTCCGGAGAGCTCCGGCTTTACTGCCCGGGCGGGCAGCTCCGCCATAAAGCGCACTTCCCGCATGACGTTTTTTGACGCCAGCAGCCGTTTTCCCAGGCTCCCGGCAAAAAACCGGGCCACCCGGCGCAAATCCACCGCGTCTCCCTGCTCCCGGGTGAGGAAGCCCTCCCGCACCAGACGCTCCCCCTCGGATTCCGGGTTCTGGCAGGCTGCGGGATACCGGGCAAACTGCATATAGGTGTGCAGGGCCGTGCCCCGCTCCGCCGGCGTCATGCCCTGGCTGCTGAGGAAGGCCGGCCGGGAAAGGCTGCCCCCTTCCGCCATGCCGGACTGTTCCTCCGAAAGGCCGGACGCCGACACCTTGGCGGGCACTCCGGCCAGGGCTTCATAGGGATACCGCCAGTCAAGGGCGGCCCGCAGCCGCTCCAACAGGGCGGTATCCAGAGGGGCCTGCTCCACAGCGGCAGCCGCTTCTGCATGGGCCGCCTTCTCCGGCGGCAAAATGCGGATGTCCCAGGGGGTATAATCCTCCGTGCGCAGCACCAGGTCTTCCTCCGCCAAGGCACGGTCCCGGAGAATCTTCCCGTCCGGATGGCGCAGAGCGCAGGAGAGCAGCCAGTCGGACAGACTGGATGCCCCCCGCACGGTGAATTCCGGGAGCTGTTCCTCTTTGGTGAGGCCGGAAGCCAGCTTTCCCAGAGTTTTGGAGGCATCCTTCAAAGTGGTCACCAGAATGAGCTTTTCCTTGGCCCGGGTCATGGCCACATACAGTACCCGCAGCTCTTCGGACATAGACTCCCGCTCCTGTTCCAGGCGGATAGCGTCCCGGGGCAAGGTGGAAAACCGCGCCGGGGAATCCGGGGCCTTGAGGCGCACCCCCAGCCCCAGCTCCGGGTGCAGGAGAGCGTCCTCGGTTTCCTTATTAAACTGCCGGCCGCAGTTGGCCACAATGCACACGGGGAATTCCAGCCCTTTGGACTTGTGGATGCTCATAATCCGCACCACGTCCTCCCCCTGGTTGCCGCTGGCCGCAGGGGCCAGGTCGGCCTGCTGCTTTTCCAGCCGGTCAATAAACCGGATAAAGCCCGTCAAGCCGTTGTAGCCGGAGGATTCATATCGCTGGGCATACCGGTGAAGGAGCCGCAGATTGGCAAGGCGGCCCTCCCCTCCGGGCATGGCCTGGACCAAATCCCGGTAACCGGTCTCGTCATAGAGGCGGCTGAGGAATTCATCGGCGGGCATGGTGGCGGCTATCGTGCGGAACCGCTCCATTTCCTGCAAAAAGGCGGCGCACCGGGCATCCTTCTCCCCGTGGCGCACCACCGCCAGATACAAAGGCAGGCTCCGGTCTTCCAGGCGGATAGCCGCCATGTCGTCGGGGGAGAAGCCGTAAATCGGGCTCATCATCACTGCCAGCAGGGGAATATCCTGTAGGGGATTGTCCACTACCCGGAGGAGAGAGAGCATCAGGGCCACCTCCGCCGCGGCGAAAAAGCCTCCCGCCGAGGCCGCCCAGGCCGGCACCCCGCAGGCCACCATTTCCTGGGCATAGAAGGGCGCCACCTTGTTGGCGCTGCGGAGCAGTACGCAGAAATCCCCATACCGGGCCGGCCGCTGCACCTTCTTTTCCGTCACCTGAAAGCCGGACTCCACCATCTCCCGGATCATCCCCGCAATGTGGCGGCCCTCCAAAATAGCGGCGGTTTCCTCCCCGTCTCCCTGGGCGCTGTCCAGAATGTCCAGCCGGGTTTCACAGCCAGCCTGCTCCGGGTACGCTGCCCCGGCCGCCAGCCGCTCGGTGCCCACATAGGCCACGTCCCCCAGCTTTTCCGTCATCAGCTGGGAAAACACAAAGTTCACCGAGTCGGTGACCTCCCGGCGGGAGCGGAAATTCCGGTCCAGCACCACGCAGGCCGGATAGTGGTCCTTTTCCCGGTCATAGAGGGGGAAGTTTTTCCGGTAGCCCATGAAAATCCGGGGCATAGCCTGGCGGAAGCTGTAAATACTCTGCTTCACGTCACCAACCATAAACCGGTTGCCGCCATTTTGCGAGAGCACCCGGAACAGCAAGTCCTGGGCCTCGTTGGTGTCCTGGTATTCGTCCACCATAATCTCGTCAAACCGCAGGGAAAGGGCCTTGGCATCTTCGGTGGGCCGGAATCCCCCTGCCGGGTCCTCCTCGGCCAGCAGCCGCAGGGCCCAGTGCTCCAAATCCCCGAAATCCGCCGCCTTGCGCTCCAGCTTTTTGGCGTCCAGCAGCTCCGAAAATCGCCGGACACACTGGAACAGCTTTTCCACCAAAGGGGCCATCCGGGCCAAATCCCCCCGGCATTCCTCCTCCGTCAGGGAAAAATACTCCGCCAGCTTTTTCAGGTTCCCTTTGGCGTCATCCCGGGCGGCGGCAATGCGGATTTTCAGAGGATCGTCCGCGTAGCCTTTGGGCGCCCGCAGCGTCGGGAACACGGCGTTTTGCAGTCCTTCCGCCAAGGCGTTCCACTGGCCAGCGGCGGCCAGCGCTCCCAGACGCCGGGCCTGCTCCTTTTCCTCAGAGAGAACAGGGGCGAATTTATCCCCCAAAACCGGGTCCTCCTGGCACAGCAGAAGGGCGCTGTCCAGCATCCGGACGCAATAGGAGAGGACTTCCTCCCCATAGGCCAGCAAGGTCTTGCCCCACACCGTTTCCCCTGCCGGGATGCTGGGGTCATAGAGGGCCAGCTTTTCCCGGAGCCACTTTTCCGGGAAGGGGTGGGAGCGGATGAAATCATAGAGCCGCAGCAGGGTTTTCCGCAGGCGGGCGTCATCCCGGCCGGGACTGAAGGCCTCGGAGAGCTCCTGAAACACGGAATCCTGCTCCTCGTGGAAAGCGTCCAGTACTTCCCCGGCCGCCTCTCCACGGAGCACCTCCATTTCGCTGTCGTCGCAGATGCGGAAATCCTGGGGAATGTGCAGCTTATAGAAATTTTCCCGGGCCAATTCGCTGCAAAAGCTGTGAATGGTGCTGATTCTCGCCTGGGGCAGCAAAAGCTGCTGCCGCCGAAGAGCCGCATTTTCCGGGTCCTCATGGAGAAGCTCCGCCAGGGCTTTGGCAATGCGCTCCCGCATTTCCGCCGCCGCGGCCCGGGTAAAGGTCACCACCAACAACCGGTCCAGGCTGCCGGGGTTCTCCGAATCGGTAATCCGGGCAATAATCCGCTGGACCAGCACCGCCGTTTTGCCGGAGCCCGCCGCCGCCGACACCAGCAGCGTCCCCTGCCGGGCCTTGATGGCGTCCTGCTGCTCCGGCGTCCATTTCTGCTCTGCCATGGCTTACTCCCCTCCCTTCTCTTCCGAAACTTCATGCAAGCACTTTTGCAGGCGCTCTTTTCCGCCGCGATAGGCCGCGTCCGCTTCTTCATAGAGACTCTGGTAAAAATCCACAGCGGCCTTTTGCCGCTGCGCAGCCAGTTTTGCACCCGTTTGGGTATAAAACCGGGTATACAGCCCTTCTAACTTGCGCTTATACTCCTCAAAAAAGGAGGGCGCTTCATCCTCTGCTCCACTGGAAATGGAGCCATCAGCCTGCAGGCAATACAGCGGCTCGGACACATATCCCTTATACATCAGGGTACGCGCAATCCCCATGGCGCCGCAGACATCCAATTTATCCGCATCAAAGAGAATCTTGGCTTCTATGGTCTGGGGCTGGCGGGCTTTCCGGAATCGATGGCAGGCAATGCACTCTTTTACTTGTTGACAAAACTCTTCCGGGAACCCGTTTTCCCGCAAAAAGTTTTTCGCCTTCTCCGCCCCTACCAGGGCGTGGCACAATTCCGGATTTTCAAACTGCTCCCGGCGGCCGATGTCGTGGAGAAGGCAGGCGGCGATAAGAATATCCTTGTCCACTCCAGGTTCTGTTTCTGCAATCTGAAGCGCGATGTACAATACCCGGTAAACGTGTTCCTTGTCGTGGGCGCTGTCCCCCATACAGGAAAGCATATAGCCTTCCAGCAATTCATACATCTTCTGTGTCATTTGTTCTCCTCCTCGCCGGACTGCATCCGCTCCAAAGCCTCGTCCTTGGAAAATCTCACCTTCGCCACGTCTTTTTCCTCATACTCCTTGCCGCACACGGGAAAATAGGGGCACCACTGACAGCCCCGGCGGTTCACCAGCAAAGGCAGGGCGGCGATGTCTCCCCGAAGCAGGGTCTTTTTCATCTGCCGCACCAGGGATTTTACATACTCCGTAACCTGTTCCAGCTGGTTCTCCGACAGCACATAGTCCTTTTTGGCGGGGGCCCCGTCCTTCAAGGCCACAGGGATGTACTTCCCCTTGCCGTCCTTTTCCATGGCGGTGATGACCTCCGGGTCGTCCAGAACCATGCCGTTCATTTTCAGCTTTTTCTCCGCCTCCTGGTGGATTTTCTTTTCCGATGTGCGGCGGTCGGCGGAAACCAGGGGCCGGTCGGCGGGCATATACAGGAACCCCGCCCCCTGAAGGGTGCCGCTTTCAATGATGGCGGCCAGATAGATGAGCATCTGCAAGTTCATGCCGTAGAGCACATCGGTGAGCTTGAACTCCTTGACGCCGGTCTTATAGTCCACAATGCGCACATAGGTCTCCCCGTGGAGCTGGGCCAAATCCACCCGGTCAATCTTGCCGCCGATGGTCACCGTCCCCTGTTCTGTGGGAATCCGCAGGGGCGGGAACTGGGTGCCGTTTTGCAGCTCCAACTCAAAGTAGCTGGGGGCAAAGCGGCTCTGGGCCAACTCCTCTCCAATGTGGCGGATGACGATACAGGCGGAATCTGCCAGCCGCCGCAGCTGGAACCGGAACCGGGCGCTGCGGTTTTCCGCGCCGCCCATACAGCTCTGGGCGTATTCGTCAATAAGGCCCAGCACCAGCTGGGATAGCTCTGTTTGGGAAAAAGCCTCCACTTCCGCGCCCTTATATTTGCGGAAAACCCGTTCCAGCAAAAAGTGCATGAGGCTGCCGTATTCGATGGCCCCCAGCTCCGCTGGCCGACGTTCTTTGGCGTTCATGCCGTAGCGGCAGAAATACTGGAACCGGCAAAGATGGTACGTCTCAATCTGGGTGGCGGAAAGGTTCCTGCCGGAAAACAGCGCCTGGGCGTTTTCCGCATTTTGGAAGGCCATGGGGGATTGGTCCGCCGCCCGCCGGAGGGCCTGCATCCGCCCGGCATATTCCGGGCGCTCCGACAGCAAAGTGCGCAGGGCCCCGCTCACCGGGCCGCCGGAATTCCACTTCCGGGCCAGCAGGGAAAAGGCCGCCTGGGCCGCGCCGGCCTCCTGCTCCGGGGGCATGGCGGAAGCGGCTTCGATTTTGATATGGGGGAAAATCTCCTTGATTTCCTCCACAATCTCCGAGGGGGAGCAGGCTTCCTCCCCGGAAGCGGTGTGCCAGCAGACAAAGAGCTTCTCCGAGGGGCTGGACGCTGCCTGATAGGCCAAGAACTGCTCCTCCAATGCCTGTTCCTCCAAAGAGCCGCTGAGGGGCAGCCCCAGCTCCACCAGAGCCCGGCGCTCCTCTTCGCTGAACACGCCTCCGGGGGTGGGAGTCAGGGGGAACTCCCCCAGCACCGCTCCCAGCAAAAACACCACTTTCGGCTCTGCCGGGCGCATCCGGTCGGCGGTGCCGATGGTGATTTCGTCCACCTGCTGGGGGATGTTGGAGATCTCCCCGGCCTGCATCACCAGCCGCAGCAGCTGGGCATACCGCTCCGGGTCCAGCCGCCGACCCTTGAGCACCATGGCCGTCTGGTCCAGGATATTCATCAGCACGTCCCACAACCGGAGCTGCCGGTCCGCCGCCTCCCCCTGGCCGGATTCCCGCAGGTTCCGGCACAGGGCCGGCAGGGTTTCTTCCACGCCGAAATCTGTCAGCAGCCGGTATACAGCCTGGGCTGCCTCCTGGCCATCGGCATTTTGCAGGGAGCGGGAAAACCGCTCCAAAGGCTCTGTTACCCGGCAGCGCAGATTGTTGAGCTGTTCCAATAAAGCCGCCTGTTCCGGGGTGGATTTCTCCACAAAGCCCTCCGGATTCTCCGTCCACTCTGCCAGCCACTTTTTCCCGGTAATCTTCCAGAGAAAGACATAGTTTTCCAGCAGGGCGGACTCCTGGGGAGAAAGGCCGGAAAGGCCGGTTTTCAGCAGGGAGAAGATTTCGTCGGAGCGGAAACTGTGATTCACCACCCCAAAGGCTTCCAGCACAAAGCGCATAATGGGCTCCGCTTCCACGGACCGGGGATAATCCAAAAAGCAGGGCACCTCCCACCGGCGCAGGGCGGCATCCAGCGCGCCTTTCCAGGGCTCCTGCCGTCGCAGAATCACGGCGATCTCCCGCCAGCGGTAGCCCTCTTCCATGACCAGACGGCGAATCCGGGAAGCCACATACTCCGCCTCCTCATAGATGTGCCGGGCCTGCACCAAAGTCACCCCGCTGCTGTCCCCCTCCGGGCTCTTTTCCTCCCGGCGGAACAGCTGGGCTTCCACCTCTTCCAGCGCCGGGGCGGTAAACCGGTGCCCCTGGGTCAGGTGGACAGGCGGGGCAATCTTCACACCCTCTTCCCGGGCCATCCGGGAAAGCTGGGCCGCTGTACGGCAGACCGTGGCGAACATCCCGTTTTCCACCATATCCGGGGAGCCGGGGCCATCGGCGCAGAGGGTCACATACACCTCTTCTGCCTGGCGGAGAATCCACCGCAGAACTTCCAGCTCCTGAGCGGTAAAGCTCTTAAAAGAATCCACCGCCACAGTATATCCGGTGAAAAACCGGTGTTCCCGCAGGCAGTTCCCCAGCCGGGTCAAATCGTCCAGGGGGTCCAGATAGCTCTGGGCCACCAGCGCGTCATAGGCGGAGAGCACCCCGGCGATGTCCGCCGCCTTTTTCCGCAGGGTCTCCTCCCCGGAGCCCAAGGCGGCTTGGCGCAGGGCTTCCGGGGAAATGGCGCTCATTTTCAGCTCCGCCGAGGATTGCAGGAGCAGCTGAATCATCTCGCCGCTCTTGGCCTGGGGCCTAAACAGGGTCAGGGTATCGGCCATTTCCTCCAAGGCCAGGCTCATGAGGATGGTGCGCCCGCCGTCGTCCAGGCGGCGGCCAGCCATGCCGCCCACCTGCCGGAACACAGTATCCGCCAGTCGGGTGAAGCTGAGAACCTGCACCCCCTGGGCCTTCCGGGGGCCAAGACGACGGAGCATGGCTCGCTCGCTCTCAAAGGAGTACTGTTCCGGCGTCAACAAAAGGAGGTTTCCTTCCCCGTTTTCGCACCGTCCGGCCAGCAGCTCTCGGACATACTGGGTCTTGCCGCTGCCGGCCCGTCCGTAAATTACATGCAGCATCCTGCACCATCCTTTCCTATGTAAATACGCATCCTACTGTAAAGGGTCTTCCAGCAGCTCTACCTTCTGTTCGGAGGCGTCCAGCCGCACCCGGCAGCCCAAAGGCATGGTGAGCATGGGGTGGGTATGGCAGCAGTCGAACTGGGCCAGCACGGGGATTTTCGGCTCTCCCATGACCTCCAGCAAAATCTCCCCCGGGGTTCTGCCGGTGCCGCAGTCGTCGAACTGCTCGTGCTTGCCCAAAATCAGCCCGCCAATGCTGTCAAATACCCCGGCCAGCTGCAAATGGGCAAAACTGCGTTCCACCGTGGCAGCATCCTTCAAAGAATCTTCGATAAAGAGAATATCCCCTTTGCGAATCTCCGGCATATACTCGGTTCCCCAAATGCCGTCCAGGGTATTCAGGTTCCCGCCCATAAGCCGGCCTTCTGCCATACCTTCTCCCAAAGTGACCCACTGGTTTGGGAAAACCTCCTTGGGCCGGTCCTGGGCTGCCCAGTTGATGACTTCATTCGTCCAGGCCGCCGGCTGGGGAAACCCGTAGGGCAACGCCGGCTCTTCCGCCCGGGCCTGGATGCTGCCGGAGCGGTATCCGTCAAAGGAACCGGTAAGGCTCCCCTCTTTCACCCGGAAGCCCTTGGATTGCAGAAATGCCCGGCCCCGCTCATACCGCACCGGGCAGGTGGGGGAAATGGGGCTGGAAGGGGAAAACAACCCGATGGTATCGCCGGGCTTGATTCTTTTCGCTTTTAACATGGGAAATCTTCTCCTTTTGGAAAAGTAATAAAAAATGCTGTTTTAAGCCTCTTCCTGTCGGTGCAGAAGCACCCGGAACAGCTTTTGGGGTAGAGAAAGAATCACCACGATGCCCAAAGAAATCGCGATGGCGATTTTCAGGGCCTGGGTGCCCCAATCCCCAGCCGCAGCGGTATCCCCCATCATAAAATAATAGGCGGTGTAGTAAATGCCCTCCCCGGGCACCAGGGGGAAAATGCCGCATACCAGAAAAATCGTAATGGGTGTGCGCCGCCAAACCGCAAAAAACCGGGAAACCGCCGTGAGAAGCAAGGTGGCAATAAAAGAGGCAATCACTGTGGACACTGTCAAGCGGTTCATCAGCAGATAGCAGAGCCAGCCCAGGCAACCGGTAACGCCGGCCCAGAGGTATTGTTGGCGCGGCACATGAAAGAGCACCGCAAAGGCGATGGTACCCACAAAGGCCGCCAGCCCCTGAAAAAGAAAAGTAGCAAACTCCATCATAGCGGCACCCCCACAGCGATTCCCGCCAAGCTGGCCAGCTTCAAAACGCAAGCCACTCCCAAAGCAATACAGGCGGCAATGAGCAGTGCGTCAATCAACCGGATGGCGCCGGAAATGTAGTCCCCGTTGAAAAAGTCCCGGATCGAGGTAGTCAGGGGGACGCCGGGCAGCAAAGGCACAATGGAACCAATAATAATATGGTTCATGCTGTCCCCAAACCCCAGCTGGAACAGCAGCAGCCCGCAAAACGCCGCCAGGCCGCTGGCCAGAATATTGGACATGATTTTCGAGAGGTTTTTCCCGCTGGTAAGCACCACGAACAGGTAGACGGCCAGTCCCGGAAAAAAAGCCGTAATGCTGTCCGCCAGGCTTCCGCCAAAAAGATAGCAGAAACAGGCGCTGCCGATGCCGGAAGCCAAAATTTGCAGCCAACCCGGCGTATAAGGCAGCTTTTCAATCTCCCGCAGGCGGGCAAAGGCCTCCGGCACCGTGTGCTGTCCCTGGGCAATTTCCCGGGAAATCTGGTTGACGGCGGCTACCCGTCCCAGATGCACCGAGGAAAGGGGCACATGGCGGATTTCCGCTGTATGGGCCACGCCGTTTTCTATGCCGCAGGCAAAAATCCCGTTGGAAATGGCGTATACGTGAAAGGATTCCATGTGGTACGCGGCGGCAATCCGCTCCATGGTCTCCTGCACCCGGAAGATCTCCGCTCCATTGGAAAGCAGGATCCGGCCGGCCAGCACCGCCAGTTCCAGAGGACTGCTGTTGTTTTCTGTCATTCCGTGTCTATCTCCTTTCTGGATTCGGCTGTTTTTTGGAAAATAAGCACAGACCTATTGGGCGATCTTTTGCGCATCAACCCCTTTACAGGCCGTAAAACTTCTGGTATATTTGAATAAAAGAATTGCAAAATCGGAAACGATGCATTTAAATTTTCTATGGGATCGAGGCCGTATATCCAATGACTGAGAAACCAAAAAAGCAAACAAAGAAGAATCTTCACGAGGGCCATCGGGAGCGGGTGCGGGAAAAGTTCCTGAAAAGCGGCATGGAGGACATGGAGCCCCATGTGGCGCTGGAATTTTTGCTGTTTTACTCTATTCCACGAGGCGACACCAATCCCATCGCTCACGCTCTTATCGACCGGTTCGGCTCCTTTTCGGCGGTGTTTGACGCGCCTTACGAGGAACTGCTGGAAGTAAGCGGCGTCGGGCCTTCCAGCGCTGTGCTCATCAAGATGATACCGGAAATCTGCCGGCGCTATGTAGTGGATCAGGAAAAGGGCGGCGTCCGGGTCTACAGCTCGGAAGAAGCCCTGAAGCTCCTGCGTCCCCGGTTTTTGGGACGGCGGAAGGAAGCCATTGCCCTATTGCTGCTGGACAGCCGGGGAAAAGCCACCTTCTGCGACATTATCGGCGAAGGCTCTGTGGGCGCCGTGCCTATTTACGCCAACCGGCTGGTTACCCTGGCGGCCCGCTACAATGCTGTGACCGCCGTCATGGCCCACAACCATCCCAGCGGCCGGGCCATGCCTTCCGCCGGAGACATCGCCGCAACCCGGCAGGTGATCTGGGCTCTGGAACCTCTGAACGTGACGCTATATGACCACCTCATCATCACGGACACCGACTGCCTTTCCATGGCGTCTTCGGGCATTATGTCCCAGCTTTACGCGGAGCACACCCAGCGCCGGGAAACCCTGCTGCATCCCGAATCCGGGCGCATGGTCAGCGACCTCCCCTTCTTGGGGCTGGAGCTGGGGCCGGAGGAAGAAGACGATGAGGAGAACAGCGAGCCCGGCGGCTGAAACAGCCTCCGGGCCCGGATTCAGGTGTTGTTGACGTGCCGTTTGATGGCTTCAAAGCTCTCAGCGCTGATCACATGTTCAATACGGCAGGCATCCTCTACCGCCGTTTTGGCATCCACCCCCAGGCGCACCAGCCAATTAGAAATCAAAGTGTGCCGTTCATACATAGTCTCAGCAATCTCCCTGCCCTTGGGCGTCAGCGTAATATGGCCTTCCGGCGAAACCTTTACATACCCGTTTTCCCGCAGGTTCTTCATGGCCACACTGACGCTGGGCTTGGTATAATCCAGCTCGTTGACAATATCAATGGCCCGGACCGACCCCTTGCGCTGCTGTAGGATCAAGATGGTTTCAAGATAGTTCTCAGCAGATTCGTGGATTTTCAAATAATCTCCTCCCTGGAGTTTTTTGAGGACGGGAACCCCCTGCATCCATGAAGTCCTATCCTCCGCGCAGCCCGGCCCGCTGGATAGCCGCCGGCTGTCAAATCGCATTACGTACAGTATACCAAAAGTCCGCCCTCTTTTCAATATGTCCCATCGGGCCGAAAAGGGCCATAAAACCCGGAATTTCCCCCGTAAAAAGGCCGATTTTCCCTTGACAAATTTGACGGGATATGCTATCCTGTGTAAGCCGCATATTCCGGGCTGCGAGAGCAATAAGCGGACAAACCCGCCTGGGAATAGCGAGTTTATAGAAAAGGCAGGGCCTTCGATTCATGTTTGCAATTATTGAAACCGGCGGCAAGCAGTACAAGGTACAGTACGGCGACGTAGTTTTCGTCGAGAAGCTTGCAGCAGAAGAGAACTCCACCGTTGATTTTCAGGTTGTCGCCATCTGCGGCGAGGACGGCCTGAAGGTTGGCAAGCCCTATGTGGAAGGCGCCACCGTTACCGGCAAAGTGCTGAAGAACGGCAAGGCAAAGAAGATCACAGTGTTTACTTACAAGCCCAAGAAGGGCGAAAAGCGCAAGATGGGCCATCGTCAGCCCTACACCAAGGTGCAGATCGAGGCTATCAACGCATAAGCGATGATTTATGTCTACTTTCTCACCCTGCGTGACGGCCGCATGATAGGCTTTATCATGAATGGCCACGCAGAAGCCGGTGAACCGGGCGAAGATATTGTGTGCGCAGCGGTTTCCTCCGCGGCCTATCTTACCGCCAACACCATCACCGACATCCTGCACATCCCCGCGGAAATTGACGTGGGAGAAGGCGAAATGCGGCTTTGGATACGGGAAGAAAAAGATCTCTCCCGGTGCCGCGACTGCCTGGCCGGGTTCCGCCTGCATATGACGGGCCTGGAAGAGCAGTATCCCGATTGTATCAGCGTTAATTATTTGGAGGTGTAAGTATGCTGAAGATCAACATCCAGCTTTTTGCTCATAAGAAAGGTATGGGTTCCACCAAGAACGGCCGTGACTCCGAGTCCAAGCGCCTTGGTGTGAAGCGCGCTGACGGTCAGTTCGTTCTGGCCGGCAACATCCTGGTGAAGCAGCGCGGCACGCACATCCATCCCGGTGAGAACGTGGGCAGAGGCTCCGACGATTCTTTGTTCGCCCTGATTGACGGGACGGTCAAGTTCGAGCGCATGGGCCGCGACCGCAAGAAGGTCAGCGTTTACAGCGTTGAGCAGTAAGAATTGATGAAGAGAAAATCCCGGGACAGCGATGGCCCGGGATTTTTTACTGTTATTCAGAAAAAATAGAACAGGGAGGCGGATTTCCATGTTTGTCGATATCGCAAAAATTAAAATTAAAGCGGGAAGCGGCGGCAACGGCGCGGTTTCCTTCCGGCGGGAAAAATATGTGGCTGCCGGCGGTCCGGACGGCGGCGACGGCGGCAAGGGCGGCAATATCGTGTTCCAGGTGGACGACAACCTCTCCACCCTGGCGGATTTCCGCTACAAGCGGAAATATACAGCCCCCAACGGGGAAAACGGCCGGGGAGGCCGGTGCTTCGGCAAGGGCGGCGAGGACTGTGTCATCCGGGTGCCCCGGGGCACTCTGGTAAAAGAGGCGGAAACCGGCCGGCTCCTGGCGGATATGTCCGGGGACGAGCCCCAAATCATCGCCAAAGGCGGCCGGGGCGGCTGGGGCAACGCTCACTTTGCCACCCCCACCCGGCAGGTGCCCCGCTTTGCCAAGCCCGGCACCCCCGGCGAAGAATTCGAGGTACAGTTGGAGTTAAAGCTCCTGGCAGACGTGGGCCTGGTGGGCTATCCCAATGTGGGCAAATCCACCCTGGTTTCCGTAGTCAGCGAGGCCAAACCCAATATCGCCAACTATCACTTCACCACCCTGACTCCGGTGCTGGGGGTAGTGCGCATGGGCGAAGGCAGCTCCTTTGTTATGGCGGACATCCCCGGCCTCATTGAGGGCGCCGGAGAGGGCGCCGGCCTGGGGCATCAGTTCCTGCGGCATGTGGAGCGCTGCCGTCTGCTGGTTCACATTGTGGACGTGGCAGGCAGCGAGGGCCGGGACCCCAAAGAGGATTTTGAAATCATCAACGGGGAACTGAAAAAATTCAACCCGGAGCTGGCGGAACGGCCCATGCTGGTGGCCGGCAACAAGTGCGACCTGGCCACTGACGAGCAGATTGCGGATTTCCGCCAGTATGTGGAGAGCAAGGGCTACCTCTTCTTCCCCATCATGGCCGCCATCCGTTATGATGTAGACCCCTTGCTGAAGAAAATCCAGGAGATGCTTCAGAGCCTGCCGCCGGTGCGGCGGTTCGAGGCGGAGCCTGCGCCCCAGAAGCCCGTGGAAGAACTGGGCAACACCCAGGTACAGGTCACCAAGCGGGACGCCCACGTCTACGAAGTCACCGGAGAGTGGCTCCTGCATCTGATAGAGTCCGTCAATTTCGATGACTACGAATCCCTCCAGTATTTCCAGCGGGTACTCATCCAGACCGGCGTTATCGACGCCCTGCGAGAGGCTGGCTGTGAAGAGGGCGATGAAGTCAACCTGTATGACCTGCAATTTGATTTCGTAGAATAAAAGGGGGCAGTCTGTGGAACGTCTATTGAATCAAGACTGCGACCCCCGGCAGCTCAGCCCCTTGACCCTGGCTTTTGTGGGGGACTGTGTGTTTGAGCTGTTTGTCCGGGAGCGGCTGGTATGCCAGGGAAACTGCCCGGTAAAAAAGCTCCACCAGCGTTCGGTGGAGCAGGTGTGCGCGGCGGCCCAGGCGAAATTTTCTCAAAAGCTGCTGCCCCATTTGACAGAAGAGGAACAAGGGGCCTATCAGCGGGGCCGCAACGCCCATGTGAACCATGTGCCCAAAAGCGCCTCGGTGGCGGATTACCACGCGGCTACGGCCTTTGAAGCATTATTTGGATATTTGTATCTCAGCGGAAAGACAGAGCGCCTGCGAGAGCTGTTTGCCATTTGTATGGAAGAGTAAGCTGTAAAATGACGCGGCGCGAAAGGCAGGTTCCCGCTTTTACGCAATTTGTTCGCGATTTGGAGGTGTTTGTTATGACGAATTTAAAGGGCAAGGCCAAAACCATGTCCATGGATCTGCTGTTCTTTTTGCTGGGCAGCCTGATTGACGCGGTGGCCATCAATATGTTCACCGCCCCCAACCAGATCGCTCCGGGTGGTATCACCGGTATTGGGACCATGCTCAACTATCTTTTCGTCACGCCCATCGGTATGGTGAACATGCTCATCAATATTCCCATTATCATTTGGGCTGTTTTGGAAATCGGCTATAAGCTGGTGGCCAAGAGTATTGCAGCCATTATCATCTTTTCCGTGGCCATTGACACCATGGGACTGATACTGCCGGCCTATGATGGAAACCCGCTCCTGGCGGCGATTTTCGGCGGCGTGCTGGAAGGGATCGGCCTGGGGTTGGTGTTTATGCGGGGCAGCACCACCGGCGGCACGGATATGATCGCTCGGCTTTTGGGCCGGCATTTCCGCCATCTTTCGATGGGGAAGCTCATGCTGGCAGTGGATATGGTGATTATCGCAGCTTCGGCCCTGGTATACCAGCAGCTGGAAAGCGCCTTGTATGCCACCATTGCTATCTTTGTCAGCACCCGGGTGATTGACACGGTGCTGTACGGCACAGACGCCGGTACTGGAAAAATGTATTTCATTATTTCCAAAAAGAACGAGGAAATCAAACAGAAGATCTTAGAACAAATCGACCGGGGCGTGACGGTAATTCCCGCCCAGGGAGGCTACAGCGGAGAAGAAAGCGAGATGCTCCTCTGCGCGGTGCGCCGGTACGAGGTGGCAAAAATCAACGACATTATCCACAACACCGACCGGGATGCCTTCGTTATTGTGGGCGAGGCCGGAGAAATTACCGGCGAAGGCTTCCGGCCGGCCCGGAGCGATGATAAGACCCTCAAGGAGATCATCCGGGCTGTCAAAAGCCGCAGCGCTTCCCACGAAAAAAAGGGCTGATGAGGGTCTTCCCAGTGGGAAACTCTCATCAGCCCTTCAGAGAGGAAAGCCGGTATTCCGGCCCGCAAGCAGAGGGTTATCTGCAGTTGGAGCTGGAATTGGTGCTGTTGTGACCGCAGTTGGAACCGTTATGGGCACAGTTGGAGGACTGGTTGTACTCCGTGGTGCTGACGTTCTGGGCGTTCTGAGACTTCTTATTGGAAGCCTTCTTCCGGGAACCAGCCTGGTTGGAACCAGTTTGGCTCCGGGCGTTCACAGAGTTGGTCTGCTGGGTAGAGTTGGTGTTATTCATGTGGTTCATGTTGTTCTGATTTTCCATGATGTTGACCATTCCTTTCTCTCAGGGATGAGGGCTGTGCCGGCTTCGTTTTTGCCCAACTGCACGGTGGTTTCCCGTACAGGAGACACAAACCCCAGGCGGAAACGTATATTTTCAACCTTTGATCCCTTCACGCTGGTTAGTATCTGCCGCAGCCAGACATTTATGCGGAAATTTTTTTGGAAGAATTTCGCTTTTATTGCGGATTGTCCTCCCTCTTCCCTTGCCCTTCTTCAAACCGAACCAAAGGAGCGTTTTTGTGAAAACCATTGTCATTCAGCCCAACGACGCCAATCAGCGTCTGGATAAGTTTTTGACCAAGAGCTTTCCCAATCTGCCCCAATCCATGCTCTATAAGAGCATCCGGAAAAAGGACATCAAGTGCAATGGGAAACGCTGCGAAATCTCCACCCGGCTGCAGCCGGGAGACGTGCTCACTCTGTATCTGAAGGACGAATTTTTTCAAAAAGAGCCCAAGGCCTACGATTTTTTGAAAGCACCCAAAAAGCTCTCTATCGTCTATGAGGACGAAAACCTGCTGCTGCTGGACAAAAAGCCGGGTCTCATCGTCCATCCGGACGAACACTATCACTTTGACTCCCTCATCGCCCGGGTGCAGCACTATCTCTATGACAAAGGGGAATATGACCCGGAAGCGGAAAACTCCTTTGCGCCGGCCCTGGTAAACCGCATTGACCGGAATACCGGCGGGATTGTATTGGCTGCTAAAAACGCGGAAACCCTGCGGATTCTCAACGAGAAGCTCCGGGCGCGGGAGCTGACCAAAAAATATCTGTGTGTGGTCTGCGGGAAGATGCCCCGGCAGGAGGATACTTTGGAGGGCTTTTTGGAGAAAAATGAAAGCCAAAACCGGGTATACATTTCCAACCGGCCTACCGCCAACACCCGGAGCATCCGCACCCGCTACCGGGTCTTAGAGGAAAGACAGGGATTTTCCCTGCTGGAAGTGGAGCTTCTCACAGGCCGCACCCACCAGATACGGGCCCACCTGGCCTCCATCGGCCACCCTCTGGCCGGGGACGGCAAATACGGGAGAAACGCCGTAAACAAAAAGACCGGCTTTCCCTATCAAGCCCTGTACTCCTACTACCTGCAATTTTCCTTTACCAGCGACGCCGGTTCCTTGGAATATCTGCGGGGCCGGGAATTCCGGGCGCGGGATATCTGGTTTTTGAAAGAATTCCGGCAATGGCCATAAAAGTATAAAAAATCGGAGAGCGCTGCTAAAAGGCAGGTTGCATGCCTTTTAGCATACGGCTCTCCGATTTTATTTTGTTCAGCGATTCCCCTTGGCCTTTTCCTTTTCCATACGCCAATCAGAAAGCTGGATAAACTGGCTGTCCATAGCGGCGGAAACAAACTCCTTGGTGGTCATCAGATAACCGTGGCTGGGGTCAAGAGTGCCGTCCAGGGCTTTGAACTCATAGCCCTCTTTCTGGGCGGTTTTGATAATCTTGCCCACCTGCTCCAAGGTTGCCTTTTTATCAAAAATGTTGTGCATAAGGATGATATTGCAGCCCTTATGGATGGCGTCCATGGTATTGGCGTAGATAGTAGCGCCGGAAACATTGCCGCCGGCCGCATCGCCGGAATCCCCGTCCCAATCATAATAGATAAAGCCCCGGCGGGTCATTTCCTTGATAATATCCTGATACACATCCCCGTTGTAACCGTTCTTACTGCCTCCAGGGAAGCGGAAGAAGTTGGCGGGCTTTTGCCCGGTGGTTTCCTCAATGAGCTTATACATCTTATAAAAGTCGTCCAGATACGCCTCTACAGACTGATAAACCTCTTTGAACTGATGGGAATAGGTATGTACCGCCACAGTGTGGCCCTCGTCCACGCAGCGCTTCATCAGAGGGGCAAATTCCTCCTGGTAATCCGACTGGCAGCAGTTGAAAAAAGTGGCCTTGGCATTGTACTTCTTCAATACATCCAGCAGCGGCGCCGTCAAATCACTGGGGCCGTCGTCAAAGGTCAGGTAAACCACCTTCGCGTCGTCGTCCAGCACATGCATCTTGGGCCGGTCTGTCACATACAGGTCCGGGTATTTCTTCTGGTAGGCCGGCGCGTCATCCGCTACGGAAACCTCCGGCTGCGAGGAGGACGGCTCGGAAGAAGGCTGCGAGCTGGACTCCTCCTGGCTTTCACTGCTCTCGGAAGAAGGCTGGGAAGACTCCTCGGAAGATGGCTTCTCCGAACTGGCGGAACTCTGAGAGCTCTGGGAAGGGCCTTCGGAAGCGACAGGAACCCGGGGCACCAGCTGGCTTCCAATAAAAATGACCGCCGACACAATGGCGGCTACCAAAATTGTGCAGATACTCACAATCATAAAACGGCGGGTATACAGCCGGCGGCGGCCGGAAGCATAACGATATCTTTTCTTATTTCTTTTTAGTTTCATGGCAGTTATCTCCTTAAACGCCACATAACGGAACCATTCTCCGGGCGTATTGTTTGTGATGCTTTTATCCTATCACACTCCGCGAAATTTGTCGATACGTCCAGAGGAATTGTCACCCTTTTGTATTTATTGTTACAATCCTGTTACTTTTACAACAAAAAACACCAGCTGTTCAGCTGGTGTTTTCCTTGGCGGAGAGGATGCGACTCGAACGCACAATGCCTTGCGGCACACCACATTTCCAATGTGGCTCCTTACCATTAGAATACCTCTCCATCTCTTCACTTTTCCGCCGCCTCATCAGCGACGTGTTTTATTATACCGGAGACGGCAGAAAAAATCAAGAGGGAATTTTGCGAAAAAGGCACTTTTGTTGTTTTGCACAAAACAAATCCACAATTTCCTGTCGCAAAACTTTCAGCCCCTATCAAGGGGAAAAATAATAATGCCCCCCGGCGCAGTGTCCGGTTACGCCAAACACCCGGTCCAGCACCCGGCTCTCAAACAACACCTGGGGCTCCCCCACCTGCAACAGGCTGCCCTTTTCCATGACGGCAATGCGGTGGCTGTAGGTGAGAGCGTGAGCCAAATCGTGGAGCACCATAACGATTGTTTTTCCTTGGTGATTCAGCTTCCGGATTAATTCCAGAAGCTCAAACTGGCGGCCAATGTCCAGATAGGTGGTAGGCTCGTCCAGAAACACCACCTGGGTATCCTGGGCAATCACCATGGCCAGATACGCCTTTTGCCGCTCCCCGCCGGAAAGCTCCCGCAAATCACGGCTGCGCAATTCCAGGATGCCCGCCAGGGCCATGGCCTCTTCCACAGCTTCCCGGTCCTTTTTCCCCATCCGGCGGCTCAGGCCCAGATAGGGAAACCGGCCGTGGAGCACCAGCCCTTCTACGGTGATGGCGGGGACATTCCGGGTCTGGGGCAAAATGGAGGCGGTACGGGCCAGCTCCTTTTGGGAATAGTCCTCCAGACTCCGGCCTAAAAGCCGGATTTCTCCCGCCATACAGGGCAGCAGCCGGGCGGCGGTTTTCAGCAAAGTGGATTTCCCGCAGCCGTTGGGGCCGGCCAAGGTGAGGATTTCCCCCTTTTTCACGGAAAGGCTCACGTCTTGCAGCACCGGCGTTCCTCCATAGCCTGCGGCCACATGAGAAAGGGACAACACCTCTTCAGTCATAAATGCGCCCCCTCCCCTTTTTCAGCAGCAGGAACAGGAAAAATGGCCCGCCCAGGAAGGAAAGGAGAATTCCCACTGGCAGCTCAAAGGGCGCAAAGGCCAGCTTGCCGATGGAATCGCACACCAGGGCGAACACCGCCCCCAGCACCGCCGAGCAGGGAATCACTTTCCGGTTGTCCCCACCGGTGAACCGGCGGCAAATATGGGGCACCATCAGGCCCACGAAGCCCAGGAGTCCCGCAAAGCTCACCGCCGCCCCGGCCAGCAGGGAGGCGATGACAATAAACAGGAACCGGTACAGGGACACCCGCATTCCCAGGCCGGCGGCGATGTCCTCTCCCAGAGCCAGCACATTCAGGTCATAGCTGAACGCCACCGCCAGGATGATTCCTATCAAAATCAGCCATCCTGCCGGCTGTAAGGCCGACAGGGTCACGCCGGAAAAGCTCCCCACCATAAAGCCCGTGGCGCCGATGACGTCGTCGGGGAACAGGATGCTCAGGGTGTCCATCCCAGCCGAGAGAATCCCGCTGACGGCCACACCGGCCAGCACCAGGGTAATCCGGGAGGCCCCGGTTTTGGAGGCCACCAGATAAATGAGCATACTGGTAGCCAAGGCCCCTGCAAAAGCCGCCACCGGCACCAACGCTGTAGCCGCCGGGGCCAGGGAGGCCGCCAGCAGGGCGCAGAACCCCGCGCCGGAGTTGACGCCGATAATGTTGGGGCTGGCCAGGGAATTATTGAGCACCGACTGGATAATGGCCCCGCTCACCGCCAGGGCCGCTCCGGCCAGGGTGGCCGCCAGGGTCCGGGGCAGCCGCACATGGAGGAAAATCCGATAGGCCACCCCATCCTCCTGGCCGGCAAGAAGCTGCTGCCACAGCTCCGGCAGGGAAAGGGAGCTGGAACCGGTGAACAGGCTCAGGCAAATAGCCCCCACCAGCAGCAGGGGCAGTACCATCGCCAAAATTTTACTCTTGCGCCAAGATGTCATCAATTTCCTCCGTCAGGCCCGGATACAGGATTTTAGCCAGGTAAGCGTAGCTCTCTCCCCACCGGGCGTTGGGCTTATAGTGGAAAAGGTCTTTGGGCAGAACCTCCACCCGATCGTTTTTCACAGCAGTGAGCCCTTCCCAGGCGGGATTGGCCATAATGCCGGATTCCAACGCCTCCAACGCCGCGGACTCCTTGCCCATAGTGGTGACAAAGATATAGTCCGGGTCCTCTTCGATAATCTCTTCGATACTCAGGTCTTCCAAGAGGGAGTCATGGCGGGCCACAATGTTGTCCACGCCCAAATCTTCCATGATGACGCCGGCCAGATTATCGGCCCCTTTGGCCTTGGCCCCGGTGGAAAAGGCGCGAATCAACAAGCCCGTTACCGTTTCTTCCTCTTTGGCCAGGGCCGTGATGTCCGCAATCTGCTGCTGCACCCGCAGGCCGTTTTGCTCATACAGGTCGTCTCGGCCCGTCATAGAACAGAACAGCTCCAGCATGGACAGGTATTGGTCAAAGGTATCCACCTGAAAATAAGCGTAGGGGACCCCGCTCTCCTGCAAGGCCGGCTCCAAATCCACTTGGGTGGCGACATCAGCGGACAAAATCACAAAATCCGGATCCAGGGCCAGAATGGCTTCCAAATTGGGGCTCTTGACGCTGCCAATGGTCTCCACCCCTTCTCCCAAATCCATATGGCGTTCTTCCACCGCGTCCTCGGTAACGCCGGCCAGCTCTCCCCCGGCCAGTTCCCAGGTCTCGGCAAAGGAGCCGTACAGGGAAACCACCGTATCCCAGCTTTCCAGGGTGACTTCACGGTCCAAATCATCGGTAAAGGTGACTTTCCCGCTCTCAGCGCTCTCCTCCTGGGAAGAGGGCTGTGCCGTCGGCGACGGAGCGGAAGAAGCGGGGGCCGCCGTACAGGCGGAAAGGGCTGCTGTCACTGCCAGCAGGGCGGACAGCAGCAGGGCGGTTCCGGTGGTTTTCATGGATGTTTTCTGCAAATTACGGTCTCTCCTTTACGTCTGCGGCCAGGATTTCTTCTTTCCGGTTCAAAAGGTCGTCGCTAAAGAGGGCTTCTTCCAGCTTGTCCACGCCAATGCGGTCGATGGCAGCGCCCAGGCGCTCCTTCTTGTAGGCGTTCTCCTTAAACCACAGCATGGTTTTTTCCAGAATGGGGAAGATCTCCTCCCGGCTTACCAACCGGGAAAGGGCCGTACCCATCCGGGTCTTTTTGCCCCAGGTGCCGCCCACAAAAATCTGATACTGGACATCCTCGTGGACTTCCACCGCACGGAAGGGGCATTTCCCGCTGCTGCACACGCCGCAGGATGTGCAGATTTCCGGGTCGATGTGCAGCTTGCCGTCCTGGAGTTTGGCCGCTTTGGCCGGGCAGGAAGCCTCTACCATGCACTTTTTGCAGCCCCGGCACTTCTCCGCGTCAAACCGAGGCGCCCGGTGGCCCTCAATGCCGAAATCGTTGAGGCTGGGCTTCATGCAGCTGTTGGGACATCCGCCCACGGCAATCTTGAACTTGTGGGGGAGCTTGACGTCCGCCCAGCCGAGAAAATACTTCTCGTGGATTTCCTGGGCCAGGGACTGGGTGTCGAAGTTGCCGTAAACGCAGGTAGTGCCCTTGCAGGAGGTCACAGGACGAATCTTAGCCCCGGTGCCGCCAAACTGCAAGCCTGCCTCTGCCACCAGGGCCTGGGCGGCTTCAATGTTTTCATAGGCAATGCCCGGCAGCTCAATGGTCAGCCGGCTGGTCATGGTCATTTTGCCGTTGCCGTACTTCTCCGCGCATTCCACAATTTTTTCCATTTCCTTTGCGGTGAACACCCCGTTGCCGGACAGCACCCGCCCGGAAAATTCCTCTGTCCCCCGGTTCCACAAAAACCCCATGGCTTTGACCCGGGCAATATCCGCCTGCTTGACTTTTGCCATTACCATCAACCTCTTTCTCAAAAATCACAGCTTTCTCGCGCAGCCTTTCGGCCTATGCAAGATTGTGTTCTCTTTTTTATTGTACCAGTTGTCAAATCCTTTGTATACTATTAAAATAGAAAGAAAGTGATAGGTTTTTCCCTATCAAAAATCCGCAAAAAAGAGGAGGATCAAAATGACGCTCCGGCATTTGGAAATTTTTCTAGCGGTGTTCGACTGGGGCAATATGCGCCGGGCCGCAGAAGCCCTGTATATCTCCCAGCCCACTGTCAGCGGCGCAGTGAAAGAAATCGAGGAAGAATACGGCGTTTTGCTCTTTGAACGGCTGAACCACCGGCTCCACGTCACCCGGGAAGGGGAACTGCTGGCCTCCTATGCCCGGCGGCTTTTGGCCCTGTTCCGGGAAATGGACGGCACCCTGAAGAGCCACGGGGAACACGCTTCCCTGCGCATTGGGGCCACGCTGACTATTGGCACCTGCGTGCTCCCGGACATTCTTCAAGTGATGAAGCAGGAGCCCTCCGCCCCGGAACCGGTGGTGCTGGTGGACAACACCCGGGCCATTGAAGAGCGCATTGCCCGGGGTGAACTGGATGTGGGCTTTGTAGAGGGAGTCATCCAGCATCCGGATTTAACCGCTCTGCCGGTCATGGACGACCCTCTCATCGCGGTGACGGCCGCCCCTTCCCCGGGCCCCATGACCCTAAAAGACCTCTGCGCTCAATTCCCCCTTTTGATGCGGGAACCGGGCAGCGGCACTCGGGCCATGGTGGAGAACCTTCTTCAGGGAGTGCCCTACCGGCAGGCCTGGGTGTGCAGCAACACCCAGGCCATTATCCGGGCGGCGGAAGCTGGGTTGGGCGTGGCCATCCTCAGCCGCCTGCTGGCAGCGGATTCCCTGCAAGCCGGCCGCCTGTGGGAAATCCCCCTGACGGATTGCAGCCTGAACCGCTCCTTCCGGCTAGTCTGGCACAAGGATAAATTCATGAGCCCCGGACTCCTCACCTTTTGCCGCCTTTGCCGGGAATACGCCGACAAAAAAGGGAAGGCTAACGCCTCCCCTTGAGTGGAATCATAAATTTTACAGGCCCTTATGAGCTCTTATGCCTCTTCGGATTCTGTGGCAAAGAGGATGCCCAGGGTATTGGGGCCGCAGTGGCTGGAAATGGTGCAGCTGGCCTGGGTCACATAGATGTTGTCAAATTGCATCTCCTGCTGGATGGTCTCCCGGACTTTGTGGATATACGATTCCTCAATACCGGAATGGGTGATAAAAATCCGGTCGGTGCGGATGTCGGAATACCGGGCCAGCTTTTCCCGGGTGTACTGCGCCAGGACATTTTCCAGCTTGCCCCGGTATTTCTTCCCCACGCCCATGCCGCCAGAGGTGTTGTCCACCTCGATGCAGGGCTTGAGCTTTAGCAGGTTGGCCCCAAAGGCCGCCACCGCGGAGCAGCGTCCCCCGGCGTGCATAAACTCCAGGGTATCCAGAATAAAACTGGCATGATAGCGCCGGGTGGAGCTATTGAAATAACGGGCAATTTCTTCCGCGCTTTCTCCGGCGCAGATGTGCTCCCGACAATCCATCACCTGCAAGGCCGTGCCGGTGGAGAGGGAATGGCTGTCCACGGGATGCACATGGCCGCCCAGCATCTCGGCGGCGGCAAAGCAGTTCTGGCAGCTGCTGGAAAGAGCGCTGCCCAGGCAGAAGTGGATGACCTCATAGCCGGCCTCTACCCAGGGGCGGAAATAGGCAGCATATTCCTCCGCGTTAATGGCGCTGGTATGGGGCAGGACCTTTCGGTCCCACCAAGCCCGGTACAGCTCTTCCGGAACAATGTCCACGCTGTCCCGATACTCCTTTCCCTCCAAAGTAATATGGTAAGGGATGGTGTGTACGTCAAAAGACTCGCACAGTTCCCGGGTCAGGTCACAGGTGCGGTCCGCACTGAGAATGATATTCAAGGGAATGACATCCTTTCCTTGCAAATTCGTTTTTGTGGGAAGGGGAATTCCTTCTCTAACGCCATTATAGTCCGGCCTTACGGAAAAAGCAACGATATGCAGGAAAATTTTCATAAAAATGTCTATCTATATCCCGGTTTCTCTACTATAATAGAATGAAACCGTTGCATAGAGGAGGAATATCCATGGAGGAAGAAATCATCGAGTTCCCGGGCCTGATGAGCAGGCCCGCCGGGCCAGAGGACGAAGAAGCCATTTTCCAGTTGAATCGGGCCCTCATTGACCGGTATGAATCCGTAGAAACCATCCCGTACGAAAAGGTGCTGGACTGGGTCCGCCGGGAGATTCGGAATCACCTGGGGGAATACCGGGCACTGTTCTGGCAGGGAGAGAAAACCGGGTATTACCGATTTCATCAGGAAGGGGCGGAAATGGAGCTGAGCGACCTGTATATCCTGCCAAAGTGGCAAGGGAACGGCATGGGAACGGCCGTATTGGCCCACTGCATCGCCCAGACCAACCTGCCCATCTCCCTTTTTGTGTTTATCCGGAACACCGGCGCTTTCCGGCTGTATACCCGAATGGGGTTTTCTATCTACCAACAGGCCGGCACCCGGTATCGGATGCGTCGGGAAGCCTCTGCGCTTTGATACTGTTGCACTGCTGCGGTTCCTACTGTTCGTGGGAACCGCAGCTTTTTTAAGCGGCTTTCCAGTGCTTAAAATGCTGTGGCTGATTCCCTCCGCTGCCCAGTCTTATCGGCTCTGCACCCACCGGCCAAAGCCTTCCAGCCACTCCAACACCTTAAAGCGAACCTGATAGCCACCACCCGCCACAATGTCCATCTCCCCCTCAGTGAGAACGTCCTCCAGCTGAGCTGGGTCTTCCGCCGCGGGCAAGCACAGGGCTGGGAACAGCACGCACCACCAGTTCTTTCCCTCCGCTTCCCCAATCTTCACCTGAAGGGCCTGGTAGGTTCCCGCCGGCAAGGTCACATCCCCATATACCCGGGTATTAAAGTCTGTGGAGGCCAGCTCCATGGAGACCGAATAGTCATAGCCTCTTTGGGAAATTTCGTCCTGGGCCGCTTCCAAAAGGACCGGCATGGCAGCTTCCACCCGCTCCTGTGCTTCCTCCAACCCCTTTACCCCATCCAGCAGGCCGGCGCTCTCCTGCAAAATCCGGTCCCGCACCTGCAATTTTAGTTCTTGGTCCTCTGCGGTATCGGAATTTGCTAGAATATGCAGCCGGAGCACCCGGTGGGACACATCCTCGCACTGGGCGGCAAAGCCGGTGAAACTAAAAAGGATTGCCAATAAGAGCCCAGTTGCCAGAGCCTTTTCCCATAAGTACAGCCGGAATCCATTTTTTCTTCCCGGTTCCTCTTTTGGTTTCGCACTTGATTTTTTCCAACCCATTCCATCTCTTCCTTTCTGTGAAATCCGTCACAGTAGGAGTATGGAGCGGAAAAAAGAAAATTATACCAAACCCCACATTAAATTTCCCACTGGGGCACCGGCCTAGCCAGCCACACCTGCCCCCATTTCCGGAGCGCTTCCCCGGTATTTTGGGCGGCGGATTCTTCGGTAAAGATGCCGAACACCGCCGAGCCGCTGCCGGTCATACAGGCCCCCAGGGCGCCGCCGAATCTCATCTCGGCGACAATCTCCTCGATTTCCGGCAGGGGAAGAATCTCCTGAAACCGGTTTCCCAAACAGGCCGCCACCTGGTTTAGATCTCCGGAGGCCAGGGCCGCCGCCATGGCCGGGGTTTTCGGCGGGACAGCCGGGGCGCGGTCGCTCTCCCGGAAGGCCTGGGGCGTGCTCACCCCCACCGGCGGCTTGCACAAAAGGAGGGTGCAGTCCGGCAAAGGGGCCAGAGGCGTGAGCTTCTCCCCAATACCCTGGGCCTGCATGGTGCCGCCAGTGACGCAGAAGGGCACATCCGCCCCCACGCCGGCTCCGATTTGCCGCAGTTCCTCCGGGGAAAGCCCGGTTCCATACGCCCGGTTCAGCAGCCGGAGGGCCGCCGCGCCGTCGCTGCTGCCGCCCCCCATTCCCGCCTGGGAGGGAATGTGCTTTTCAATTTGGAACAGGGCGTCCTGGTCTTGAATATCGCAGTAGTCAAAAAACGACTGGGCCGCCCGCCACACGATATTCTCCGGGCCGGAAGGCGCGCCGTTACCGCACGCCACCTGCAAGCCGGAGATTCCCTCTCCCCGCATCAGCGTCACCTGGTCGCACAGGGACACCGACTGCATCACCATAGAGAGGCTGTGGTAGCCGTTTTCCAATTTTCCTAAAATGTCTAACGTCAGGTTCAGCTTGGCGTAAGCCGGTTCTGTCCACTTCATGAAAGTTCCTCCTTTTCGGCCCCTTGGGGCTCTTCCCGATATTCCAGCAAATCCCCGGGCTGGCAGTCCAGAACCCGGCAGATGCGGTCCAGGGTCTCCAGCTTCACCGCCTTGGCCCGGCCATTTTTCAGAATCGAGATATTGGCCATGGTAATGCCCACCTGCTGGGAAAGCTGGGTGACGCTCATTTTCCGTTTGGCCAACATCACATCCAGATTGACAATAATCATAGGGGCCTCCTCAAATGGTCAGTGCGTTTTCTTCCTGTAACCGGGCTGCTTCCTGCCAAAATCGGGCCAGAGCCTCCACAGCCAAGGCCACGGCGCCGCAGGCAAAGCTCCCCACCAACAAGGCCAGCACTATGGAGGGGTGGCTCATGCTCAAAAGGAACAGCACCAGGTTTCCCGCCAACAAGAAACCGCCTGCAAAGGCCGCCAGCCGGGAAACCCACCGCAGAAGAGCGGCGTTTTCCCGGGTAAACACCCGGCCCCGGGCCATTTGGGAGACCATCCGCCAACCGCAGGCCAGTATGCCAAAGCAGGGCACAGCGGCGCACCACAGGAAAATCAGCCAGGGCCAAAACCAGCTGCTGAACTCCGGGTAAGCGGCAACGACGGCCTCCCCTACTTCGGGAAGCAGCCACCCGCAGGCGGCAAGGCCGCACAGGGCCGCGCCAATCAGGCAGACTTTGAGCCAAAAGAAAAGACGGTTGCGTTTCATGGGGATTCCTCCTTGCAATTTGTTTTCTGCCTTTAGTATACAGGAGCAAATACCGTATGTCAATCATTATTTATCGTAATTCGATAAATATTCATTGCAAAACCGTAAAATAAAAAAGGCGAAGCCTTGCGGCTCCGCCTGATTGCGCGATTTTCTATGAATTTTCCCGCCCTTACAAATTAAACAGGGACAGCCGCTTGATGTCGATGACATGGGCCGGGCACATTTCGTGGCAGCAATAGCAGCGGATGCACCGGCTGTAGTCGATTTTGGCTTTCTTCGGGCTTCCCGCCACGGTGATGGTGTGCTGGGGACAGCTTTCGGCGCACTTGCCGCAGCCCACGCACTGCTTGGTCCTGATTTTCGGATAGGGGGTGGCCAGGCGGGTGGCCATAGGCTGGAGGAATTTGGGCAGCTTCTCAATGAAGTTGCTGGTTTTGGATTCCGGCTGCAAAAAGTCCTCCGCCCGCAGGGAAGACACCTTCTCCCCTAACACCTGGATTTCTTCCAAAGAGGTTGGGCACAGACCCCGCTCCGCCGCTTCCTGCAGCATCAGGACATTCATGGGTTCCATGTTCATCAGGGAAGCGCACACCATGTCCACGGCGTAAGGGCTGCGGCCAGCCAGCAGCGCCCCCATGAACCGGGGCTTGCCGCCGGTAGGGCCGTTGCCCTCCATGGCCAGGATGCCGTCCACAAAGCAAAAGGTGGGCTTGACCAGCTGGCACAAATCCACCAGCATTTCATTGAAAGGAGGCTTTTCCGGGAAGCGGCAGTGGAATTCCGGCTTCATCAATCCCGGCACCACGCCAAAGAGGTTCTTTACCGCGCCGCTGAGCATGGTCATGCAGTGGGATTTCATCTTGGCAATGTCGATGACGATGTCCGCGTCCAAAATGGGGGTAATCACCGGAAAAGCCCGGCAGCGTTTCCCGTGAGGGGCTTGGACTTCCCGATAGGAGCAATCCAGATTCAGGGGGATGTCAAACTGCCGGGACATCTCCTCATAGCCGCAGCCGCTGTAAATGAGTTTCAAAGCGGCAGGGGTGTAGGGTCCTCCGGGGCTTTCAGCCACCAGCACGTTGGCTCCCAGCTCCCGCAGGCGCAAGGCTACCGCCGCCGTCACCAGGGGATGGGTGGCGATGCCGGCGTCCGTGCCGGAACGTATCACCAGATTGGGTTTAATCACCGCCTTCATCCCCGGGCGCACCAGGGCGTCCAGGCCCAGCAGCTGAAACTGTTTTGCTACCGTGGCCTGAAGCTGCTCCCAGTCATACCCGGAACAGGCGGAAAGGCATACTTGTTCTCTCATAAGCGATTCACAAAGCGCTCCATGCGGCGCAGGGCCTCCGTAATATGTTTAATAGAATAGCAGTAAGAAATCCGGACAAACCCCTCGCCGCAGTCCCCAAAGGCAGAGCCGGGCACCACCGCCACCCGCTCCTCCTGCAGAAGGCGCTCGCAGAAGGTTTCGGAATCCATGCCGGTTTTGGCCAGGCTAGGGAACACATAGAAAGCCCCTTCCGGCTCAAAACATGGCAGGCCGATGCGGTTCAGGCCGTCCACAATGAGCCGGCGGCGCATATCGTACTGCTCCCGCATATACTCGATGTCCCCGTCCCCATTGCGCAGGGCCTCGGTGGCCGCATACTGGGCAGTGGTAGGGGCACTCATAATGGCATACTGATGCAGCTTGGTCATGGGCCCGATCAGCTCCCGGGGCCCCACGGCGAAGCCCAGCCGCCAGCCGGTCATGGCGAACATTTTGGAAAAGCCGTTGACCACAATGGTGCGCTCCCGCATCCCCGGCAGGGAAGCAAAGCACACGTGGCGCTGGTGGCCATAAGTGAGTTCTCCATAGATTTCATCGGAGAGCACCAGCAGGTTCTTTTCTTCCACCACCTGGGCAATGGCTTCCAGGTCCTCCCGGCGCATGACGGCCCCGGTGGGGTTGTTGGGGTAGGGCAAAATCAGCAGCTTGGTTTTGGGGGTGATCTTCTCCCGCAGAGCCTGGGCTGTCAGACGGAAATGGTCCTCCGCCTTGGTCTCGATGACCACCGGGACGCCTCTGGCCATTTGGGTCAGGGGCACATAGCACACAAAGCTGGGCTCGGGAATCAACACCTCGTCCCCGGGGCTTACCAAAGAACGGATACACATATCCAGGGCCTCGGAACCACCCACCGTCACCAGCACATCGTCTTTGGGGGAATACTCCACCCCATACCGCCGGCCCATCCACCGGCAGATTTCCTCCCGGAGCTCCATGAATCCCCGGTTAGGGGAATACCAGGTTTTGCCCTGTTCCAAAGTGCGGATGCCTTCCTGACGCACATGATAGGGCGTAGAAAAGTCCGGTTCCCCGATGCTCAGGGAAATGACATTGTCCATCTCGCTGGCAATATCAAAAAAACGCCGGATACCGGAGGGCTTGATCTCCTGCACCTCGCGGTTGAGAAACGACCGATAATCAATCACTCAGCATGCCCCTTCTCTCATCAATTTCATCGTCCTTAAAGGACACGCCGCCCTCTTTATAGCGGGTCAGCACAAAGTGGGTGGAGGTAGCCAGCACGCCATCCAGAGGAGAAAGACGCCGGGCCACAAACAGGGCAATATCCTGCATGCTCTTGCCGCTGACCGTCACCGCCAGGTCAAAACCGCCGGACATGAGCCGGACACTCTCCACCTCATCGAAAGCCATGACCCGGTCTGCGATTTCGTCAAAGCCGCTTTCCCGCTTGGGCGTGACTTTCAGCTCGATAAGAGCGGTGGCGTGATTTTCATCGGCCTTTTCCCAGTTGACCAGGGCCTTATAGCCCTTCAGGATGCCCCGGGCTTCATAATCGGCAATGGCCGCTTCCACTTCCTCCTCGGTGCAGTTCAGCATGACAGCCAGCTGCTTATTGCTGAGCCGGGCATTTTCTTCCAAAAGCTGCAATAACTTTTTCTCCATAGGAACGTTCCTTTCTAAAAAATAGTATCATACAGAAATTTTGCGGCCTTTACGCCTTGCAAAACAAGCTTCTCAATCCAGAGGGATGAGCTTGGGTCGGCGTTTCTCAAACAGAGTATAGTGAGTGAAGCCCGCCTCCCGAAGAAGCCGAATTCCCTCCTGGAGCCCGGCCCCTACATCTTTCCAGCGGTGGGAATCGGAACCCAATGTGACATATTTGCCGCCGCATTCCCGGAAACGGCGTATAATATCCATGCCGGGGAGGGTGCTCCCAATCTTCTGGCGCAGGCCCGAGGTGTTCACTTCCAGGGCGATTCCCTTTTCCGCCAAGCGGCGCAGAATCGCCTCCATCTTCCTGTCAAAACGGACAAAATCCAGCGGGATGCCCGCCTCTCCGACAATATAGCGCAAAGGATAGGTCAGATGGGCCAGGGAATCAAACTTTCCCCATTCCACCATTTCCATCAATTCATCCAGATAGGCATTGAACAGGTCCTCTACCGATTCCGTGCGGTAATCCAGCTCATAGAAATCCGGACGTCCGCGAATATTGTGGAGAGAGCCCAAGACGAAATCCAGTTCTCCCATAGAGAGAGCATCTTCTGCCGCCGCCAAATCCTGCATGGGCTGCCCCAGCTCAATACCGGCCAGGACACGCAGCTTTCCGGTATAGGCAATAGCGGCCTGCCGGGTTTCCAGATAGGACTGGCGAATGGTCTGGTCATAACCGTCTTGCCAATACAGATTGCACTCGCAGTGATCCGTAATGGTGATGGCATACAAATCAGCGCTTTTCGCCGCCTGACACATCATCGAAACCGAATCCGATGCATCCGGGGAACAGTGGGTGTGCGTGTGGCAGTCTGATATATAGATCATGGGCATCCTTCCTTTTTCCTCTGTCTTGCAACCACTGGCTTTTGGGAAAGCCTTGCTGCCAGCGCGAGATTCTTCCGGCAGCACTCTTGATTCTTTATTTTACCATAGTTCCCCGGTTCTGAAAAGTCCGGCGGAAACTTTTCTTTTCCCGCAATCTTTCGGAAAAATCCGGGAACTCCATTGGATTTGGCACGGTGCGGGGACGAAATCCCAGGAAAACTTGATTTTTCCCTTGACAAAAGAGAAATCCCCTGATATAATATGAAAGCTGTTCTTGAGACAGCTGGTTTGAATCATTAGCTCAGTCGGTAGAGCACCTGACTTTTAATCAGGGTGTCCGGGGTTCGAATCCCCGATGGTTCACCACGAAAAACCGCGTGGAGTAGCCGTTTTCAGGCTTTCCGCGCGGTTTTT
>CAJFVO010000009.1 GCA_904420555.1 Candidatus Heritagella intestinalis | reverse complement strand
GCGCAGAGATAGGGTCGTTATCCCCACGCGAAACAGGGAATCCTCTTTGCAGTTTGCCTGTGTGGTCGCGGGGCGGGCTTTGTGAAAGTTTGTGCCCTGACAGTATGCGGCGCCAAGTCGCGGGGAAGCGCGCAGAGATAGGGTCGTTATCCTCACGCGAAACAGGGGAATCCTCTTTGCAGTTTGCCTGTGTGGTCGCGGGGTGGGCTTTGTGAAAGTTTGTGCCCTGGCAGTGTACGGCTCCCAGCCGCATTTAAGGCGTGAGCAAACAGCAGCCATTCCCACGCGGAGCAGGCCGCCCCAAAGAAGAATAGAGAAAATAGAGTTTCAGCGAAAAAAGCCCCGGATTTTCCGGGGCTTTTTCTTGATGATAGCCGCTGATGGGGCCTCATTCAGCTTCCATAGGTGCGGATAATATTTTCCGCGATCTCCCGCCGCCGGACGCAGCGGTCCATGGCGGTCTTTTCGATGTAGCGGTGGGCCTCAGACTCGCTCATTTTCAGACATTCCACCAGCAGGAGCTTGGCCCGGTTCACCAGGCGGATTTCCTCCATTTTGTTTTGCAGGGAAGAGGTCTTTTCCTCTAAAGCCCGGATTTTCCGCCGGGAAGCGGCCAGCAGGTGCAGGGTCTGGTATACGATCTGGCGGCTGGTAGGCCGGGGCAGGGTCAAAATGCCGTACTCCTCCACTTTCTGCTCCACGGCTTCCAGAAGCTCCGCCTTGACAAACACCAATACGCCGCAGTTGTACTTTTCGCTGGCTTCCACGGCCAGCTGTACCCCGAAATCATCGGGCAGGGGGGTGTTGATGAGCACCAGATCCACGTCCCGCTCTATCAGCATCCGCTGGGCGCTTCCCACATCCCGGGCCGTCAAGACAGGGGAGAATTTGCTGGGAGGCAGCATCTCCTGCAAAAAGCCGCCGGATTTTTGCCCGGAAGCTACCACCAGCACGCTCTGGGTATTCTTCTGATTTGTCACATCGGCTCCCTCCTGTCTGTGTGGATTTGGGGCAGGCCCCGGGTTTTACAAAATTTCCGGCATATACCGGGCAATCAGGGGGCTGCGGCGGGCCAATTCCAGGGCCTCCGGCAGGCTGGCGGGCAGCGCTTCCAGGGAATCCGTGACCTCCGGGCCGGCGGTGAACAGGTTCACGTTTACCGGGGGGCACAGGGAAGATTCCGTGCGGATGCCTTCCAGGCCGGCGTAAATCAGCAGGGCATAGGCGATATAGGGATTGGCGCCCGGGTCCGGGGAGCGCAGCTCAAAGCGCACGGCGTCCCCCCGGGCGGCGGGGATGCGGATGAGCTGGGAGCGGTTTTCCGGGGACCAGGTCACATAGCGGGGGGCCTTCTTTTCCCCCAGGCGCAGATAGGATTCCTCGGTGGGGTTGAGAAAAGCGGTGATTTCCCGGACGTGCCGGAGGATCCCCGCCATAAAGGCGTCCCGCTGGCGCTGGTCTCTGGCCCCCTGGAGGGACATATTGATGTGCAGGCCATTGCCGCTCTGGTCCGGCAGGGGCTTGGGGGAGAAGCAGGCGCTCAGGCCGTTCTGCATGGCGATGGTCTTGACTACGGCCTGGAAGGTGACGGCGTTGTCCGCGGCGGTGAGGGCGTCGCTGTACCGGAAATCGATCTCGTTTTGGCCTGGCCCCTCCTCGTGGTGGGAGCCTTCCGGCCGGATGCCCATGTCCACCAGGGTCAGGCAGATTTCCCGGCGGACGTTTTCCCCTTTATCCTCGGGGGCGATGTCCATATAACCGGCGTTGTCATAGGGGATGCGGGTGGCCTCGCCGTTTTCCCCGGTGCGGAAAAGATAAAACTCAAATTCCGCGCCAAAATAGCAGGTAATGCCCATTTCCTTGGCCGCCTCCACGGCCTTTTTCAAGAGGCGGCGGCTGTCCCGCTCAAAGGGGGAACCGTCGGGCCGGCGGATATCGCAGAACATCCGCACCACTTGGCCCTGGGCAGACCGCCAGGGCAGCACCGATAGGGTGGAGGGGTCCGGGAACAGGAACAGGTCGGAGCGCACTTCGTCGCCAAAGCCCGGAATGGCCGAGGCGTCGAAGGAGATGCCGTAGCGGAAGGCCCGGCCCAGCTCTTCCGGCATGATGGCGATATTTTTCTGACGCCCAGTCAGGTCGCAGAAGGCCAGCCGGATAAACTTTACATCCTCCTCCTGGCAGTAGGTCATCACTTCATCGTAGGAATACATTGCGTTCCTTCCTTTCCCGGGGGCCGCGCCCCTTATTTTTAGAAAACGGCGCTCACCGGCGGCGTCGGAAAGCCGATTCCGATACCGTCATGAGCGCCGTTGCCCGTTCTTTGCTTTCTGATTATATTGTACGGTCCGGCCGCCGGTTTGTCAAGGGCGCTGAAGGGGGAAAATTAGATTTTTGCAGGATTAGAGAAAAAATCTTGCAAAAACCCCTTGACAAACCCAAAGGGGCTGGCTATAATAAATTGCGTTGAAACGGCAATGGAGTCGCAGACAAGTAGTTCTGTACTCAAATTGCCGTTTCTTTTTTTCATAAGCCGGGAAATCCGGCGCGGCAAACCCCTGTGCGGGCCAAAAAGCGGCAAAGACGTCGTAGAAAGGTTTCTACAGCGTCTTTGCCGCTTTTTCCATTTGATTCTGCGAAAAGAGGTTATGAACATGAATGAGGTCACAAGAATCTTCGGCTCCAACGTTTTCAGTGATTCCGTCATGCGGGAGCGGCTGCCCAAGGAGACCTATAAGCAGCTCCAGCGCACCATTAAATTAGGCAAACATCTGGACAACGCCGTGGCCAATGTAGTGGCCAACGCCATGAAGGACTGGGCCATTGAAAAGGGCGCTACCCATTTTACCCACTGGTTCCAGCCCATGACCGGCATTACCGCCGAGAAGCACGACAGCTTTATCGCCCCTACCGATGACGGCCGGGTGATTATGGAATTCTCCGGCAAGGAGCTGATTCAGGGCGAGCCTGACGCTTCCTCTTTCCCCTCCGGCGGCCTGCGGGCCACCTTTGAGGCCCGGGGATACACCGCCTGGGACCCCACCTCCTACGCCTTTATTAAGGGCAAGACCCTTTGCATCCCCACGGCCTTCTGCTCCTACGGCGGCGAGGCCCTGGATAAAAAGACCCCTCTGCTCCGCTCCATGGAGGCCATTAACCGCCAGGCCATGCGGGTGCTCCGCCTCTTCGGCGACGAGGACGTCACTTCCGTCAAGACCACCGTGGGCCCGGAGCAGGAATATTTCCTGGTGGAAAAGGAAATGTTCGACAAGCGCCCCGACCTGATTTATACCGGCCGCACCCTTTTCGGTGCCAAATCCCCCAAGGGCCAGGAGCTGGACGACCACTACTTCGGCACCATCAAGACCCGGGTAGCGGAGTTCATGGAGGATTTGAACCAGGAGCTTTGGGAGCTGGGCGTCCTGGCCAAGACCGAGCACAATGAGGTGGCTCCGGCCCAGCACGAGCTGGCTCCCATCTTTACCACCACCAACATTGCCACCGACCACAACCAGCTGACCATGGAGCTGATGCAGCGCATCGCCAAGAAGCACGGCCTGGTGTGCCTGCTCCACGAGAAGCCCTTTGCCGGCGTCAACGGCTCCGGCAAGCACAACAACTGGTCCATCTCCACCAACACCGGCAAGAACCTCCTGGACCCCGGCGACACGCCTCACGAGAACGCCCAGTTCCTGCTGTTCCTCTGCGCCGTCATCCAGGCTGTGGACGACTATCAGGATTTGCTGCGGATTTCCGTGGCCTCTGCCGGCAACGACCACCGCTTGGGCGCCAACGAAGCCCCGCCGGCCATTGTGTCCATGTTCCTGGGGGACGAGCTCACCGCTATCCTGGATTCCATTGAAAAGGGCGAGGAATACGGTTCCCGGGAAAAGGAGCTCTGGAAGGTGGGGGTGCATATCCTGCCCCGGTTCCCCAAGGACACCACCGACCGCAACCGCACCTCTCCCTTTGCCTTCACCGGCAATAAGTTTGAGTTCCGGATGCTGGGCTCCAACGATTCCATTTCCGGCGCTAACATCGTCCTGAATACCGCCGTGGCGGAAAGCCTGCGCCAGTATGCCGATATGCTGGAAAATGCCGGGGACTTTAACGCGGCCCTCCATGGCCTGATCCAGGAAACCATCCACAACCACAAGCGCATTATTTTCAATGGCAACGGCTATGACGACGCCTGGGTGGAGGAGGCCCAGCGCCGGGGCCTCTTAAACCTGCGGACGACCCCGGACTGCCTGCCCTATTTCCTGGCAGAAAAGAACGTAAAGCTCTTTGCCCAGCACAGGGTGTTTACCGAAACGGAGATTCGGGCCCGGTATGAGATTATTCTGGACAACTACAGCAAGATTTTGAATATTGAGGCCGTGACCATGCTGGATATGGCCCGCCGGGATTTGCTTCCCGCTTTCTCCGCCTTTACCGGCAAGCTCAGCGAGACGGTGAACGCCAAGAAGGCCGCTGCCCCCGGTGCGGATTGCAGCTATGAAGAGGCCCAGATTCAGAAGATTTCTTCTTTGGTGGGGACCATGTACCGCCAAACCCAGGCCTTGGAGGACGTCCTGCTGGAACTGGTGCCCATGCACTGTGACGAGCTGGAGCGGGCCAAGTATTACCGGGGGAAGGTCTTTGACGCCATGACCCAGCTGCGCATTACCGCAGACGAGATTGAGACGTCCCTGGACCGGAAGTACTACCCCTACCCCACCTATGGCGACCTGCTCTTCGGCGTGCGCTGAGAGCGGCACGGGCGAAAGCCCAAGCCCTTCGGGGCTCCCCCTCGGGCTTTTTTCATAGCCGTAAGCCGTTTGGGCCAGAACCCAGACGGCTTTTCGGCATCAGCGTCCCTTTGGGAGGGGGGCGCGGGAGAGTACAGAACATGGAATAGGAATTGAGAAGGTTGGTGTTTGAACTTATGTGCTCCATTATGGGATATTGCGGCCAAGGGATGCCGCTGGAAAAATTCCGGGAGGGCTTTGCGCGGACCCGTTCCCGGGGGCCGGACGATTCCCGGATTATCGACACGGGGAAGGGGTTGCTGGCATTTCACCGGCTGGCCATTATGGGCCCCCAGCCGGAAGGGATGCAGCCCTTTGGCCGGGACGGGGATTTCCTGGTGTGCAACGGGGAAATCTACGGGTTCCGGCCCATGAAAAAGGAGCTGGAGGAGAAGGGCTACACCTTCCAGAGCGGCTCCGACTGCGAAATCCTGCTGCCCCTGTACCGGGAATACGGTTTTGAGATGTTTGCAAAGCTGGACGCGGAATTTGCCATGGTCCTCTATGACGGCCAGACCGGCAAGTTCATCGCCGCCCGGGACCCCATCGGCATCCGGCCCCTGTTCTACGGGAAAAATGACAGAGGGGAGATGCTCTTTGCCAGCGAGGCCAAGAACCTGGTGGGCCTGTGCCAGAAGGTCGTCCCCTTCCCGCCGGGGCACTACTACGACGGGGAGAAGTTCGTCTGCTACCGGGACGTGACCCAGGTGAAAAAGGTGTGTTACGACAGCCTGGACACCATCTGCCGGAACATCCGGGAAAAGCTCACTGCCGGCATTGCCAAGCGGCTGGATTCCGACGTGCCCCTGGGGTTCCTCCTCAGCGGCGGCCTGGATTCCTCCCTGGTGTGCGCCGTGGCGGCCAAGCTCCTGAAAAAACCCATTGAGACCTTTGCCATCGGCATGGACGTGGACGCCATCGACCTGAAATACGCCCGGGAAGCGGCGGAATTTATCGGGGCCAACCACCACGAGGTGATGATCACCCGGGAGGACGTGCTCCAGGCCCTGCCCCGGGTGGTGGCCCTGCTGGGCACCTACGACATCACCACCATCCGGGCCAGCATCGGCATGTATCTGGTGTGCAAGGCCATTCACGAGGACACGGACATCCGGGTGCTCCTCACCGGGGAGATTTCCGACGAGCTCTTCGGCTACAAGTACACGGACTTCGCCCCCACGCCCCAGGCCTTCCAGGAAGAATCGGAAAAGCGGGTGCGGGAGCTCCACTGCTACGACGTGCTCCGGGCCGACCGGTGCATTTCCGTGAACTCCCTGGAAGCCCGGGTGCCCTTTGGGGATTTGGACTTTGTGGAGTACGTCATGGGTATTGACCCGGCCAGGAAAGTGAATACTTATGGCAAGGGCAAATACCTCCTGCGCCGGGCTTTCCGGGGGGACTACCTGCCGGAATCCATCCTTATGCGGGAGAAGGCGGCGTTTTCCGACGCGGTGGGCCACTCCATGGTGGACGACCTGAAGGAGTACGCCGAGAGCCGGTATACCGACGAGGAATTCCAGGAGAAGTGCCGGAAGTACGACTACGCCCGCCCCTTTACCAAGGAATCCCTCCTGTACCGGGAGCTGTTTGAGGAATATTATCCCGGCCAGGCCCAGATGATTCCTGGGTTCTGGATGCCCAACCGGGACTGGGAGGGCTGCAACGTGGACGACCCCTCCGCCCGCGTCCTCTCCAACTACGGCGACAGCGGCAAATAACCGGGTAGTACCCGGTGCCAATCCGCGGGAGGGCTATCATTTAAAAACAACCTGGGATGTCGCGGAATAAGCCGGGATGTAATCTGCATTTGGGGATTAGTGTAAAACGATGACCTTATTTCTCGCGGAGGAAGATGCATCAAATCATTGTCCGCCCGCCTTTACCCAGCCGCCCAACGCCCGAATAGAGAGACATCAAACAACCCCCTTATATTTTTATATGCTTTTATATCAAAGTTGGGAGCAACGAAAAAACCTCTATGGCAAAAATCAATAGGATTTGGAGGAACCAGAATGGAACAGAGACAACAGGGCCTTTACCGGCCATCCTTTGAACATGACGCCTGCGGCATCGGCGCGGTGGTGAGCATCAAAGGGGAAAAGAGCCGCCGCGTGGTAGATGACGCGCTGAAAATCGTGGAAAAGCTGGAGCACCGGGCCGGCAAGGACGCCACCGGCCAGGTGGGCGACGGCGTGGGCATTATGTCCCAGATTCCCCACCAGTTTTTTGTGAAGGCCGCTGGGGAAATGGGCAGGGAGCTGCCCGGGGAGCGGGAGTACGGCGTGGGGATGTTCTTCTTCCCCCAGGACCGCCTCCAGCGCACCCAGGCCCAGAAGCTCCTGGAAGTCATCGCGGAAAAAGAGGGCCTGCCCGTGGCCTTCTGGCGGAAGGTCCCGGTCCGGGAGGAGATCCTGGGCCAGCGGGCCCGGGACTGTATGCCGGAAATTTACCAGTGCTTTATCCCCAAGCCCCAGAATCTGGCCAAAGGCCTGGACTTTGACCGGCGGCTGTATGTGGTGCGCCGCACCTTTGAGCAGAGCGGCAACGACACCTATGTGGCCTCCCTGTCCAGCCGGACCATTGTCTATAAGGGGATGTTCCTGGTGAACCAGCTGCGGGCCTTCTACCCGGACCTCCAGGATGAGGGCTTTACCTCTGCCATGGCGTTGGTCCACTCCCGGTTCTCCACCAACACCACCCCCAGCTGGGAGCGGGCCCACCCCAACCGCTTCCTCCTCCACAACGGGGAAATCAATACCATCCGGGGCAACGTGGACCGGATGATGGCCCGGGAGGAAACCATGGAATCCCCCTATCTTCAGGGGGATATGGACAAGATCCTGCCGGTGGCCGACGAGAGCGGCTCCGACTCCGCGATTTTGGACAACACCATTGAATTCCTGGTGATGAACGGCATGGATTTGCCCCTGGCCATGATGATCGCCATTCCCGAGCCCTGGGAGAGCGAGGAGAATATCAGCCGGGAAAAGAAGGACCTGTACCGCTATTACGCCACCATGATGGAGCCCTGGGACGGCCCGGCCTCCATCCTCTTCTCCGACGGCGACATTGTGGGCGCTACCCTGGACCGCAACGGCCTGCGCCCCTCCCGGTACTACATTACCAGCGACGATATGCTGGTCCTCTCCTCGGAAGTGGGCGTGCTGGAATTTTCCCCGGAGGAAATCGTGCAGAAATCCCGGCTGGAGCCCGGCAAAATGCTGGTGGTGGATATGGCCCAGGGGAAGGTCATCCCCGATGAGGAGCTGAAATCCTATTACGCCCGCCGCCATCCCTATGGCGAGTGGCTGGACCGGAACGTGGTGCGCCTGGGGGACCTGAAAGCCCCCAACCACCGGGTGGAGACCCATTCCCAGCAGCTCCGGGATAAGCTCTACAAGGCCTTCGGCTATACCTATGAGGACATCAAGACCGCCATCCTGCCCATGGCCCGCACCGGCAGCGAGCAGACGGCGGCTATGGGGATCGACATCCCCCTGGCGGTGCTCTCCGACAAGCACCAGCCCCTGTTCAACTACTTTAAGCAGAGCTTTGCCCAGGTGACCAACCCGCCCATCGACGCTATCCGGGAAAAGGTGGTCACCAGCACCACCGTGTATGCCGGCTCCGACGGCAACCTCCTGGTGGACAGCGCCGAAAACTGCCATGTGCTGCAAATCAGCAACCCCATCCTTACCAGCGTGGATATGCTGAAAATCAAGGCCCTGGACCAGCCCGGCCTGAAAACCGCCGTGGTGTCCCTCCTCTACTACAGCAACACGCCGGTGAAAAAGGCTCTGAACCGGCTCTTTGTCCAGGTGGATAAGGCTTATAAAAAAGGCGCCAATATCATCGTCCTCTCCGACCGTGGGGTGGACGAAAACCATGTGGCCATCCCGTCCCTGCTGGCGGTGTCCGCTGTGGAGCAGCACCTGATCCGCACCAAGAAGCGCACCGCAGTTTCCATGATCCTGGAAAGCGGCGAGCCCCGGGACGTCCACCACTTCGCCACCCTTCTGGGCTATGGCGCCATTGCCGTAAACCCCTATCTGGCCCACGAGGCCATCGGCGAGCTCATTGAGAACCAGATGCTGGACAAGGACCCCTATGTGGCCATTGAGGACTACAACCGGGCCATTCTCAGCGGCGTGGTGAAAATCGCCTCGAAAATGGGCATCTCCACCCTCCAGTCCTACCAGTCCGCCCAGATTTTCGAGGCGGTGGGCATTAAGAAGTCCGTCATCGACGAGTACTTCACCAACACTGTCAGCCAGGTGGAGGGCATCGGCCTGGAAGAAATCGACCAGGACATCCATGCCCGCCACTGCAAGGCCTTTGACCCCCTGGGCCTGGAGGCCGACACCACCCTGGATTCCTCCGGCAGCTACAACCTGCGCAGCGGCCGGGACAAGGACGACCACCTGTATTCCCCCGAGGTTATTGTGACCCTCCAGCAGGCGGTGCGCACCGGCAGCTATGAGAAGTTCCGGGAATACACCCACATGGTGGACGACGAGACCCGCCCCCACACCCTGCGGGGCCTGTTGGACTTTGTCTTTGACGAAAACGGCGGCATCCCCCTGGACCAGGTGGAGCCAGCGTCCAGCATTGTCAAGCGCTTTAAGACCGGGGCCATGTCCTACGGCTCCATTTCCGAGGAGGCCCACAAGTGTCTGGCCGCCGCCATGAACCGCCTGGGGGGCAAGTCCAACTCCGGCGAGGGCGGCGAGCTGCCGGAGCGCCTCCAGTCCAAGGAATACTGCAGCGCCATTAAGCAGGTGGCCTCCGGCCGCTTCGGCGTTACCAGCGAATACCTGAACTCCGCCCGGGAGATCCAGATTAAAATGGCCCAGGGCGCCAAGCCCGGCGAGGGCGGCCACCTGCCCGGGAAGAAGGTCTACCCCTGGATCGCCAAGACCCGGTACTCCACTCCCGGCGTGTCCCTGATTTCCCCGCCGCCCCACCACGACATCTACTCCATTGAGGATCTGGCCCAGCTCATCTACGATTTGAAAAACGCCAACTGCCGGGCGGACATCTCCGTGAAGCTGGTTTCCGAGGCCGGGGTGGGCACCATTGCCGCCGGCGTGGCCAAGGCCGGCGCCAGCGTGGTGCTTATCTCCGGCTATGACGGCGGCACCGGCGCAGCCCCCCGGAACTCCATCCACAACGCCGGCATGCCCTGGGAGCTGGGGCTCTCCGAAGCCCACCAGACCCTGATGCGCAACGGCCTGCGCTCCCGGGTGCGCATTGAGACCGACGGCAAGCTCATGAGCGGCCGGGATGTGGCCATTGCCTGTATGCTGGGAGCCGAGGAATTCGGATTTGCCACAGCGCCCCTGGTGGCCATGGGCTGCATGATGATGCGGGTGTGCAACCTGGACACCTGCCCCTTCGGCGTGGCCACCCAGAACCCGGAGCTGCGGAAGCGCTTCTGCGGCAAGCCCGAGTATGTGATGAACTTCATGCTCTTTATCGCCGAGGAAATGCGGGAAATCATGGCCAAGCTGGGCGTCGCCACCGTAGACGAGCTGGTGGGCCGCACGGATTTGCTCCGGCAGCGGGTGGACTCCGCCGCGCCCAGAGGGGCTTTGGTGGACCTCTCGGGCATCCTGGCCCGGCCCTATCAGGGCACCTGCCACTATCAGCCCCAGGACGCCTATGACTTTGCCCTGGAAAAGACCGTGGACGAGCGGGTCATTCTCCCCGCCTTTCAGAAGAACCTGAAAAACGGCAAGCCCGGCCAGGTGGAGCTGGCAGTTTCCAGCACCGACCGCACCGTGGGTACCCGCTTTGGTTCGGAGGTGACCCGGCGCTTTGGCAGCACCCTGGCAGAGGACACCTTCCGCATCCTCTGCCGCGGCGGCGGCGGCCAGTCCTTTGGCGCGTTCCTGCCCAAGGGCGTCACATTGGCCCTCTGCGGCGACAGCAACGACTACTTTGGCAAGGGCCTGTCCGGGGGCAAGCTGGCGGTGTATCCCCCCAAGGGCAGCCCCTTCCAGGCGGAAAAGAACATCATTATCGGCAACGTGGCCCTGTACGGCGCCACCAGCGGCAAGGCCTTTATCAACGGCGTTGCCGGCGAGCGGTTCTGCGTGCGCAACTCCGGCGCCCAGGCCGTGGTGGAGGGCGTGGGGGACCACGGCTGTGAATATATGACCGGCGGCGTAGCGGTGGTGCTGGGCCCCACAGGCAAGAACTTCGCCGCAGGCATGAGCGGCGGCGTGGCCTATGTGCTGGACAGCAGCCACGACCTCTATCGCCGGGTCAACAAGGAAATGGTATCCATCGAGCTCCTGACGGAACGCCACGACATCGAAGAGCTGAAGCGGCTGATCCAGGAGCACTATGAGGCCACCCACTCGCCTCTGGCCCAGAGGATTCTGGGGGACTTTGACGAGTATGTGCCCCAGTTCAAGAAGATTATGCCCAACGATTACCGCCGGATGCTGGATGCCATCGCCTCTCTGGAAAAACGGGGCATGGCCCGGCAGGACGCGGAAATTGAGGCGTTTTATCAGAACACCAGGGGATAAGGAGGATTACCATGGGAAAACCAACTGGATTTTTAGAATATACCCGCCAGGGGGAGCCGGAGCGGCTGCCCCTGGAGCGGATTGAAGATTTTGGAGAATTTCACAGCCGTCTGCCCGAAACCCAGCGCCGGGAGCAGGGGGCCCGGTGCATGAACTGCGGCGTGCCCTTCTGCCAGTCCGGCATGATGCTCCACGGCATGGCCACCGGCTGCCCCCTGCACAACCTGATTCCCGAGTGGAACGACGAGGTGTTCCGGGGCAACACCTGGCACGCCCTTTCCCGGCTGCTGAAAACCAACAGCTTCCCCGAATTTACCGGCCGGGTATGCCCCGCCCTGTGCGAGGTGGCCTGCCTCTGCGGCGTGGGGGGCGAGCCGGTGACCATCCGGGACAACGAGCTCTCCATCATTGAAGAGGGCTTTGCCAAGGGCTTTATGAAGCCCCGCCCCCCGGCTGTGCGCACCGGCAAGCAGGTGGCGGTGGTGGGCTCCGGGCCTGCGGGCCTGGCCTGCGCCGACCGCCTCAACCGCCGGGGCCACTCGGTGACGGTTTTTGAGAAGAGCGACCGCCCCGGCGGGCTGCTCATGTACGGCATCCCCAACATGAAGCTGGACAAGGAAATCGTCCTGCGCCGCATCCGCCTTATGGAGGACGAGGGCGTAGCGTTCCGCACCGGCGTGGAAGTGGGGAAGGACGTGACCCCCCAGGAGCTGCAGGAGCAGTTCGACGCGGTGGTGCTGTGCTGCGGGGCCGAGCAGCCCCGGGACCTGGCCGCCCAGGGCCGGGAGGGGGCCGGCGGGGTGTACTTCGCCGTGGACTTCCTGAGCCGGACCACCAAGAGCTATCTGGATTCCCGGCTTGCCGACGGCAAGGCCGTCAGCGCCAAGGACAAGGACGTCATCGTAGTGGGCGGCGGCGACACCGGCAACGACTGCGTGGGCACGGTGATTCGGGAAGGCTGCCGCTCTGTGGTGCAGCTGGAGCTCATGCCCCAGCCCCCGGAGGAGCGGGCCGCCGACAATCCCTGGCCCGAGTATCCCCGGGTGAAAAAGACCGACTACGGCCAGCAGGAAGCCGCCGCCGTGTTCGGCGGCGACCCCCGGCGCTACAGCACCACTGTCAACCGGGTGTTTACCGGGGAGGACGGGGAGATCACCGCTGTGGAGACCGTCAAGATGGCCTATGACGAGACGGGGAAATACGCGCCGGCGCCCGGCAGCGAGGAAACGTTGCCCTGCCAGCTCCTCCTCATCGCCGCAGGCTTTACCGGCTGCCGGACCCAGCTGCCCCAGTCCATGGGGTTGGAGCTCTCTCCCCGGAACACCGTAACCACCCAGAAGGACAGCTACGCCACCGGCACTCCCGGGGTGTTCGCCGCCGGGGATATGCACCGGGGGCAGTCTTTGGTGGTGTGGGCCATTGCCGAGGGCCGGGACTGCGCCCGGGATGTGGATGAATTCCTCGAAGGCTATTCCAACCTGTAATCCCATACTTTAAAATTTCTATCGAGTACAAGTTCCCGCGGATGCGGGGTTTGCTCCCATAAGCCGCTCGGATGGCCGTCATCCGGGCGGCTGTTTTTGTGGGGGAAGATACCGTCTTCCCGGCGGAGTGCCTCCGCTGGCAATCCGCGCTTAAGGCGAGATGGGGCAACAGCCCAATACCACGCGTAGGTGCCCCGGTGCGTTGCAGGGGAGGATACCATCCTCCCGTTCTCGTTGTTTGATGGCGTTTTCTTCGGTGGAAAGCGCCTCCCTCACGGAGGGAGGTGGCTCCGAAGGAGACGGAGGGAGTAAAAAGCAAACCGCTCACGTAAAACTCCCCCAGTCAACTAACGTTGACAGCCTTCTCGCCTGCCGGCTCGGTCGGCGCCTTGATTGTGTGCCACTGGCACACGGCGCCCTCAGTGAGGGGGCCTAATTGTTATCATCGGCAGGCAGCGCCCGAACCGGCAGGGGAGACTCAACTTGCCCCTACACCAGCTGGCTCCCGGGGTAATACCAGGCCAGGATTTCCTGATAGCTGGCGCCGTTTTTGGCCATGTACTGGGCGCCGTTTTGACTCATGCCCACGTTGTGCCCCCAGCCCTTGACGGTAAAAATGAATTTCCCGTCCTGGCGCTTCCAGGTAAAATTGGCCGAGCGCAGGCCAAAAGCGTTGCGCAGCTGGGTGCCGGTAGCTTCCTCCCCGCCGGCCCGGGCTTTTCGGATGGTGCCGCTGCCGGTGCGCTCCACTTCTGTGATCCAGCCCTCCGGCTCGTCCCCCAGCTGGGCGTTGGGAAAGGCGGTTAAGAGGGCCTCTTTCACCGCCGCCTCCGTCATGGACTTTTGGGAAAGGTACCCCTCTGCAAACACGTCCCCCGGGCTGGCCGCCGGCTGCAAATAGCTGTAATCCCCGCCCCATACGTCCTGGGCCGCATCGGTGCTGCCCGAGGAAATGGCGAAGTAAGTGGAGCACAACAGGGCCCCGTCCTGCTGCAGGGTCTGGCCCCGGATGTTCTTTTCCGTTTCTTCCAGGGCCGCTTCCCAGGTTTCATAGTTCTCCCCCCAGCGTTCCTTCCGGGCCTCCTGGGGCAGATAGACCAGAGCCTTCTCTGTGTTACAGGTGAAATCCGCGCCGTCGCCGCCCTTGGCACGGTTTTGTTCCCGCAAACGGCTGTAGTAGGTGTAGAGGGCCACCCCTTGGGCTTTCAGGGCTTCCGGCTCCCAGGAGGGAGGCACCTCCGCCGCAATGCCCCCCTTGACAAACTCCGAATCTTCCACTTCCAGAATCTCCCCATCAGCATCTTCAATACGGAAAATTCCCGTCTGTTCCACGGCGGAGCCGGCAGGGCTTTGCTGGGAAGTTTCCGGTGCGGCCTCCTCCGGTTCCTCCCGGGCCGAGCAGAAGGCCAACAGAGGCAGCAGCGCCGCTATTAAGTAGAAAATCACGAGAAGGCCAATAAAGGCCCGTTTCCTTTTGGCTGCCATAGGCTCACGTCCTCCTTTTGTGTTAGCAGGATTTCTTTTTGGTTTATTCATAACAAAAGGGATGTCACTGGAGATTTTGGAAAAATCGCCGGGGTTATGCAGGATGATTCCAAAGAAAATTCATTTCTGCTGCAGAAAGAGGCCTGCTTCTCTTGACTTTGCCCCATGAGCAGGATACAATGAAACATATAGGAAACAAGAATTGCGAAAAAGAGAGAGGAGCAGGGATATGAATCAAGAGACCGAAGAGGGGAAGCGCATCTCCTCACTGGAAAGCTTATGCGAGGAATACCGGGCCCATAACCGCATCCCGGCGGAACTTTTCGACAAATACCAGGTGAAGCGCGGCCTGCGCAACCCGGATGGCACCGGCGTAGTGGCGGGCCTGACCAATATCAGCAACGTCCACGGCTATATTATTGAGGATGAGGAAAAGACGCCGGATGAAGGCCGGCTGATTTACCGGGGGATCGATTTGCGGGAGCTGGTGGAAGGCTGTGCCCGGGATAACCGGTTTGGCTTTGAGGAAGTGGAGTGGCTGCTCCTTTTCGGAAAGCTGCCCAGCAAAGAGCAGTTGGAGCGGTTCAACCGCACCCTCAATGAAAACCGGGAACTGCCTTCTTATTTTGCCGAGGACATGATTATCAAGGCCCCTTCGGCCAACATTATGAATAAGCTGGCCCGTTCGGTGCTGGCCCTGTACTCTTACGACCCCACCCCCGATGACCCCTCTTTGGAGAACAATATGCGCCAGTCTGTGGAGCTCATTGCCCGGCTGCCCACCATTATGACCTATGCCTATCAGGTAAAGCGGCGCTACTACGATAAGAAGAGTATGTACTTCCACCCCCTGTGCCCGGAGCACCACACGGCGGAAGCCATTCTCCGGGCCCTGCGGCCGGATACGCAGTTTACCGATGAGGAGGCCAAGCTTCTGGACCTGTGCCTGATGCTTCACGCGGAGCACGGCGGCGGTAACAACTCCACCTTTACCAGCCGGGTGCTGTCCTCTTCCGGGACGGACATCTATTCTACCATTGCCGCGTCTATCGGCTCTTTGAAAGGCCCCAAGCACGGCGGCGCCAACCACCGGGTCATGACCATGATGCACGAGATCATGGAGCAGGTGCAGAACTGGGAAAACGAGGACGAGGTGGAAGCCTATTTGGAGAAGATCCTGCGCAAGGAGGCCGGGGACGGCTCCGGCCTGATTTACGGTATTGGCCACGCGGTGTACACCCTTTCCGACCCGAGAGCCGTCATCCTCAAGGAAAAGGCCGGGAACCTGGCCAGGGAAAAGGGCATGGAGCGGGAGTTCAATCTGTTCCAGCTGGTGGAAAAGCTGGCCCCGGACGCTTTTGCCCGGGTGAAAGGCAGCAGCAAGGTGGTTTCCGCCAACGTGGACTTCTATTCCGGCTTGATTTATCAGATGCTGGGCATCCCGGAGGATTTGTTCACCCCCCTGTTTGCGGTTTCCCGCATCGGCGGCTGGTGCGCTCACCGGATGGAAGAGATGTTCACCGGCGGCCGCATTATCCGGCCGGCCTACCGCTCCCTGACCCGGTTTCAGCCCTATGTGGATTTGAAGGACCGGCAGTAAAAAGAATCGATTTTCTAAAAAGAGAGCCCCGCTTCTTTTCTGGAAGCGGGGCTTATTGGGTTTCTATTCGGTTTCCGGCCGGCCTTGCACCGGGGTGTAATTTTCCAGCTCTTCCTGGAGCTCCTCAAGAAAGGTATTCATATTGTGGAGGACCTGGTCGCCGCCCTGGGTGCAGCTGAAGCCATAGGTGAGCAGGGCCAGGACGCCCAGAATCACCGCCGTGACCACCAGCACCAGCCACAGGGGAACGCCGTGATACCGGGAAGCGCTGGCAGCCAACATCGCAAACATCAGTATTACTATCAGCAGACCCGGCCAGTGGAACCCTACGAAGCCGGTTTGGCTGAGGCGAAAGCACACTCTAGAATGAGCCCCTTTGTGGAGGAATCCTGTGAGCCAGGGGGAGAAATCCGCTTCAAATCGGGATTCTGTATGCTCCTTCGTCATGATATAATACCGTTTGATGCGCCACACCCGCAGGTCGTTGAGGCCGGCTATCCGGGTAATCTTTCCCTCGGCCTCTTCCATAGGGAGGCCCTTGGGAAGGGGGAGTACCTTGCGCATAAAATTCCTCCTTTTTAAGAGTGCTGTAAGGGGGCAGCCATGGCCCAGCGGGCTTTGGATACCAGCCAACAGGCCGCCAGCAGCAGAATTAGAATTCCACATTCCGGAATGGTGGGGGAGAATTGACCCGTTAACAGGGCGCTGAAAAGCAGGTGCAGTAGGGACAGCGCTCCGCCGATACCGACACAGGCCAGCCACGCGGTGAACAGGCCCCGGGCGTTTCTTTGCCAGAGGCACAGCAGTCCCAGTATCAGGGCCAGCACCGTCGCCGCTCCGATGAGCATGGGGAACCAGGTGCCGTATCCCACCGGGGTCAGGTCAAAATAGGAGAAGGACTGGGGAATCTGCTGGCCGGGGCCGTCGGCGAACATCAGCACAACGCCGGTGGGGAGGAGTTCCAACACCAGAGCCAGAACCAGGCAGGCCAGGCCTCCCCACAGGGCCGGGGAAATTGTTTTAGGGGAAATAGGTTTCGTTTTCATCAGGGCATCTCCTTTTCGTTCCCGACAGGCCGGAAAGCGGCCTTTTCCGGGGAATTGGGAGCAGGATTTTATGCTGCACAGCCCATGGGACTCTCCTCCTTTTCCAAAAACGTGACAAAGTTTCTGCTTTCTTTATTATATCATAAATTTCATATGTAGTATAGGATAAAACTATACAATTTTATAGATGGTTTCTTGGAGACTACAGATTATTTTCTCACAGAGCGTCCCGCAGCGGATAGGCAGTTTCTTCCTCGTGAGATTTTACCACTTGGGTACGGGGTCATCGGTTAATTCCAGGAGATAGTCTACACTGACATGATAAAATTTTGCCAGCGCGCAGAGCACTTGTGGCGGAATCATCCGCTGGCCGCTTTCATAATAGGCATAGGTGCGCTGGGGGACGTTGATGGCCTGCCCAACCTTTTCCTGTGTCAAGTCGTGATCCTCCCGCAGCGCGCGGATGCGTGTATATTCCATCTTCATAGCTGTCACCGATAGGGCTTGGGATTATCTGTGAGGCCCACCAGGTAATCCAGGCTGGTCTGGTAAAATTGCGCCAGCCGCACCGCCATTTCCAGGGGCAGGGGGCGCTCGCCACGCTCGTATTTGGAGTACAGGGATTGGTCGCAGAGGAGATAAGCGGCAATCTCCTTTTGTGTCAGGTCGTGGTCTTCCCGCAGGTCGCGGATACGCAGTTTCATCATGCATCACCAGAACCATCATAGCGTAGGAATATTTGTCCTATTGACATATTGGACAATATGTCCTAATATAAGAATAGAGGTGATATCAATGGCAGATTACCAGGCGTTATATCATGCGCTTTTTCGCGCCACAGAGCAGGCCGTTGAAATTTTAATAAAAGCCCAACAGGAGTGTGAAGAGCGCTATATTTCAGAATCAGAATCTCCAGTGGAACTTTTGCCCTTTTCTTCTAAATCTGATTCTCCCGAAGATTGACATGATGATAGAATCTCCCGAAAAGATGAAAATCCTGCTCCAAGGAATGGCTCTTGGGGCAGGATTTTTTGCGGCGCGGATTGCCAGCGGAGGCTACTCCGCCCGTTAGCCCGCGGCCCGTTCCAGGTCGTGACGGAGGCGTTGGATAATGCGCTTTTCCAGCCGGGAGATGTAGGATTGGGAAATGCCCAGCCGGTCGGCCACCTCCTTTTGGGTATGCTCCTTTTGGGCGTGGAGGCCGAAACGCAGCTCCATAATGGTCTGCTCCCGGGGTTCCAGCCGGGATACCGCTTCCAGCAGCAAAGCCTCCTCCGCTTCCTTTTCCACGCCACGGTTTACCGTGTCCTGGTCGCTGCCCAGAATGTCCGAAAGCAAAAGCTCGTTGCCGTCCCAGTCCACGTTCAAGGGGTCGTCAATGGAGACCTCGTTCCGGAGCTGGGAGCTTTTGCGCAGATACATGAGGATTTCATTTTCAATGCATCGGGACGCATAAGTGGCCAGCTTGATGTTCTTTTCCGGCCGGAAGGTGTTCACCGCTTTGATAAGCCCGATGGTCCCGATAGAGATCAGGTCCTCCACTCCGGCCCCGGGGGATTCAAATTTCCGGGCTATGTACACCACTAACCGCAGGTTGTGGGTAATCAGCGGCTCCCGGGAAGGGTTTTCTCCCCGGCGGATGGCGTCCATCAGGGCGGTTTCCTCCTGGTGGGTCAGGGGAGGGGGCAGGGTGTCCGACCCGTTGATGTAGTACAGGCCCTCTCCGCTCTTGAACCCCGCGAGTTTTTGCAGAATCTGCTCTTTTAATCTTCTCCACCAATAAAAGAGATTCATTTCCACGTAAAAGCTCCTCCTTTCAATCGAATACCGCCGGTGGGACCAGCACCTGGAATTCCCCCCGGCCCAGCTTCTGTCCACAAACGGCTACCCAGCAGTTTTCCAGGGGTTCGGGGCCTTCCCCGGCGGTGACGGTCATCCCTTCCGGCACAAATCCCGGCAGATACCCTTCCCCGGAAACTCCGTGATAGGGAATCATCCGCACGCCGTCCTCCCAGCTTTCCGGCCCGGCCTTTTCCTGTAGGCAAGAGGGGAGCACCGCCATGGCCGCAGATTTTTCCACCACCAGTGCCGGCCGGTGGGAAAAGGGCTCCGCTAAAGTGCTGCCGGTGTCGATTTTCCCCCGCAGGGACACCTGTGCCCCGCCATTCCGGATGACCACCGTGCAGAACCGGCTCTTGGGCTCCCGGGGGCCGGTAATCCGGCGGATGAGGCTCATGACCAGATAGGCCGCCGCCGCCAATACCAGCAGCAGCATGGGGGACACCGGCAGATAGAGGATACCGTTGTTCATCAACAGGCCGGAGGATTGCCCCATGGCCCACAAGGCCAGCATAAACCCCGCAAATCCGAAGCTCGCCAGATAGAGCAGCCCCAGCAGCTTGCCGAACATCCGCAGGTTTACCGGGAAGAAGCAGGCCAGCACCATGACCGCCGAAATGGCCAGCCGGAAAAACAGGGCGGCGCTCCAGTGGGGCTGGGGGAGGAAGATGACCAGGGAGCCTGCCGCCCCGGCCAGAGCCCCCAGGAACACCCGTCCCCGCTTGACCGGCACATGGAGGAATCCCCGCACCGTGAGCAGCAGGAAGTAGTTGACCAGCAGGTTTACCAGAATCAGAACGTCTATGTAAATGGTCTGGGTCATGGGCGCCCCCTTTCTCTTTTGCCGGCTGTGTTTGCCTGCGTCTCCAGTATACCCCTGGGGGAGTGTCCTTTTCTGTCATACCCGGGACAGGGAGCGGAAAAATTTTTTGCCTGAAAGCGGGAGTTTTTGCTATATTTTTTCACAAATTATGCGAGAAATCATGTATAATAAGAATAGAAGGGCGCCGGCGTTTTTGCGGCGGCCCCATAGCCGTTTTTGATATGTTTTCCACTGCAATTCCATAGCATAGTTTAGCGTAGAATCCTTTGATTCTACAGAAAGGATGGTATCACATGAAACTCTACTTTTACGGAGCGGATAAGGAAGTTACGGGAAGCTGCCACTGTGTGGAAGCCTGCGGCAAGACTTTCCTCATTGACTGCGGCATGCAGCAGGGCGGCGATGATGACGGAAACGGGGAACTGCCCTTTAAGGCCTCCCAAATCGACTTCGTCATTGTGACCCATGCCCACATTGACCACAGCGGACGGCTGCCCCTGCTGGTGCGCCAGGGATTCCGGGGCCGGATCTTCGCCACCGGGGCCACCTGCGATTTGCTGGAAATCATGCTTCTGGACAGCGCCCGCATTCAGGAAATGGACGCGGAGATGGAGAACCGCAAGGGCCGCCGGGCCGGCCGGCCGGAAGCGGAGCCCCTTTATACCGTCCAGGATGCGGAGGATACCCTGCCCTATCTGACCCCCTGCGTCTATGGGCAGGAGGTGACCCCGGCCCCGGGGATTTCCTTTACCATGACTGACGCCGGGCATCTGTTGGGTTCCGCCAGCGTGACCCTGCGCCTGACAGAGGGGGACGTGACCAAGACCCTGGTGTTTTCCGGGGATATCGGCAGCCCCCATCGGCCCATTATCCGGGACCCGCAGTACCTGACCGAGGCCGATTATGTGGTGATGGAATCCACCTACGGCAACCGGGAGCACGATAAAGTGGAGGATTACCGGGTGGAGCTGGCCAAAGTCATCGACGATACCCTGAGCCAGGGGGGAAACGTGGTGATTCCCAGCTTTGCGGTAGGCCGTACCCAGGAACTGCTGTATCTTCTCCGGGAAATCAAGGAGCAGGGGCTGGTGGCCCACCACCCGGACTTCCCGGTGTATGTGGACAGCCCCCTTTCCGCCCGGGCCACCAATATTTACAGCGGCGACCTGACAGGCTATGCCGATGAAGAGACTGTGGAAATTATCAAGAGCGGGTACAATCCCATCCGGTTTCCGGATTTGCGGTTGTGCGAGACCGTGGAGGAATCCAAAAACCTCAACGCCGATGGGGTGCCCAAGGTCATTATTTCTTCCAGCGGTATGTGTGAGGCTGGACGCATCCGCCACCATTTGAAGCACAACCTCTGGCGGAAGGAATGCACCATCCTCTTTGTGGGGTATCAGGCGGCGGGCACTCTGGGCCGGCGGCTCATTGACGGCGTGCCCAGCGTCAAGCTGTTTGGAGAGGAAATCGTGGTCATGGCCAGAATCTGCAATTTCCGGGCCCTGTCCGCCCATGCGGACCGCACGGGCCTGCTCCGGTGGATTACCTCCTTTTCGCCCAAGCCCCGGCGGGTGTTTGTCGTCCACGGGGAAGCGGAGGCGGCGTCCTCCTTTGCGGCGACCCTCCAGGCCATGGGGTATCAGCCCATAGTACCGAATTATTTGGCGGCCTATGATTTGCTCACGGACCGGGTCATCAGCGAGGGTCTGGAACCCAGCGAGAAGCCCTCCCGCCAGAAGCGCCGGGCGGCTTCTTCCGTGTATGCCCGGCTGGTGGCCGCTGGCCGCCGGCTGCTCCAGGTCATTGCCCACAACGAGGGCGGGGCCAACAAGGATTTGGCCCGGTTTGCCGACCAGATTACCTCCCTGTGCGACAAGTGGGACCGATAAGCGGACAGTGGTCAGTAGTCAGTGGGCAGTGGGCAGCGTTAGGCCCCTTCGGGAAGGGGGCTTCTTACTCCCCCAGTCAACTGACGTTGACAGAGTCTCACCTGCCGGTTCGGGTGGTGCTATTCGCATGCCACCGGCATGCCGCACCCCCCTCAGAGAGGAACTCCCCCAGTCTCCTTCGGAGACAGCCCCCCCAGAGAGGAACTCCCCCAGTCTCCTTCGGAGACAGCCCCCTCAGAGAGGGGGCCATTGCCTCCCTCCATGAGGGAGGTGGCACGAAGTGCCGGAGGGAGTTCCTTCTAAGAGGGGATGGCACGCGTCAGCGTGACGGAGGGAGTAAAAAGCGTCTGCCACTGGCACACGGCGCTCTCCATGAGGGCTCCCTGCCTTGCGCTGAAAGGCCGCTTACGCGGGAAGAAAGCCTGTTCCTTGATGCCGCTGTCCCGCGGCTTACATCCAGACTTAGTCTGGGGGTATGCTGCTGGGGATTTCTGCATAGGCTCATAGGGAAGAGGAACTCTCCCGCCAAAAACAGGGGAGAGGCCGAGAGCGAGGGGGCGATAGAATGAAGGGGAAGAAACGGTGGGGAAAATGGGCCTGGGGAGCGGCTGTTGCCCTTGTACTGCTGACAGGCTGCGCCGGGCCCCAGCCGTCTCCGCAGAAGCCGGAGATGATTTTGGAAAACAGCGCCTGTGTGGTCTCCATGAACGGTGTGGAAGTGGAGGGCCGGTGCAGCCGCTCCCTGGAAGGCATCGCCTCTTTTTCCGTGGAATCGCCCCAGGCCATGGCGGGCTGGGAGGTCCGCAGGGAGCAAGACAGCTGCTGGGTCTCCATGGAAGGGATTTCCGTCCAGCGGGACGGGGGCGTTATGGAAGAAAGCCTGTTTGGAAGGCTCTTTTCCGCTTTGGACAGCGCCGCTTACGGGGAGCTTACCTGGGAAGAGGGCCAGTGGCACGGGGCCTTATCCAGCGGGGAAGCGCTGGTGTTGGAGACGGACGAGGCCGGCAGGCCGGCGTCTCTGGAAGTCCCTACCTGGCAGCTGGAGGCGCAGTTTTCCTCCCACAGCCAGGCGGCGGATGGCACCCCTTTGACCGTTTCCTAATATTATGGAGTGGGGCCCGAACCACCACGATGGATTTTCTTTTGCCAGGATTTTTTGGCAAAGGGCATGTTTAAACCTTTGCCAAAGCGGCAACAATAGTATCGGGTTCCCACTACAAAAAGGATGCGGAGTGTGAAAACGGATGATTCATCGGGGCGATATTTATTATGCCGACCTGAGCCCGGTGGTGGGCTCGGAGCAGGGCGGGGTGCGGCCGGTGCTGATTGTGCAGAACGATGTGGGCAACCGGTTCAGCCCTACGGTGATTGCGGCGGCCATTACCAGCCAGCGTTCCAAGGCCAACCTGCCCACCCATATCCTGCTTTCGGCAGAAAACACGGGCCTGTCCCGGGATTCCATTGTCCTGCTGGAACAGGTCAGGACCCTGGATAAGCACAGGCTGAAAGAAAAAATGGGGCGGCTTGGCCCGGAGGCCATGTCGCAGGTGGATAAAGCGCTTTCCGTCAGCTTTGGATTAGGGGACCGTCCCGGGGCTACATAACCGGCCCGGTCCACGATTCAAGAAAGCGCTCCTTTTGAGTTTATCGGAAAGGAATCAGAACATGGAACTGACGCAAAAAGAACTCCTCCTGTTGGAAGAACAGATTCGGCTGGAACGGCTGATGGAAGAAAAATGTCTGGACAGCGCACCTCGGTGCAGCGACCCCCAGCTCCGTATGAAGCTGGAAAGCCTGGCCGGCCGCCATCGGATGCTCCAGGAACAGCTGGCCAGCCTGCTGGAACCATCGTGAAAAGGAGGCCCGGCTATGGAAACGGGGAAACGGAAACAACAAGCAGACGATCAGACGCTGATGGCCGATATCCTGGCTTTCCAGGAGCGTTTGGCCATGGAAAGCAGCCGCCTGGCCCTGGGATGCTCCCAGGCCGCCCTGCGGGACACGGCTTGGAGCGTCATGGAGGAAGAATACCAGATACAAGGGGAGCTGGCAGACGAAATGAAGAAACGTCAGTGGATTTCGCCGGCCCCGGCCTCTGCCGAAATGGTGGACCGGCTCCGGCAGCAGCTGAAGGCCCCTTAACAGAAAATCTCAATACCACTGCAAAGGCTTGCTTTCTGCATAGCGGGGAGCGGGCCTTTTTTATGCCCGCCGGGTCTGGTTTTCTTTTGACATTTTTCCGGGCTTTTCCAAACCAAAAGACAAAACTGCAAGCCTTTTTTGCCTATCCGCAAGGCGCTTTTGTCGAAATGCACTGTTTTTTGCCGGGCACTTGACTTTGCCGCTTTTTGGGGGGATAATGAACAGGCCGGTAGTTATGTTTTTTAACTATTTATTTCCTGCGCTGGAACCGGCTGGCGCAGAATTTCCATAAATAACCGAGGTGGAAACCATTGACCAACGAACCGGTTTGCCGGGCGGTTTCTGAAATTTCCTTTTTTTGCCGCCTGAATTTGAACCAGAAGCTGGACCTGCCTGTGCGAAAAAGCGAATTGGGGACGCTTTTCTATCTGCACGACACCCAGGAGGAGATTACCCCGGTGGCGGTGAGCGAGTTTTTGGGGATTTCCCGGCCCTGTACCACCGCTTTGCTGAAACGGCTGGAAAGCCGGGGATATATTTCCCGGAAACCCAGTCCGGTGGATGGGCGCAGCTACACCCTGTCCCTGACCCCCTGCGGCGTCCAGTTGGTGATTGCGGCCCAAAAGGAGTGCAGCCGGACCATTGCCCTGCTGCAAAAGGAGCTGGGGCCGGAGCGCTTTCGCCTGCTTCTGGAATTGATTGAAGAATCCAACGCCGCTCTTCGGAAGAACCTTCGCTTGCGGTAATGCCATTGATAGAGAGGAATGATTGTATATGATGAAAATCGGACTGGACGTGGGCTCTACCACCATTAAATGCGTGGTGCTGGACGAGAAGGAAAAGATTGTCTATCAGTCCTATGAGCGCCACTATTCCCAAATCACCGAGAAAATGGAAGAGCTTCTCAGCCGGGTGCAGAAAGACTACGTCAAAGGGGAGGACGCCATGGTGTCCGTCTCCGGCAGCGCCGGCATGGGCATTGCCGAAAGCTGTTCCCTGCCCTTTATCCAGGAGGTTTACGCCACCCGTCTGGCCCTGCAGCGGCTCATTCCCGACGCGGACTCTGTCATCGAGCTGGGGGGCGAGGACGCTAAAATTCTGTTTCTCACCGGCGGCCTGGAGGTGCGCATGAACGGCACCTGCGCCGGCGGCACCGGAGCCTTTATCGACCAGATGGCCACCCTGCTGCACATGACCCCCGACGAGATGAACGAGCAGGCCAAGGACCACCAGCGCATTTACACCATTGCTTCCCGGTGCGGCGTGTTCGCCAAAACCGACGTGCAGCCCCTTCTGAACCAGGGGGCCCGGAAGAGCGACGTGGCCGCCAGCATCTTTGCCGCCGTGGCCAACCAGACCATCGCCGGCCTGGCCCAGGGCCGGCCCATTTCCGGCAAGGTGGTGTATCTGGGCGGGCCTTTGACTTTCCTCTCGGAGCTGCGGGCCGCCTTTGACAAGGCCCTTTCTACAGAGGGCGTCTGTCCGGAAAACTCCCTCTATTTTGTGGCACTGGGCGCGGCGTACAACAGTGAAATCGCCGTGGATTTGAATACGGCTCTGAAAAATATCGCCTCCTATACGGGCAACGCTTCCTTCCTCTTTATCCCGCCCCTGTTTGACTCCCAGGAAGAGTACGATGCCTTTAAGGCCCGCCACGACAAGTGCAAGGCTCCCCGGGCGGATTTGGATTCCTACGACGGCCTGTGCTTTTTGGGGGTGGACGCCGGTTCCACCACCGTCAAGGCCGCGCTGCTGGACGAAAAGGGCAACCTGCTGGACTCCATTTACCGGAGCAACGCCGGCAACCCGGTGCCCATTATCCGGGAGTACCTCTTAAACCTCTATCAAGAGCATCCCAATATCCGCATTGTCACTGGGGCCGTCACCGGCTACGGCGAAGAGCTGCTGAAAAACGCCTTTGCCATTGAGTATGGCATTGTGGAGACGGTGGCCCACTTTACCGCCGCCAAGACCTTTATGCCCGATGTGGATTTCGTCATCGACATCGGCGGCCAGGATATGAAGTGCTTTAAAATCCGTAACGGCGCTATCGACAACATCTTCCTCAACGAGGCCTGTTCTTCCGGCTGCGGCTCCTTCCTCCAGACCTTTGCCAACACCTTGGGCTACGACATCGCCGAGTTCGCCAAGCTGGGCCTCTTCGCCAAGCACCCGGTGGATTTGGGTTCCCGGTGTACGGTGTTCATGAATTCCTCTGTGAAACAGGCCCAGAAGGACGGCGCTACCACCGAGGATATCTCCGCGGGCCTGTCTGTGAGCGTGGTAAAGAACGCCATTTATAAAGTCATCCGGGCCTCCTCCGCCGAAGAGCTGGGCCGCCGGATTGTGGTACAGGGCGGCACCTTCCTCAATGACGCGGTGCTCCGGGTCTTTGAGAAGGAGCTGGGGGTGGACGTCATCCGCCCGGACATCTCCGGCCTCATGGGCGCTTACGGCGCGGCGGTGTACGCCATGCAGCGGTATCAGAAGAACCCCGATGAAAGCAAGAGCATTATCTCCCGGGACGAGCTGGAAAACTTTGTCCACGAGGTGAAGGTCACCTCCTGCGGCCTGTGCAGCAACCACTGCCGTTTGACGGTGAATCTATTCAGCGGCGGCCGGCGGTTTATCGGCGGCAACCGCTGCGAGAAGCCGGTAACCAAGCGTTCCGGCGCGGGGGACGATTTGAACCTCTACGCCTATAAGCTCCAGAAGCTCCGCTCCTACGAGCCCCGCCAGGGGAAGCGCGGCAAAATCGGCATCCCCATGGGCCTGAATCTGTATGAGCTGCTGCCCTTCTGGCACACCTTCTTCACCCGGCTGGGCTTTGAAGTGGTGGTGTCCCCGGTTTCCAGCCGGGAGCTGTATATTGAAGGTCAGCACACCATCCCTTCGGATACCGTGTGCTTCCCGGCCAAGCTCATGCACGGCCATGTGATTGCCCTCCTCAACCAGGGGGTCAAGACCATTTTCTACCCCTGTATGTCCTATAACTTCGATGAGGATTTGGGGGACAACCACTACAACTGCCCGGTGGTGGCCTATTATCCCGAGGTCATCTCCGCCAATATGCCGGAGCTGGAAGACGCCACCTTTATCAAGGATTATGTGGGCATCCACCGGAAAAAGGACTTCCCCGGCAAGATGACGGAGATTCTGGCCCAGTACTTTGAGGGCATCTCCCACCGGGAGGTGAAGGAGGCCGCTGACGCCGCCTATGACGCCTACTACTGGTATCTGGAGGACGTGCGCCATCAGGGCGAAATCATCATCGAGAAGGCCCGGGAGAAGCACCTGCCCATTATCGTCCTCAGCGGCCGGCCCTATCACCTGGACCCGGAAATCAACCACGGCATTGACAAGCTCATCACCAGCCTGGGGGCCGCGGTGGTTTCCGAGGACTCCGTCAGCTTCCACGAGCACCGGTTCCGCACCGGCGTGCTCAACCAGTGGACCTATCACGCCCGCCTGTATGCGGCGGCCAAATATATTGCCGACCAGCCGGACATGAACCTGGTGCAGCTGGTGTCCTTCGGCTGCGGCGTGGACGCCATCACCACCGACGAGGTCCGGGAGATCCTGGAAGAGGAACACAAGATTTACACCCAGATTAAAATCGACGAAATTACCAATTTGGGCGCCGTGAAGATTCGCCTGCGCAGCCTCTTCGCCGCCCTGGAACAGTGAGGTGACCCTTATGGCAGAAATTATCCGTGACAAAACCGGCCGCATCCTCTTCACCAAGGAGATGAAGAAGGAATACACCATCCTGTGCCCCATGATGCTCCCCATCCATTTTGAGCTGCTGGTGAGCATTTTCCGCCATTACGGCTATAAGGCGGAGCTGCTGACCACCAGCGGCCCCAGCATTGTCCAGGAAGGGCTGAAGTACGTCCACAACGACACCTGCTATCCGGCCCTGCTGGTCATCGGCCAGTTTATCGACGCCCTGAAAAGCGGCAAATACGACCTGAGCAAAACCGCCCTGATTATCACCCAGACCGGCGGCGGCTGCCGGGCCTCCAACTATATCCACCTGCTCCGGAAGGCCCTGCGCAAGGCGGGCTTTGCCGATGTGCCGGTGATTTCCCTGAACCTCTCCGGCCTGGAGCACAATCCCGGTTTCTCCCTGACCATTCCCATGGTGCGGAAGATGATCGCCGCTATTGTCTATGGCGACGCTCTGATGCTCCTGAACAACCAGGTCAAGCCCTATGAGATTCACAAGGGGGACAGCGCCGCCATGGTGAAGAAGTGGACGGAGGATCTCTCCGGGAAAATCAACAAGGGGGACGGCTGCTCCATTAAACAGCAGAAGGAGTATCTCCACAAACTCACCGCCGACTTCGCCTCCATCCCGGTGAAGAAGGTGCCCAAGGTCCGGGTGGGTATTGTGGGGGAAATCTATGTGAAGTACGCCCCCTTTGCCAACAACCATCTGGAGGATTTCCTGGCGGAGCAGGACTGCGAGGTCAACGTGCCGGGGCTTATCAATTTCATCCTCTTTAAGGTGGACAACCGCATGGATGACATCCGCATTTACGGCGGCAGCAAGGCCAAATTCCAGGTGGTAAAGGTTCTCTACGACTATCTGGAAAAGATGCAGAACGTGCTCATCGAGGCCATCCAGTCCCAGCCCTGCTTCGAGGCCCCGGCCTCCTACCGGCATGTGAAGAAGCTGGTGGACGGCGTTATCGGCTACGGGGACAAAATGGGCGAGGGCTGGCTCCTCACCGCTGAGATGCTGGAGCTGGCCGAGGCGGGCTTTGAGAATATCGTCTGCGCCCAGCCCTTCGGCTGCCTGCCCAACCACATCTGCGGCAAGGGCATGATTCGGAAAATCAAGTCCATTAACGAGAAGGCCAACATTGTGCCCATCGACTACGACCCCAGCGCCACCCGGGTCAACCAGGAAAACCGCATCAAGCTCATGCTGGCCGTGGCCAGGGAAAACCTCCCCAAGGAATAAAAAAGCCGGAAAGAAAAGCAAATCGGGAACCCGAAAATGGGTTCCCGATTTTTGTTTGCGTTTTTACGGTTTAATAGCCGGTTCTTTCGCAGAGGCTAAGAGGGTGGCCCCGTCTCCGCGAATTGGAACCGCACACTGTGCGGCGCGAATGGGAGGTGGGCACTACCCGTTAAAACATGATGATGCAGTGCCGGGGGCAGGTTTCGGCGCAGGCCCCGCAGCCGGTGCATTTTTCCGGGTCCACGATGGCGTGGAAGTTCTCCACCCGGATGGCCCCGGCTTCGCAGGTTTTTACGCACTTCATGCAGCCGATGCAGCCCACCTTGCAGACCTTGGTAGTGGCGGCGCCCTTGTCGCAGTTGGAGCAGCGCACCACCGCCTGGGGTTTCACTGGGGCCAGATGGATCAGCCCCTTGGGGCAGGCGGAAACGCACTGGCCGCAGGCCTTACAGGCGGCGGGGTCGATGTTGGCCACGCCGTTGCATACGGTAATGGCGTTGTACTGGCAGGCTTTGACGCAGTCCCCCAGCCCCAGGCAGCCAAACCGGCAGGAGGAGGCCCCGCCGGCCAGCTGTACGGCGGCGGCACAACTGGAAAGACCGTCATAGTCCATTTTGTCGGTGGTGTTGTCCTGGCTGCCCAGGCAGTACACCAGAGCGACCTTTTGCTCCATCTCCACGTCGCCGGAGCCCAGGAGCTTTCCAATGGCCTTGGCGGTTTCCGGGCCCCCGGGGGCGCACAGGCCGGGCTTGGCCTCCCCTTTGGAGAGGGCCGCGGCATAGCCGCTGCACCCGGAGTACCCGCAGGCCCCGCAATTGGCCCCGGGGAGGAGTTCCTGAATGGCCTCGGCTTTCTCATCTTTCGGCACGGCCATGACAATAGAGGCCACTGCCAGAATCAACCCCGCCAGCAGGCCAATGCCCGCTACAATCAATACGGGAAATAAAATCGCATCCATCAGGCAGCCTCCTTTCAGCCCAGCATGCCTTCCACCAGGCCGTTAAAGCCCAGGAAGGACACCGCCACCAGGGAAGCGGCCACCAAGGTGATGGGCAGCCCCTGGAGGGACTTGGGAATGTCGCAGCGTTCCAGCCGCTCCCGGACGCCGGCAAAGAGCACCATGGCCACCAGGAAGCCGATGCCCGCGCCAAAGGCGTTGACCAGGGATTCCACATAGCCGAAGGAGGGGTCCGCCGCGCCCTTTTCCAGCACCAGCATGGTGACGCCCAGCACGGCGCAGTTGGTGGTAATCAGGGGCAGGTACACGCCCAGGGAGTTATACAGGGGCGGCATATACTTGCGCAGAGTGATTTCCAGCAGCTGCACCAGGGCCGCGATAATCAGGATAAAGACAATGGTCTGCAAATAGGCCAGGCCGGCAGGCACCAGCAGATAGGTGTAGATGGGCCAGGTGACAGCGGTGGCCAGCACCATGACCACGGTGACGGCCAGGCTCATGCCCGTGGCGGTGTTGAGCTTTTTGGAAACCCCCAGGAAGGGGCAGATGCCCAGGAACTTGTTGAGAATGTAATTTTCCGTGAGGATAGCCGCCAGGAAAATCGCAACGAGATTTCGCAGCATGGCTTATTTCCCCTCCTTTTCCACCGGGGCCCCTTGGGGACAGCCCGTTTTTTCTTCCATCAGTTTGGTGCAGGAAGCCGCCAGAGGACAGGACGCGCAGCCCAGTTCCGCCGGTTTCTGGCCCTTGCCCTCAGAGATGCGGTTGGCCAGGGCAATGAGCATCCCGAACACGAAGAAGCCTCCGGGAGGCAGGATGAAGATGATAATGGGCGGCATGAATCCAGCGGTGATGGGCACGCCGAACACGGTCCCGGCCCCCAGCAGTTCCCGGATGATGCCCATGAGGAGCAGGGCCACGGTGAAGCCCACTCCCATGCCCAGACCGTCCAGGATAGAGGGGAGCACCGGGTGCTTGTTGGCGTACATTTCCGCCCGGCCCAGAATAATGCAGTTCACCACAATCAGAGGCAGGAAAATGCCCAGGGCTTTGTCCAGAGCCGGGGAATAGGCCTGAATGAGCAGCTGCACAATGGTGACGAAAGCGGCGATAATGGTGATATAGGCCGGGATGCGCACCTTGTCAGGGATGACCTTGCGCAGGGCCGAAATCACCGCATTGGAGCACACCAGCACAAAGGTGGTGGCCAGCCCCATGCCGATGGCGTTGCTGGCGGCGGTGGTGACGGCCAGGGTGGCGCAGGTGCCCAGCATCAGGCGGAGCACCGGGTTTTCCTTGACAATGCCTTTGGAAAATTCATGGAACAGTCCTTTTTTCTCCATTTATGCTCCCTCCTTTACTTGATGATATTCCTTGATAGCGTCGTTGACGGCGTTGGTCACCGCGTTAGTGGTGATGGTGGCGCCGGTCATGGCGGAGATTTCCCCCTCACCGGCGGTGGACTTGGTGACGGTGAAGCCGTTTTCCGGCGCCGGCTGCTGGAACTGGCTGCGGAAGGTTTCCTTTTCCGCGTTGGCCCCCAGGCCGGGGGTCTCGTTTTGGTCCAGAATCACCACGCCGGAGACGTTGCCGTCGGCGGTGATGCCCGTCATCACCTGGACATCGCCGCCGTACCCCTTGCTGGAGGTGACGAACACATAGCCCACGGTTTCGCTACCCGCCAGGCCCACAGCATAGCCGTCCTTTTCTTCAAAGGAATCCGCGTCCGGGAGCACCTGCCGCCGGGATTCCTGCTCGGTAATCACCTGCTGCTGGGCGATGGTGTCCGCGGTCAGCTGGTTTACCCCCGCCAAAGCGGCGGTGGAGAGCAGGCAGATGACGCACAGGATGAGAGCGGGCTTCAAAATTTCTTTTGCCTTCATTTGGATTCCCTCGCTTTCTTTTGGCTTCCAAAAGGCTTTGGAAGGGTAAACCGCTCAATGAGGGGCACCAGGATATTCATGAGCACAATGGAATAGGAAACGCCCTCGGGCAGGGACGCAAACATGCGGATGAGCATGGTAAAGACGCCGCAGCCCAAAGCGTAGACAATCCGCCCGTTGCGGCTGATGGGGCTGGTGGTGTAGTCGGTGGCCATGAAGAACGCGCCGATGAGCAGGCCGCCGGAGAGCAAATCCACCAGGGGATCCCGGCCGGCGATGAGGGAAATCACCGCCACGGTGGCCAGATAGGTCACGGGAATCACCGGGCTGATGACCCGGCGGACTATTAAGTACACCCCGCCCAGAATCAGAGCCAGGGCGCAGGTTTCTCCCAAGCAGCCCCCGGTATTCCCCAGGAACAAATCCAGGTGGGAGAAAGTGAAGTCCCCGCCCTCCTTGAGGACGCCCAGGGGGGTGGCGGTGGTGGTGGCGTCGGTACCGTTGAGCCAGCCGAAGGCCGGGGTCCAGGTGCTCATGTCCCCGGGGAAGGAGTTCATGAGGATAATCCGGGCGGTGAGGGCCGGGTTCACAAAGTTCTGGCCAATGCCACCAAACATCTGCTTGACCACCACAATGGCCACCATCCCGCCAAAGGCCGCCATGAGGGGGTTCAGGGAAACCGGCAGGTTAAAGGCCAGCAGCAGGCCGGTGACGATACAGGACAAATCCGGCACGGTGTTGGAGCGCTTCATAATTTTGCGGCTCACATATTCGCTGAGCACGCAGGACAGCACCGTCACCGCCGCCAGCAGCAGGGCCCGGGGCCCGAAAAACACAAAGGAGGCGATGAGGGCAGGACATAGGGCGATAATTACATCCAGCATAATCCGCTGGGTGGAAGCGCCGCTGCGCAGGTGCGGCGACGAGGATACAAGGAGCTTTTCCATCAGCGTTTCCCTCCTGCTTGTTTCACATAGGATTTGCCCAGCCGGATGGCCTGGACCAGGCGGCGGTTGGCGGGGCAGTTATAGGCGCAGCTGCCGCACTCCATGCAGGTCATAATGCCGCGCTTTTCCAGGGATTCCACGTCCTTCTGCTCTGTGTACTGCTCCAGCAGGGTGGGCACCAGGAGCATGGGGCAGCTCTCCACGCACCGGCCGCACCGGATACAGGCGGTGGGCTCGGGCAGCTGGGCGTCCGCCTCCCAAAAGGCCAGGACGGCGTTGTTTTGCTTCAAAATGGGCAGGGAATCATCGGTCAGGGCCAAGCCCATCATGGGGCCGCCCATGAGGAGCTTCCGGGGAGGCTGGGCATAGCCGCCGCAGAATTCGATGACCTGGGCAATCCGGGTCCCGATGGGAACCAGCACGTTTTTCGGCTCCTTGATGGCAGAGCCATCGATGGTGACGCGCTTTTTCACCAGGGGCATCCCCGTGCGCAGATAGTCCGCCAGGAAGGCTATGGAGGTGATGTTCATCACCAGGCAGCCCACATCGGCGGGGAGCTTGCCTGTGGGAATCCGGCGGCCGGTACACGCCTGCACCAGCACTTTTTCGGCGCCCTGGGGATAGCGGGATTTCAAGGCCAGCACCCGCACATGGTTTTCCGGGTCACGCTGGTCGTCCTCGGCGATTTTGGAGAGGATCTCAATGACGTCGGGCTTGTTGTTTTCCACGGCGATGAGAACGCGCTCCACTCCCAGGATTTTTTTCACCGCGTAGACGCCGTCCAGCACGGAACCGGAATTCTCCAGGGCTTCCCGGTGGTCGGCGGTGACATAGGGCTCACACTCGGCGGCGTTGACGATGAGGGTGTCGATTTTGCCCAGGGCGTTGAGCTTGCTGTGGGCTGGGAAGCCCGCTCCGCCCAAGCCCACCAGGCCGGATTCCCGCACGGCGGCCAGGAACTGCTCCGGGCTGTCCACTACGGGAGGACAGATGGCCGGGTCCGGCTCCATGAGGCCGTCGGAATCAATGACCACAGCGTCGCACACCTGGCCCCCGGGAAGCATCACCGGCTGAATCGCCGAGACAGTGCCGGACACGCTGGCGTGGATGGGCGCGCTGACAAAGGCGTCGCTGTCGGCAATTTTCTGGCCCAGATAGACATGGTCGCCTTTTTTCACCAGGGGCTGGCAGGGGGCGCCGATATGCTGCTGCATGGGCAGGGTCACCTGCTTTGGCGCAGGCAGGACGGCCGTGGGAATCTGGCTGGTATGTTTGTGATGGGGTACCCTGGCCCCGCCGTGGGTGCGGAAGGGGCGTTTCGGGAAGGTCCATTCCATCAGCTTCACTCCTTTTTTCTATATTTCTATGGTAAACAGGGGAAAGGGAATTCTTAAAGTTGGGATACGATCCGGTTTAACGGCGGCAGGAGGATGCCCAGGGCCAGGCCGGTGAGGGCCCCGGTGGCCGCTCCCAGCAGCGCCAGGAATGGCACATAAAATAATACCGCCTCCGACGTGAGAACGCAAGCCACTGCCAGCTGGGCCCCGTTATGGGCCAATGCCCCCGCCGCGCTGGAACCGATAAGCCCAAACCCCAGCTTCCGCAGGAACAGCCACAGCACCAGGGTGCTCAAAAGGCTCCCGGCGGTGCTCATCAGCCCCGCCGTCACGCCCCGGGTCAGGAAGGCGAAAAGGCCTTTTGTCAGGGCAATGGCCATGGCCGGCCCCAATCCCAGGTTCCCGACGGCGTACATACTCACAATATTGGAAAGCCCCAGCTTGGCTCCCGGAGGCATCCCGGGAATGGGGGGCAGCAGGGATTCCAGCAGGGAGAGCACCAGGGCTACCGCTGCCAGAATTCCCGTAAAGGCTACAAATTTTGCAGAAGAACGTGCTGTTTTCACCATTCGTCCCCCTTTATCCGGTTGTGGCGTCCAGGCCGCCGTTGGTGTCTTCCCCGATCATCCGCACCGCCACCCGGGCCGGCAGGCACACGGCGCTCTGGCCCGGCCGGGTCAGTACGCCGGTATTCACGCAGATTTGGTCCGGGCAGGCGGACTCTGTAATAGCAATCTCTCCCGGCCCCACCTGGATGGTCACGGGAATCTCCCCGTCCAGATGGATTTCTTCCGTCTCGGTGACCCGGCTCAAATCAATCCGGCGGAGCTCCTGTCCGTTCTGCTCAATGACTGCCACTGGGGCGGCGTCTCCCCGGGGAATCCAGGACAGGAACCCCAAAGCGGCGATAAGCACCGCCGCCAGAAATACCAGCAAATCCCGTTTGCGGAATAGCCGGAACTCCCGCCCGGCCATCACAGGGCCTCCTGGGAGACGGTGTAGCCGTCGGCCGTCAGTTCAAAATCCAGCTCTCCCGCCACAGTGACGTGGTGAGCTTCGTCCACAAACACGGCGCTGGCCCCCATTTCTTTCAGTACCGGCAGGCTGTCCTCCAAGCCCAGCACAAAGCAGGCCGTGGCCAGGGCGTCGCTGACCGCCCCGTTTTCATGGACTACCGTCACGGACAACAGGCCCGTTTCCGCCGGATAGCCGGTTTTCGGGTCCAGCAGGTGGTGATAGGTGACCCCATCCTGGGTAAAGGTCTTTTCATAGCTGCCGGAGGTGGACACGCAGCAGGCTTCCAAATTCAGCACGCCCAAACCATTGGTGGCTTCCCCTTCCGGGTCCCGGACCGCCACCCGCCAGGGGGTGCCGTCGGGCTTGCTGCCATAGAGGCCGATGCTGCCCCCTACGGCCACAACGCCCCCGGTAAGGCCGGCGTCTTCGTAGATTTCCAGGGCGGTATCGCAGGCCGCCCCTTTGCCCACGCCCCCCAAATCCACGCCGTTGCCGTGGTTCCGCAGGGAAGCGGTGTTGTCCTGGGTGTTGATGCGCAGGAACTCATAGCCGATGGAGGGGAGCAGTTCCTGAATTTGGGAATCCTCCGGCAGGGTGGGCTCCTCCGCGTCAAAATTCCACAGGGCGCTGACAGGCAGAATGGTGGGGTCATAGGCCCCGCCGCTGGCCTGGGCCACAGAGAGGGCCTCCTCCAACACCCGAATCGTGCGGGCGTCCAGCTCCAGCCATTCAGTGCCGGCGGCGGTGTTGAGCTTTTCCATATCGGAATCCGCCACCCGCCAGGAAATCAGGTTTTCCAGCTCCGTCACTGCGGAGGCGGTTTCCGAAGCGGCCTCTTCGGCGCCGGTTCCATAGAGGGTCTGCTGGACATAGGAGCCCATGGCCCAGGAGGTGGATTCATAGCCCGAGGAGGACTGGGGATACAGAAGCATGCAGGCCAGGATGGCCGCCAGCAGGATGATACACGCGCCGGCAATGGCCGTCCATTTTTTCAAAGAGGGAAGGGAATCCGTGTGTTTCATAGTCGCCTCCATTTTAAGAGTCCAACGGGGAGCGGGCCTTTTCCCGGCTCCCGCAGCTTAGGAACAGTATAGCATAGTTCTTTCGGCAAGAAAAGAAAAGAATCCTTCCGGTGCTGGTGTTTTTGGTGATTCTGTGGTACGATAAAGTAGAAAAAGAAAAACAAACTCTCTCAGAAAAATAGAGAAAGGAAGTGAAGCGCAAATGCTGGATATAGTAGCGCTTGGCGAGTTGTTGGTGGATTTGGTACATAAAGGGGACAACGAGGCCGGATATCCCATCCTGCACGCCAACCCCGGCGGCGCACCCGCCAATTTCCTGTGCGCGGCGGCGGCCTGCGGGGCCCAGACCGCCATGATTGGCAAGGTGGGCAGCGACGCTTTTGGCCGTATGCTCACAGAAACCCTCACAGAGCGGGGCGTCAATGTACAGGGCGTTACCGCCACCCCGGAAGCCTTTACCACTCTGGCCTTTGTCACGGTGGACAAACATGGGGACCGGGAATTTTCCTTCGCCCGCAAGCCCGGGGCGGATATGACCCTTTCCGTAGAGGATTTGCGGTACAGCCTGCTGCGGAATACCCGTGCCTTCCATTTTGGCACCATCTCCATGACCGCTGAGCCGTCCCGCACGGCTACCCGGAAGGCCGTGGAAATTGCCCGGGAATCCGGGGCCATGATTACCTTTGACCCCAATTATCGGGCGTCCCTGTGGCGCGATGAGGGCGAAGCAGCGGAGCAGATGCTCTGGGGCGTGAAGAACGCCGATATTGTCAAGATCAGCGAGGAGGAAATCCGCCTGCTCCTCAACGAGACGCCGGAAGAAGGGGCCCGCCGTCTGGTGGAAAAATTCCATGTGAAGCTGGCGCTGGTGACCCTGGGCGAGAAGGGTGTCTTTTTTGCCAGTAAAAACGCCAGCGGCCTGGTGTTTGCCTTCCGCGACCTGAAACCGGTGGACGCTACCGGGGCGGGGGATATTTTTGCCGGCAGCGCCATTACCAGAATTTTGCAGAGCGGCAAAGCCCCGGAAGAGCTCACCTGTGAGGAGCTGACGGAGATCTGCCGGTTTGCCAACGCCGCAGCAGGCATTTCCGTGACCCGGAGCGGCGGGATTCCCAGTATCCCCAAGAGCGCAGAGGTGGAGGCTTATCTCACAAAGCAGCAGGGATAACAGGCTACGCAGTGTGTGATTTCAATCCGCGGGAAAACGAAAGGTGGAGTTGAATTTGGAATTGCAAAGAGTTACGCCGGAATCCGTGGGAGTGCGTTCCCAGGGAATCCTATCATTTTTAAAGGCGCTGAAGTCCCGGGGTCTGGAAGCTCACAGCCTGATGATTCTGCGCCACGGCAAGGTGTGCGCCGAGGGCTGGTGGCGGCCTTATGGCCCCCGGGTAGCCCACCCCATTTTTTCCTTCAGCAAGTCTTTTACCTCCACGGCTATCGGCTTTGCCGAGCAGGAGGGCCTCTTAAAGCTGGAAGAGCGGGTGGTGGATATTTTTCCGGATTTGCTGCCGGAGACCGTCTCCGATAATTTGCGGGAAATGAACCTGTATCACCTGCTGACCATGACCTGCGGTCACGATACCGAGGAGCCTTCCTGGGACCATCCCGACTGGATTCGGCGGTTTCTGGCCCATCCGGTGATCCATAAGCCCGGCGCTCATTTCCTCTATAATACCCAAGGCACCAACCTGTTGGCGGCAGTGCTCTACCGCAAGACCGGAGAGCACCTGTTGGACTACCTGCGTCCCCGGCTGCTGGAGCCTTTGGGAATCACAGGAGCAACTTGCGCCAAGCTGTCCGACGGTACGGATATGGGCGGCGGTGGATTTTGCGTATGTACAGAGGATTTGGCCCGGTTTATGCAGTTCGTTTTGCAAAAGGGCCTTTGGGAAGGAAAACGGCTGCTCAATGACCGGTGGTTCCGGTGCGCCTGCACCAAACAGGTGGAGAATTACGGAGAGAAGGATTGGGGCCGGGGCTACGGCTTCCAGTTCTGGCAGTGTACGCCGTGGGGCGTTTTCCGGGCAGACGGAGCTTTCGGCCAATTCGGCATCGCCATTCCTCAGAAGGATGCGGTAGTGGTAATTACCAGCGCAGTGGAGATGATGCAGAAAGTGCTGGACTGTGTGTGGGAATTCCTGCTGCCTGCCATGGATGACGGCTCCCTGCCCGGGGACGATGCTGCAGCGGCCCGGTTCCGCCGTAAGCTGTCCCATTTGGAAATCCATCCCTTCCCCGCCAGCTGCAGCGGCTCTAATGAAGCCCTGTTCCAGGGGAAGGAATTGATCCCGGAAAAACCCCTCTGCGGCTTTGACCAGCTCATCGGCATAGTAGGACCCGGGCTGGTGGAGTTCGGCGGGCCTTTGACGTCCCTGGGATTTTCCTTTGGTTTGGGGGAGATGACCCTATCCGTCAAGCAGGAGGGAGCAGAATTCTCCCTTCCCGTGGGCATGGACGGCCATTTCCGCACCACAGAAACCCCGGTGGGAGATTATGCCGCCCAGGGCCGTTGGCGCAGCCATGGGGTTTTGGAGATAGAAGTCCGCCGGCTGGGAGTGAGCCTTTCCGGCGCCCGCCTGCTGTTCCGATTGGCGGCGGACGGCTCTATGAAGCTGGAACGGGACGATATTCTTCCCTGTGAAAACAGCGGTTCCTTCTCCATGGAACCCGTAGTTCTGCGGGAAGCAGGCCGGAACTAATTTAAATACTGCAAATGGAAAAAGGAACGCCCGGAGGAAATCACATGCCTCCGGGCGTTTTGCAGCTTTTATCCCTGATATTGTTTCCGGTATTCTGTGGGCAGCACCTGGGCGGCCTCTTTAAAGGCCTTGGTAAATTTTCCCTGGGTCTCATAGCCCACCTTTTGGGCGATGACGGCTATGCTATCGTTGGTTTCCCGCAGGAGCTTGCGGGCCTGTTCCATCCGGTATTCCTTTACGTAAGAGGCGATAGGCATCCCGTACACCGCCTTAAAAACGGATTTCAGGGAAGAAGTGTTGATGAGGTACTTTTTCGCCAGGAATTCAATGGTAAACCGTTGGTCCAGATGGGCCACCAGGAAATCCCGAATCTCCCGGATGCGCTCCGTCTGCTGGGAGCCGTATTGGGTCAGGGCCTGCTGGCTTTCCGGCTCCATCTGCTGGAGATACAGAAGGAGTTCCAGGGCCTTGAGCTTGTAATACGGCGTCTGCATAGGCGGCTTCAGGCCGTAGAGGGGTGTGAAAATTCCCTGAATTTCATGATTGGAAGGGATGCCCAGGGGCTTACCCGGGGCGCAGAATTTTTCATAAAGCGCCTGGGGGGCAAAGCCTGCTTCCCGGAGAAGGGCTGGGCATTCCCGGGCCAGGATCTGCAGGTCTACGGTCACGGCAATCCCCTCGTACCAGCCCAAAGGCAAAGCCATCTCGGAATCCGCGCAGCATCCCAGGGAGTGCAGGCACAGGTCTCCCGGCCCCAGATAGACGGCGGCGCCCCGCATATTCCAGCCCATGCGGCCGGCGCGGCAGTGGTTGATTTCCAGGACGCTGTCCATAGCTTTGTGGCAGAACTGTACCCGGTCCGCCTGATATTGATGGAGGGAAACCTCAATGCCGGGAAACACCGAGAAGCTCTCAATACGTCCCTTCCCCCGGGTACAGGCTGTCAGCGCTTCCCAGGGCTTGGGAAACGGGCCGGGATGATGGGTAACGGAAAAGGCGCCCTGGGGCACCGGTTCCAGAGCGCAGGCAATGGCCTGGGCGATTTCGGTTTCGGAACACGCTTTTATGACACGTCACCTTCTTCCTTCCGGATGGGCCCTTGGGGCATCAGGCGGAGGGGCAGGAGATTTCCACCATTTTTTCAATCATCCGGTGGAGAAGCTGGACCTGTTCCGTGTCCGCCGCCCGGTAATAGACCTCTTTTCCCTCCCGGCGGCTGACAATGAGGCCGCTGCTTTTCAGCTGGCGCAGATGATGGGATACGGCCGGGCTGCTCATCCCCGCCCAGGAGGCCAGGTTAATGACGCATTCCTCACAGTGGCACAGGAGCCAGAAGATTCGCACCCGGTTCCCGTCGCAGAGCTGCTTGAAAATATCGGAGACGACCTGGAAATCCGATACCTTCGGCATATTTTCCAATTCCTGTTCAATGGCTTGCCCGTGGTTGTGGGGCAGCGGTGTGCTGGGCATGGAAATTCCCCCTTTTTCCATAGTGTATCACATTTTCTCTCAAAGAGCCAGCCGAGGGGAAGAGAAGAAATCACCGGGCCCTTTTCCACAGGAAATCAGACGGTGTTTTGTTGGTAGACCAGGATGGAGAGAAAGAAAAACACCAGGGCCAGCAGGGCCGCGGACAAGGACAGCCAGAGGAGTGGGACTTTCCCGGGTTCTTTTCCCGCCAAAGCGGTTCCCAGGGCAAAGGCCAGAAAAATATCGGGAAGCAGCAGGTTCAGGGAATTGGAACAAAAAGCAACGCTCCACCAGGCCATGGCGGCCCGGATTCCGATATAAAGCAGGGAAGGGAGAAGATACCGGAGAATACGGCGCAGCAAGGATGGTTCTTCCATAAAGAGGCCCCCTTTTTACAGGAATCAGGCCGTTGGGAAACGGCCCTTCCCTGTATAGGAAAACACATTGCAGAAAGAATTGCCATCCTGCCGGCGTAAAAAGCGGGTAAAATTTATGCCTTTTGATTCTGCGATACATATTCCTCCGCAAAGTGGGAGGCCACCGCGCCGTCGGAAGCGGCGGTGATAATTTGCCGCAGGGGCTTTTGGCGCACATCCCCCACCGCGAACACCCCGGGAAGGTTGGTGCAGGTGGTTTCGTCCGCCTGGACATAGCCCCCTTGGGTGAGGGTTACCTGCCCGGCAAAGAGCTGGGAGTTGGGCACGTTCCCCACGGCCACGAACAGCCCCTGGCAGGGGAGGTCCCGGGTTTCCCCGGTGTTTTTGTGGGTCACCTGGACGCCGGTGAGCTTTTCCTCCCGGAGCAGGCCGGTGACCTGGCTGTCCCAGAGGATTTCCAGGTTTTCCAGCTGGCTCAGGGGCTCGGTATACACCCGGCTGGCCCGGAGGGTGTCCCGCCGGTGAATCAGGTAGACCTTTTTGCAGATGCGGGCCAGATAGAGGGCGTCGGCAACGGCGGTGTTGCCGCCCCCCACAATGGCCACGGTCTGGTCCCGGTAAAACATGCCGTCACAGGTGGCGCAGTAGGAGACGCCCCGGCCCCGGAGCTCCTGCTCCCCAGGAAGGCCCAGCTCCCGGGGGGAGGCCCCGGTGGAGAGGATGACGGTGCGGGCCTGGAGGGATTTTTCCCCGATGGCAATGGTCTTGGGGGAGGAATCCAAGGTGAGGCCGGTGACTTCCCCATAGAGGGTCTCCGCCCCGAAGCGCTGGGCGCTTTCCTGCATTTTCATCCCCAGCTCAAACCCGTTGACGCCTTCCGGGAAACCGGGATAATTCTCCACCCAATCGGTGGTGGCCATCTGGCCGCCGGGGGAGAGCTTTTCCACCACCACGGTGGACAGCCCGGCCCTGGCGCAGTAGAGGGCAGCGGTATAGCCGCCGGGCCCGCCGCCGATAATGGCGGTATCATAGAGTTTTTGTTCCATTAGGGTTCCTCCTTCACAAAAAAGCGCTGGGCCGAAAACCGGCCCGGCGCCAGGTCCTTACAGGGAAATATGGGAGGCGAGCCAGGATTCAACGGCTCCCTTGGGCTTTGCGCCAATGGAGGTGTCCACCACACGGCCGTCCTGAATCAGGGCCAGCATGGGGATGCTCATGACGTTGAACTGGGCTGCCAGGGCGCTTTCCTCATCCACGTTTACCTTGGCCACCTTCAGATGGCTGGGGTGTTCTGCGGCGATTTCGTCAATAATGGGGGAGAGCATCCGGCAGGGGCCGCACCAGGGGGCCCAGAAATCTACCAGCACCGGCAGTTTGGAATCGAGGACTTCAGACTGGAATGTATTTTGAGTAACAGCAATCGCGGACATAATCGTATGCTCCTTTCAAATCATCAAAAATGGATTGTAATGGATGGTGCGGTTTTTTCTTCCGCAGCCTTAGTATATCCTGTTTTCCCCGGCATTTCCGTGACTGGGTCACATAAAAAAATATGCCCGGCCAAAGCCGGGCATACAAGCCAATTTTTCCGCCGGGTCAGCCGAAATACCCGCCCACCGGATGGCGCGCCTCCCCGATAGCAGATGGTCAAAATGACGAAGCGGTTGCCTTATCCTTCTCGGAGGCTCCCCTGGGCCAGGGTCTTGAGGGCGGTTTCGTCCAGCAGGGTGACCTTCCCCCGGGACAGGGCCACCAGCTTTTCCTCCTGGAAATACTTCAAAAGCCGGGTCACCACCTCCCGGGCGGAGCTTAACTGCCGGGCCAGCTGGTCGTGGGTGGTGTACAGCACCGGCGAGCCGGAAATCTCCCGTTCTTCCAGCAGCAGGGCAGCCAGCCGGGAGTCCATGCCTTTGCTGAGGATTTGGTCCATGAGCCAGAGCATTTCGCTGAGCCGGGCGGCCATCATTTCCCCGGTAAACCGGGATACCGGCAGGGAGGTGTCCATGAGCTGCCGGTAGACGGCGGCGGGGATGACCCACACCTGGCAGGGCTCCCAGGCCTCCACGGTGATGGGGAAGGGAATGGAGCTCACGGCGCAGTAGCCGGAAAACATGCAGATTTCCCCGGGGAGCATCCGGAACAGGGTCAGCTCCCGGCCCTCTTCCGTGACGGTAAAGGCCCGCATCTGGCCCTTTTCCAAAAGCAGCAGGCCGGTGCAGTCCTGAGCGCCGTCGTGAATGATTTCCCCTTTTTCATAGTGCCGGGTGACGGCGGCGTTTTCCAGTAATTGCTGCTCCTGTGGGGAGAGCTGGGCCCAAAAGGGGAAGAACTCCGATACTTTCATGAACATACCTCTTTTCTTTTCAGAAAAAGCCCGGGTTTCCGGCTTTCTCTTGCATCCCCCGGTCAGGATATTGTATAATAAAGACAGACCCCAGAGGGGGAAGTGGAAATGCTTTCAAAATTTTTATAAAAATTGGGAAGGAAGGTTTCTTATGCAGGTACAGCAGCTTTCGGTTTTTGTAGAGAATAAGTCCGGCCGCCTGGCGGAAATCGCCGAGATCATTGCCGGGGCCGGGGCGGACATCCGCGCCCTGACGGTGGCGGACACCAGCGATTTCGGCATTTTGCGCCTGATTGTGGACAAGCCCCAAATCGCCGCCCAGGCCCTGCGGGATGCGGATATGACGGTTTCCATCACCAGCGTGATTATGATGGGCCTCAGCGACCAGCCCGGCGCCTTTGCCCAGGCCATGCGCACCCTGGCGGAAAACCATGTCAGCGTGGAGTATATGTACGCCTTTGTCAGCAAGGACAGCGGCAGGGCCTCGGTGATTATCCGCACCGACGAGGTGGAGCGGGGCATCGAGGTGCTCCGGGCCGGCGGCGTCACCATCCTCTCCCAGGAGGATATTGGCTGACAGCGGCCCCCAAAACCGGCGTGTAAGAGAAAATCCCGGAGGGAAAAGCCCTCTGGGATTTTTTGTTTTTATTCCGTGCCGGAGCTGCCAAGGGCATTGGCGTCAGGCGGGTTCTCCCCATAGAGGAAGTTCCGCAGCAGGCGGGCGTTTTCCTCCACGTCGGGCTTTAATACCTGCTGGTTGGGGGTGCTGCCCAAGGTGACCTTGATGTCCTCATAGGTGCCGGTTTCGGGGACGTGCATGGTTTCCACATCGTAATCGGCGATTTCCAAGGCCATGGAGGCCAGGCCCAAGAGGTCCCCGTCGGAGAGGTTGGTGGTCACATAGGGGAGGTAGTCCAAAACCACCCCGGCCATATCCGTTATGTTGAGCTGCTTAAAGGTGTCGATCATACACAGGATCATCTGGCGCTGGCGGCCGGTGCGGCCAAAGTCGCTGTCCAAATCCCGGATGCGGGAGAAATACAGGGCTTCTTCGGCGTTCAGGTGCTGGACGCCGGCTTTTAAATCCCAGCCCTTTTCTTTGTTCATGAAGTCCGCTTCTTCCTGGGAGAGCTCTACATCCACGCCCCCCATTTTGGTGATGATCTTCTCAAAGTTCTGGAAGTCCGTCTGGACATAGTAGTCTACCGGGACCCGGAAGTAGTTTTCAATGGTCTGCATGGTCAAAGCCGCGCCCCCGGCGGCAAAGGCGGCGTTGAGCCGCTGATAGCCCACCGTGGGGATGTCCAGATACAGGTCCCGCAAAAAGGAGACCATCCGCAGCTTTTTGTTGGTTTGGTCAATGGAGAGGAGGATCATGGTGTCCGAGCGCCCATTGGAGCCGTCTTTATTCCGGTCCGCCCCCAGGAGCAGGATATTCATCACGCCGTTTTCCGTGGGCATGGCCCAGGCAGGGGCTTCCGAGGGCTGGGCCTCATACTGTTCGGTGTTCACCTCTTCCCGGGGCATCTGGGAAAGAATCCACTTGCCCCCAACGCCCACCGCCGCCACAACGCCCACTACCAGGAGCACCACTGTCAGAAGGACGCGGTGCAGGAGCTGCCTGCGGCGGCGCCTGGCCCGGCGGCTTTCCTGGCCGGAGCGCCGGCGGGAAGCCGGCTGGGGGGCAGGCTGCCTTCTCCGGGGAGGCGGGGCATAGGTATAGCCGTCGTGATATTCCCGGGCGCTCCGCCGGGGAGCGGGTTCCGCAGGCCGCCGTGGGGGCGGCGTTTGATACCGGGTTGGGGCGGGGCGTGAACTGGGACGCCGCCGCCGTACAGGTTCTCTCATTCCACATCTCTCCTCTCACTGGGCCGGAAGGCCCCATTTCCGCAAGCTAAAATCTCTGTGTCTTTTTATTGTAAAGAATGAAAGAGCCCTTGTCAACTGATTATGTCAATCTGTTCCGTTACAAAACTGTCATCATTTTGCTTTTTTTCGGAAAACCCGGCCCAAGGGAAAAGCCCTTTGCCGGAAGGGGAACCCCCAGCCCGGCAAAGGGCTTTCTTGCAGGAATTGGATTTTCAAAATTACCGGTACAGCTCATAGAAGCGCTTCATGGCTTCCTGGGTGTCCTCGTGGCTGGAGAAGGCGGAGAACCGGAAGTAGCCCTTGCCGTTTTCGCCGAAGCCCTCGCCGGGGGTGCCCACAATCTGGGCCTTGTGGAGGAGCTCGTCAAAGAAAGCCCAGGAATCCGCGCCGCCGGGGCACTGGAACCACACATAGGGGGAGTTCTTGCCGCCGGTGTACCAGATTCCCAGCTTCTCCATGGTCTCCGCCATGAGCTGGGCGTTGCGCTTGTAGTACTCGATATTCTCCCGGGTCTGACGGCGGCCTTCGGGGGTAAAGACCCCCATGGCAGCCCGCTGGACCACATAGGCCACGCCGTTGAACTTGGTGGTCTGGCGGCGCAGCCACAGGCGGTTCAGGGGCGTGCCGTCGAACACCAGGGTGTGGGGCACAATGGTATAGCCGCACCGGGTGCCGGTAAAGCCCGCGGTCTTGGAGAAGGAGCAGAACTCAACAGCGCACTCCTTGGCCCCGTCAATTTCATAGATGCTCCGGGGGCTGCCGTCGGAGATAAAGGACTCATAGGCGGCGTCAAAGAGAATCAGGCTGCCGTTGGCCTTGGCGAAGTCCACCCAGGCCCCCAGCTGTTCCCGGCTGTACACCGCGCCGGTGGGGTTGTTGGGGGAGCAGAGGTAAATGATGTCTCCCTGGGTGTCGGGGCCGGGTACCGGCAGGAAGTGGTTCTCCCGGTTGGCGGGGAGGAAGGTAATCTTCCGGCCGTCCATGATGTTGGTGTCCACATACACCGGGTATACCGGGTCGGGGATGAGCACCGTGTTGTCCGTGGAGAACAAATCCAGGATGTTGCCCACGTCGCTCTTGGCGCCGTCAGAGACAAAGATTTCGTCAGCCTCCAAAGAGACGCCGAATTCCTTGTAATAGCCCTGGATGGCCTCCCGCAGGAAGGCGTAGCCCTGCTCGGGGCCGTAGCCGTGGAAGGTTTCCGCCTTGCCCATGCCCACAGCGGCCTGCTGCATTTCGTCCACTACCGCCGGGCACAGGGGCAGGCTCACGTCGCCAATGCCCATGCGGATGACCTTCTTGTCCGGGTTGGCGTCCTGATATTCCTTCACCCGCTTGGCGATTTCCGAAAACAGGTAGCTTTCCTTCAGGTTCCGATAATTCTCATTGATTTTCAGCATTTGCCGGTTCCCTCCTTTTTATATTTTGGATTCTCGCTGATTTTCTGTTCAAATCTATTTTTCCCGCTGTCCTTGGGGATGGCCGTGGGATACACGCCGTCAAAGCAGGCGCGGCAAAAGCCCTGCCCCGGCAGAGCGCCGATGAGCTCGTGAAGCCGTTCCACCGGCAGGTAGCCCAGGCTGTCCGCCCCGATAATGTCCCGAATCTCGTCAATGGTGTGGTGGCAGGCGATGAGGGCGTCCCGGGAGTCGATGTCCGTGCCGTAGTAGCAGGGATTCAGGAAGGGCGGCGCGGATATCCGCATGTGGATTTCCCGTGCGCCGGCGTCCCGCAGGAGCTTGACGATCCGGGCGCAGGTGGTGCCCCGGACAATGGAGTCGTCCACCAGCACTACGGATTTGCCCTCTACGGTTTCCCGGATGGGGTTGAGCTTCATGCGCACCTTGTTTTCCCGGGATTTCTGCCCCGGGGCGATAAAGGTCCGGGCAATATAGCGGTTTTTGATAAAGCCGGTGGCATAGGGGATGCCGGAGGCCTTGGCATAGCCCAAAGCCGCGTCCAGGCCGGAGTCCGGCACGCCCACGACAATATCCGCTTTGGCAGGGGCGGTTTCGGCAAGGATGGCCCCGGCGGTTTCCCGGGCGCGGTGAACGCTGGCCCCGTCAATGACGGAGTCCGGCCGGGCAAAGTAAATGTGCTCGAAGATGCAGGTTTTCTTTTCCGCCTGGCCGCAGTGGTCCCGGATGGAACGCACGCCCTTTTCGCTGAATATCAGGATTTCCCCCGGCTCCAAGTCCCGGACAAAGGAGGCCCCCACTGCGTCCAGGGCGCAGCTTTCCGAAGCCACCACATAGCCGCCGTCCTCGGTGCGTCCATAGCACAGGGGCCGGAAGCCGTGTTTGTCCCGTACAGCAATGAGCTTGGCCGGGGACATGACCACCAGGGAATAGGCCCCTTCCAGGATGTCCATGGCCTGGTTCACCGCCGCCTCAATGGAGGGGGCGTGAAGGCGCTCCCGGGTGATGATGTAGGAGATGACTTCGGTGTCGCTGGTGGTGTGGAAGATACAGCCCTCCATTTCCAGCTTCTCCCGCAGCTCCCGGGAATTCACCAGGTTGCCGTTGTGGGCCAGGGCCATGGGGCCTTTGCGGTGGTTCACCACAATGGGCTGGGCGTTGAGACGGCCGCTGCCCCCGGTGGTGCCGTAGCGCACATGGCCGATAGCGATGTGGCCCGGCCCCAGGCCTTCCAGAACCCGGTGGGTGAAAACATCCCGCACCAGGCCCTCGTCTTTATAGTGCTGGAACAGCCCGTCGTCGTTGACCACAATGCCGCAGCTTTCCTGGCCGCGGTGCTGAAGGGCGAACAGCCCATAATACACGGTGGCGGCAATGTCCTCCCGGGTTTCCGGGCTGAACACGCCGAATACGCCGCATTCTTCGTGAAGATTGCTCATAAAAGGACTCCTTGCCTGCCGGGGACCCCCGGCGTCTTGGGTTGCGGTGCTTACTGGCAGTCGATGGTGTCTACCGAGGGGACGATTTCCTCCAATACGTCCAGCAGGATGCGGACCGTATCCAGGGAGGTAAAGGCCGTCACGCCGTTTTCCACTGCGCAGCGGCGGATATACGCGCCGTCGTCGGCATGGGGGCCGGAAAGCAGGGAACGGGTGTTGATAATATAGCTCACATAGCCCGCCCGGATAGAGCGGGGGATGGCGTCGCTGCCTTCGCTGATTTTGCCCAGCACCCGGGTGCGGATGCCGTGCTTTTTCAGGAACGCCGCCGTGCCGGCCGTGGCCTCGATGTTAAAGCCCAGGCGGTAGAAGCGCTGTACCAGGGGCAGGGCTTCTTCCTTATCCTCGTCGGCCAGGGTCACCAATACGGTGCCGTAATCCTTCATGCGGATGCCGGAAGCCTGCAAGGCCTTGTACAGGGCCCGGTTCAGGCGGGTGTCATAGCCGATGGCCTCGCCGGTGGACTTCATCTCCGGGGACAGGTAGGTGTCCATGCCGCCCAGCTTGGAGAAGGAGAAGGCCGGAGCCTTGACATACCAGCGGGGAGTGCGCTCGGGCAGCTCCAGGGCGTCGGCCTGCTCCTGGAGGGAGTGGCCCAGCATAGCCTTTACGGCGATTTCCACCAGGCTGCAGCCCGTGGACTTGGACAGGAAGGGCACGCTCCGGGAAGCCCGGGGGTTCACTTCGATAATATAGACGTTCTCGTCCTTGTCTACAATAAACTGAATGTTGAACAGGCCCACAATGCCGGTGCCAATGCCCAGCTTCCTGGTGTAGTCGATAATGGTGTCCTTGACCTTCTGGGACAGGCTGAAGGGGGGATACACGCTGATGCTGTCGCCGGAATGGACGCCGGTGCGCTCTACCAGCTCCATAATGCCGGGGACAAAGACCTCTTTGCCGTCACAGATAGCGTCCACTTCCACTTCCTTGCCGGTGACGTATTTATCCACCAGCACGGGCTTGTCCTCGTCCACCTCTACAGCGGTGCGCAGGTAGTGGCGGAGCATGTCCTCGTCGGCCACAATCTCCATGGCCCGGCCGCCCAGCACAAAGCTGGGGCGCACCAGTACAGGATAGCCGATTTCCGCAGCCACCCGCAATCCCTCGTCGATGTTGGTGACAGCCGCGCCCACCGGGTGGGGGATGTTCAGGGACAGGATGAGATTTTCAAAAACATCCCGGTTTTCGGCCTTTTCAATGGCGTCGCAGTCGGTGCCGATAATGGGCACGCCACGGCGGGCCAGGGGCTCGGCCAGGTTCACAGCGGTCTGGCCCCCCAGGGACACAATGACCCCCTTGGGCTTTTCGTGCTCCACCACGTTCATGACGCTCTCAATGGTCAGGGGCTCAAAATACAGCTTGTCCGCAGTGGTATAGTCAGTAGAGACGGTTTCCGGGTTGTTGTTGATGACAATGGCCTCGTAGCCGGCCTGGCGGATGGTCCTCAGGGCGTGAACCGTGGAGTAGTCGAACTCCACGCCCTGGCCGATGCGGATGGGGCCGGAGCCCAGCACAATGATTTTTTCCCGGTCGGTGACCACGGATTCCTCCTCCTGCTCATAGGTGGAGTAGAAGTAGGGCACATAGCTCTCAAACTCCCCGGCGCAGGTGTCGATCATCTTATAGATGGGGAAAATATGCGCCTGTTTCCGCAGGGTGAAGAGGTCGTCCTCGGTCATGTTCCAGAGCTGGGCCAGATACTGGTCGGAGAAGCCCATGCGCTTGGCTTCCTTCAGCAGGGCCAGATCCCCGGGGTCGGCTTCCAGTTCCTTTTCAAAGTCCACGATCTTCTTGATCTTGTCCAGGAACATCATGTCGATCTGGGTGATGTCGCAGATACGGGAGTGGTCCACCCCCAGCCACATGAGCTGGGCAATGGCATAGAGCCGGTCGTCGGTGCCCTCCTTGATGTATTCCAAAAGCTGGTCCACCGTCATGTTCTTCCGGTCAAACTTGGCGGCGTGGATGTGGCAGACGCCGGTTTCCAGGGACTGGACGGCTTTCAGGAGGCTCTCCTCAAAGGTGCGGCCCACGGCCATGACCTCGCCGGTGGCCTTCATCTGGGTGGAGAGGGCGTTGGAGCAGTTTTCAAATTTATCAAAGGGGAACCGGGGAATCTTGGTGACCACATAGTCCAGGGAAGGCTCAAAGCAGGCCGGGGTGTTGATGAGCTGGATTTCGTCCAGGCGCATGCCCACGGCGATTTTGGCGGAAACCCGGGCAATGGGGTAGCCGGTGGCCTTGGAGGCCAGGGCCGAGGAGCGGGAAACGCGGGGGTTGACCTCAATGACATAGTACTGGAAGGACTGGGGGTCCAGGGCAAACTGGACGTTGCACCCGCCCTTGATTTTCAACGCCCGGATAATCCGCAGGGCGCTGTCCCGGAGCATGTGGTATTCCTTGTTGGTCAAGGTCTGGCTGGGGGCCACTACAATGGAGTCGCCGGTGTGGATGCCCACCGGGTCCACGTTCTCCATGTTGCAGATGGTGATAGCCGTGTCGTTGGCGTCCCGCATGACCTCGTACTCGATTTCCTTGTAGCCCTTGATGCTCTTTTCAATGAGCACCTGGTGGACCGGGGACAGGGCCAGGGCGTGCTTCATCATTTCGGCCAGCTCTTCGTCGTTGTTGGCGAAGCCGCCGCCGGTGCCGCCCAGGGTGAAGGCCGGGCGCAGAATCACCGGGTAGCCGATTTCGTGGGCGGCCTTCAGGGCCTCCTCCACGCTGAAGGTGATTTCAGAGGGCACTACCGGCTCGCCAATGCGCAGGCACAGCTCCTTGAACAAATCCCGGTCCTCGGCCTCCTCAATGCTCTTGGCGTCGGAGCCCAGCAGCTCGATGCCGCACTCCTCCAGCACGCCCTTTTTGGCCAGCTGCATGGCCAGGTTCAGGCCCGTCTGGCCCCCCAGGCTGGGGACAATGGCGTCGGGGCGTTCGTGGCGGCAGATGCGGGCCAGGTATTCCAGGGTCAGGGGCTCCATATACACCTTGTCGGCAATGGTGGTGTCCGTCATAATGGTGGCGGGGTTGGAGTTCACCAGCACCACCTCATAGCCTTCTTCCCGCAGGGCCAGGCAGGCCTGGGTGCCGGCATAGTCGAATTCCGCAGCCTGTCCGATGACAATGGGCCCGGAGCCGATGACCATAATCTTGTGCAAATCAGTTCTCTTTGGCATGGGCGGCCTCCTCCATCAGATTGATAAACGTGTCGAACAAATACCGGCTGTCCTGGGGGCCGGGGCGGCTCTCCGGGTGGTACTGGACGCTGAAAGCCCGGTCCTCCACGCAGCGCACCCCTTCCACGGTGTTGTCCAGCAGGTTCACATGGGTCAGCTCCAAGCCGGTGCCGGCCAGGCTGTCCCGGTCCACGGCATAGCCGTGATTCTGGGAGGTAATCTCGATTTTGTCCGTGAGCAGGTTTTTCACCGGGTGGTTGCCGCCCCGGTGGCCGAACTTCAGCTTATAGGTCTTGGCGCCATAGGCCAGGGAGAGGATCTGGTGGCCCAGGCAGATGCCGAAAATGGGGTATTTGCCCCGGAGCCGGCGCACCAGCTCGATGACCTCCGGCACATTTTCCGGGTCGCCGGGGCCGTTGGACAGGAACACGCCGTCGGGCTTCATAAAGTCGATTTCCTCGGCGGTGATGGAGTAGGGCACAATGGTCACGTTGCAGCCGTGGCGGTTCAGCTCCTTGACAATGCCGGACTTCATGCCACAGTCCACCGCAGCCACGTTGAACCGGTGGTTGGAGGTGCGGGCATACCACTGCTTTTTGCAGCTCACCGAAGCCACCTGGCGGGTGCTCAGAGGCGTTTCCCGCACCAGGGCCAGGGCTTCTTCCAGGGGGGTGTTGATGTCGGTAATCACGGCCTTTTGGTTGCCGCCGTCCCGGATGCGCTTGGCCAGGGCCCGGGTGTCCACCCCGGAGATGCCGGGAATCTTGCCCTCGGCCAGGGTTTCCGAGAGGGTCTTGGTATAGCGGAAGTTAGAGGGCATATCGTTGTAATCCCGGACCACCAGGCCCCCCAGGGCCAGCAGGCGGCTTTCATAGTCCTCGTCGGTGATGCCGTAGTTGCCGATGAGGGGGTAGGTCATCACGATGATCTGCCCGGCGTAGGAGGGGTCGGAGATGATTTCCTGATACCCCACCATGGAGGTGTTGAACACCAGCTCACACACCCGGTGGCCGTCGCCGCCAAAGCCGTAGCCCGGCCACTGGCTGCCGTCCTCCAAAATCAGTTTGCGGTCAAATTGCCTCATGAGATTCCTCCTTATGATGCAGCGCGGTTTCCACTAAGCTGCGGAACAGGGGATGGGCCCGGTTGGGCCGGCTCTTGAATTCCGGGTGGAACTGCACGCCGATGAAAAAGTCGTTTTCAGGGATTTCTACCGTCTCTACAATATAGCCGTCCGGGGAGGTGCCGCTGATGCACAGGCCGGCTGTTTCCAGGGCCTCCCGGAACTCGTTGTTGAATTCATAGCGGTGGCGGTGGCGCTCGGAGATGCGCTCCGCGCCATAGGCCCGGTGCATCTGGGTGCCGGGCTGAATCTGGCAGGGGAAGGCGCCCAGGCGCAGGGTGCCGCCCTTTTCGATGCCTGCATATTGGTCGGGAAGGAAGTCGATAACCTTGTGCTTGGAGACCTCGTCAAATTCCCCGGAGTTGGCGTCCTCCATGCCGCAGACGTGGCGGGCAAACTCCATGACGGCAATCTGCATTCCCAGGCAGATGCCCAGATAGGGCAGGTTGTTCTCCCGGCAGTAGCGGGCGGCCTCCACCATGCCCTCAATGCCCCGGCTGCCAAACCCGCCGGGCACCACAATGCCGTCGCAGCCTTTCAGGGTTTGGGCCACATTGTCCGGGGTAATGGCCTCGGAGTCAATCCAGCGGATGGTAACGCTGGCCCCCAGGCCATAGCCGGCGTGGCGCAGGGCCTCGGCTACGGAGAGATACGCGTCGTGAAGCTGCATGTATTTCCCCACCAGCCCAATGGTGACCTGGGTTTTGGGGTTCTTCATCCGGGAGAGCATGTCCTCCCATTCTGTCAGGTCCGGCGCCGGGGCATCAATGTGGAGCTCCCGGCACACAATATCCGAGAAGTGATGGCCTTCCAGCATCATGGGCGCCTCATAGAGCACGGGCAGGGTCAGGTTTTCGATGACGCAGTCGGGCTTTACGTTGCAGAACAGGGCAATCTTCCGGAAGATGGATTCCTCCAGAGGCTCGTCGCAGCGCAGCACGATGATGCTCGGGTGGATGCCCATGCCCTGAAGCTCCTTGACGGAGTGCTGGGTGGGTTTGGTCTTGTGCTCGTCGGAGCCCCGCAGGAAGGGCACCAGGGTCACATGGATATACAGGGCGTTTTCCCGGCCCACTTCCAGGCCCACCTGACGGATGGCCTCCAGGAAGGGCTGGCTCTCAATGTCGCCGGTGGTGCCGCCGATTTCCGTAATGACCACATCGGCATGGGTTTTCTTGCCCACGCTGTAGATAAAGGATTTGATTTCGTTGGTGATGTGGGGAATGACCTGCACGGTTTCTCCCAGATATTCTCCCCGGCGCTCCTTGTTCAGCACGTTCCAATAGACCTTGCCCGTGGTCAGGTTGGAAAATTGGTTCAGGTCCTCGTCGATGAAGCGCTCATAGTGGCCCAGGTCCAGGTCGGTTTCCGCGCCGTCCTCGGTCACATACACTTCCCCGTGCTGATAGGGGCTCATGGTGCCGGGGTCCACGTTGATATAGGGGTCCAGCTTCTGGGCGGCCACTTTCAGGCCCCGGGCCTTGAGCAGCCGGCCCAAAGAAGCAGCGGTAATCCCCTTTCCCAATCCGGAGACCACGCCTCCCGTGACAAAAATATACTTGGTCATTTTTTGCTCCCTCCGTTTTCCAGGCGCGGAAAACCAGCGCCCTCCAAATGCTTCGGTTGTTCCTGTCTTCTCACACGCTCCTTTGCTGCGGGCAGGAGATTTTTGCCAAAAATGCCCTCCAAAAAACGGCATCCATGTCCTGCCCCGCAAAAAAGGGGGCACACCCCCTGAGACATCATGAACGCCGTTGCCCATTTGGATTCAAATTTTTCTTAGGTATTATACAACCGGCAAGGGGCCTTTGTCAAGAAAAAAGCGGCTGCCCGGCCCCATGGGCGCTGAGAATTCCTGGGGATGGTGTCCGCCGCAGAAGTATTGAAAAAAGAGGGGGAATCTGATATGATAATTTTTAAGCAAAATACAGAAAAAAGCAGGATTTCATAAACACACGAAGGAGTGAAGCCCATGCCCAGAGAGCATTTGTTTCTCGACGGAGAAGAGGATACCATCCATGCCAACGAGATCGTCCCGAAAACCCCAAAAGAAAAACGCGCCAACTGGTGGTTCTACCATAAGGTACATGTGATTGTAGGGGTGCTGCTGGTGGCCCTGGCGGGCGGCCTGATTTATTCCCTTTTATCCAAGACTGCGCCGGATTATACCATTGCGGTGGTGGGCGGACTGTATTCTGAGGATATGGCCAATGCCCTGGAAGCGGAATTGGCGCCCTACGGGGAGGATCGGAACGGCGACGGACAGGTGGAAGTACAAGTGGTCACCTATCCTATCGGGGATTCCAGCGCGGACCCCCAAGTGCAGGAAGCCAACAGCGTGCGTTTGATGGGGGACGCCAGCGAATTTACCAGCGTGATTTATCTCATCAATGGGGATAGCTTTGAATGGATGCAAAATCAGGGCGGTTTCTTTGCGTATACCGACGGTTCCACCCCCCCGGAGGATGCTTCCGATTATGAGAATATGCGGGTAGCCTGGAGCGACTGCAAGGGCTTGACCGCCATGGACCTTTCCGTCAATTCCCTTTCCAAAGAAGAAGTGCAGGACTATATGAGCTCTTTTTACATGGCGCTGCGAATGATCGACGGAACCAACTTCGAGAATAACGCAGGCGATGTGGACTACTACAAGGACTGCCAGGCCATGTTCCAGCGGCTCATTGACGGCACGCCGGTAGAGGCGGATTCCTGAGCGCCTTAAAAAACCTGAGAAATGCAGAGGGCCCGGATTTCCGGGCCCTTTTTACAGGCGTTCATAAATTGCCGGCAATCGTAGATTGCTCGCAGTCACAGATACGCTCTGCTTTCCTGATTTCCAATATTATCAAAAGAAAAGCGGCTCTTGAAAACAGAGCCGCTTTTTATAATAGAGGATAACAGATAGGCTTCCCGTGAACGGGGATTCAGCCATCCAGCCTGTTTTCTCTCCTCTTCAGGAGGAATTGCTCCAAATTCACCCGATGGCCGTATTTGATAGAAGCCCTTTTATCTTTTTCAATGATGCGCTCCGTCATATCGATGCCATTGAGCGCTGCGATAGCAATCGCGTAATGTACCACATCTGCCAGTTCGTCACCCAGCTGCCCTTGTAAATCTTCATTGCAGGAGGCTTTTCTTCCTGCCTTTTTGTTTAGGACTTCAGCCACTTCGCCAATTTCCTCTACGAGCTTCATAAACAAACTCTGGTCGATTCCGCCATGGCTGTAGTGATCCAGCAAATAGGCTTCCAGTTCGTCAATTGTCACTTTCAAAATACGTTCCCTCCCCCAATCAGCTTGGCCTGTGCTCTATCGCGGAAATCCCAATCATACAAGAACAGTGACAGCGGATCGCACCACTGTCACTGTTTTACGGTCCCCGTCATCAGGCACGGGGATTTTTGCGTTGTATGACGGGAGGAATCTTACTGGATCAGGCTCTTGCCGTCCATTTCCTCCGGCTGGGGCAGGCCCAGGATCTGCAGCATGGTGGGGGCGATGTCCGCCAGACGGCCGCCTTCCCGCAGCTGGCAGGAATAGCCCGCCACGCAGAAGGGCACCGGATTGGTGGTGTGGGCGGTGAAGGGCTCGCCGTTCTCGTCCACCATCTTGTCGGCGTTGCCGTGGTCAGCGGTGAGGAGCAGCACGCCGTCCATCTCCCGGATGGCAGCGGTGACGCGGCCCACGCAGGTGTCCACAGCCTCTACGGCCTTGACAGCGGCCTCGAATACGCCGGTATGGCCGACCATGTCGCAGTTGGCATAGTTCAGGATGATGACGTCGTATTTGCCGCTCTTAATGGCTTCCACCATCTTGTCGGTGACTTCATAGGCGCTCATCTCCGGCTGGAGGTCATAGGTGGCCACCTTGGGGGACTTCACCAGGATGCGGTCCTCGCCGGGGTATACGGTTTCCACGCCGCCGTTGAAGAAGAAGGTCACATGGGCATACTTCTCGGTTTCGGCAATGCGCAGCTGGGTCATGCCCTTGTCGGAGAGGTATTCGCCCAGGGTATTCTTCAGCACCTGGGGCTTGAAGGCTACCTGTACGTTGGGCATGGTGGCGTCGTACTGGGTCATGCACACATAGGTGACGGGGAAGAAGCCGCCCCGGCGCTCAAAGCCGTTGAAATCCGGGTCCACAAAGGTGCGGGTGATTTCACGGGCGCGGTCAGGCCGGAAGTTGAAGAAGATAATGGAGTCGTTGGCCTGGATGGGCTGGGCGCCGTCGATGACGCAGGGCACCACAAACTCGTCGGTGACGTCCTTCTCATAGGAGTTGGCCACAGCGCACACGCCGCAGGCAGCCTTCTCGCCCTCGCCATACACCATGGCGGCATAGGCTTTTTCCACGCGCTCCCAGCGGTTGTCGCGGTCCATGGCATAGTAGCGGCCCATAACCGTGGCGATCTGGCCTACGCCGATCTCCTTGAGCTTGTCGGAGAGCTGCTGCACATAGTCCTTGCCGGAGCTGGGGGGCACGTCACGGCCGTCCAGCAGGCAGTGGACAAACACCTTGGTCAGGCCCATTTTCTTGGCCATCTCCACCAGGGCATACAGGTGGGTGATGTGGCTGTGTACGCCGCCGTCGGACAGCAGGCCGATGAGGTGCAGGGCGCTGTCGTTCTTCTTGGCGTTCTCCATAGCGGCCAGGAATGCCTCGTTCTCAAAGAAGGGGCCGTCCTGGATGGACTTGGTGATGCGGGTGAGCTCCTGATACACAATGCGGCCGGCGCCCATGTTGGTGTGGCCCACTTCGCTGTTGCCCATCTGGCCGTCGGGCAGGCCCACGTCCATGCCGGAAGCGCCAATCTGGGTCACCGGGTTGGAGGCGAACAGGGCGTCAATGTTGGGCTTTTTTGCAGCGGCAATAGCGTTGCCCTCTTTGGGGGCGCAGCCAAAACCGTCCAGGATCATCAAAACGAGGGGTTTTTTCATGGAATCGTTCCTTTCTTTCGGGGGTTGCCGGCAGGGCCGGAACCCAAATTTACAGGGAAAAAGTTAGGGGCTGGCTCATGCCCTGTGCCAGCCCCCAGTTTCTATTTGGGGGACAGGGGGTTCTATTGTGAAACCGGAGTCCCGTTTTTTTCGGTTCAGCCTACGGTAGCAGCCTTGACGATCTCGGCAAAGTCGGCCGGCTTCAGGGAAGCGCCGCCGATGAGGCCGCCGTCCACGTCGGGCTGGGCCAGCAGCTCGGCTGCATTCTTGGCGTTCATGGAGCCGCCGTACTGGATGACCATCTTCTCAGCAGCTTCCTCGTCATACAGCTCCTTGATGACGCCGCGGATGACAGCGCAAACCTCGTTGGCCTGCTCGGCGGTGGCGGTGCGGCCGGTGCCGATAGCCCACACGGGCTCATAAGCGATGATGACGCGGGAGAGCTCTTCCTTGGAAACGCCCTGGAGAGCAATCTTGGTCTGCATGGCCACCAGCTCTGCGGTGATGCCCTGCTCGCGCTGCTCCAGATACTCGCCCACGCACAGGATCACGGTGAGGCCCTTGTCCAGAGCGGCCCGGGTGCGCTTCTGCACGGTGACGTCGGTGTCGCCGAAATAGGTGCGGCGCTCGCTGTGGCCGATAATCACATAGCCAACGCCCATGGCAGCCAGCATGTCGGCGGAAATCTCACCGGTGAAGGCGCCGGAAGGCTCCCAGTGGCAGTTTTCTGCGCCAATCTTAATGTTGGTGCCGGCAGTGGCTTCCAGAGCGGTCTGCAAATCCACATAGGGCACGCAGGCCACTACGTCACAGCCAGCGTCCTTCACCAGGGGGGCGATGGCGTTCAGCAGCTCTTTGGCCTCGGCGGGGGTCTTGTTCATTTTCCAGTTGCCGGCGATGACGGCTTTTCTGACAGCTTTGTTCATGATGCACAGCTTCCTTTCAATTATACCATTTGTATAAATAAGGCGGGAAAGCCAAACACTCTCCCGCCCTACCTATCAATTCTCTATTAGGCGTCCTTTTCGTTGAGGCAGGCGATGCCGGGCAGCTCCCGGCCCTCCAGGAACTCCAGGGAAGCGCCGCCGCCGGTGGAGATGTGGGTCATCTTGTCGGCGAAGCCCAGCTTCTCAACCGCAGCAGCGGAGTCGCCGCCGCCGATTACGGTGACAGCCTCGCTCTCGGCCATGGCCTTGGCAACCGCCAGGGTGCCGGCAGCCAGGGTCGGGTTCTCAAACACGCCCATGGGTCCGTTCCACACAACGGTCTTGGAAGACTTGATGGCGTCGGCAAACAGCTCCATGGTCTTGGGGCCGATGTCGCAGCCTTCCATGTCGGCGGGAATCTGGTCCACAGGGACAACGGTGGTTTCCACTTCTGCGTCGATGGGGTTGGGGAACTCCTTCACGCAGGCGGTGTCCACAGGCAGCATCAGCTTAACGCCCTTGGCCTTGGCCTTCTCCATCATTTCCTTGCAGTAGTCGATCTTGGAATCGTCGCACAGGCTCTTGCCGATCTCGTTGCCTTCGGCCTTCAGGAAGGTGTAGGCCATGCCGCCGCCGATGATCAGGGTGTCCACCTTCTCCAGCAGGTTAGAGATAACGGTCAGCTTGTCGGCAACCTTAGCGCCGCCCAGGATAGCGGTGAAGGGACGCACGGGGTTGTTGATGGCGCTGCCCAAATACTTGATTTCCTTCTGAATCAGGTAGCCGCACACAGCGGGGAGGTAGTCAGCCACGCCAGCGGTGGAAGCGTGAGCGCGGTGAGCGGTGCCGAAGGCGTCGTTCACATAGATCTCAGCCATAGAAGCCAGCTCCTTGGCGAAGGCGGGATCGTTCTTTTCCTCTTCCTTGTGGAAGCGGACGTTCTCAATGAGCTCCACTTCGCCGTCCTGCAGGGAAGCAGCGATGCTCTTGGCGCTCTCGCCGATGACGTCCTTGGCCATCTTGACTTCCTGGCCCAGGGCCTTGGAGAGGTAAGCGGCTACGGGAGCCAGGGAATATTTCATATTGAACTCACCCTTCGGGCGGCCCAGATGGGAGCACAGGATGACCTTGGCCTTGTGGTCCACCAGATAGCGGATGGTCTTCAGGGCCTCGTCAATACGCTTGGGGTCGGAAATGTTGCCTTCAGCGTCAAAGGGGACGTTAAAGTCGCAGCGGACAAGGACCTTCTTGCCGGCTACGTCGATGTCTTCGACGGTCTTCTTGTTGAGATAATTCATGATAAATGACACTCCTTCTGCTTTGATTCTTCTTCATTTGAGAATTTGTGAAAGAAAATACAAAGGACTGGTTTTATTGTATAACAAATCTGCGTAATTTTCAAGCGGTTTAGGGGGGAATCCCCACAAAAACGCAGAAATTTTACGCAGCCGGCCCCGGGCGGGCTTGTGTTTACAACTGTTTTACCGGGGCGGCGTCCCAGTCGTAGCCCCGCAGGTTCCCGGCGCAGCTCAGCTCCGGGTAGCCCCACTGGCGCAGGACTTCAAACACCCCCACGGCCACAGAGTTGGACAGGTTCAGGCTCCGGGCGTTTTCGATCATGGGGATGCGTACGCAGGAATCCGGGTGTTGGAAGAGCAGCTCTTCCGGCAGGCCGGCGGTCTCCTTGCCGAACACCAGGTAGGCGTTGTCCGGATAGGACATATCGGAATGGGCTTTCCGGGCCTTGGTGGAGAAATAGAAAAAATTCCCGGTGTTTTTTTCAAAAAATTCGGAAAGGCTTTCGTAGTAGGTGATGTCCAGCAGATGCCAGTAATCCAGGCCGGCCCGCTTGAGCTTGCGGTCGTCAATGGCAAAGCCCATGGGCCCCACCAGATGCAGCCGGGCGCCGGTGGCGGCGCAGGTGCGGGCGATATTGCCGGTATTTTGGGGGATCTCCGGCTCCACCAGGACGATATTGAGGGTTGGCAAAAGAAATCGGCTCCTTTAAAAATGGAATGAAAAGCATTTGGAAAAAAATAGCGGTACTATTTTGAAGAAAAGGGGAAAGAATGATGAATGCGGTTTCCGTTGTGAAAATCTTACTTTTTTATGGGAGGTTCTATCACATGATGAAGAGCACAATGAATATGGTCAAAGGCGTAGGCATCGGGATGCTGGCAGGGGCAGCCGTCACCGTGGTGGGCAGCCAGATGATGAAAACCGACAAGAAGCACCTGAAAAAGAGCGCCGGCAAGGCCATGAAGACCGTCAGCGACGTGCTGGACAACGTCCAGTATATGTTCAAGTAAATTGCAGGGGAAACCACTCCCGGGCCGCCTGATACCAGGCGGCCTTTTTTTGCGGCGAGCTGCCGTTTCCGGGCTGCTCAGCCTTGGGGGGCCTGGTCTGGCGGGAGCAACCGGCTGTAATGCACGCCCTCATAGTAGCAGTCGTCCCGCCATTCCCCGGTAAAGACCACGTTGCCCTGGGCGTCGAATTCCGTGCCCCGGCCGTGGCGCTTGCCGTCCTTCCACATACCGGTGTACACCAGGTTGCCCTGGGCGTCAAACTCCGTGCCTTCCCCGGTGGGGCGGTTGTCCTTCCACTTGCCCACAAACAGGGCGCCGTCGTCGGCCCGGTAGGAAACCCCTACCCCCTGGCGCTGGCCGTTTTCCAGCTGCCCGGCAAAGCGCAGGTTCCCCTCCCCGTCAAAGAGGGTGGCCATTTTCCCGGGGACGCCGTCCTTCCACTTGCCCACGTGGAGGGCGTGGGTGCCGTTTTGGAAGGTGGCCCCCAGGCCCTCCCGGCGGTTTTCCTTCCAGCCGCCGATATAGCAGGGCTCCCCGGAGCGGTAGTAGCACGCGCCCCAGCCGTCCCGCTGGTCGTTTTTATAGTCGCCCTCATAGGCGGTAGCGCCGCTTTCCTGTTCTGTGCGGCCGCGCCCCGTGCGCATCCCGTCCAGCAGCTCCCCAAAATACAGGCAGCTTTCTTCCGCGCTGACGATAATGCGTTTAGCGGCGGGCCTCCCCTGGAAAGGGACGGCGTCCTCCGGGTCCTCGTCCTGGGAGGCTTCCGCTGTGGGGGCAGGGGCTTCTTCCCGGGTGGAGGGCCGCAGATGGCGGCTGTCCACCTGCACCGGGCCCCGGGTGCGCTTTACCGCCACCCGGTAGCGGGTGCTGTGAATGGGGGGCTCCACGTCCACCCGGAAAACCTCGTGGTTGGCGGCATAGCTGTTGGGCTCTATAGCAGCAGGCGTTTCCTCTGCCGGCTCTTTCTCCGGTTCCGCATGGGGGGCAGGGCCGGGGAGAGGGTCAAGGGGCAGTTCCGGCGGTGCTTCCAAAGGAGCCTCTTCCGCTGTTTCCGGGTTTTTGGGGATAAAGCGGGGAAGGGAATTTAGGTCGGTTTCCATGAGACGGCCTTCCCATTGGAGCCGCAGGGTCTGCTCCTCCGGGGGGCAGTAGCAGAAATCCCCGGCGCTGGTGGAGGCAATCACCGACGGCGCGGAACCCACCTGGTTATTCACGGCGCTTTGATGGGCCGTCCCCGGGGCAAAGGGGCAGGGGAGCAGCTCCTGGCGGCGGTATTTACCGGTTTCCGGGCACAGGTCGGTGCGCAGGATGCGGTTTTCCCCGGCAACAGGCTCCAGGATCACCGCCGGGCGGCTGTCCCCGGGGCGGAAATAGCTGCTGCGCTCCCATTGGTTTTCCCGGTACAGCACCCGGCAGTATAAAAAGCCCCGGGCGTCCCGGAGGAGCAGGGCGGAGCCGCCGCTTACCGGCAGGGCTTCTTCCCGTACCAGCCCGCCGCCCCGGCACACCCAGCGCAGTCGCTTGCGGTGGATGCCGCCCCGGTAACGGCAGAGCTGCCCGCCGGCCACTTCCTCCCCGGAAGCCCGGCAGGGACGGCGGTTTTCAAAAAATTGCCGGCGCAGCTGGGCCAGGGGGCCGTGGAACCGCTCGGCGGCGTCATAGGGGAACAGGCATATGGAGTAAAACGCGGGCTGGCCGCCGGTTGGCTGTAACATAGCGTCAAATCCTCCTGAATATCGGGAGCTGAAATTCCAGCCCCCGGTTTTTTACATCCTATTATACCATAGACAACTCCGGATAGGAAGATGGATTCCCGGGGAAGTTTCCATAAAACCGGCAGTTTTTCCGCAAAAAAGAAAAATCCTCTTTTGTACCGGGAAAGGGGATGCTATAATAGATAAAAATTCTCTTGTGCGGCCTCCCTGGCCGGGAAAGGAGCAGGCTATGGAAAACTTCTGGCAGCCCATTTTGGATTGGATTTGGCAGGTTGGCCCCCGGATTCTGTGGGCGCTGGTGACCTTTGTGGTGGGGTGGTACCTCTCCAAATTGGTGGTGAAGCTGCTGAAAAAGGCCATGGACCGGGGCCGCGCCGAAAAAGGGGCGGTCACCTTTATCAGCTCGGTGGTGAGTATCCTCCTGAAGCTGCTGGTGGCCATTACGGCGGCGGCCCAGCTGGGCATGGACGTGACCTCCATTATTGCGGCAGTGGGCACCATGGGCGTGGCCGTGGGCCTGGCCATCAAGGACAGCATGAGCAATGTAGCCAGCGGCGTGCAGATTCTGTTTACCCATCCTTTCCGGGCAGGGGATTACCTGGTCACCGAGGGGGTGGAGGGCACCGTGGAGCGCATCGAGATTATGTATACCTCCCTGCGGACCTTTGACAACAAAGAGGTCATCATCCCCAACTCGGAGCTGACCACCAATATTATTACCAATTTCAGCGCCCAGAAAACCCGCCGGCTGGACCTGAACTATTCGGTTTCCTACAGCACGGATTTGGCCCAGGCCCGGCAGGTGCTGGAAGAAGTGGTGGCCGCCAATGAGAAGATCCTCCAGGACCCGGCCCCCCTCATCGCCGTGGGGGAGCACCAGGACAGCGCTATCCTCATGGTGGTGAAGGTCTGGTGCGATACCGACGACTACTGGCCCCTGTACTATGAGATGCAGGAGAAGGTGAAGAACGCCTTTGACGAAGCGGGCATCGAAATTCCCTTCCCCCAAATCGACGTTCATATGCGATGAGCTGATACATACTGTAATAACAATAGGAGAATATACGAGATGGAATCGAATTTTGCAGTCCAAACCGCTTTCGGCATCGACAACCTGCCCCAGGTGCGCCAAATCCGGCAGGAAGTTTTCATGGAGGAGCAGGGCTTTCAGAATGAATTTGACGCCACCGATGAAACCGCCCTGCACCTGCTGGTGCTGGCCGGGGAGGAGCCGGCGGCTACAGGCCGGGCCTTCTCCCAGGACGGGGGCAAGGTGTGGCATATTGGCCGGGTGTGCGTGCGCAAAGCCTTCCGGGGCAGGGAGCTGGGCCGCCTGGTGATGGAGGGCCTGGAAAAGGCCGTTGCCGGTGAAGGCGGGGAGAAAGTGGTGCTTTCGGCCCAGGTGCAGGCCCGGGGTTTTTACGAGAAGTTAGGCTACACCGCCCACGGCCCGGAATACCTGGATGAGCACTGCCCCCATGTGGAGATGGAAAAGAGATTGTAATCCGATTGTAATCTTTTCCTGTGTGAACTTGTGCTATAATGGGTCTATCCCAAATGAAGGGGGAAGCATCCGGGAAAAATGCTTTTTCCGGGTGCTTCCCCGCTGAGATTTATAGGCGCCGGCTCTGGGGCCCGGAGCGGCGTTTTCTCCCGGAATTTGAATAAACGGGCCGTATTATAAATCTCAAAAAATACGATTTGTAGGGGATTGTGGAAAGGGATGGTCGAAACCCATGATATTCAGCAGCCTGTTTTTTCTCTTTGTGTTTTTACCGGTGGTGCTCATCGCCTATTTTGTAGTGCCCCGGCGGTTCCGGAACCTGGTGCTGTTTGTGTTCAGCCTGGTGTTTTACGCCTGGGGGGAACCGGTGTATATCCTCCTGATGCTGTTCACCGCCTTTTTTGATTACTTCAACGGCGCTATGGTGGACCGGTTCCGGGACAGGCCCAAAATCGCCAAGGGCTTTTTGATTTCCAGCGTGATTGTCAACCTGGCCCTGCTGGGCTTTTTCAAGTATTCCGGGCTGCTGGTGACCACCTTCAATTCCGCCACGGGCCTGAGCGTCCCGGTGCCGGAGGTGGCACTGCCCATCGGCATTTCCTTCTATACCTTTGAGTCCATGTCCTATACCATTGATATTTACCGGAACCGGGCCCCCCGGCAGCGGAGCCTGGTGAACTACGGGGCCTATGTGTCCTTCTTCCCCCACCTGGTGGCGGGTCCCATTGTCCGGTATGAGGATTTGGCCTTGCAGCTGACGGACCGCCGGGAGACTTTGGAGAAATTCACCGCCGGCGTCCAGCGGTTCCTGGTGGGCCTGTTCAAGAAGGTCATCATCGCCAATAACGTGGCCCTGCTGGCAGACCAGGTGGAATATCTGGGTTCCCCCTCGGCCCTGACGGCCTGGCTGGGGATTCTGGCCTTTACCTTCCAAATCTACTTTGACTTTTCCGGTTATTCGGATATGGCCATCGGCTTGGCTAAGATGTTCGGCTTTGAGATTCCGGAGAACTTCCGGCTTCCCTATACCTCCCACAGCGTCCGGGAGTTCTGGCAGCGGTGGCACATCACCCTGGGCACCTGGTTCAAGGAGTATGTGTACTTCCCCCTGGGCGGCAGCCGCCGGGGCACCCTGTGCACCGTGCGGAACATGGCCATTGTGTGGCTGCTCACGGGCATCTGGCACGGGGCCAGCTGGAACTATGCCCTGTGGGGCGCGTATTTCGGCGTGCTGATTATCTGCGAAAAGCTCTTCCTGGGCAAGCTCCTGGACAAGCTCCCCAAGTTTGTCACCTGGCTCTATAGCTTCCTGGCAGTGGTCATCGGCTGGGTGTTCTTCTCCTATGAGGACATCGGCCAGGCGTTCCAGATGCTGGGGGCCATGTTCGGCGCCGGCGGCGTCGGCGTGGACAACCAGGGCTTGTATTCCCTGCTGACCTTTGGGCCCATGCTGCTCATTGCGGCGTTTTGCAGCTCGCCTCTGCCGGGCCGCCTCACGGAGAAAATGCGCACTGGCAACGTCCTGTCCAAGAGCCTGTGGGCCGCAGGCTACTGCGCCCTGCTGGTGGTGTGCGTGTGCTTCCTGGTGGACAACTCCTATAACCCCTTCCTGTACTTCCAGTTCTAAGGGGAGCGCTTCCCGAAACTTTTGCGGCGGGGCAGAGTTTTCCACGGATTTCACTGGGATTGTTGAAAATTTGCCCGCCGGTTTGGCTTCTCTTTTGCAAGGGGGCCGTTACGTGTAAAGAAAAGCCCGGAAAAAGGGCCGGGATGCCCGGCCTGCCTGCGTATCCATGGGCGAGGAAAGGAATGGTCGTGTTTTCATGAAAGATACGTGCAAAGAAATCCTGAAAAAATGCGGCTGGGAACGGTGCATCGTGGCGGTGTTCCTGCTGCTGGTAATCGTGGTGGGGTCGGTTTCCCTGCTTGTGCTGCCCAAGGCGGAGCGTTCGGAGGACGAAAACCGGGTGCTGCAAAGCCCGCCGGAGTTCAGCGCAGAGAACCTGCTGGACGGCTCCTTTATGGACGACACCGAGAATTATGTGGCCGACCATTTTCCCGCCCGGCGGGAGTTTATCGCCCTGCACACCCAGCTGATGCTGGCCTCGGGCAAACGGGATGTGGGGGCCAATTACAGCCAGGTGCCGGCGGAAGGCGGCGTGTATTTCGGCAAGGACGGTCACCTGTATGAGGTGCTCCTGGCCCCGGACCACACGGACACCTTCCAGAATAATATCCAGGCTTTGACCTCCTTCAGCGCCAATGCCGGGGGCTTGCCCCTGACCATTTTGGCGGTGCCCTCCGGGGCCCAGGAGCAGCCGGAAAACCTGCCGGCCTTTGCCCCCAGCCATGACCAGCGGGAGGAGCTGGAAGCCATCCAATCCCTGGCGGACGAGAACACCCAGGTGTTGGATGTGTTTGACGCCCTTTCCCTGGAAAACGGCGACTATTACTATAAGACCGACCACCACTGGAATCTGGAAGGGGCCTTTGTGGGCTATACGGAAATGGCCAAGGCCATGGGCTTTACGCCCCTGTCCCGGGACCAGTACGAGTTTGACAAGGTTTCCGACAGCTTTTACGGCACCCTGTATTCCAAGGCCATCTATTGGCAGCAGCAGCCCGACGCCTTTTATCTGCCCCGGTTTTTGGGGGAGGACACCCTGACCCAGGTGGTGGGGGAAAAGGAGCAGGAGAGCCTGTATCATGCGGAATATCTGGAGCAGAAGGACAAGTACTCCACCTTCCTGGGGGGCAACCACCCGGTGGACGTCATCCGCAACAGCGCTGTGGAGGACGGGAAGCTCCTGCTGGTGAAGGATTCCTACGCCAACTGCCTGGTGCCCTTCCTGGCCCAGCACTTTGCAGAAATCCATGTGGTGGACCTGCGCTACTTCAATATGGATATTTATCAGTATATTGAGGAGAACGGCATTGACCAGCTGGCGGCGGTGTACAGCATCAAGCAGCTCTGCGACGTGGATGTGGCCTCCAAGCTCCTGCGGTAACAGAGAATTGTCAAATATAGGAAAATTGTTTGCGCAAAATGTGGAAATTAGAAGAAGAAAAACTGTTAATTTTAGCCGACAGAATCTTGACAACAGGCGTAAATTTGATAAAATAAAATATAGAAAACAGAGAAGGCATGGTTTTGGAGAGCGGCTCCGGAATGATGCCTTCCCGTGTATCCCGCCGAGCGGGGTACGGGCAGTTCATTCCTGAAGGGAGGCTGTGCAGATGGAAAGAATCGTAGGGATTGCGGCTTCAGAGGGGTACGCTATCGGAAGGATGTATATCCATCTGGAAGCGGCGGAAGACTGGAGCCATCAAACGGCCCTGGATCCGGATCAGGAAGTCAGCCGGTTTCAGCAGGCCAAGGAGGATGCCTGCATAGAACTGGGGACAGTCTATCACCGGGCGGTGGCCCGGGTGGGGGAGCATCATTCCGGCATTTTCAAAATCCACTTGGCATTGCTCCGGGATGATGATTTCTGCAAGGAAGTATCCGAGTATATCCAGCAGAACCATTGTACTGCTGAGAAAGGCGTCCAGGAAGTGGGGCAGAAGTTTTTCCGCATTTTTGAGGAAATGGACGATGATTACCTGCGGGCCCGGGGGGCGGACGTGAAGGACATTGTGTCCCGGCTGCTGTTTTTCCTGGGGGAAAACCGGAAGGAAGAGATGGGGGATTGGCTGCCCAAGGGTGCCCAGGGGATTCTGGCGGCGGAGGAGATCATGCCCAGCCAGACTATCCGCATGGATGTGGACCAGGTCACCGGGCTCATTACCCGCACCGGCTCCCGGACCTCCCATTCGGCGATTTTGGCCCGCTCCTTGCAGATTCCCGCCGTGACAGGGCTGGGAAAGCAGTTTGACCTGCTGCAGGATGGGAGCTGCGTCATCTTGGACGGCTTTAAGGGCCTGGTCATCCAGGACCCCGATGAAGAGACCCTGTCCGCTTATCAGAAATTGGCACAGGAATACGAAAACCAGCAGAAGGCCCTGGAATCCTATAAGGGCATGAAGGCGGTGACCCAGGACGGCACGGTGGTGGAGCTGTGCGCCAATATCGGCCATCCCAACGATTTGGATGAAGTGCTGGACAACGGCGCTGACGGCGTGGGCTTGTTCCGCACGGAATTCCTCTTTATGTATTGGGGCCGCCAGCCCACGGAAGAAGAGCAGTTCGGCGCGTACCGCACAGTGTTGGAGCAGATGCAGGGCAAGCGGGTGGTCATCCGGACCCTGGACATCGGCGCGGACAAGCAGGTGCCCTACCTGAGAATGGAGCGGGAGGAAAATCCGGCTATGGGCCGCCGGTCCCTGCGGTATTGCCTGGAAAATCCCAAGGTGTTCCTCACCCAGCTCCGGGCCCTTCTCCGGGCGGCCCGCTATGGGAAGCTGGCTATTTTGATTCCCATGGTGGTTTCCGTGGAGGAGGTGCTCACTGTGCGCAAGCTCCTCCAGCAGGCGGCTGCGGAGCTGGAGCAGGAGGGGGTGCCCTTTAGCCGGGATTATGAATTCGGCGTGATGATTGAGACCCCTTCGGCGGCCATGATCAGCGACCTGCTGGCCCCCCATGTGGACTTTTTCAGTATCGGCACCAACGATTTGGTGCAGTTCACTGTGGCGGCAGACCGGGAGAACCCCCATGTGGCGGCCCTGTGCGACCCCCAGCACCCGGCAGTGCGGCGTCTCATTGAGATTGCGGTGAAGAACGGCGTGCGCAGCGGGATTCGGGTGGCCGTGTGCGGGGAGGCGGCGGCAGACCCCGCTATGACCCGGTTCCTGCTATCCATTGGCGTCCGGGAGCTTTCGGTAGCCCCGGCCTCCCTGCTGGAGATCCGACATACCATCCAGTCTTTGCGGCTGACCTGAATAGAAGAGGGCGAAAGCGGAAGGGGCTTTTCGCCCTCTTTTACTGTCCAAAGCCGGGGCGGGCAAGGGGAAATTTGGGGAGTCAGGAAAAAATTTTTCTATCATCATAAACTCTTCACATTGGCCCTGTAGAATAAGGCCAGGGAAATCCCCAGGGCTTGGGGAATCTGCGTTGAAAAAGGCGGAAACTGAAAAAGAAAGGAAGGATGAAAATGGTGCGCCTGCTGGTGGTGGACGACGAGGCAAAAATCCGGATGCTGATCCGCAAATACGCGGAGTTTGAAGGGGACGAGGTAACGGAGGCGGAGGACGGCATGGAAGCCGTGCGGCTGTGCCGGGAAAATCCCGACCGCTTTGACTTGATTATTATGGACGTAATGATGCCGGAGCTGGACGGCTTTTCGGCGGTAGCGGAGATCCGCAAAACCTGCTCTACGCCGGTGCTGATGCTGTCGGCCCGGGGGGAGGAATACGACAAAATTCACGGCTTTGAGCTGGGCGTGGACGACTATGTGGTAAAGCCCTTTTCCCCCAAAGAGCTGATGCTCCGGGTTCACGCCATTATGAACCGGGTTCACCCCCACAACGACAGCGGCCGGAAGATTCTGCGCACAGAGGGGCTGGTCATCGACTTTACCGGCCGCACTGTGGAGGTGGACGGCAAACGGGCGGAGCTTTCCCCAAAAGAATACGACCTGCTGTTCTATATGGCTTCCAATAAGAATATCGCCCTGACCCGGGAACAGCTCATCACCAATGTGTGGGGATATGATTTTTATGGGGACGACCGGACACTGGATACCCATATCAAGCTGCTGCGCAAGAGCTTGGGGCCATACAGCAAATGCATCGTCACCCTGAGAGGGGTGGGATACCGCTTTGAAGCATAATATAATAGAGGACCTGCGCCGCCGGTTCCACGGGAAAATCGGCATCCGGTGGGGGATTTTTGCCGGCTTTGCCTTTTTTACGGTGGTGATTATTATCCTGCTCTGGGTGTTCCAGATTGCCCTGCTGGAGAGCTTTTACCGCTCCATTAAAATCGAGGAAATCCAGACCACAGGGCAATCCCTGGTGGAGCAGATGGAGCAGAACAATATGAATATATTTGAGATAGAAGAGGTGATTACCCAGGAGGCGGAGGACAAACAGCTGAGCATCCTTTTGTCCGACAGCAGCGGCCAGTGGGCTGTTTTGAAAAAATCCACGCCGGACAGCTTCCTGGAGCGCCTCACCTGGATTGAGCGGGCGCAGATTTATATGGAGACCGAGGCCGCAGGGGGGGAATACCTGTATGCTGGGGACCGGGACAACGGCCAGCCGGACAACCTGCTGTATGTGCTGACCTTTACCGCCCAGGAGGGCCAGGACCGGATGCTCATTCTCAACACCAGTTTAACGCCGGTGGAATCCACCGTGGAGACCCTGAAGATTCAGCTCTCTTATCTGACCGTGGTGATGATTCTGCTGGCCCTGCTGCTGGCCCTGTTTATCGCCCGGCGGATCTCGGAGCCCATCCGGCAGATTAACGAGTCCGCCAAGACCCTGGCCACCGGGGAATACGCCATTGAGTTCCAGGACCGGGGCTTCCGGGAAATCGCGGAGCTGGGGGCCACCCTGCAATATGCCGCCGGGGAGCTCTCCAAAGTGGAACAGCTCCGCCGGGATTTGATTGCCAATGTGTCCCACGACCTGCGCACCCCCCTGACCATGATCGCCGGTTACAGCGAGGTCATGCGGGACATCCCCGGGGAGAACACCCCGGAGAACGTGCAGATTATCATCGACGAGACCAACCGGCTCACCACCCTGGTCAACGATATGCTGGACCTGTCCAAGCTCCAGGCCGGGGCCATTCCGCTGGAACCCTCGGTGTTTAACCTGACAGAGAGCATCCGGGAGATTATGGCCCGGTATGATAAAATGGCGGATTTCCACTTTACCTTTGAGGCCAAGGAGGAGGTCTTTGTCAACGCCGATGAGCTGAAGATTTCCCAGGTGGTGTACAATCTGGTGAACAACGCCATCAACTACACCGGTGCGGATAAAACCGTCCGGGTGCGGCAGCGGGCCACCGACAAAGCCGTCCGGGTGGAGGTCATCGACAGCGGCGAGGGCATTGAGCCGGATAAACTGAGGGACATCTGGGAACGGTATTACAAAGTGGATAAATCCCACAAGCGGGCCCAGGTTGGCTCCGGCTTGGGGCTGTCCATTGTCAAATCCATTTTGGAGCTTCACGGGGGCCTTTATGGCGTCCAGAGCCAGGTGGGCAAGGGAAGCGTTTTCTGGTTTGAGCTGGAGCGCTGCTATCCCAAGCAGGAGGAAAAAGCCCCGGGCCGTCTGCCGGGCCGGGCGGGAAAACGGGAGCCCGGCTCTTGACAGTCCGCCGGACGGGGATTATCATAAGAGACAGCGTATAGCGGCGGGGCGGGGGAGTTCCGCCGCTTTTTCCCCCAAAAGCCATGAAACAGGAAAGGATGGAAGAAATCCATGAGTGAATGTAATCACGATTGCAGCCACTGCCAAAGCGACTGCGCTTCCCGCACAGCGCCCCAGAGCCTGGTGGAGAAGCCCAACGCCCTGAGCAGCGTGAAAAAGGTCATCGGCATTGTCAGCGGCAAAGGCGGCGTGGGCAAGTCCCTGGTCACCTCTATGCTGGCGGTGCTTCTCAACCGCCGGGGCCTGCACACCGCGATCCTGGACGCCGACGTCACCGGCCCCTCGATCCCCAAGTGCTTTGGCCTGAAGCAGAAGGCCATGGGCTCGGAGCTGGGGATTTTCCCGGTAACCACCAAGACCGGCATTGACGTGATGTCTGTGAACCTGCTGCTGGAAGACGAAACCGCCCCGGTAGTGTGGCGGGGCCCGGTGATTGCCGGGACGGTGAAGCAGTTCTGGACAGACGTCATCTGGAAGGACGTGGACTGCCTCTTTGTGGATATGCCTCCCGGGACCGGCGACGTGCCCCTGACGGTGTTCCAGTCCCTGCCGGTAGACGGCATTATCATTGTAACCTCTCCCCAGGAGCTGGTTTCCATGATCGTTTCCAAGGCCGTATCCATGGCCCAGATGATGGACATCCCGGTGCTGGGCCTGGTGGAGAACATGAGCTATGTGGAGTGCCCTGACTGCGGGAAGAAAATCCAGCTTTATGGGGAAAGCCACGTGGACGAGGTGGCGGAGAAGTTCCGCATCCCGGTGCTGGGCAAGATGCCCATCGACCCGGCGGTGGCCGCCAACTGCGACAAGGGCCTGGTGGAACTCAACGAGTGCCCCTGGCTGGAAACCGCCGCCGACGCGGTGGAGGCTGCGGCTCCGGGGCGCGGCCGGGTAAACGGCTGAATCCAATAGAGATAGAAAAAGCAGCGGGGAAGCCCTCGCTGCTTTTGTTTTGTTTGCGGGAGATGGGTTCCCGGAGACGGCGCTTCCCCAAACCCAGGAAAAAGGCAAAACCCAAAAGTCATAAAAAATTTGCAAAAATATCATTGACAAAGGGCTTCCTCTTCGTTTATATTAAGCATAAGTTCTTTTGACAGGAGGCGGCTTTATGGATATGGAAAACGAGATGCTGGACAACATGATCCGGCTCAACGATGAAGATGGGAACGAGATTCTGTTTGAATTTTTGGATCTCATCGTGTATGACAACCAGGAATACGTGGTGCTCCTGCCCGCAGGGGACGATGGCGGCGACGAGGTCGTGATCCTGCGGCTGGAGGAAGTGGACGACGAGACCGAAGCCTACAACAGCGTGGAGGACGAGGATATCCTGAACGCCGTCTTTGAGATTTTCAAAGAGAAGTTCAAGGATGAGTTCAACTTCATCGACGAATAATTCCGGAAAAGAAAAATCGGGAAGGGCAGCGGCTCTTCCCGATTTTTCATTTTTAGTCTTTGGGCTGGGCCAGCTTGTCCGAGTCCAGGATGATGGTCACAGGGCCGTCGTTTACCAGGGAAACCTTCATGTCCGCGCCGAATTCCCCGGTTTTTACTTCTTTCACCCCCAGCCGGCGGCACTCCTCCACAAACAGCTCATAGAGGGGGATGGCCTCGGCAGGGGCGGCGGCGTCGCTGAAGGAGGGGCGGGTGCCCTTTTTGCAGTCGGCCCCCAGGGTGAAGTTGGAGACCACCAGCATTTCCCCGCCGATGTCCAGCAGGGAGCGGTTCAGCTTCCCTTGGCCGTCCTCGAAAATGCGCATTTCACAGGTCTTTTTGGCCATCAGGCGGGCATGGCCGGGGGTGTCCCCCTGGATGACCCCCAGAAGCACCACCAGCCCGTGGCCGATAGGCCGGGTCACGTCCCCGTTGTCTTTATCAATCATGGTTACTTGGGCTTCTAAAGCCCGCTGCAATACCGCTTTCATGGGTTTGGTTCTCTCCTTTGCAATCTTACAAGGTAATGCGGATGTCGTCCCCCTGCACCGTGTGGATTTCCACCAGGGGCAGCCCCTTCCAGTCTTTGCCCAGGCGTTTCCAGTCCCGGGCCAGGAGGGGCCTGCGCTCTTTGGGGATGCGCAGATAGTTTTGGCCAATCCGGAGGGCCAGGGCGAAGGCCGGCCTGCTGAAGGCCAGGCGGGTAGGCAGCCAGAGCCACAGCCGGAACCCCTTTGTGTGGATTCTGCATTTCATGGGCCGGCTGTAACCTCCACAATATCCCCTTCGCTGGTTTCCACCTTGACGATTTCCCCCACGACCCCTTTTTCCACCAAATCCAGGAGCATGTGGAGGTCCAGGCTTTGCAGGGCCTCGCTTCCTGTAAATTTGGGCAGCTGGATTTTGGCGTCCGCCGCGATTTTCAGCAGGGCTAAGGGCAGGTTCACCTTGACGGTGTCCCCCTGTACCGTGTGGACGTTGACCCGCAGGAGCATTTCGTTGATGTCCCGGCGCTGTTCCTCCGGCACCAGCCGCACGTCTGGCTTCCGGTTCCGGACCAGCTCGTCCAGGGTAATGCCGAAAAAGTCGGCCAGGTTTATCAGGGAGGGAAGGTCGGGAATACTCATATTGGTTTCCCATTTGCTCACGGCCTGGGAAGAGACCCCCATTTTTTCAGCCAGCTCATCCTGGGTCATTTTCCGCTGCTTGCGCAGGGCGCTGATTTTTTCTCCAATGGTTTGCATGATGCTTTCCCTCTTTCTTTGATGGATTGCTCCCATTATAAAAGGTGGCCCGGGCAAAAAGAAGGGATTTGGGGTTGTTCTTTCTCCACTGCTGGTTGAATTTTCGGCAACTGGCAGTTGGATGGCCGGAATTCCAATAAAACAGGATACCACAAATCTTCCGGGGAAAAAAGCCCTGCCTGCGTATATTTTCCCTTTAGGCGGCGGATAGTAACGTTAGGAGCTTAGCGAAGGGGGAGGAGTTACATGGAGCCGGTGGCTTTGGACATGGAGGGAATCTGCAAAACCTATTGGCAGGGGGACGCGGAAATCCACGCCCTGCAAAACGTGAACCTGCACATTGCCCCGGGGGAATTTTTGGCCATTACCGGCCAGTCCGGCAGCGGGAAGTCCACCCTGATGAATATCCTGGGCTGTCTGGACACCCCCACCGATGGGAGCTACCGCATTGGCGGCCGGGAGATTGGGGAGATGTCCCCTCGGGAGCTGGCCGCCTTCCGCAGCCGGACCATCGGCTTTATTTTTCAGAATTTCTGCCTGGTGCCGGATCTGGACGCCCAGGAGAATGTGGAGCTTCCCCTTTTGTATCAGGGGCTGCCCCGCCGGGAGCGCCGGGAGCGGGCCCGGGAGGCTTTGGAGCGGGTGGGGCTGGGGGAGCGGCTGCATCACCGGCCCAATCAAATGAGCGGCGGCCAGCAGCAGCGGGTGGCGGTGGCCCGGGCGATTTCCGCCCGGCCCGGGGTGATTCTGGCCGACGAGCCCACCGGGAACCTGGACCGGCTTTCCGGGGAAGCGGTCATGAAAATTTTAGTGGAATTAAATAACGAGGGCAAGACAGTGATATTGATCACCCACGACGACAAAATAGCTAAAACCTCCCGGAGGCAGGTGCGCATTTGCGATGGAATCGTCAGTTGACAAAGGTTTGTCCGGTGCCGTATAATAAATTTACGGCAGACAGTCCGCTTCCCGGGACCCGGGGAGCTTCATTCCTCAGGTGGCCCGCCGGTTTGGCCCCGATGCCGGCGCGCCGGTTCGTATTGCCTTGTCTGCCGGACCGTATTCAGGTTTGTATTGCTGTAAGGGCTTCGCAGGCATATGCCCTGCGCGCTCAAACTAAAGGAGGGATTTCCCTATGCCCAATAAGATTTTGGAGCTTCATGACATTGACGTTCCCGGCTTTCTGAAAGTACTGGATACCTGCCGCGGTAATGTGTATCTCATGACCCGCGAAGGGGATAAACTGAACCTGAAAAGCAAGCTGTGTCAGTTAGTGGGCCTGACAAAGCTCATTGAAGGCGGAAAGATTGCGGAAGCCTTCGTGATGTGCGACAATGAAGAAGACGAACGCAAGATGTTCCGCTTCAATCTTTTCAAAGACGAAGATACCGAAGACGATTGAGTTTAAATCCCCTTTCAGGCCGCAGCCGAAACGCTGCGGCCCTTCTATTTTAAAGACACAGGAGGCGACAAAGCATGAGCCGCAGAAAAAAGAAACGGGGCCTGCCCCTGGGGATCGCACTGGCTGTTTTGGTCATTGGCCTGGTGTATGCCGGGGTCCGGGACCTTTTGCCGGAAGCGCTGACCCAGGTGCTGCAGGATAGTACCGCTTCCCAGGAGCCCTCGGATTCCCTGGAGGGCTTTTCCGGGGAAGCCCAGGTGTACTATATCGATGTGGGCCAGGGGGACAGCGAGCTGATTCGCCTTTCCCAGGATTCCGGGGAAAGCTTTGACATCCTCATTGACGCCGGCACCCGTTCCACCAAGCAGGAGCTCTCCGATTACCTGCGCCAGCTGGGGGTGGAAAACCTGGATGTGGTCATCGGCACCCATCCCCATGAGGACCACATCGGCGGCATGGCCCAGGTGCTGGAAGATTTCCCGGTAGGGGTGCTATATCTGCCGGAGACCAGCGACGACATGACCCCCACCACCAAAACCTATGAGGATTTGCTGGATGCGGTGGAAGAAAACCAGGTAACGGTAAAGGCCGGTCAGGCCGGGCAGACCCTTTTGGAGGGGGACGGGGTGGAGATGACCGTCCTGAGCCCCTCCCATACCGATTATACCGACCTCAACGACTACTCCATCGTCACAAAGCTGACAGTAGGGGAGACGTCCTTTTTGTTCCAGGGGGACGCGGAAGCCGGCGTGGAAGAGGAGATTCTGGACTCCGGCGCGGACGTTGCCTGCGACGTCATCAAGCTGGGGCACCACGGCAGCTCCACTTCTTCCAGCCGGGCTTATCTCAAAGCCGCCTCTCCTTCGGCGGCGGTGATTTCCTGCGGCGTGGGCAACGACTACGGCCATCCCCATGAGGAGACCCTGGAATCGTTGGAAGACCTGGGCATCCCCGCCTACCGCACGGATACCCAGAAAACCCTCATGGCCCAGACCGATGGAAAGCAGATTACCTGGACCACCGGCCTGTATTCCGTCGTGGATGCGGCCTCTTAACCCCGCTGGACGGGAAGTGGAAAATAGACTATAATAGGAATACATATCAAACAAAGGAGCGTGTCCCCCATGAACTGGAAACAACTGAAAAGCGGCACGGACATCCGCGGCGTAGCGGCAGAAGGCCAAAAGCCCGTCACCCTCACCGACCCGGTAGTAGCAACCCTGGCCCAGGCCTTTGCCGGCTGGCTGGCCGAAAAGAAGCAGAAGCCGGTTTCCGATCTGACCATTGCCGTCGGGCGGGATTCCCGGATTTCCGGGCCCCGTATCCGGGATGCAGTATCCGCGGCCCTTTCCGGTATCGGCGTTTCGGTGCTGGACTGCGGCCTGGCCTCCACTCCCTCCATGTTTATGGTAACGGTGGACCTGCCCTGTGACGGTTCGATTCAGATTACCGCCAGCCACCACCCCTGGGACCGCAACGGCCTGAAGTTCTTCACCCGGGAAGGGGGCCTGGACGCCCCGGACATCGACAACCTGCTGGCCCGGTGTGAATCCAATACCCTGCCGGGGCCTGCGGCTGTGGCCGGCGCGGTGACTCCTACAGACTATATGACCCAATACGCGGCCCATCTCCGGGAGCTGATTCAAAAGGGCGTCAACGCCCCGGACTACGACCATCCCCTGGAAGGCTTCCACATTGTGGTGGATGCGGGCAACGGCGCCGGCGGCTTCTATGCCCGGGACGTGCTGGCCCCTCTGGGCGCGGATGTGTCCGGCAGCCAGTTCCTGGAGCCCGACGGCATGTTCCCCAACCACATCCCCAACCCGGAAAATGAAGAGGCCATGGCCAGTATCTGTGGGGCCGTGGGTAAGGCCCAGGCGGATTTGGGCGTGATTTTCGACACCGATGTGGACCGTGGCGGCGCAGTGGATGCCCGGGGCCAGGAGATTAACCGGAACCGGCTGGTAGCCCTGGCCAGCGCCATTGCCCTGGAAGGCAATCCCGGCGGCACGGTGGTCACCGACTCCATCACCTCCGATGGTCTGAAGGACTACCTGGAAAACACCCTGGGGGGCCATCACCACCGGTTCAAGCGGGGCTATAAGAACGTCATCAACGAGGCCCTGCGGCTCAACGGGGAAGGGGTCAACTGCCCCCTGGCCATTGAGACCTCCGGTCATGCCGCCATGCGGGAAAACTACTTCCTGGACGATGGCGCCTATCTGGTGACCAAGATTATCATTAAAATGGCCCAGCTCCGCCGGGAAGGCAAGGACCTGGATAGCCTGCTGGCGCCTTTGGCAGAGCCGGCGGAAGCAGCGGAGGTCCGTCTGCCCATTTTGGAGGAAGATTTCCGGGCCTGCGGCAACCAAGTGATTGCCCAGCTGGAAGGGTATGCCCGGGAACAGGGCTGGCAGATTGCCCCGGACAACCGGGAGGGCCTGCGGGTTTCCTTCCCCCAGGGAGAAGGGGACGGCTGGTTCCTGCTGCGCCTCAGCGTCCACGACCCCATTATGCCCTTGAATATGGAGAGCAATGTAGCAGGGGGCGTAAAGGTCATTGCCCAGAAGCTCCAGGCGTTCCTCCTCACCTGTAAGGGCCTGGACCATCAGCCCATGGCGGATTTCCTGGCGAAATAAACGGCAAAGAAAAATCCCCGTCTGTTTTTGAAGCAGGCGGGGATTTGTGCGTTGGCGGGGTTCAGCGCTCCGGGGAGATTTCCCCAAAGCGGGGGGTAAAGAACAGGCTGCGCAGGTCCTGAGGCTGCTGGCCAAGGCACCACATCATTTTGGTGACGGCGGCCTCGGTGGTCATATCCCGGGCGTCCCAGATGCCGTTTTGCAGGGCCATGCGGCCGCTTTCATAAATGGAGAGGTCGCTGCCGTCATACAGGCACTGGGAGACGGCAGCCACCGGGATGCCCCGGGCAGTGAGCTTCCCCAGGCATTCTACCAGGTTCCGCCGCAGGAAGGCCATGCCGCCGGCGCCGAAGGTTTCGATGACGATTCCCCGGTAACCGGTGTCGGCCAGCCATTGGAAAATTTCCGGGCGGATGCCGGGGGTGAGCTTCACCAGGAACACCCGGTCGCTCAAATCCGCTTTCAGGGCAAATTCCCCCTTTATCTCCGGCAAAGCCCCAGGGTTCAGCCGGAGCCCTGCGGCGGATACGGTGCCGGCCAGAGGGGCGTTGACGCTTTCAAAGGCGTCGAACCGGGAGGAGCGGGTTTTTACGGCCCGGGTTCCCAGGATAATCCGGTGTTGGAAGGCAATAAAGACCCCGGGAACCCCGCTGGCGGCCATGGCAAAGGCGCAGCGGAGATTCTCATAGCCGTCGGTGAGTGCGTGTTCCAGGGGGAGCTGGCTGCCGGTGAGGACAATGGGCACCGGGGGATTTTCCAGCATATAGGAGAGCATGGCGGCGGTGTAGGCCATGGTGTCGGTGCCGTGGGTCATGACAACGCCGTCCCAAGGGTGATTCTGCAATTCCTCGTGAATACAGCGGGCAGCCGTCTGCCAGTGCTCCGGCTGGATATTGGAGGAATCCAGGGAAAACAGGTCCAGGGGGCAAATATCATAGGCGGCTGTCATGGTGCTCAAGTGTTCCAGCAGCGCTTGGCTGTCCAGAGCGGGAGCGAGGCCTCCCTGGCTGGGGCGGCAGGCGATGGTGCCTCCGGCACAGAGGAGGAGGATTCGTTTTTTTGCTTGGCTCATGTAGAAGCTCTCCTTTTTCCGGCGCCGAAATGCCTTTTCAGCGCGCTCTTTTCTTACGGATATCATACCATCTCCCACCCCCCTCTGCAAGAAATATTCCCAGCCATGGGAAGAAAATTCCTGGGAAAGCAGAAAAATCCCTTGCAATTTTCCAAAGGCTGTGATAAAATAGAAAAGCTGAATTTCATATGCAGAAGTAGTTCAGTGGTAGAACATTAGCTTCCCAAGCTAAGAATGCGGGTTCGATTCCCGTCTTCTGCTCCATGATTGGGTGACAAAAAAGATGTCACCCAATTTTTTTCAGTATTCATGCGGGTTTGCGGGCTTTTTGAAGCAAAATCCAAAAAACGGTTTACCCGTGGATGTCCAAACAGAAATCCATAGATCATTCGACTAAGCGGAGTTTTCACCTGATTTTTCAGGTTGGAAACTCCGCTTTTTTGCGTTCACCACCCTTTTTCCCCGTTGTCGGAAGTGTAGAAGTTTCCGGCAATTTTATAGATAGATTGATAAAGGCCCCAAGAGGTCAAAATCAAACCCTCAAAGTACAAGGGGGTAGTGCGCCCTTTTTTAGGAACTCTCCGTCTGGCAGGTCGAGGCGGTTTTTCAGGGCAAAAATTCGCCTCCCCCCTCTCACACTCTCCCCCTAAATACTTTACCAGCTGGGAAGAAGAAATTTCTCCAAGCTCTTAATCAACAGGAATCTCAACTTTTCAACAGTCAACCAGAAGGGATGTGCAAAACTATGAACATCGGCATTGACCATGGCTACTACGCCATTAAAACCCGGCATTTTTTGGGCCTGTGCACCAGCACAGGTCATCCAGACCGGTATCTCAGAATATTCCCATGAACCCTACACACTGCAAAACACGCTGGAATATGGCGGGAAGTTTTTCGTGTGCGGGACGGGCAGACAGCCAATCCTGCGAAACAAGATGGAAAACGACAACTACTACCTGCTGACCCTTGCGGCTATCGCCAAAGAAATCCAGCAGCGGGGCGCCAAGACGGAATGTTCCGTTACCATCGCAGCCGGCCTTCCTCTGGCCGGATTTGGCCGGGAGAAAAAGCCCTTCCGGGAGTATCTTCTGCGTTCTTACCAGCTGGTGTGCTTCAAGTTTGAGGGCATCCCCTACAAAGTGACCATCAAGGATGTGAAGCTGTTCCCACAGGGGTATTCCGCCATCGCGCTTCATCCTGAACTCATCCAGAATGAACCTTCTGTCCTGCTCATGGACATCGGCGGCTGGACGGTGGACCTCATGCGGCTGGACAACAATGTTCCCAACGCCGCTACCTGCCGGAGCCTGGAACTGGGGATGATCCGCTGCATCGACGAGGTGAAAGAACAGGTTCGCCGGGATGTGGGACTGCCGACGCCCAGGTGGAGCGAGTGCTGGCGGGAAAGCCCTGCAGTATGGACGAGGACGCCCGCAGTATCATCCAAAAACAGGGCCGCCTCTACACCGAGCGTCTTCTCTCAGCGGCCATGGAAGCGGGATTTGACCTCAAGGCCATCCCGGTGGTGATGCTGGGCGGCGGCGCAGCGGTGGTCAAGGGCAACGTCGCCCCCCAGCGGCTTGTCGGCTCCCGCCTCCATTTCGCTACGCGAAACCGCCAGTGGCCTTGAAAGTTCCACTTTCATCGCTTCGCGACCGGCCAACAGTCTGTGCCGGGTTTTTGCCCTGCTGGACGACCGGGTAAACGCCGAAGGATTCGAGCGGATTTTTTGGCAGTTGAAAACTGCTTGCGTTTCTGTCGGACGGTGTGGGCAAGGGATGAACAGGCCACTTTTTATGTTCCGTCCAAACCTCCAGAATGAGGACCACCGCCAGGCATGGGCTCTGCTGCAGGCTGTGCCGGAAGGCCAGAAAAGCGCCTTTCTGGTACGAGCTATTCTGGAAACTGAACGACAGGAAAAATTGGAAAACACCCTGCGCCGCATCCTGCGGGAAGAACTTCAGGCTGTCCCTTCCCAGCCGGTGCAGCAGCCGGAGGAAGCCATCCCACAGGAGATGATCGGCTTTCTCAATACCCTGATGGATGATGAGTAAAATCTCCCAAAGAGGCCCCATGGCCCCATGCAAGCCGTTATTGCTTGTGACGTTTGTTGCCCCTGCTTTGGCTGAAAGGTTGTTGGTCTTGGTAATAGCTTTCTCTTCGCTCTTCAGATATGTAGAGGATAAAGTTGTGGTGGTCATTATGGCCGGAACCAGAGAAAACTTCTATGACGAACTCAAGCGATATATGAAATAAGAAAAATGTCCACGGAGAAAGGCGATGCTGATAAGGCATCGCCTTTTTTCTTTCCCAGCTGGTGACTGATTTTGCAAGCATAGCCTTTGGATATCCAAAGGCATTCTTGGGAAGCACCCCAAACCCCCGGCTGCCCGCCACCAACTGACTACGCAGCATATAAGGAGTCCATATGAGAAAACGAAACCATATCATTCCCCTCCATCTGAACAAAAAGGAACTGGCCCATCTGGAGGCCCAGGTGAAACTCAGCGGCCTTGCCCGTGAGGAATTTCTCCGTTCCCTCATCATGGGAGCGCAGCTGCAGGCGAGGCCCTGCACCCACCATGTCGACCTGCTTCATAAGGTGGCTGGGCTTTGCAACAACGCCAACCAGCTTGCCAAGGTGGCCAACACCTATGGCGAGGCCAGCCGGCAGAGCGTGGAGGAAATGACCAGCATCGCCCGTGCGGTC
>CAJFVO010000008.1 GCA_904420555.1 Candidatus Heritagella intestinalis | reverse complement strand
ACCTGACTTTTAATCAGGGTGTCCGGGGTTCGAATCCCCGATGGTTCACCACGAAAAACCGCGTGGAGTAGCCGTTTTCAGGCTTTCCGCGCGGTTTTTCTTTTTGTTCTGATCCTAAAAATAGATTTTATGAGTCAACGCCTTTCTATACCTATGCCGGGGCTTGACTTTTTTCCCGTTCTCCCCCATAATTGAACAATAAACCGTATTAAAGAAACTGCCGGATTTTCAGAGGCCACCGCCTAATAAGGTGGCAAGCCTGCTGTTCCGAAAGGCAAAACGAACCACGGAGGGATTTTTATGCGCGCTGTTATTACCGTCATCGGCAAGGATATGGTGGGGATTCTGGCAAAGGTCTCCGCAGTCTGTGCAGAACACAATGTCAATGTCCTGGAAGTGACCCAGTCCATTTTGCAGGATATGTTCGCCATGATTATGATGGTGGAGATTTCCAAATGCAACATTCCTTTCAGTGAGCTCTCCGACCAGCTCACCCATATGGGGGACGAGATGAACCTGCGGATTCACGTGATGCACGAGGATATTTTCAACTCCATGCACCGCATCTGAGCCATGCCTGCTGCCCAAAAGCAGCCCAACAAAACGGCCGGGCCGGGAAAGCGCGGCTTTGCGAAAGGAATGTCACCACTCATGCTCAATTCCCACGATATACTGGAAACCATCAATATGATCGACAACGAGAACCTGGACGTGCGCACCATCACTATGGGTATCTCGCTGCTGGACTGCATCGACTCGGACGCTGACCGGGCCTGCGATAAAATCTACGATAAAATCTGCCGCTATGCACAGAACCTGGTGAAGACCGGCGAGGACATCAGCAAGGAATACGGCATCCCGATTATCCACAAGCGGATTTCCGTTACCCCCATCGCCATGGTGGCGGGCGCCAACCCCGGTGCGGACCCGGTGCGCTTTGCCCATGCCCTGGACAAGGCCGCCCGCACTGTTGGCGTCAACTTTATCGGCGGTTATTCCGCTTTGGTACACAAGGGCTTCGGCCCCGGGGACTACGCCCTCATTGAGAGCATCCCCCAGGCCCTGAGCGAAACGGAATTTGTCTGCTCTTCGGTGAACATCGGCTCCACCAAGGCCGGCATTAACATGGACGCTGTAGCCAAAATGGGTCAGATTGTCACCCGTACTGCCCAGGCCACTGCCGACCGGGACTGCATCGGCGCCGCCAAGCTGGTGGTATTCTGCAACGCTCCGGAGGACAACCCCTTTATGGCCGGCGCTTTCCACGGCGTAGGCGAGCCGGACTGTGAAATCAACGTGGGTGTTTCCGGCCCCGGCGTCGTGCGGGCTGCTTTGGCCAAGGCCGGTGACTGCGATATCACGGAAATCGCCGACATCATCAAAAAGACCGCCTTTAAAGTCACCCGGATGGGCCAGCTGGTAGCCCAGGAAGCCTCCCGCCGGCTCAACGTGCCCTTCGGCATTGTGGACCTGTCCCTGGCCCCCACGCCGGCCATTGGCGACAGCGTAGCCTATATCCTGGAAGAAATGGGCCTGGAGTGCTGCGGCGCTCACGGCACCACGGCGGCTTTGGCCCTCCTCAACGACGCCGTGAAAAAGGGCGGCGTCATGGCCTCCTCCCATGTGGGCGGTCTTTCCGGCGCGTTTATCCCGGTCACGGAAGACGCCGGCATGATTCACGCAGCCCAGTGCGGCGCTCTGACCCTCACCAAACTGGAAGCCATGACTGCGGTGTGCTCTGTGGGCCTGGACATGATCGTCATTCCCGGGGACACCTCCAGCGAGGTGATCTCCGCCATTATCGCTGACGAAGCGGCTATCGGCATGGTAAACAGCAAGACCACCGCCGTCCGTGTCATCCCCGCCATCGGCAAGAAGGTGGGCGACGAGCTGAACTTTGGCGGCCTGCTGGGCAGCGGCCCGGTAATGGAGCTGAACCCCTACTCCCCGGCCAAGTTCATCCACCGGGGCGGCCGGATTCCCGCTCCCCTCCAGAGCTTGAAAAACTAATACTTTATGGAAAAAGCCTCCAACTGCATAGGCGCAGTTGAAGGCTTTTTATATCTATCTATAGTATAGTTCGCCAACGAACAGCACTGGAAATATATAATATATTATTTTGGAATTTTGGGTAAAATTCATATTGAAAAATAAAATAATATGTGTTATTATTTTTGTGAAAAACCACCTTTCCTCTAATCTACGGAATTCTTATTTTCTGTCAAGTGATTTTATAAGAAAGGAGTTTTGTTATGAAAAAAAGTGCGTTTATATTTCAGATTTGTATTGTGGCGCTGACAGCAATGATAAGTTTTTCTGGCTGTGCCCTGATGGCGAATTATCCGCCAGGCCAAGGAACGGACACCAATATTGCTAATCTATGGATCACAGAGGATTCTCTTTTTTACCTGACCCAAAACGGGGAACTATACCAGAAAGAAAAACAAAACGACCGGCTGCTCTATAAGTTTCCCACCCATGCTCTTTTCTATCTGGAGGAAACGGGAGAACTCCTTTATTACTGTGATGACGCGATACGCGCCTATGACCTATCCTCCGGTACAGATACGAAAAAGGTAGACTTGGAAGGGAACTTCTCTGGAGAATGTTTTCTGTTGGGGGCGGGAGATACTTTCTTCTATCTTCAAGATGAGGAGCGAATGCACTGGAAGGTATATTTCGATTCCCTAAAAAAAGAAGAAACGCCTGTTGCAGAACTTTTGTTCTCTGATAAAAAATGGCTAATCTGGGGCAATGTTGAGGGTAATTCCTTGGTAATAACAGATAAAGCTTCTGGAGAAGAAAAGATTCTGCCTTTGGCAGACGGTTCAGAGGAAGAACCTTGTATTTCTATCTGCCGAATGGGAGATAATCTCCTATATCTTCGGGCAGATGGTACTCTGCGGCATTGCCCTTTGCCGGGAACTTCGGAGAACGGGGAAAGCTTTTCCAAAATCAGGGAAGCTCTCTCTGGGGAAAGGGTGCTGGCGGTCGCTTCTTCCGGGGAGGACTTGGTGTGCGTCTTAGGAGAACCGGGAGGAGATGTATGCCTGACTACCCTGGTGGTAGTTGAGGCCAACGGTTCCCTCCACAGGCTCCGAGCTTCAGGGGAACCCAGCTATTCCGTACCTGGTTCCTGCATTCTTAGGACGAATGAGTATCAGTATGCCTATGCGGTTACCACGGCGGAGCAAGTAATACGGGAGGTGATATAACCTAAATTTGCATTGTCTATATTATATAAAAATATCTTTACGAGGAGTGTTAATTATGAAAAAATCTTTGCGGTCGGCGATTAGTTTGCTCCTGGCTATATTCTTTACTTTTTCCTTTGCTGTTAATGTAGGTGCAAAAGAAATTGTAAACACGTTAAACACTTTCCCTGACTATCCCATTGTCGCATCTAAAGTTCAGGAAATGCTTCCATCAATTTATTCCGAACCCATTACGAAAAACGACCGTGTTTCTATTGGCAACCAAATACCTACGTATTATGTAGATAATAACAATGTGATCACTGTAAGTGAATATGCTTCTTATCCCGTGTTTGTTAATGGTATCCTTGTTTCTATTGCAGATGTTACTAAAAATGCGGACGGAAAAATTTCGCAAGTAAGCTTAGGGACTGACTATGCAGTAGCACTTCAAAAATTTTTGTCGGTAAACGGGAACGAACCTTTTGCAATTTTCTTTGCATATGATGGGGTGTATCTAAAATTTGAAGAAAGCGAATATATCTCTTGTATAAAACCTTATTCGGATATTCCTTTGAATTCTGCAACACTGTCCATTTTTAATAATACTAATACTACTAACGTCAAATATAGCGCTTTGTCATCAGTGGGCAGTATTCAGATAGGAGCTAACACTCAAAAAATTTCTCCTGCTTCTGCAAACACAGTGCTTTTCGACTATCTTAATGTTACGAATGTCAAAAACGCATCTACATCCTGCTGTCCCGGTGGAATTTGTTGGGCTGCTTGCATTGCAATGATGGCAAATTATTATCGTGGAACTTCTTACAGTGCTTTACAAGTTCACAACATATGTGGTTGTTTAACTTCTAATTACCATAACGAAGAAAAGAGTTACATTCGTAAAATGGGAATGCGCGCTGGAGGGCCTTACTATTCAACAGGCAGTCTTGCATTTAGTTTTTCAACATTATACGACTGTATAGAGGGCAATACCTTATTGCTTCTTGATCTTCAAGCAACTGGCGTCGCGCATAACGTGGTCGCATACGGCTATTATGCTAATGGAAATTCATTATACTTTTACATTATGGATCCTAACACAGGAGTAAAGCTGTTATCGTTTCCTTCCTCCTCAGGTTCGCCAGTCCGCATATCTTTAAGTGGACATAACTACCAGGTGCATTGCTATATTACTGCATATTAAGGCGATAGATAATAAAGTCTCATATGTTTTCTAATATTTTCTAGTTATACGCAAAACGAAAAGGCCTCCCTCGTTAGGGGGGCCTTTTTCTCATAGCAGCACGCTTATTTCAATTTGACTTTATACTTCACCAGCCACTCAGGGCGGATTTCCTCCAGCACTACCTGGGGCACCCGGTACTGGAAGGGGCGCTTCTGCTTTTTCAGGGCGTGGATCAGGCCGTTGAGCTTCCGCTGGGAGCACTCTTCCATAAAAGCCGGGTCGACCCGGGTGTAATCATAAGGCTTGGTATACTTCAGGTTAAACAGGAATTCCGCCCAGACAGAGTATTCCGTGAGCCAAACACGGTCGTCAGGCACATCCAGGGTCAGCTTGACGCTGCTGGCCCCCTTGCCGTCGCTGCATTTGCGGTGGAACCGGAGCACGCCAAATACCGGGCACTCGCAGTTCATTCCCAGCATATCCGTCAGGCAGCGATAAGCCCGCCCCATGGTCACGCTGGGCAGCGGGCGGTAGACTTCCCCGCTCTTTAACGTCCGCAAAACCAGCATATTCTGATAGGTCTCTACAATCATTCTTTTCTCCCCTTCAATCAGGCATCTTTGCCCAATCATATAAAAATGTATCCAATCGCCCGTACTCATTGGGCTTAATCAAATATCGGCGCAGCAAAGCGTCCTCATCGTAGCCAGTACCGCCATAAAACGCATCGGCAATCCCGCCGGCGATACAGCCGATGGTATCTGTGTCGCAGTTGACGCTGAACACATTGCGGATGCAGCTTTCCCAGCTGGTGCTTTCCAAAAAACAAACGATTGCCAAAGGCAGGCTGCCCTGGCAGGTAATATCGAACTTGGAAAAAGGCCTGCGCAGAAATAGGGGCTTTGATAGGTTATAGTCAAAGTTCTCCTGCACATACCGCCGGATCTCCTTTTTGGAATAGCCGTTTTTAGCAAGGAAGGTACATCCGGCCGCAGCCACCGCCCCTTTAATCCCTTCTGGGTGATTGTGGGTACAGATGGCGCTTTTGGCCGCCTCTTTTTCCACTTCTTCCAGGGTCTTGAAATACCGGCCTATATAGCTCACCCGCATAGCCGCGCCGTTTCCAAAGCTGTTATACCCTTTTTCCGAGCGGCTGTCAAGCCATTTTTTAAACATGGTACCATAACCGACCCGGGGATACCGCCGGCCAAACAGCCCGTAGGCCCTGGCATAGGGCACCCCTTTTTGCACGGCATATTTTGTGGCGACAGACATCACCGTATCATCTGTGTAGAAGCAGTTGCTGGCGAAGAGCTCCACTTTATTGTAGCGGAACCCATGCGGCTTGCTGAATTCAAACCGCGAACCAGCAATATCGCCCAGAATCGCGCCATACATAGAGAAATCTCTTCCTTTCTCTTTTCCCAACCATCAATTTGTGTTATGATTATGAAAGATACCTATAGTATACACGATTTTCCGCGAAAAAGCCACATTTCCCCGAGATTTTTGGAAGGTTTTGCAAAATTTACAAATTTCTACCTGATAGGAGGCCTGCTGTTTTTATGAAATCCCATCGTTCTATTCTGTGCTGCCTGCTGGCTGCCGCCCTATGCTGCCTGCTGGCTGCCTGTTCCCCCCAATCCACCCCGGAGGAGACCCCTTCCCCGTCTCCCACCGCATCGGCTTCCTCCCAAGAGGAGACCCGCATTGAAATTGTCATTCCCGCTTCCTATCTGGAAGGGATGACCCTTCAAGAAGTGCAGGAAGCAGCCAAGGAGCAGGGGGCTGATTCCGTCACCCAGGACCCCGATGGCTCCTTCCGGTATGAGATGACTGCCACCGCCCATCGCCGGCTGGTGAGCGAAATGCGCGCCACCCTTATGGAAAACGTTTCTCAGATTCCCGGCGGGGAAAACTATCCCTCTATCCAATCGGCATCCCTTTCCGATGACTTGACTACCCTGACCTTGACAGCGGACCGGGAAGCCTACCAAAGCAGCAATGACCGCACCATCGTCCGGGCCGTGTGGCCTTCTTTGGAAATCTACTATTACTTTAACAAGGAAGACCCTTCTGATAAGAGCCTCGCCGTCACGGTAAACGACACGGAGGGCGCTGTCATAGAGAGCTTTTCCTGGCCGGAAGAAGCCACAGAAGAGCCGTCTGCTTCTTCCCAGGCTTCGGAGAGCAGTTCCCCATCCTCTGATTCCTCCTCCGAAGCCTCTTCTTCCGAAAGTGAATAATTTCGCCTGCATCCCGCAAAAGAATTTTTTTGAAAAAAGGCTTGCATTTTGTCGAAGGACGTGGTAAAATAGTCAAGCGGTCTCAATAGAGGCTGCTGTATGGGGCATTAGCTCAGCTGGGAGAGCGCTACACTGGCAGTGTAGAGGTCAGCGGTTCGATCCCGCTATGCTCCACCACAACGAATAAATCCGAACCTTGTGCCGGTTGGCGATGGGTTCGGATTTATTATTTTTTAGAGAATTCACGGGCAAACCATTGGATAGCGCCACCAAATCGACAAATCAATCTATACACACCGCCCCCATCCGGAGAAAAATCCGGGCGGGGGCGGTTTTTGTTATGCCAGGAGCGGGAGGTACCTTTTTCGTAAAAATGCCGTATAGGATGTTCCAAGCCTTTCAAAACGAAAGCCCCAGAAATCGTATGGTTACTGGGACTGATCAGTGATGGTTATGAATATAGATACCCACTTGGACGCGGGCGCAAAGACAAAAAACTGAGCCCGGAACGCGAATTTCGGTGCGGCTCCCCAGTGGGGAGCGAATAAGCACCGTTCTTCGTTTCCACTTCGGTCGGCGCCTTGATTGTGTGCCACCGGCACACGGCGTCCGAAGCGGCAGCGGAGACCCAGGCTCAGCCTGGATTTACGCTACAAGAAAGATACCCGCTGCAAACGCGAGCGCAAAGCCACAAAATTAAAAAACCTGCGGTCGCGAATTGCTCACCGCAGGTCTGGATCTGCGTTACAAAATAGATACCCGCTACAAACGCGAGCGCAAAGCTGTAACAAAGAAAAAACCTCGAACGCGACTTGCGCGTCGAGGCTTTCAACTGGGGTTATGCTACGGAAAAATATTCGCTACCAACGCGGGCGCAAAACCATAAAAATAGAAAAACCTGCGGTCGCAAACCGCAGGTGTGGTGCGAGGGAGGGGACTTGAACCCCTATGAGCGTAGTGCTCACTAGAACCTGAATCTAGCGCGTCTGCCAATTCCGCCACTCTCGCATCTGTTTTTGCTCTTTTGAAAAGTGCTTTTGTATTATACCATCCTATTCAAACCTTGTCAACTCTTTTTTCTGAAATTTTAATTGGTTTGCTTGCCTTCTCCCCACTAAACAAGCAAACCCCCGGAACCGGGGAAACCGGTTCCGGGGGGAAGGAACATGAAGAAAGGGGAAAATCCTAAAATGAAGCTATTTGATTTTTATGCTCTGCTCTTTCTGCGGATGACCACAAAGGCTCCTGCGGAGGTCAGCAGTACGGCCAGGGCGCCCAAGGCAATCAGGTTGTTATCACCAGTTGCGGGGTTCTTGTTGATGGGTCCCTTGTTGGGATCGTCCTTGCTGCTGGTGTCATCCTTATCGCTGGTGTTGCTGTCGTCCTTGTTGGCGTCGTCGCCAGTGTTGGTGTTGTCATCGGCAGAGGTTTCTACCAGGTTATCCATAGCGCTGCTCAGCGTTGCTACCGCCTCGTCAACGGTTGCCTGCTCGTCTTCGCTCAGGCTCTCGTCGGCCAGGATGGCGTTGGCGCTCTTCAGTGCTGCCGTGAACACCTGCACGCTCTCGGCGGTGTACAAGGAGGTGTCAATCTCGTTAGCCTGGTTAATCAGGTCTTCCAGGATGGACTTGTCGGCCTTATACCGCTGGGCAAAGATTGCATTCAACAGAGCGTCTGCTGCTGCATCCACATCGCCCTGCAGGGCGTCGCCGTCGTCATAGACGGTCTTTGCATTGGCCAGTGCGTCCACCAGCTGCTGCCAGTTGTCGCTCACATACTTGTCGGCATTTTCCATCATGGAGTCGCCGCGGGCAATCAGCTGTTCCAGCATGGCCTTGTCTCCCTGGACCAGACCCAGGCCCCAGATGCCTTCCAGCAGGTTGTCCCATGCGGTGTTGATTTCTTCCTGGCTGGCATATTCATTTTCCAGCACAGTCTTTGCTTCGGACAGTGCCTTCTCAAAGATCTCCACTGCGCTGTCTACTACGCCTTCTGTGCTCAAAGTCTCGGCATAGTCCACAGTCTTCTGCAGCAGGCTCTTGTTGGTCTTCGGGGGCTCGCCATAGTAAACGCGGGTAACCTCAGACTTGTTGCCGCTAAAGTCTTCCAGCTGCACTTCGATGTAGCCGTAGCCTTCCTCGTTGGTGGTCAGCCTCAGACCAGTCAGGTCATCCACGCCGCGGGTCACATTGTCCTTCAGCACATTGCCCTCGGAATCCCAGGCAGTCAGGTGCCACCAGTCATATACCAGCGGGTTCTGCAGCTTCCAGCCCTTGCCGGGAACAATGCTCTGAGAAATTTCGCCCTCATAGGGATCGCAGTGGTCGTCCAGCAGCTGGCCGGAAATATCCGTATAGGATACCACATTGCCCTCTGCATCCAGATAGGACAGACGCAGGTAGTAGTTGCTGCCGTCGTTCAGGGGAACATTCACCGTACCGGAAACAGCGTCCTTGGCAAATTCAGCGCTGTAGGTCTCGGTGTTGCCTTCGTAGTTATAAGGCAGGGTCACATCTGCGCGGATAGAAGCATAGTCCAGATCAGCAGGATTGCTCCAGGTTGCGTTCAGAACGCCGTCGCCGGATTCTACCTTCAGGTCAGATGCGGCCTTGTTCAGATCCAGGGAAACAGTAGCGGGAGCGCTCTCCACGCCATTCTTGCCTTCTGCGGTGACTTCAAAGGACACAACGCCCTTGTTGTCGTACAGGGACTTCACATAGTAGTTGTCGTCATAGATGCCGCCCATGCAAACCTTGGAACCATCCTCGAACACTGCATAGATGTTGTACTTCTGCACATCATCGTAGTCGGCCAGATCCCAGGACAGATAGGTCTCGCTGGTGTTGAAGGACTTGTCAATCTTCAGGTTTTCGGGAGCTGCGGGAGCAGCCTGGTCATCGGTGATGGAAATTTCGCCGATGTTCATCTGATAGTCTTCGATAGCCGTCTCGTTGGGATCGAAGGCCAGGCCAAAGGCTGCCAGGGTCTTGCCGGCATACGCGGACAGGTCCAGGGTAGCCGTGGTCCACTCGGTGGACTGCTTGCCGGAATCGGGGACGGACACGTACATCACATCATTGGGATTCTCTTCAAAGATCAGGCCAATCTTCATCTCGGAAGCATCGTCCGCAGTGGACTTGTAGTAGGTGATGTCCAGCTTGGAATTCTCGTTGATATCCATCTTGGTCTTGTAGAGATGCAGGAAGTGCTCCACAGACAGCGGGCCCTTAGCGACCAGGGAGCTACCGCCGTCATAGCCGCCGATCTGGTTCAGCTCGAAAGCGGGATTGTACTCGGTGCCGTAGTCGAAATCGAATTCCAGAGTAGCTTCGCTGCTGTCAGCGGTCTCATACCACCACTGCCAGGTGGGCAGGATGTCCTGGTCGTTGATGTTGGACCACTGGTTCTCATTGGCAACTTCGCCGTTCATGAAGTACTGCATACCATGGCCGGTATTGAAGTTGGTGGTGAAGTCGGTTCCGTTGATGACGGAACGTTCGGAAATGAAGGCCGCCATGCCGGGCCAGGACTGGAAGTCACCATGCACAGAACTATAACCGTCATATTCTCCACGGGTGGGATCGTTAGCGGTATCATAGGGGTTGGTGTCCGCATCCAGAATCGCCTGCAGAAGCTGCTGACGCTCTTCTTCCGTATACTCCGTGGTAGGCTTGTTCAGGAAGGTGGTGCCTTCTACTACATAGTCACTGCTATTTGCATAGTAGGGCTGGTTCTGGGAACCGGACCACCAGGTGCGCTCACGGGCAAATACATACTTCTGATACTCAGGATCGCCGCGGCGGTTCTCATTATAAGAGTTGTTGCCGGTGTGGCCAAATACCTGCTCGTCCAGGTGTGCCCACACAGTGCCAGCGCCCAGGTTAGCGATACCGGTACGAGGTACCAGGTTTTCATCCATCAGGTTATTCAGAGAGCCGCGAACACCGGAGAAGCCAGTCTGGCCAGCTTCCAGCGTCTGGAACACGGTCTTCCGAGCATCCAGACCCAGGGAGTTCATAATGTTCACAGAACCATCCACCTGAGAAACGCTGGGACCCGGGTTCATGTACAGGGAGTTGGCTGCGATGGTCTCATCATCTGCTCCCTTAACCCAGTTGCTGAATCCAGAAGCATCCTTATTATAATAGTTAATGGTGCCCCAGGAGCCCTCATTATCCTGACCATACAGGTTAGAAGCATAAACCTGCACATACAGGCCCTGCTCCGTCATTGCACGGACAAACTCCTCATAAACCGGCATAAAGTCAGCCGGGAGGGCCTCTTCTGCATTGATGAAGTAGCCGTCAAAGCCGTACCAATTTGCGATTTCCACCAGCTTGTCTGCCATTGGGAAGTTGCCCTCTTCATCCTGGAACACCCAGTCATCCGTATGTTCCTGACGGGGGAAGAAGATGCAGCCCAGAGACTGCACGCCGTTCTTGTGGGCGGCATTGGTGTAAGCCGGATTCGGGATGTTCAAAACGCCGAATTCGTAAGCACGCTCCCACCAACCGGCTTCCGGATCAAACAGGGAATCCGGGGTGGGGTTGGTGACGGTGCCGTGCCAGGAAGCACGATAGTCCAGATACTGCCAGAAGTTGAACACATACTGGGCAAAATCATCATTGTAGTTGTAGGGGTTAAAGAACTCGTTGCCATAGTCTTCCGTCAAGGAAAGACTGGCAACTTCCTGGTTCAGAGTGGGATTGGCCTGGGTAGCTGTAAAGGCCTCGTTGCGCTCCTGCAGCGGAACCTCTGCGCGCATAAAGTCGGAATACTCATCGGTTTCCGGGCTCCAGTTCAGAACATCCATGGCACGATGGCCGTGATAGACCGGCTGGTTCTCACCCAGGTAGCCCTGCTCGCCTTCACGGGGCGGAAGGGTATCGCCGCCTGCAAAGACCAGGCTCGTGCCGCTGAGTCCAGCAGTCGTCACCATTGCCGCTGCCAGAAAGACTGCCAGCGCCTTTTTTAATTTTGTAGACTTCATAAAAATCCTCCTGTTTACCGTAATTTATAACGGTTTCTGTTTCTCGAATGAAGTTAAGTTTTATCCCCCTTCCTTTCTCAGCCGTACGCAGCTTTATAAAAACCGTCTCTCTATAAAGAAGAAGTCGCGCATATAGCTTTCTCGTATATTTTATACATTGCAAAGCTGTATACGCTGGGTTTTGTTATCTACAATTATACCTTTTCACTTTAAAATGTAAATACACGTTTGTAACGAATTTTAATTTTTCATTTTGTGAGTTATAACATCAAATTTATTCAGATTCTTTACAACTTAATTTTAAAATGTAATTACATCGATGCTATATATGTAATTACATGACTGCTTATTTTTAAACTGCTTTGTTTTAAAGCTATTTACATAATTTGAAACTTATTACAGAAATTCAACTGTAAAGTTTGAATAGAATTACATTTAAAAAATGCTTTTTAAATATTCTTATTTTTTCCTTTGATTTTTCATTCGGATTTTTTCCGCATACTGTCAATCTTTTTAATATAACATTGGGCTCAACCTTTACAAATTTCAAAAAATCGCCTTATATTTGACTTCTCGACAGTTGCACTTAACTAACCCTTCCCCAAAAAGCAAACCCCCGGAACCGGGGTACCGGTTCCGGGGGTAAGGAACATGAAAAAGGGAAAAATCCTAAAATGAAGCGCTATTTAATGTTTATGCTCTGCTCTTCTTGCGGATGACCACAAAGGCGCCTGCGGAAGTCAGCAGTACGGCCAGGGCGCCCAGCGCAATCAAGTTGTTGTCGCCAGTCGCGGGGTTCTTGCTGTCGTCCATGGGTCCCTTGTTGGGATCCTGCGTGCTGGTGTTATCATCGCCCTTGTTGGCGTCGTCACCAGTATTGGTGTTGCCGCTATCATCAGCAGATGCTTCTACCAGGTTATCCAGGGCGCTCTGCAGGTCTACCACAGCTTCGTCAATGACCGCCTGGTTAGCCTGTGCATCTTCTGCCTTAGCTGCTTCGTCAAGGCTCTCGTCAGCCAGGATAGCGTTGGCGCTCTTCAGGGCGGCGGTGAATACCTGCACGCTCTCTGCGGTGTACAGGCTGGTATCCACTTCGTTGGCCTGGTTAATCAGGTCTTCCAGGATGGACTTGTCCGCCTCGTAACGCTGGGCCAGGATGGCGTTCAGCAGAGCCTCTGCCGCTGCATCCACATCTTCCTGCATGGCGTCGCCGTCGTCATAAACGGTCTTGGCTTCGGCCAGAGCGTCCACCAGCTGCTGCCAGTTGGTATCGGCGAACTTGTCGGCTTCGCTCATCATCACGTCTGCACGGCTAATCAGCTGCTCCAGCATAGCCTTGTCGCCCTGCTTCAGGCCCAGTCCCCAGATGCCATCCAGCAAATCGTTCCACGCGTCATAGATTTCTTCCACGGTAGCGTCGGGGTTATCCAGGACTGCCTTGGCATTGGCCATAGCGTTCTCGAAGATCTCCACAGCGCTGTCTACCACGCCTTCGGTGCTTAAGGTCAGACCATATTCATAGGTCTTGCGGAGCAGTTCCTTGCTGGGAGTCACCACCACAGTTGCGATACCAGATTTGCTGGGATCTGCAACGGAGGTTGCGCGGACAATCAGCGTATCGGCTTCCTCTCCGGCTGCAACCGTAAGATTGCCTTCTTGGTCAATAGTCGTATTCTTGCTGGTCGCGCCTTCCACGGTCCAAGTAACGTCTTGTGGAACTACCAGCTCCTCATCCTGCGGCGCCGCATTGGTTTCAGGCATGGTATTTACGGCCAATGCTTCGTCCGAAGCAGGCATCAGGCTATCCACAGCCTTTTTCAACTCTTCAGCAGCGCTGTCAACCACAGCCTGGTCATCCTCGCTGAGGTTTTCATTTGCCATGACAGCATTAGCCTTCTCCAAAGCGACATTCAGGGCTTCCATGCTTTCGGCGGTATACCGAGCTGTATTAAGGAGGGTTTCTGCGCGGGTAATCTGCTCCTCCAGTTCAGACTTATCTGCCTTATAGCGCTGGTTCAAAATAGCTGTCAGCAGAGACTGGGAGGCTTCGTCAATCTCTTCCTGAGAAGCCCCATTAGAGTCCATCACAACTTTAGCTGCATCCAAAGCGCTGAGAAGCATGGGCCAATATTCTTCCACATACTGATCCGCATTGGGAAGCATAGATTCTGCCTGTTCAATAAGCTGCGTCAGCTGGGCACGGTCGCCTCTTACCAGGTTCGGTACAGTTGCCCAAGTGGACTCATTTTTACGGTAGTCGATAAGCTTCACCAATACCGTATCTACCGACTCACTAATGGAGGGCATATTATTGCTATAACGAGTGATGGTCACTTCTTCGGATTCCACGCCATCCTCTACCGTCTTATAAACCATCTGATACCAATCCTTGGCCAGCGGCACTTCCAGTGTGTAGTTGGAGGCAACCTTCCCCGTATAGGGTTTGGCATAACTGTCATCCATGCGGCCATCATAAGTGGTCACTGCGCCGGAAGGTGTGGTAATCGTCATGGTGTAGCGAGCATAGTCGGCATCTGCCCCGGTGGGAACTTCCACAGTGCAGCCGTTGTCGCCGGAAGCCGTCCAAGTGCGGTCATCCGTGCTGTATTCCTTGGTCACAGCTACCTCTGCCTGGCCGCCTTCCCAAGTTACATTCAGCTTTCCATCCTCTGCGGTGACTTCCACATTGGTCACGCCATCTGCGTAATTGTGGGTTGCCACTGCGGGATCGCTCTCGGTGCCGTCTTCGGACACTGCCTTGAGTTCCAGAGTAACTTGGCCGATTTCTTCCGTCAAGCCGTTCACAGTTGCATCAAAGGTAACCGTGCTGCCAGCTTCTGCGCTGGTCTCGCTGGGAGTGACCGTCACATCCGTCACAGAAACGCCTGCTGCATCGGCGATGGCCTGCTCCAGGTCCTTAATGTAATACACCTGGTCATAGGTGCCGCCCAGATAGATTTCCTTGCCGTTGAGAACCGCATACAGGTTGTACTGCTTCACATCGTCATAGGAAGCCATATCCCAGGAAACGACCATTTCGTTGGTGTCATAGGCCTTGTCAATGGTAAAGCCAGTGGGGGTTGCGGGCTTCTGGGCTTCGCCGGAGGTGTAGGCAATGCGGCCAATGTTCACTTGATAGTCTTCAGCTTCGCCGTCGAACACCAGGCCAAAGGCTGCTACCTGCTTGCCGGCATAACCGGACAGGTCCACGGTGCTGGTGACCCAGCCGTCGCTGGTTTCCGCAGAGTTGGCGATGTCCAGCTTCACCACTTCATTGGTGTTGTCCTCAAAGATCACGCCCAGCTTCATGCCTACGTTATCCTGAGAAGTCTTCTTGAAGGTCACGTCTACCTTGGTGGCATCGGTGACGTCCAGGTCGGTCTTGTACAGATGCAGGAAGTTTTCAGCGTCTACCTGGCCGTACACTACCAGAGAGGAACCGCCGTTGTAAGCGCCTACCAGGTCGAAGTCAAAGCTGCCCTCGTTGCCCAGCACATCTTCCTTGCCGTTGTCGTAATTTCTCTTGTATTCATCGCCGTAATCGAAATCAGCATTGAGCTTGGTTCCGTCGGTCTCGAACCACCACTGCCAAGTGGGCAGGATGTCCTGAATGTTGATGTTAGACCACTCGTCCTCGTTAGAGATTTCGCCGTTGATGGCGTACTCCAGGCCGTGGCCGGTGTTGAAGTTGGTGACAAAAGTGTCGCCGTTGATGACGGAGCGCTCGGTGATGTAAGCCGCAACGCCGTCAAAGGTCTGATCCTCGCGGGTGCCTACGCCGATAGCCTCGTTCTGCGGATAGGTGGAGCGGTCGGCAGTGTAGCTGGCCTGAGAGGGATCCTGGAAGGGTCCGGACCACCAGCGGCGCTCACGCTCGAAGGTCATCCACTGGAATTCGTCCTTCTCACGGCGCATAGCCACGTTGTCGTTGGTGCCGTTATCCAGGTCTTCGTCCAGTCCGTCATGGACAAACTCGGAACCCAGAGAAGCGATGGAGTTCATGGGCTGGCCATCTTCGCCGATGTTCAGACGCAGGTCATACTGCTGGCCCCAGCGGTCGCCGCCGGCCTCAATGCCTGCAAACACAACCTCCAGGGGATCCAGGCCCAGGGACTTTGCATAAGATGCGGAAGTTTCCAGCTTATTATAGCCTCTGTTCCACCAGTAATTCAGGAAAATGGAGTCGGAATACTGGGTATCCGTTTCCTGATTGTACACGAAGGGAGAGTTAGAGCTGTTGAATTCATTCTGGTAACTGACGCTGCCAGAGGGATCTACAACAGAGTCATACCACTGGATGTACAGGCCGGCGTCCCGCATCTGCTTCATGAATGCCTTGTAGAGCGGAATATCGGTGGAGGGGATAGATTCTTCCTGGTTGATGAAGAAACCATCGAAGCCATAGTACTCGCACATCTCAATGAGCTTCTCTGCATAGGGGAAGCTGCCGTCCTCGTCCTGGGTCAGGAGCTTGGTATGCTTCAAACCGGTACGGGGCAAGAAGATACAGCCGATGGACAGCACGCCGTTCTTATGGGCGGCGTTGGTGTAGCCGGGGTTGGGCATGTTGATGAGGCCAAACTCGAACTTACGGTACTTCCAGGCATCGGTAACACCGCGCTCGTCCTGATACATCTCATAGGGGACTTCCTCGGTGGGCATCCCGTGCCAAGAGCCGTAGTAGTCGGTATACTGCCAGAAGTTGAACAGATACTGGCTGAACTCGTTGGTGTAGGGATAGCTGTCGAAGAATGCGTTGCCATAGTCGCCGGCCAGGGTGAACCACTGGGTTTCGGGGCTCAGGTCAGGGTTGGCCTGGGTTGCGGCCAGGGCAGCATTGCGGTCCTGCAGAGGAACCTCCGCACGGAGCATATCACCCCAGGGGTCGGTTTCCGGGCTCCAGTCCAGGAGATCCTCGGCACGGTAGCCATGCTGGTAGGGCTGATTTTCGCCTCTGGCGCTCTCTCCCAGATAAGGGAGGGTATCACTGGCCATTGCGAACGGAGCAGAGCTTGCCGCCATCAGAACAGCCAGAATTGCCGCCAGCGCTCTTTTGCCTTTCTTCAATTTACATTACCTCCTTACTTTTTGCGCCCTTCACGTAAAAGCCACCGGTAACGTCAAGGGCATCTTCAAACTTATTATAGAAAATCCACAAAGGAGTAGCCATACCAAAAACGTTAGTTTTATTTATAAAAACGTTATGCTTTTCGCAAAAAACAAAAAAATCCGGTGTAAAACCTAAGTTTTTTAGGACATTTCTTGCAATATTTCGGACATTTCTTTTGAATCGGATATTTAAAACATAAAAAAACGGAGGTTTCACAGAGTATCTGTCAAACCTCCATCATCGGTAAAATCTCTTATTGGTTATGGTTCTTGCCTATTTTTCAGCATGGAAATCAGGCCGGAGAGCTTGGGCGGCTTGCCGTACATGAGCACGCCGGCCCGGTAAATGGCTGTGCTCAGGAAACCCAGGGCCACGGCTCCCGCCGCCATCAACACAATCGAAATTGCAATCTCCCAGCCCGCCACGCTGCCCATGGTGATGCGCACAAACATGGCCATAGGCGAAGTCACGGGAATATAGGAGCAGGCCACCATCAGCGGGGTATCCACCTCGCCGGTATTCAGGGCAAAAATCACCACCAAAAAGGCCGCCACAAACAGGAAGGTGGCCGGGGAGATGACGCTGCTCAAATCCTCCATACGGCTCACCAGAGAGGCCAGGGCCGCAAAGATAAACGCGTAGATGAAGAAACCGAAAATAAAGAACAGCAGCGCATAGAGCAGGAACTCCGCCGGCAGGTTAAAGAGGGTTTTCAGGGACGCCATGGCCCCAGTATACGAGGAGGCGTTGAGCTGATACGCCCCGTAGGCGGTGCCCAAAATCAGGGCAAACTGGATAAGCCCGGCACAGCCTGCGCCGAACACCTTCCCGAACATCAGGCTGGAAGGCCTGGCAGAGGTAATGAGCAGCTCCATGGCCCGGGAGCTCTTCTCCGTGGCCACGCTGCTGGCCACCATCTGGCCGTAAAAAATAATGGCCATATACAGCAGCATAATCAGCACATAGGTGAACAGGTAGCTGTTGGCCTGGTTCTTTCCGGCCTCAGTCTGCTCCAGGGTCTCCTGCACTTGGGCGGCGTACACCTCCTGTATCTGCTCCGGCGTCATGCCGCTTTCCGCCATGGTCTGGGCACGGTATGTCTGGAGCAGCACTTCCTGTAAATTGGCGGAGAACTGGTCGTACAGGTTCAGGGTGCCGGTAATCCGGGTGTAGTCCAGCAGGGAGCGGAACACCAGGCCATCGTGGTAGGTGCCGTCCTCCACCGCCTGCATCAGCTCTTCCCGGGTACCGTCAAACACCTGGAAACCGCCCTGTTCATTTTCAACGCCAAAGGCCTGGTTCAGGGACTGGGCCAGGGTGGCGGCGTCTACAGTCATCCCCTCCTCGGTCATCACGGCCACAGGTTCCTCCAAGCCGCCGGAAGCCGCTTCTCCCCCACCGGCAAAGAACCGCGGCAGGGTCATTCCCACGGCAATGGCCAGCATCAGCAGAAGGGTCACCACCTGGAAGGTGCGCTTTTTCAAATAGGTCCCCAGTTCATACTGGAACACTGCAAAAAACTGTTTCATTTTCCTTCGCTCCCTTCTGCTTCATCGGCAGTTGTGGCTTCTACGAAAATATCATTGAGAGTGGGAGTCACCAGCTGGACGCCGTCCACTGCCAGGCCGCTTTGGCCAATAGCGGAGAGCAGCGCCCCGGCCTCTTCTTCCCGGCGCAGATCTACGGTAACACCTTCTTTGCCGAGGGTCACATTTTCCACCAGCTCCCAAAGGCGTTCCCGGCAGAAGCCCGCCGCTTTTTCCAGCTCTCCGGCCTGGATGAGCCAGCGGTTCCGGCCCCGGCTGCGCCGGAGGGCCCGGATACTGCCGGAGAGGACGATCTCCCCGTGATGGAGGATGGCGATGGAATCGCAGAATTCCTCCACATAGTTCATCTGATGGCTGGAAAACAGCACGATTTTCCCGGAATCAATGAGCTCCCGCACCACGTCTTTCAAAAGCATGGCGTTCACCGGGTCCAGACCGGAAAAGGGTTCGTCCAGAATCACGAAGTCCGGCTCAGAAACCAAAGCCGCTACCAGCTGGATTTTCTGCTGGTTGCCCTTGGAGAGCGTATCCAGCTTTTTGCCGGCGTATTCCTCCATGCTCAGGCGGGACAGCCATTTTATGGCGTTCTTCCGGGCGTCGTGGCGGGTAAGGCCCCGGAGCCGCCCCAGATAGAGGAGCTGCTCCAAAATCCCCACTTTGGGGTACAGGCCCCGCTCTTCCGGCAGATAGCCTACATTGACCTTTTCCCGGACCATGGGCTTGCCGTCCAGCAACACCCGGCCGCTGTCTGCGGGGAACACATCCATAATAATGCGGATGGCCGTGGTCTTTCCCGCACCGTTGCGGCCCAGCAGGCCAAAGGCCCGGCCGCTTTCGGTGGAGAAGCTCACATCCCGCAGCACCTGCTTTTCCCCGAAGCTCTTCCGGAGGTCTTCCACTGCAAATTTCATGTGACCAATCCTTTCTCTGTGTCCGGGGCGGCACGCCGTCCCGGCTCCTTTTTCAATTCTGTCTATTCGGGGAACGCCGGCAGAACCGGCTTTCCCCTCCTCTCCGGCCTACGGGAACAGTATAACTTGCTTTTCTGCCGATGGCAAGACTCTCGCTCATTTTTTCAAAGCCTCCGAGAGGACAATTTTATTTTAGTAAAGATATTTACTAAAATCAATAGTAAATATCTTTACTGGGATACACTAAATCTATGAAAGAACTCGGACAGAAAGACGGGATGCCCATGCAGACACACCTGCAAAAATTAAGAGCCCTGCGGGAGGACAACGACCTGACCCAGGAACAGGTGGCCCAGGTGCTGGGAACCTCCCAGACCATGTATGCCCGATATGAGCGGGGAGCCAATGAGCTTCCCCTGCGGCATCTGGTGACCCTGTGCCGGTTTTACAACGTTTCGGCGGATTTCCTCTTGAACCTCCAAACAGACCCCCGGCGGAAGCGTGGGCAGGCGGCGCTCCGGGATGGCCTGCCAAAACAACGGTTTCCGTGAGGCCGTAAAATTTAGTTTTTCCCTTGACAAGCCCGGAAGAACCGCGTATTTTATAGGCAAATCTATGATTGCTATTTTTCCGAAAGGGGAGATTCTGATGAAAACCGCCCGGACTTCATGGAAATGGGCCATGGGCCTTCTGGGGCTTTCCGCCGTCATGGCCGCTGTTTTCCTGGCTTTTCTCCCGGACACCATCCCCATGCACTACAACGCCTCCTGGGAAGTGGACCGGTACGGCAGCAAATATGAAATGCTTCTTTTCCCGGGGGTGGCCCTGGTGCTGTGTGTATTCTTCCGGTTCAGCCAAAAACTACCTGCCGGGAACAAAAAGCTCCCCGCCTTTTTGGAAATCTTCTTCCTGGCCCTCTGGAACCTCCTGGAGCTGGCCTTCTTTCTGCTGGCTTGGTGGGACTGCTCTGGGCAAAGCCCCCTGCCGGAAGCGGGGAGCCTGTTCTCGAAAGGAATCGGCCTGCTCTTTGGCGTGCTGCTGATTCTTATGGGATTCTGGATGCCCGAAGTAGAGCGGAATTCCCTGGCGGGCCTGCGCACCTCCTGGAGCATGAAAAACGATGCGGTGTGGCAAAAGAGCCAGCAGTTTGGAGGATACGCTTTTGTGGTGTGCGGCTTTTTGGTTTTGGCCGCATCGGTTTTCCTCTCAGACCTGCCGCTTTTGATCTCCATAGTGGGGATAATAGTGCTGGGGGCCATTGTGAGCAGCGCTGCTTCCTATCAAATTTGGAAAGCCTGGCAAAGGGAGCACCCGGAGGAATAAGGCTTCATCGCTAACCAAACCGGACAGCTTATAACACAAACAAAAACCGCACACCGTGAGGCTTCACGATGTGCGGTTTCTTATTGTAAGGATTTTATTTTACTTCGTAAGTCCAACCAAAGGTATCCGGCAGCTTGCCCCACTGGATGCCTGTGAGGGTATCATACAGCTTCTGGGAAACCGGGCCGATCTCGCCGTTGTTGATGGTCATCACATCATCGCCCCACTTGAGTTCGCCGATGGGGGAAATCACGGCGGCGGTACCGCTGCCGAAGGCTTCCTCCAGCAGGCCGGCCTTGGCGGCCTCTGCCAGCTCGTCAATGGAGATGGCCCGCTCGGTGACCTTCATGCCCCAGGAACGGAGGATGTCAATGCAGGACATCCGGGTAACGCCGGAGAGAATGGAGCCCTGCAGAGCCGGGGTGACAATCTCGCCGTTGATCTTGAAGAACACGTTCATGGTGCCCACTTCTTCGATGTACTTGCGCTCGATACCGTCCAGCCAGAGAACCTGGGTGTAGTTCTGCTTCTCGGCCTCGTCCTGGGCCTTCAGGGAAGCGGCGTAGTTGCCGGCAGTCTTGGTGTAGCCCATGCCGCCGCGGACTGCCCGGACGTAGTTCTTTTCCACATAGATCTTCACCGGGTTCAGGCCCTCGGGATAGTAAGCGCCCACCGGGCTGAGAATGACGATAAACAGCAGGTGCTTGGCGGGATGCACACCTACATGGGGGTCAACGCCGATGATGAAGGGACGGATGTACAGGGAAGTGCCCTCGGAATGGGGAATCCAGTCCTTGTCCACGGAAACCAGCTTGGCAATGGCCTCGGTGCAGAATTCCTCGTCAATAGCGGGAATGCACAGGCGGTCGTTGGAAACGTTCAGACGGGCCATGTTGCGGTCCGGGCGGAACAAAAGGACGCGGCCGTCCACTGCGCGGTAAGCCTTCATGCCCTCAAATACGGACTGGCCGTAGTGGAGACACATGGCGGCAGGGCTCAGAGGGATGTCCTGGAAGGGGACAATCCGGGGGTCATGCCAGCCCTGGCCCTCGTCATAGTTCATGATAAACATATGGTCAGTGAAAATGGTGCCAAATCCCAGCTTGCTCTCGTCAGTGGGCTTGGCCTTGGGTGCTTTTGTCAGTTCAACACGGATTTCCTGCATGGAAAAGACCCTCTTTCAAAAAATAGTATTGGAGGAAAGCAGTTTGCAGGAGGCGCGAGCTGATCCTGCAAATGAATTTCCCTCATTATAGCACTCTTTTCAGGATTTTTCAAGTTGTCAGACAAGTATTCTGCATGTTTTACTTCTGAAAATTGCAGCTCACATGGAATTACGGGCCTTGGCGGAGAGGGCCTGCACCAAAACCCGGCACACGGTGACCTGCTCCGCTTCCTGGTCTGTGAAGGAAAAGGCTCTCCCGGTCTGGTGGGCCATCAGGCAGGAAAGGCCCGCTTTTTTCTCCGCCACATCTGTGACCTCCTGAGCCAGGCCGCAGCCCATGACGCTCTGAAACCGGTACCCGTACCCACAGGGGACGTCCGATTCCATCAAATCGTGGCCGCAGTCCATTTCAAAGGCCACCCGGGGATTTTTCCGCAGCAAATCCAGCTTCCTGCCCTCAGAAGCACAGTGGAAGTAGAATATTAGCTGACCTTCCTCCCAGATATAGCCGAAATTCAGGGGCACTACATAGGGGAAATCCTCCCCCGTAAAGGCCACCCGGAACACCTTGCAGGCGTCGATGATTTCCCGTATAGCCTGGGGAGAAGTGACTTCCCGGTCTTTTCGTCTCATATGCTTTCCCGCCTTTCTTCTTCCCCATTCATGGAATCCACAAACGCCATGCTTTTCGCGGTGAGCTGCACCCAGGCCGGGCGGAACCCGCAGCGGATGGCGTTCCGGGCCGAGGCCACATTGGACCAGGCACAGCAGTAAAAGGGGACTTTTCCCCTTTCCAGGACTTCCACTGCCAACCGGCTGGTAAGGGCTGAGGCAATCCCCTGGCGCCGGTATTCCGGCAAGACATCGATGCCAATCTGCCACATGCTCTCACAGTCCGCCGAACAGCCTGCCAGCCCTATTAACCGCTCCCCGTCAAAGGCTCCAACCGCCAGCACATCCAAATGCTTCCGCTTTTCACACAGGGCGTTGCTCCACTGGGGAAGATAGTAGGATTGAAATTCTGCCGGCTCCAAAACCCGGAGGGAAAACCCACAGGGCAGCGGCCGAAGATGCTCCACATCGGGCAGGAAGTACTCCGCCATAAAACACACCTGCTGGCCATAAGGCTTCAGTGCCCGGTTCAGGACGTACAGATGGGGCGTCTCAAAGCAGTGATAGGCGGGATACCGGTTGAGATACGATTCCACCGCCTGCCGCAGCTCCGGGGAAACCGAAGCCACAATATTGCCGCCGTAGGAAGTCAGGTCGCAGGAAAAGGGGAGCTCTAAGTATTTCCTGGCCCGGGGGTCCTGCCGGGAAAGCACTATTTTATTTTCCCGGGCCAGAAAGTCCTCCGGGGCACAGCCGCTGTCAATGGCGGACTGCTCCATGGCGATTTGCAGAATTTCTTGATTGGAAATCACCATATTACCTCCTTACTTTTTATTCCGCAATCCCTTGGGATAGTGGTTTTTCAGGCGGCCTCCGGAATATTTGCCAAAGCCGGTGACCATGCCTTCCACCGCCACCCCTACATAGGAGCCGTTGGGGGCATCCAATTCCACTCCGAGCTCTTCTCCCCGAAGGAAAGCGGCAATCTCCGGGCTGTCACAGGGAAAGGACACGCACCAGCATAACTCCTCCGGCTTGGCCGCCATAAACAGGCCGTGGGCAGGCTCCGCCCGCTTTCCTTTCAGGACGGCCGCTTCCACCCCGGCTCGGAGCACCCCCAGGCCGGCATACTCGGGCATTCCCTCCGGCATGAGGAAAAACCGGTCCCCCACCTGCACCAGAGGCCCTTTAGGGAGCTGGGAAAAAATATTCCCCAGCAGTTCCCGGACCATCCGGAAGCCCTCCCCTTTTTCCGGCGGGAGCTTTGCCGAGGCCGGACAGGCGGGGTTCTCCCCCACCCGCCGGAGACGGGCGGCAAAATGCCCTTCTCCCCCATCCATGGGATAAATACGAACCGCATCCAAAGCCTCGGCCTTCCTGCCAAAGGAAACGCCGGGGCTTTCCAACACAAAGGCCGGCTCCTCTTCCAGGAAACGCCGGATAACCCCCTCGTTTTCCTCCGGAGAGAAAGTACAGGTGGAATACACCAGCACGCCTCCTTCCCGGACGGCCTGAGCGGCGGAATGGAGAATCGCCAGCTGCCGCTGGGCGCAGGCCTTGACGTGCTCCTCGCTCCACTCCGTCACTGCCTGGGAATCCCGGCGGAACATCCCCTCGCCGGAGCAGGGGGCGTCCACCAATACCTTATCGAAAAAGCCCGCCAATCGGCTGCAAAGAGTCTCCGGGTGACAGGAGGACACCACGGCATTGCCCACGCCCAGACGCTCCATATTGGAGAGGAGCACCGTGGCCCGGCTCCGGACAATCTCATTGCTCCAAAGGAGCCCCTGGCCATTTAACAGGCCGGCAATCTGGGTAGATTTTCCCCCGGGAGCCGCACAGAGGTCCAGCACCCGCTCCCCAGGCTCCGGGGCCAGCAGGGTCACTGCCGAGGAAGCGGAGGGCTCCTGGGAATAGAAGGCGCCGGCGTGGTGCAAGGGCAGGCTCCCCACCTTTTCCGTCTCACTGTAAAAGCACAGGGGAGAAAAGGGAGAGGGCCGCAAAAAACCAGGAAAATGCTGCTCCAAGGTTTCTTGGGTGCATTTCAGAGGGTTCAGCCGCACCCCTTTATAATGGGGCTTGTCATAGGCTGCAAGAAAAGCCGGGTACTCTTCCCCCAGCAGTTCCTGCATCCGTTGGAGAAATGATTCGGGGAGCTGTATTTCCATGTGTCATCCTTCCTTTCTGGGTGTTTCTGAGGCAGGCGGCTGGGAGGCCCGTGCCCGCTTCTGATATTCTGTAGGGGTATAGAGGGTGATTTTTTTGAAGAGCACCGCAAAGTAATTGCTGCTGCTGAACCCAAGCTCCAAGGCCACTTCTGTGACAGAGCGTCCCTCTTTCAGTAGCTTTTTGGCTTCCCGGATTTTCAGCTGATTGATATACTCCCGGGGCGTCATGCCGGTCTCCTTTTTAAAGCGCGCCTTAAACCGGGAAAGGGAAAGTCCGGCACACTGAGCCAATTCCTCCAAAGTCAGCTCTTCCCGGATGTTCTGCCGGATATAGCTGACGGTTCCGGCGATTTCATCGGAGAGGGCCATGATTCCGGCCCGCTCCTGCAAGAGGAGGCCGTATAAAAAGGAAACCAGCAGGCTTCTCCCGTATTCCCGGCGGCAGGGATTTTGAGAAGCGACATTTTGAAAACCGTCCGCTATATACCGGCGCAGGGATTCCTCGCAGTACAGCACCCTCTGGGAAAAGGATTGCAGCCGCTTTTTCAAAATATCCCCTGCTTCCTGCGCCAGATATAAAAAATCCTTTTTGCAGGAGAGGTCCACCTGCACCCAGTAAAATTCTGAAACATTCTGGGGCTCCCCGCCGCTGCTGTGCTCTTCCCCGGGGAAGCTGATAAAAATATTGCCTCCGGAAATGGGGTAGGTTTTCCCGCCTACGGTATAGGTCTGATTCCCCTTTAAAAGCACTACCAATTCCATACATCCGGGATGCACATGGGTCTCCAGAGGGGAAAAGGCCCGGTTGGTCAGGCTGTGGCCGAATACACAAATTCCGGGAATCCCATGCTGCTCCCGGGTGAGCACCTGCCGGTCACCCTCCCAACAATATTTCTCCGTCAACTGCACTGCCATAGCTGCCCCTCTCTCCATTCAATTTTGTACCGGATACAAATGTAAATGCAGTACGATTTTAAATCCAGTATACTATATCCAGAATCAAATGTCACGACTTATTCCCGCCAGGGCAGCAAGTTCTGCTGCTTCGGGATCTTATGAAATTTTTCAAAAAGAAAGGATTTGGGCTACTATGACATCCCGCGAACTGGTACTCTCCACCCTGGAATTCCGCAACACCGAGGGCCGTGTCCCCAGAGACCTGTGGACGCTCCCCTGGGCCGGACAGCATTATCCGGAAAAGCTGCAGAAGATCCTCACCGATTATGAACCGGACTTCGGCGGCCCGGTGGTAAAGCTGAGCCAGCCCATGGTGAAGGAGTCCGGCGACCCCTATGCCGTCGGCACCTCCATTGACGCCTGGGGCTGCGAATTCACCAACATCCATCGGGGCATTATCGGCGAGGTAAAGACCCCCCTGGTACAGGACGACGACTGGGAGGACGTGGGTAACGTCCATATTCCCGAAGAGCTCCTGTCCTTCGACGTGGACGCTGTCAACGAATCCTGCCGGAACAGCGATAAATTCATGGGCTGCGGCGCCTGCCCCCGCCCCTTCGAGCAGCTGCAGTTTATCCGCGGCACTGTCAACCTGTACATGGACCTGATGGACCCGCCCCGCAAGATGATGGAGTTCATTGAGAAGATGCACGATTTCTACTGCCGGCTCCTGACCAAGTGGGCCCAGACCGATGTGGACTGCCTGAACATGATGGACGACTGGGGTTCCCAGCAGAGCCTGCTCATCAACCCCACCATTTGGGAAGAAATCTTCATGCCCATGTACCGGGATTACATCGATATTGCCCACAAGCACGGCAAGAAGATGTTCATGCACTCCGATGGCCATATCCTGGCCATTATCCCCAAGCTTATTGATATTGGCCTGGACGCTGTCAACTCCCAGATCTTCTGCATGGGCGTAGAAAACCTGGCGCAGTTTAAGGGCAAAATCACTTTCTGGGGCGAGATTGACCGTCAGCACCTGCTGCCCAACGGCACCCAGGAGGACATCGACCGGGCTGTGGAAAGCGTATACAACACCCTGTGGCAGGACGGCGGCTGCATCGCCCAGTGCGAATTCGGCGCCGGCGCCAATCCGGACAACGTGTACCGCGTCTACGAGCACTGGAATCAGCTGCGGTAATTTCCAGACATCCAATAGAATCAGCAACCGCCGCCAGGCTTCCCCAAGGAAACCGGCGGCGGTTTTCGCGTCCTGATTTTACTTGATTTATCCCAGGGTGACATCCAGCACCATCATCAGTAAAAATCCCACCATGACGCTCAGGGTGCCGCTGTTGGAGTGGTCTCCCAAGTGGGCCTCGGGGATCAGCTCCTCTACCACCACATACATCATAGCGCCGGCTGCAAAACTCAGCAGCCAGGGCATCAAAGGTTGGATTTCCCCTGCCACCAGCACCACTAAAATACCGAAGATGGGCTCCACAATGCCGGACAAGCTGCCGTAGGCAAAGGATTTCCACACAGAAAGTCCTTCCCGGCGCAGCGGCAGGGAAACCGCCGCCCCTTCGGGAAAATTTTGGATACCAATGCCGATTGCCAGAGCTAAGGCAGAAGCCAGGGATATAGTGCTGTCTCCATGCTGGAGAGCCAAAGCAAAGGAAAGCCCCACCGCCATGCCTTCCGGGATATTGTGCAGAGTCACCGCCACCATCATCAGGGTACTGCGCTTCATCGAAGAGGACATCCCTTCCGGCTCCTTCAAGCCGGGATGCAGATGGGGGAGAATGGTGTCCATCAACAGCAGAAACGCCACTCCCAGAGCAAAGCCTCCCGCCGCTGGAATCCATCCGGGGGTTCCCGCCGCCTCTGCTTCCTCAATGGCCGGGGACAGCAGCCCCCACACGGAGGCGGAAATCATAACCCCCGCCGCAAAGCCCAGAAAAATCCGCTGGGCCCCTTCCTTTACTTCTTTGCGGAAAAAGAACACCATGGCCGCGCCGAAGGTGGTCATCACAAAGGGAATCAAAGTCCCAATGGCCGCTCCTGTCATGGGATACACTGCCATCCTCCCTTTCTTTGAAAAAATTTCCTTCTATCGCCAAAAGGCAAAGAGCGTCATGAATTTGGCTTCATGACGCTTTCCGTTTATTTCCATTCGAATTATTTCCAATCGAAACCAATGGCGTTGAGCAGGGCCCGGGCAATGATACAATGCCCCGCTGTGTTGGGATGAATCCGGTCCCAGTTGATAGAGGCCGGATAGTATTCCTTGCAGTACCGGTCAAAGGCCGCCTGTAAGTCCACACAGGGAATGTCGTTCTTCCCGGCAATCTCCTTGACAATCCGGCCATACTCGTCCATCCGGGCACGCATGGGGTCTTCCCGGTTAGGCTCAATGATGTACGGGGTCATGAGCACCATCCGCTTTACCTCCGGCAGGGTGGTTTCCACCAGCCGGGACAGGGTCTCCTGATATTCCGGGGTGTACACGTGGCCCTCGGTAATCTCCGGGGTATCATACTGACGCCACACATCATTGATGCCAATGAGCACCGTTACATAGTCGGGATGCAGGTTCAGCACATCCGTCTGCCACCGGGCGGCCAGGTCCCGCACCGTATTGCCGCCGACGCCCATATTGACGAACCGCAGATGAAGGCTGGGGTCCACTGCCTTCAAAAGGCCATCTACAATGGCCACATAACTTCTGCCGATGCCGCCGTTGAGGCCCTCGCCATAGGGCCGGGCCCGGTCAAAATCGGTGATGGAATCGCCGATACAGACGATTTTGCTTCCCGGTTGAAATAACAATGCCATAATAAAATGCTTCCTTCCTTTTCGTGGGGAGGCTAAACTTTCGTCGCCCTCCCCATTGGCCGCCTTCCTAAATAAAACTCGAAAGGCCTCTTACTTCTGCGGCGTCTTATGGGTGCCGATAAACACCACTGCCATCATATTGGGGCCGGTGTGGGCGCCGATAATGGGGCCGATTTCCGACAAATACAGCTCCTTCGGATGGTACGTGGATTTAATGGCGCGGTACAATTCCTTGGCTTCCCCTTCGCAGTCCGTGTGCACCACCCAGAGAATGCTGTTTTTGGGGTCCGGGCAGTCCTCCCCGATTTTATTGAGGAGGTATTCCACGCCCTTTTTCCGGCCGCGAACCTTGGCTATCGGCTCCAGCTTGCCTTCTTCCGTCATAATGATGATGGGTTTGATGCCCAGAGCAATCCCCGCCACTGCCGTGACAGCGGGAATCCGGCCGCCCCGGTGCAGGTGCTTCAAATCGTCCACCAGAATCCAGTGGCAGACCTTATCCCGGGTTTCCTCCACCCAGGCGGCGATTTCGTCCATGGAGGCCCCGCTCTCCTTCATGCGCACCGCTTCCAGCACCAAAAGCCCCTCGCCGGCACTGGCACACCGGGAATCCACGGTGAGGATACGCCGTCCCGGGAATTTCTCCTCCAGCTCCCGGGCGGCCATGCAAGAGCTCTGCCAGGTGCTGCTCAGGCCGGAAGAAAAGGCAATATAGAGAATATCCTTCCCCTCTTTCAGCACCGGGGTGAACACCTTCCGGTAGGTTTCCTGGTTAATCTGGGTTGTGGTGGGCATCTCCCCTCCCCGAACCCGGGTATAAAATTCCTTCATGGACATTTCCCGGGCGTCCGGATAGTGGCGATAGGCCACGCCGCTCATCAAAAATTCCATGGGGATAATCTGGATTCCCAACTTGTCCGCCATTTCCGGGGGAAAATCCGTGGTAACATCGGTGATGATGACATACTCCTGCATTGAATCAAGCCCTCCTATTTTCTCCTCATCCGGAACCCCTTTACAGGGCTTTTCCGGTTTTTTCCTCATTATATCCTATCAGGCGGGAAAAAGCAAAAAAATTATTTGAATATAAAAGTAATTCCCCAGCAATTCCAGGAACCCCTCAAAATAGTATCGTAAAAAACTCTGATTTTATCAAAATGCGCGGTTCCCTTTCCAAAATTCAATGTGCTTTTCTTTCCTGACACAGAAAAGGCGCAGCCCCGAAAGGCTGCGCCCTCGCGCACCGTATTTTATCAGCGGTCTTCTTCCCATTCCAAAATCTCACCGGTAACCGCGTCCATGCAGAATTCATACTCCACACTGCCGTCTACGGCTTCGCCTTCATAGTAACATCTGCCGTCTTCTTTGTCCAGCTCGATTTCCAGAATCGTGGCGTTAGGGATTTTCTCCAATACGATGGCCTTCGCTTCTTCCAAAGTCATCCGCTGAGAAGAACCGCCGGACGTGCCGCTGTTTCCATTGCCGCTGCCCTGGTTCTTGCTCTCCCACTTGATAAACTCTCCCGTCTCGGCGTCGATTTCAAACTCATACTTGACGTTGTCCAGATAGGCTTTCCCCTCATACTGATACCGGCCGTCATCCCAATCCAGGGAGAAGCTGGTAATCTCGGCTCCTGGAATCTTCTCCTCCACCAAGGCCCGGGCCTCGTCGCTGGTAAGCGCGCCCTCCGGCAGGGTGTAACTGCCGTGGTGGCCGTTTTCATGGTCCCAATCGTGGTCCCAGTTGTGGTACCAGCTGTCGCCGTTTCCATAGCTGTGTGTATCGGCTTCCCATTTCAAGATTTCACCGCTCACGGCGTCAATATCAAAATCGTATTCCGTGGTGTCCAGCCAGAGCTCCCCTTCATAGACCATCCGGCCGTCTTCCAAATCCATCTCCATGGAGGTAACTTCCCCGCCGCCGGCCTTTTCTACGGCAATCTCCTTCGCCCGCTCCACACCGATATAAGCGCTTTCATCTGCCGTACCGGTATAGTTGGCGTCATCCCGCAGGTTTCTCGCCTCAGCCAGCAGGGCCAGGTCATTGATGGACAGCTGTGCCAGCACATCCGCCGAAAGGGTGGAATCCGCCTGGGTCAAAAGCTGCACCCAATAGGCCTTCCCCTGGGAAATCCCATACTGGGATGCCAAAGCCTCCAGCTCGCTGCTGCTGGAAAGGGACTGGCTGAACACACTCCCGGAAAGGGACATCTGCTGCAGGCTCTCGTTGATATCCTGGGTCAATTCCTGTTGAATGGCCTCGCCCCTGGCGGCGTCCGCATTGTCCACTGTCAGCAATATGGAGTCGGTATCATCGGTGAGGTAACCGTTCTGCACCATAGCGCCGATAACCGCGTTAACAGCGGTTTTCAGGTTAGTGCCTTCCAGCTCCATGCCTTCCAGCAGGGCTTGGGCGTCCTCGTTGAGAGGGTTGGCGGAGAGCACCTTCTCCTGCCGGTTCACTTCCAGCTGGATGCTGGGATTTACGTCAATGCTCACCGAAGTGTCCACCGCAAACTGGCTCTGATATTGGTATCCGCCGAAAAGGCCCGCTGCCAGCACCAAAGCGGCAGCCACGCCAATGGCCCAATTCCGGATGGTATGCTTTTTCTTCTGTTGATTCTGCACGTTCTGCACGGCCTGTGTCATAGATAACACCTTTCCTCTCTCCTGGTTCCGTGCGGAAAGGATTTGGGGCAGGACGTCTGGGGTCTCTTCTTCCACGGCGCTGGCAAGCAGCCGCCTAATTTCCTTTTTTGTATATGCCATTACGCCATTCCTCCTAACTGCTTCTGAAGCTTCGCCAAGGCCCGGTGGTATTTGGAGAGCACTCCGGAGAGGCTCATCCCCATGATGGCCGCCACCTCCCGGTGGCGCAGGCCGGAAACCGCGTGGAGCATGACAATCTGCCGCTCCTCTTCCTTTAAGGTTTGCAGAGCTGCCTCCAAAACCATCCGGTTCTCGGTCTGCTCCTGAAAAATGGGCGCCGCCCCTTCTTCAGGAAGCTCTTCCACGGGGGCTTCCCGCTTTGCCTGCCGGAGACGGCCATAGGCCAGGTTCCGGGTAATGGTCAAAATCCAGGCCATGGGACTGCCCACCGGCTGATACCGCTCTGCGTTGGCGTCAACAGCCAGGAACGTATCCTGCATAATCTCTTCCGCATCCGCATGATTTTTACTGATTGAAAGGGCAAAACCATACACAGCGCTTTTGGTCCGTTCATACAGGGAGACCAGCGCCTCCTCTTCTCCCAGGCCAATCCGCCGGATGAGTTCCCGCAGCTCTTTGGCTGAGGGCTTGTCCTTTTGATGGTTTTCCAGTGTTGACGTCAAACAAAAGAAAAACATGATTTTTATCCTTTCATCCATATAATGCGGCAAGAAGGGATTTTATTGCAAAAGCCGCAGAAAAAATTGAAATTCTTTTTTAAAATCTCCTTTTTCAGTATAACACGCTCCCATGGGCCGTTCAATCCCTTGGAAAATTTCAGTTTCCGTTTTTTCCCGGGTATCTGCGCCGCTCATCCGGGAAAAGTAACAGGGCCGGCAAAACCGGCGTTGGGAGGTGAATCCCTTTGATGTACGGTTATCCGAATACCGGAGTTTACCGGGAAATAGAAGAAGGGCCCCTGTTTTTAAGCGCTATGCTCACCAGAGGTGGGTTTTCCGACGGCTGGGTTCCGCCGGATGTGCGCAGCGGCATTGAAGACCATGTGGGGGAAATCCGTGATGAAGGCGATATGCGCCGGGTAATCCACGAGCTGTATCTCCGCCGCTAAGGGCCTTCTCTCCGGAAAAGGCTGGACAGCACCTCTGTCCGGCCTTTTTTGGCGCTCCCCGGAGCCTTCCGCTTGCATTTTCCTCCCTTCCCATGTTCCCATTTTTCCAGATTCGTGCTATAATAAACCATTAACCGGAGGCATCCGGTTCTGTGGAATCTACATATCATGGAGGTACATTATGAAAATCAGCGAGCTCTTGCACACCGGAAACATCACCTTTTCCTGCGAAATTTTTCCCCCGAAGCCCGGCGCGGATATTTCCCGAATGTGGGAAGTGGTGCAGGGGATTGCGGAGCTTTCCCCTGATTTCATCAGCGTCACCTATGGGGCCGGCGGGAGCACCTCCAAGCGCACGGAAGAAATCGCGGTGCGCATCCAGGAACAGCACCACATCCCCTCCCTGGCCCATTTGACTTGCGTCTCCTCCACCCGGGAAGATATTCGCCGCCAGCTGGCCTCTTTCCAGGAAAAGGGCATTGAAAACATCCTGGCCCTCCGGGGGGACATTCCCCAGGACAGCGATTTCCCCATTGGAGCCCACTACCAGCACGCCTATGAGCTGATTCAGGACATCAAGTCCCAGGGGGATTTCTGCATCGGCGGCGCTTGCTATCCCGAAGGCCATGTGGAATGCGAAAGCCGGGAAGAAGACATCGACCACCTGAAGCAAAAAATGGAGTGCGGCTGTGACTTCTTCACCACCCAGATGTTTTTTGACAACAATATGCTGTATAACTTTCTCTATCGGGCCCTGGCAAAAGGGATTGAAGTGCCCATTATCGCCGGCATTATGCCCGTAACCAATGCCCGCCAGGTGAAGCGCTCCTGTGAGCTTTCCGGCTCTACCCTGCCTGCCCGATTCCTCCGCATGGCGGAGCGATTCTCCCACGATCCGGCTTCCATGAAACAGGCGGGTATTGCCTACGCCACCGAGCAGATTATCGACCTGATCGCCAACGGCGTCAACCACATCCACCTCTACACCATGAACAAGCCGGAAATTGCCGCCGCCATTGTCCACAACCTGTCGGACATCCTGCGGTAAGGGGGATTTCCATGACCATTGATACCAAAGAGGCCCTCCGGTATTTGGGGTACCGGGGCCGGGAAGCCGACCCGCGGGTTTTGTCGGAAATTGCGGCTTGTTCCCAGGAAATATTGAACGCGGCGGTTCCCCGGCATCGGGTAGTGCGGGTACCGATAAAGAGCGGCCCGGATGGGGTTCTGCAAATTGCCGGGCTTTCTCTGGTAAGCCGGGACTTGCAGGGCCATCTGCGCAGCTGCAAAGAAGCCTTTCTCTTTGGAGCCACCTTAGGCCCCCAGGTAGACGCCCTGCTCCGGCGGTATTCCGTCACGGCTATGAGCCGAGCAGTCATCTGTCAGGCCTGCGCCGCCGCAGCCATTGAGAGCTTCTGTGATGAAGTAGAAGAGGAGCTGCGGCGCTCTGTGGAGCCGGAAGGGCTGTTCCTGCGGCCTCGGTACAGCCCGGGATACGGGGACTTTCCCATCCAGTGGCAAAAGTCCTTGCTGCAACTGCTGGACGCTCCCAAAACTATTGGATTGACGGCCACGGAATCCTGTATGCTGGCCCCCTCCAAATCCGTCACTGCTGTGATTGGCCTGACTACCGACCGAACAGACTGTCATATCCGCAAATGCATGGACTGTTCCGCCGTCAACTGCCCCTTCCGGCGATAAGGCTGCGCCGCACAGTGGTCTCGCCTGCCGGCTCGGGCGCTGTCTGCCAGTGGCAGACAACCAAAGCGCCGACCGAAGCGGACAGCGTAGAACGGTGCTATTCGCATGCCACCGGCATGCCGCACCGGTGCCAATTCGCGAGGAAGCGCACAGCAACAAACGGCCTATTTTTTCGCGGAACTACCTACGCGTGAATAAGGGGAATTGTTTACGCTTACCTCAAACGCGAACATAAAAGTTTTACTCGATTTTTTTTCAAAAAATCGCGGATTCCAAAGGCAGGGCCTTTGGTCGCCCATCGCAATGGGCGAAACACCCTTTCCGTAGGGCGCATTTTTGAAAAGTGAATTTGTAATCTCCCGGTGGGAGATTACAAAGAGAAAAACTTTTTACAAGAAAAAAAGTTTTTCTTCCCCGTCCCCAGCGGGGGAAATCGAAACCTGACAACTGGCAATACTATAGAACTCGATTTTATTATACATACAGAATAACACACCTTTAAAAATACAGAAAGGAAAGATTATGAGAGACTTTTCCAATCTCCCAGTACTGCAAAACCTGGGCCACCGGCCTGTGTTTTTCGACGGTGCAATGGGAACTACTTTACAGCAAAACGGTCTCGCCGCCGGGGAACTCCCCGAAACCTGGAACCTGTCCCACCCGGAGCTCATCCGCTCCATTCACCGGGACTATCTCGACGCCGGCTGCGAGATTCTCAAAACCAATACCTTCGGTGCAAACCGACTGAAATTTCCGGAAGAGCAGCTGGAAGCCGTCATTGCCGCCGCTGTCTCCCACGCCCGGGAGGCTGTTTTCCAGTGCGGCCATCCGGCCCTGGTGGCCATGGACATCGGCCCCACGGGCAAGCTCCTGAAGCCCATGGGCGACTTAGATTTTGAAGAGGCGGTTTCCGCCTTCGGCCAGGCGGCGGCTCTGGGAGAGAAAAACGGTGCGGACCTGATTCTCATCGAGACTATGAGCGACACGTTGGAAGCCAAAGCCGCTGTTTTGGGGGCAAAGGAGCACACTTCCCTGCCGGTGTTCGTCACTATGATTTTTGATGAAACCGGCAAGCTCCTCACCGGCGGCGATATTCCCGCGGCTGTGGCCATGCTGGAAGGGTTGGGCGTGGACGCTATCGGCCTGAACTGCGGCCTGGGCCCCAAGCAAATGCTGGGGCTTCTGCCTAAGCTGGCGGAGTGTGCTTCCGTGCCTATCATTGTCAACCCCAATGCCGGCCTGCCCCGCCGGGAAAACGGCCAGACCGTCTATGACGTGGGGCCGGAGGAATTCGCCGAATATATGGCGGAGATTATTCAGGGTGGCGCGTGGATCATCGGCGGCTGCTGCGGCACTACCCCCGCTCATCTTCGGGAAACCGTATCCCGTTGTCAAGGGCTCTCCCCCCTGCCTTTGGAGCCGAAAAACCGAACAGTGGTCTCCTCCTATGCCAAAGCCGTGGTCTTTGGTGAAAAGCCGGTGATTATCGGCGAGCGCATCAACCCCACGGGCAAAAAGCGCTTTAAGCAGGCTTTGCGGGAACACGACATGGACTACATCCTCCGGGAAGGCGTGACCCAGCAGCAGAACGGCGCCCATGTGCTGGACGTGAACGTGGGCCTGCCGGAAATCGACGAAAAGGCCCTGATGTGCCAGGCCGTGACCCAGCTCCAGGGCATCAGCGACCTGCCTTTGCAGATTGACACTTCCAGCCCGGAAGTCATGGAAGCAGCCCTGCGCTTGTATAACGGCAAGGCCCTGGTGAATTCCGTCAACGGCAAAGAGGAGAGCATGCACGCCATCTTCCCCCTGGTGAAAAAGTACGGCGGTGTCGTCATCGCCCTGACCCTGGACGAAAACGGTATTCCGGAAACTGCTCAGGGCCGATTGGCCATTGCGGAAAGGATTGTGGAGACCGCCGCCAGCTATGGCATCTCCAAAAAAGACATCGTGGTGGACGCCCTGGCCATGACCATCAGCACCGGGGCCCAGGCCGCCGCCGTCACTCTGGAAACCCTGCGGCTTCTGCGGGATCAGCTGGGCGTCCACACCTCCCTGGGGGTCTCCAACGTCTCCTTCGGCCTGCCCCAGCGGGAAAACATCAACGCGGCCTTCTTCACCATGGCTTTGCAGAACGGCTTGGGCGCGGCTATTATCAACCCCAATTCCGAGGCCATGCTCCGGGCTTACGACGCTTTCTGCGCCCTGTCCGGGGCAGACCCCCAGTGCGCCGCCTATATTGAGAAATACGCACAGGCCACCGCTGTTTCCCCCATTCCAGCCAAAACGGAGGTTTCCCTTTCTCAGGCCATTATCCGGGGTTTGAAGGAGAGCGCCTACGAGGCCGCCAAAGCCGAGCTAGCCCATCGGGAACCTCTGCATGTTATCAATGAGGAAATGGTCCCCGCCCTGGATGTGGTGGGCCAGGGCTTTGAAAAGGGCACTCTGTTCCTGCCCCAGCTTCTCATGAGCGCAGAAGCCGCCAAGGCCGCCTTTGAAGCGGTGCGGGAAGCTCTGGAAAGCGCCGGTTCTCGTCCGGAAAAGAAGGGGAAAATCGTCATTGCCACGGTGCAGGGGGACATCCACGACATCGGCAAGAACATTGTCAAGGTGCTGCTGGAAAATTACAGCTACGACGTGATAGATTTGGGCAAGGATGTGCCGCCGGAAACCGTGGTGGAAGCGGTGGTCCGGGACCACGTGCAGCTGGCGGGCCTCAGCGCCCTGATGACCACTACCGTGGAAAATATGGCGAAGACCATCGAGGCTCTCCACCGGGAAGCGCCCTGGTGCAAGGTGATGGTAGGCGGCGCGGTCCTCACCCCGGAATACGCGGAGATGATTCGCGCCGACCACTACGCCAAGGACGCTATGGGCTCCGTGCGCTACGCGGAGAAAATTTTCGGGAGTGATACGGAATGAAAACAGAAACGTTGAAAAACGGCTTGGAACTGACTTTGCGGAAGGCACAACCCAAAGACGCAACGGCGATTCTCTCCTACCTCAACCGCATCGGCGGGGAAAGCGACAACCTGACCTTCGGGGAAAACGGCCTCAACCTGCCTCCGGAGCAGGAAGCCGCCTTTATTCAGTCGGTCAACGCCTCGAAAACCTCCGTGATGCTGGTGGGCTTTGTGGAAGGAGAAGTGGCCTGTCTGGGCGACCTTTCCGCTTCCACCAAGGAGCGGCTGGCCCATATAGGGGAAGTCTCGGTTTCCGTTGGGAAAAAATTCTGGCGGCAGGGCGTTGGCGAACAGCTCATGAAAGCCCTCATGGAATTCGCCAGGGATACCGGCGTGTTGGAGCTCCTCCATCTGGGGGTGAAGGCCGATAACGCCGGAGCTATCGCTTTATACCGGAAGCTGGGCTTTACGGAATACGGCCGGTTCCCTCGGTTCTTCCACGTAAACGGCCAGTATTATGACGAAATCTTAATGTACCGGATGCTGTGATTACAAGACGTTGATGGGAAAAACGCATATAGCGGAATCTTAACAAAATAAAAACCGGCTGTAGCCCCTTTTAAAGGGCTTACAGCCGGTTTTCTTTTATTATTTTGTGATTACTTCTCCAACAACACGTCGGCAAGCTGCTCCATGGTCGTTACCGTCTCCGGCTTCACCGTGGAGCGAATGGTAACCATAGGCTCGCACACTGTCACGTTCTTCATCTCACCCAGCAGCTCCTTCATGCAGCGGCCGGCAGAAGGCGCCCAGGAGCCATTCTCCATGACGGCCACCCGACGGTTCTGGTAGTTCTTGGCCTTGAGCTTGCGCAGGAAGGTGTCCATGCAGGGGAGCACCCAAGCGTCGTAGCTGGGGGCGGCCACTACCATGCGGCTGTAGCGGAACGCATTCTCCACAGCTTCGGACATATCGTCCCGGGCCAAATCCATGACTTCAATCTTCTCTACGCCCTTGACCTTGAGGATCTCCGCCATTTCCTTGGCGGCCTGGGCCGTGTTGCCGTGGATGGAGGCATAGGCCACCAGCACGCCCTCGTCCTCGGGACGATAGCTGCTCCAGATGTCATACTTGTTCAGATAGAAGCCCAGGTTCTCCTTGAGAATGGGGCCGTGGAGGGGGCAGATGGTCTGGATGTCCAGGCTGGCAGCCTTCTTCAGCAGAGCCTGCACCTGCATCCCGTATTTGCCCACAATATTGATAAAGTAGCGGCGGGCCTCGCAGGTCCAATCCTCTTCGGTATCCAGGGCGCCGAACTTGCCGAAGCCATCGGCGGAGAAGAGGATCTTTTCGCTGGACTCATAGACCACCATGACCTCCGGCCAGTGGACCATAGGCGCCATGACAAAGTGCAGGGTGTGGCTGCCCAGGGAAAGGGTATCCCCTTCCTTCACTGCCTGGCAGCGGTGGGAGAAATCCAGGGTGAAGAACTGGGGCAGCATGGAAACCGCCTTAGCGCTGGCCACTACGGTCATCTCCGGATACTTTTCGGCCAAGGCCTGGATGTTGGCGGCGTGGTCCGGCTCCAGGTGGGTGACTACCAGGTAATCCGGCTGTTTGCCGTCCAGGACCTTCTCCACGTTCTCCATCCACTCGTCGGAGGCGCGCTTATCCACGGTATCCATCACCGCGATTTTCTCGTCCAGGATCACATAGGAATTGTAGGAAATGCCGTTGGGAACCACATACTGGCCCTCAAAAAGATCAATGGTCTTATCGTCCGCGCCTACATAGCGGACAGACTGGGAAATGGTGGTATCTTTCATTTTTTTCTCTCCTTTTAACGCTTCTCTGATTCTCTCTGTATGGGTAAAAAGCATACCGGTTTACTTTTTCCCGGCAGGCTTCTTTTTCCGATTTTTATTGGAATTCCCGGATTTTTTCCCGGAAGAATTGGACTTCCCGGCAGGCGTTTTCTTTGCCGTTGATTTGGCGGGCGCTTTCGTTTCCTTCGCCGGCTTTTGCGGCCGGGAGTCTTCCAGCACCTTTAAAAAGCGCTGGGCCAGTACGCCGTATTCGTGATTTTCCAGGACGTATTCTTTGCCCTTCTGCCCCATCTTCCGGCGCTCCTCCGGGGTCATTTCCGAAAGGCGGATGGCAGCCCGGGCCAGGGCGGCGCTGTCTTCCGACTTGATGGTAATGCCGCAGCCGGATTTCTCCACCGCGTTGTTCTGGTATTCAATGGCATAGATAATGGGCTTTTCCGCCATCATATAGTCAAAGAGCTTGTTGGGGCTGATACCATAGTGAAACACCGGCTGCCGCTGGGTCCCTATGTACAGGGCGTCAAACTGTTCCAGCAGGCCGGGAATCTGGCTTCTGCGCACGGCGGAAAGGGACTCCACCGTATCCCGCAAACCCATATCGTTGATTTTCTGCTGCAATCGGGTGCGCTCCGGGCCCTGGCCCACCATGATGAACTTGATTTTCCGGTCCTTGAGCTTCTCCCCGGCCTCCACAAAGGTGTCCAGGGCATTGGCAATACCGTGGGCTCCAGCGTATCCCACCAGGAAATAGCCCTCTTCCCGGAACTGATGGAGCAGCTCATAATAAACGGCCTCTTCGGGGGAATCGGGCTTCTTCCAATCGTCCTTTTCCACCCCGTTGGGAATATAGACGAACTTCTCCGGCGCCATGCCGTGCTCCAGCATATGCTCCTTGGCGTTGGGAAGCAGGGAAACCACCACATCGCTGTGGGTATAGGCGTAATTCTCCGCCCGCTGGGTGGCTAGGATAAAGGGGTGATGCTTGCTCATCCCACCCAATTCCATGGGGCTCAGAGGCCACAGATCGTGGACTTCATAGACGACTTTGGCCTGGTATTTTTTCGCCATGCGCACGGCCGGATAGACGTCCATGGGATAGGTGGAGCTGGCAATAACCACATCCGGAGGATTGCCGTCCACAATCGCCTTTTGATAATGGGAAACGCCCCGGACAAAGGAGAGGATATTCCGCACACGGGCCATGCCGTTTCCTTCATAGGGATTCCCGTTGATCCAGAAAAAGCGCACGCCGTCAATGTCCTCTTCCCGGTATTTCCGGCCCATCAGGTCGGGATTCTGCCCCCGCAGATGGGAATAGGAGCTGGCCACAATGGTGACCTGATGGCCAGCCTGCACCCAGCGTTTCGCCATGAGGAAGGGCCGGAATTCCATGCCATGGAGATAGGAACCGGCGTAGTGGTTCAGGTATACAATATTCATAAAGCATGCTCATTCCTTTTTATTGCAGAATTTGGAAGGGCTTACTAAGCCCCAAGATTGTTAAGCCCAAATTGCGCGCCTGCTGGAAAGTTCCGCCTTCCAAAACAGGCCCCGGCCATCGGCTTTATTTATTATACCCTTTTCCCTTTCATTCCTTCAAGATATTATCTGTGAACAAGAAGCGAAAAACGCAAAAAATTCCTCTTTTTCAGCCGTTTACAGGGCCAAACCCGTCTCCTCCGGGCATCCCATCATCAGGTTCAGGCACTGCACCGCCGCGCCGGAAGCGCCCTTGCCCAGGTTGTCAAAAGAGGCGGAAAGGACCATGCGCTGGTCATTGCCGGTGACGAAAATCTCCAGGCCATCCCAGCCGGAACGGCGGTTGCCGCTGAGCATCCCGGAGCCCTCTGCACCCAGAGGCAGCACTTTGACAAACTTCTGCCCGGCGTAGTGCGCAGCCAGCAGTTCCCACACCGCCTTCATGGAAGGGGCCCCCTTCAGCATCTCTCCAAAGAGGGGCAGGGAAACCAGCATCCCGCTGTAGTAATCCGCCACAATGGGAGAAAAGATCGGGGGCTTTTCCAGGCCGGTAATGGCCTGCATTTCCTTCAAATGCTTATGCTGCTGTCCCAGGCCATAGATTCGAGGCGCGTCCAGCTCCGGGGAGCGGCCCTCCCCTTCATAGTCGGCGATCATCTTTTTTCCGCCGCCGCTGTAGCCTGTCAGGGAAAAACAGCTCACAGGGGTATCTGCCGGCAGTACACCGTGGGCGATGAGAGGATACACCAGGGAAATAAAGCCCGTCGCGTGGCATCCGGGCACGGCAACGCGTTTGCCGGTTTCCACTGCCTGGCGATGATTGGTGGAAAGCTCCGGGAAACCGTAAGCCCAGCCCGGCTCTGTGCGATGGGCAGTAGAGGGATCAATAATCCGGACATGGTCGTTTTCAATCATAGAAACTGCTTCCCGGGCCGCTGCGTCCGGCAGGCAGAGAAAAGTGAAATCCGAAGCATTGATCAGTCTCTTTCGCTCCTGCGGGTCTTTGCGAAGCTCCGGCGCAATGGTCAGCAGTTCAATGTCCTCCCGGCCCTGAAACCGCTCGTGGATCCGCAGGCCGGTGGTACCCTCGCTGCCGTCAATAAAAATTTTTGCCTTCATACGTTTCAGCCTCCATCCCTGGTCATCATTTGAGATTCCTATAGAATAATTCCTTTCCGCAAACCCAACTTGCGGAAAAACACCTTTTGACAAAAAAGGAAGGACCCCGACAAAAACATGCCGGGGTCCTTCTTTACTGGCTGCGGTACTAGGATTTGAACCCAGACAAACAGAGTCAGAGTCTGCCGTGCTACCCTTACACAATACCGCATCATTTTCACAGCTTTCTTATTATATCAGAAATGCGGAAAATGTCAATAGGCAGACGGCAAAAAATTTAAAAGAAAAATCCCCGGCTCCAGGGGAACCGGGGACTGAAAAAGGCAAATTATTCGTTAATGCCGGTAACAACGCCGGAACCAACAGTGCGGCCACCCTCGCGGATAGCGAAACGCAGGCCCTCTTCGATAGCGATGGGGGTGATCAGCTCAACGTCCATGACAACGTTGTCGCCGGGCATGCACATCTCGGTGCCCTCGGGCAGGGAGATCACGCCGGTCACGTCGGTGGTACGGAAGTAGAACTGGGGACGATAGTTGTTGAAGAAGGGGGTATGACGGCCACCCTCGTCCTTGGTCAGAACATAAACCTGGCCCTTGAACTTGGTGTGGGGATGAATGGTGCCGGGCTTTGCCAGAACCTGGCCGCGCTCGATCTCATTTCTCTGGATACCACGGAGCAGGGCGCCGATGTTGTCGCCAGCCTCGGCATAGTCCAGCAGCTTGCGGAACATCTCGATACCGGTAACAACGGTCTTGCGGCGCTCGTCGGACAGACCAACGATCTCCACTTCCTCGGACAGCTTCAGCTGGCCGCGCTCCACTCTACCGGTAGCCACGGTGCCGCGGCCGGTGATGGTGAACACGTCCTCAACGGGCATCAGGAAGGGCAGGTCAGCCTTACGCTCGGGGGTGGGGATATACTCATCAACAGCGTCCATGAGCTCATGAATGCACTTGTACTCGGGAGCATTGGGATCCTTGGAATCGGACTCCAGAGCAACCAGAGCGGAACCACGGATGATGGGGGTGTCGTCGCCCGGGAACTCATACTCGTTCAGCAGGTCGCGGATCTCCATCTCTACCAGGTCCAGCAGTTCCTCGTCGTCAACCTGATCGCACTTGTTCATGAAGACAACGATGTAGGGCACGCCCACCTGACGGGACAGCAGGATGTGCTCTCTGGTCTGGGGCATGGGGCCGTCAGCAGCAGACACAACCAGGATAGCGCCGTCCATCTGCGCAGCACCGGTGATCATGTTCTTCACATAGTCAGCGTGGCCGGGGCAGTCAACGTGTGCATAGTGACGCTTTTCAGTCTGATACTCAACGTGAGCGGTGTTAATGGTAATGCCGCGCTCTCTCTCTTCGGGAGCCTTGTCGATGTTGGCATAATCCACGAACTCTGCGTCGCCCTCCAGGTTCAGCACCTTGGTGATAGCAGCGGTCAGGGTGGTCTTGCCATGGTCAACGTGGCCGATAGTACCAATGTTTACATGGGGTTTGTTTCTTTCAAACTTTTCCTTTGCCATTGGAAACTTCCTCCTTTTTTGATAAGAAATTCAGTAAGTCAATTTTAACAATTACAACTTGAAAAATCAAGGGTAATCTGCAATTATTCGCTCTTTTTTCCGCGAGCAGCAATAACGGTCTCAGCAACCGACTTGGGAACCTCTGCATAATGGGCGGGTTCCATGGTGTACTGGCCGCGGCCCTGGGTCTTAGAGCGCATATCCGTTGCATAGCCGAACATCTCGGACAGGGGAACCTCGGAGTTGATCTGCTGGGCGCCGGGAACGGCATCCATGCCCAGGATCATGCCGCGACGGGAGTTCAGGTCGCCGATAACGTCGCCCATGTACTCGTCAGGCACAATCACAACTACCTTCATGATGGGCTCCAGCAGCACCGGATCTGCCTTCTTCATAGCCTCCTTGAAGGCCATGGAAGCGGCGATCTTAAATGCCATTTCAGAGGAGTCAACCTCATGATAAGAGCCGTCATACAGGGTGACCTTGACATCCACTACGTTGTAGCCAGCGAGAACACCGGACTGCATAGCGCCCTGGATACCTTGGTCAACTGCAGGGATATACTCCTTGGGGATAGCGCCGCCAACGATAGCGTTGACGAACTCATAACCCTTGCCGGGGTTGGGCTCAATCTTAATCTTAACGTGACCATACTGGCCCTTACCACCAGACTGGCGGGCATACTTGTGATCCACGTCGGCCAGCTTGCGGATGGTCTCCTTATAGGCAACCTGGGGCTTACCAACGTTGGCTTCCACGCGGAATTCGCGGAGCAGACGGTCCACGATGATTTCCAAGTGGAGCTCGCCCATACCAGCGATAATGGTCTGACCGGTCTCTTCATCGGTATAAGCCTTGAAGGTGGGGTCTTCTTCTGCCAGCTTGGCCAGAGCGATACCCATCTTCTCCTGGCCGGCCTTGGTCTTAGGCTCGATGGCGACCCGGATAACAGGCTCCGGGAACTCCATGGATTCCAGGATGATGGGGTGCTTCTCATCGCACAGGGTGTCGCCGGTAGTGGTATTCTTCAGACCCACAGCGGCGGCGATATCGCCGGCATACACCTTTTCGATATCCTGGCGGTGATTGGCGTGCATCTGCAGGATGCGGCCCATACGCTCGTTGTTGTCCTTCACGGAGTTGTAGACAGTGGAACCGGCGTCCACGGTACCGGAGTACACGCGGAAGAAGCACAGCTTACCAACAAAGGGGTCGGTGGCAATCTTAAAGGCCAGCGCAGCGAAGGGAGCGTTATCGTCAGAAGGACGGCTCTCCTCTTCCCCGGTGTCGGGGTTCACACCCTTAATGTCGGGAACATCCGTGGGGGCGGGCATATAATCGATAATGGCGTTCAGCAGGGGCTGTACGCCCTTGTTTCTGTAAGAAGTACCGCAGGTTACGGGAACCATGTGGTTGGCGATTGTGGACTTGCGGATGCAGGTCTTGATCTCCTCCACGGTCAGCTCCTCGCCGCCCAGATATTTCTCAAACAGCTCATCGTCCTGCTCGGCTACGTGCTCCACCAGTTCGGTGTGATACTTCTCAGCCAGCTCTCTCATGTCCTCGGGGATATCCTCCTCGCGGACATCCTTGCCCAGATCATCATAGTAGATCTCGGCCTTCATGGTCACCAGGTCGATAATGCCCTTAAAGGTGTCCTCAGAGCCGATGGGCAGCTGGATCGGAACAGCGTTGCACTTGAGGCGATCCTTCATCATCTGCACCACGCGATAGAAATCGGCGCCCATGATGTCCATCTTGTTGACGTAGGCCATACGGGGAACCTTATATTCCTCCGCCTGACGCCACACAGTCTCGGACTGGGGCTCAACGCCGCCCTTTGCGCAGAAAACGGTTACAGAACCGTCCAGCACGCGCAGGGAGCGCTCCACTTCCACGGTGAAGTCCACGTGGCCGGGGGTGTCGATGATGTTAATGCGGTGGCCCTTCCAAAAGCAGGTCGTAGCGGCAGAGGTAATAGTAATACCTCTTTCCTGCTCCTGGGCCATCCAGTCCATGGTTGCAGTACCGTCGTGGGTCTCACCAATCTTGTGGTTCACGCCGGTGTAGTACAGAATACGTTCTGTGGTAGTGGTCTTACCGGCATCGATGTGAGCCATAATGCCGATATTGCGGGTTAATTCAAGTGATACCTGCCTTGGCATGGGTTTCCTCCTTAATCATAGAAACATAAACGTGCGGGGGTTCAAAACATCCGGGCCAAAGGCCCCTGGGCACCTGCTTGCGGCACCCAACACATTACCATCTGTAGTGTGCGAATGCCTTGTTGGCCTCTGCCATCTTGTGCGTATCGTCGCGCTTCTTGGCAGCGCCGCCGGCGCCGTTTACAGCATCAAGGATCTCTCCGGCCAGACGCTCCTTCATGGTCTTTTCGGAACGCTGTCTGGAGTAGGTGGAGATCCAGCGCAGGCCCAGGGTCTGCCGTCTCTCGGGGCGGACCTCCATAGGCACCTGGTAGGTGGCACCGCCAACACGGCGGGCCTTGACTTCGAGGCTGGGCATTACATTTTCCATTGCCTGCTCAAACACCTCGAGGGGATCCTTGCCGGTCTTCTCAGCCACGATGTCAAATGCACCGTAAACGATCTTCTGGGCCACGCCCTTCTTGCCGTCATACATGATGTTGTTCACCAGACGGGTGACCAGCTTGGAGTTGTAAAGCGGATCGGGCAAAACGTCACGTTTTGCGATATTGCCTCTTCTCGGCATATTCTTCCCTCCTTCACATAGTATGATATCATAGGTACTCGAAAGCGACAAACTTCCGTTGGCCAAAGAGGCGTTCTATTACAAACGCCTCCGCACAGGTAGGTTGTCCCGTGCGGGAGCCACGAATTCTGTCAAGTTAGTTAGATAGAAGCAATCCCTTTATCGAATTACTTCTTAGCGCCAGCCTTGGGGCGCTTGGCACCGTACTTGGAACGGGCCTGCATACGCTTGGCAACGCCTTGGGCGTCCAGGGTACCACGGATAATGTGGTAACGCACGCCAGGCAGGTCCTTAACACGGCCGCCGCGAATCATCACGACGCTGTGCTCCTGCAGGTTGTGGCCTACGCCGGGGATATAGGCGCTGACCTCGATGCCGTTGGAGAGCCGGACTCTAGCAATCTTACGCAGAGCAGAGTTAGGCTTCTTCGGGGTGGCAGTCTTTACAGACGTGCACACACCGCGCTTTTGGGGAGAATCCTGATCGATCGCAACGCGCTTCTTGGAGTTCCAACCCTTCAGCAGTGCGGGAGCCTTGGCCTTCTTCTCGGCAACCTGACGACCGGTGTGAACCAGCTGATTAAAAGTGGGCATATGACACCTCCTCACTGAAATTTTATATGTGAAAACCGGAGAGGACAACCTCTGCGATTTACCACCAAAAGAAATCTGCACAGAATTCTGCGATTCTATACAAGTGTGAAAGTCATCTTATACAGTACAGTACCTGTCCGGAAGAAGTTTCCGGACAGGATACCGTCAGACCATCACAATTTGTTATTATAAACTCACTGGACTTCGTTTGTCAAGCCCTCATCTGCAGATTTTACGGAAACATTACGATAGCACCGCATGCCGGTTCCAGCAGGCACCAGCTTGCCGATGATAACGTTCTCCTTCAGGCCCAGCAGCGGGTCCACCTTACCCTTGATAGCGGCTTCGGTAAGCACGCGGGTGGTCTCCTGGAAGGATGCGGCGGACAGGAAGGAGTCCGTTGCCAGAGAAGCCTTGGTGATACCCAGCAGCACCGGGGTGCAGGTGGCCTCCTGCAGATCGACCTCGCCGGCAGCGCGGCGGGCCGCAATGTCTTCGTTGGCCGTCTCAAACTCGGTCTTATCCACCAGGGAGTTGGCCAGCAACTCCGTATCGCCGGCGTCTTCCACGCGGACCTTGCGCATCATCTGGCGAACGATAACCTCGATATGCTTATCGTTGATATCAACGCCCTGCATCCGGTATACTCGCTGCACTTCCTCAATGAGGTAGTCCTGCACGGCGTGGGTACCGCTGATGGCCAGCACATCGTGGGGGTTCACAGAGCCTTCGGTGAGCCGGGTACCGGCCTTCACCTTCTGGCCCTCCTTGACACTGATGCGGGAACCAAAGGGAATCAGGTAGGAACGCTGCTCCCCATCCTCGCGGGTAATCACTACATGGCGATTCTTCTTGACTTCTTCAAAGGAGATTTCGCCATCGATTTCCGCCAGGATTGCCAGATGCTTGGGCTTGCGGCCCTCAAACAGTTCTTCCACGCGGGGAAGACCCTGTGTAATATCTTCGGCGCTGGCCACGCCGCCGGTATGGAAGGTACGCATGGTCAGCTGGGTGCCGGGCTCACCGATAGACTGGGCGGCGATGATGCCCACGGCCTCGCCCACAGAAACGGGCTTGCCGGTAGCCAGGTCGGAGCCGTAGCACTTTTTGCACACGCCGTGCTTGGCGCGGCAGTTCAGGATGGAGCGGATCTTGATGCTCTCCACGCCGTGACCCACGATAATATCGGCGTCATGGTCATCCATCATCTTATCCTTGGACACCAGCACCTCGCCGGTTTCCTCATCCACAAAATCTTCCACCAGATAACGGCCGATGAGACGCTCGTGCATGCTCTCGATCGCCTCGCTGCCTTCCTTAATGTCGAAGACCTCCAGGCCGTCGGTGGCGCCGCAGTCATCCTCCCGGATGATCACTTCCTGAGAAACGTCCACCAGACGGCGGGTCAGATAACCGGAGTCAGCGGTACGCAGAGCGGTATCTGCCAGGCCCTTTCGGGCGCCGCGGGAAGAAATGAAGTATTCCAAAATGTTCAGGCCCTCACGATAGTTGGCGCGAATGGGAATTTCGATAACCTTACCGGAGGTGTTGGCAATCAGGCCGCGCATACCGGCCAGCTGACGAATCTGGCTCATAGAACCACGAGCGCCGGAGTCCGCCATCATGAAGATGGGGTTGTTGCGGTCCAGGCCCTTCTGCAGGGCGGAGGTCACATCGTTGGTGGCCTGCTCCCAGGTGCGGATAACCGCGCCGGAACGCTCTTCCTCGGAGAGGAGGCCCTCGTTGAACTCGTCGCTGATCTCGTCGATCTTGGCTTCCGCATCGGCGATGATCTGCTTCTTCTGGGGCGGGATGGTGGCGTCGCAAACGGCCACGGTAATAGCGCCGATAGTGGAGTACTTATAGCCCTGGGCCTTGATTTCATCCAGCACCTCGGAGGTAATGGCGGTGCCGTGTACCTTGATGCACTTTTCGATGATCTTGCCCAGCTGCTTCTTGCCCACCAGGAAGTCAATTTCAAACTTCATGCGCTCGTTGGGATCGGTGCGGTCCACATATCCCAGATCCTGAGGAATAGGACGGTTGAAAATAATCCGGCCCACGGTGGTCTCCACCAAAGCGGAAACCTTTTCCCCATTGAATTCCGCCTCCCGGCGGACCTTGATCTTGGCGTGGAGGGTGACAATATGGGCGTCATAGGCCATCAGGGCCTCGTCTACGTCACGGAAAGCCTTGCCTTCGCCCTTCTCCCCTTCTTTGTCCATGGTCAGGTAGTAGGAACCCAGCACCATGTCCTGAGTGGGAACCGTAACCGGACGGCCATCGGAGGGCTTGAGGAGGTTGTTAGCGGCCAGCATCAGGAAGCGGGCTTCTGCCTGGGCCTCGGCGGACAGGGGCACGTGGACGGCCATCTGGTCGCCGTCAAAGTCAGCGTTGTATGCAGTACACACCAGGGGGTGCAGCTTCAGAGCGCGGCCCTCCACCAGCACCGGCTCAAAGGCCTGGATGCCCAGACGGTGCAGGGTAGGTGCGCGGTTCAGCAGCACCGGGTGGTTTTTAATGACGATTTCCAGCGCATCCCAAACCTCGGGCTTGGCGCGCTCTACTGCCTTACGGGCAGCCTTAATGTTGCCGGCGGCGCCGGTTTCCACCAGGCGCTTCATGACAAAGGGCTTAAACAGCTCCAAAGCCATCTCCTTGGGCAGGCCGCACTGATACATCTTCAGCTCAGGGCCTACCACGATAACGGAACGGCCGGAATAGTCCACGCGCTTGCCCAGCAGGTTCTGACGGAAGCGGCCCTGCTTGCCCTTGAGCATATCGGACAGGGACTTCAGGGGACGGTTGTTGGGGCCGGTCACCGGGCGGCCGCGGCGGCCGTTGTCGATGAGGGCGTCCACTGCTTCCTGGAGCATGCGCTTCTCGTTGCGGACGATAATGTCCGGAGCGCCCAGCTCCAGCAAACGCTTCAGGCGGTTATTGCGGTTGATGACCCGGCGATACAGATCGTTCAGGTCAGAGGTGGCAAAGCGACCGCCGTCCAGCTGCACCATGGGGCGGATATCCGGGGGAATCACCGGGATGACGTCCAGAATCATCCACTCCGGACGGTTTCCGGACAGGCGGAAGGCCTCTACCGCTTCCAGGCGCTTGAGCAGGCGCACCCGCTTCTGGCCGGAAGCAGTTTCCAGCTCTTCCTTGAGCTGGGTGGAGAGCTTCTCCAGGTCAATTTCCGCCAGCAAATCTTTAATAGCCTCTGCGCCCATGGCGGCCTTAAAGGCGTCGCCATACTTTTCGTACATGTGCTGGTATTCCTTTTCATCCAGGAACTGCATCTTGGAGAGCTCCCGAACGTCGCCGGGGTCCGTTACAATGTACAGGGCAAAGTAGAGCACCTTTTCCAGCATCCGGGGGGAAATATCCAGCACCAGGCCCATCCGGGAGGGGATGCCCTTAAAGTACCAAATGTGGGAAACCGGGGCGGCCAGCTCAATGTGGCCCATGCGCTCCCGGCGGACCTTGCTGCGGGTCACTTCCACGCCGCAGCGGTCGCAGACCTTGCCTTTATAGCGGATGCGCTTGTACTTTCCGCAGTGGCACTCCCAGTCCTTGGTAGGCCCAAAAATGCGCTCGCAGAACAGGCCGTCCCGCTCCGGCTTCAGGGTACGGTAGTTAATGGTTTCCGGCTTCTTGACCTCACCGTGAGACCACTCACGGATCTGGTCAGGGGAAGCCAGACCGATTTTAATCGATTCAAACACGTTAAATTCCATCGTTCAACCCCCTACTCTCAGTCATTCTCGTCGCCGGCATCCTCGTCCGCGCTGCCGCCGAACAGGTCGTCCAGACCAATGCCTGCATCTTCCGAGAACAGGTCATCTTCTTCGGTATCTTCCATGGTGTAGCCATCCAGGTCGCCTTCTTCGGCAACATTGGGCTCTTCAAACACCTCGCTGGACGACGGGGTAAAGCCCATATCATCGTCGTCGTCAAAATTCTGTTTCAGGTCGATTTCTTCGTTATTCTTATCCAGCACCTTAATATCCAGACCCAGGGACTGGAGCTCCTTAATGAGCACCTTAAAGGATTCAGGCACACCGGGGGTGGGGATATTCTGGCCCTTGACAATGGCCTCGTAGGTCTTCACACGGCCCACCACGTCGTCGGACTTCACCGTCAGGATCTCCTGGAGGGTGTAAGCCGCGCCGTAGGCTTCCAGGGCCCACACTTCCATCTCGCCGAAACGCTGGCCGCCGAACTGGGCCTTGCCGCCCAGAGGCTGCTGGGTCACCAGAGAGTAGGGGCCGGTGGAACGGGCGTGGATCTTATCGTCTACCAGGTGGTGGAGCTTCAGATAGTACATATAACCAACGGTAACCGGGTTGTCGAAATACTCACCGGTACGGCCGTCCCGGAGCCAGAACTTGCCGTCCTCGCTCATGCCGGCCATCTTAAAGCACTCCCGGATATCCTCTTCGTGAGCGCCGTCGAAAACAGGGGTCATGATCTTCCAGCCCAGAGCCTTGGCCGCCATGCCCAGATGCACTTCCAGCACCTGGCCGATATTCATACGGGAAGGCACGCCCAGGGGGTTCAGCACAATATCCAGAGGGGTGCCGTCAGGCAGGAAGGGCATTTCTTCCATGGGCAGAATACGGGAAACAACACCCTTGTTACCGTGGCGGCCTGCCATCTTATCACCCACGGAGATCTTTCTCTTCTGGGCAATGTAGCAGCGCACCACTTTGTTGACGCCGGGGCTCAGCTCATCGTGGCTGTTCTCACGGGTAAAGACCTTCACATCCACCACGGTGCCGTATTCGCCGTGGGGCACACGCAGGGAGGTGTCGCGGACTTCTCTGGCCTTCTCGCCGAAGATGGCCCGGAGCAGCCGCTCCTCCGCAGTGAGCTCGGTCTCGCCCTTGGGGGTAACCTTACCCACCAGAATGTCGCCTGCACGGACGTCAGCGCCGACGCGGATGATTCCACGGTCGTCCAAGTCGCGGAGCAGGTCTTCGTTTACGTTGGGAATATCCCGGGTGATTTCCTCGGGCCCCAGCTTGGTATCCCGGGCTTCCATCTCGTACTCCTCAATGTGAATAGAGGTGTACACGTCATCCCGGACGATTTTTTCGTTAATCAGAACGGCGTCCTCGTAGTTGTAGCCTTCCCAGGTCATAAAGCCGATGAGGGCGTTTTTACCCAGGGCGATTTCGCCGTTGGAAATAGCGGGGCCGTCAGCGATGACATCGCCGGCCTCCACCCGGTCGCCGCGGTCCACTACCGGCACCTGGTTGATACAGGTGCTCTGGTTGGAGCGCAGGAACTTGGTGATGAAGTAGGTATCCACTTCGCCGTTGTCGGCGGTAACCCGTACCTCGGTAGCGCTGACGCTGCGGACAATGCCGCCGCGCTTTGCCAGCACACAGGCGCCGGAGTCTACGCCGGCCTTATATTCCATACCGGTGCCCACAATGGGGGCCTCGGTCTTCAGAAGCGGCACAGCCTGGCGCTGCATGTTAGCGCCCATCAGTGCGCGGTTGGTATCGTCGTTTTCCAGGAAGGGGATCATAGCCGTAGCCACGGAAACCACCATCCGGGGAGAAAGATCCATAAAGTCGGCCTTGTGGCAATCCACTTCCACAAAGCTCTCACGATGACGGCCACTGATTTTCGGATAGATGAAGCAGCCGTTTTCATCCAGAGGTTCGTTAGCCTGCGCCACAATATACTCGTCTTCCTTATCGGCGGTCATGTAAATCACTTCATCGGTGACCCGGCCGTTTTCCTTATCAATCCGGCGGAAAGGCGCCTCAATAAAGCCGTATTCATTGATCCGCGCAAAAGTAGCCAAGTAGGAAATCAGACCGATGTTGGGGCCTTCAGGGGTCTCCACAGGGCACATGCGGCCATAGTGGCTGTAGTGAACGTCACGGACCTCAAATCCGGCGCGGTCACGGGAAAGGCCGCCGGGGCCCAGAGCGGAAAGACGGCGCTTGTGGGTCAGCTCAGCCAAGGGGTTGTTCTGATCCATAAACTGGGACAGCGGCGAGGAACCAAAGAATTCCTTGATAGCCGCTACCACAGGACGGATGTTAATCAGGTCCTTGGGCGTCAGGGTCTCCAGATCCTGGGCCTGGAGGGTCATACGCTCCCGGATCACCCGCTCCAAACGGGAGAAGCCGATGCGGAACTGATTCTGGAGCAGCTCGCCTACCGAACGGATGCGGCGGTTGCCCAGGTGGTCGATATCGTCAGTAGTGCCAAGGCCCATGGCCAGGCAGTTCATGTAGTTGATGGAAGCGAAAATATCATCGATGATGATGTGCTTGGGGATCAGGTCGTCTACCCGGGCCTTGATGGCTTCCTTCAGGGCCTCTTCATCCTCGCCGCACTCTTCCAGGATCTCCGCCAGCACGCTGAAGCGCACCCGCTCTTTGACGCCGCACTCGGCCTTGGCGTCAAAGTTCACGTACTTGGAAATATCCACCATGCCATTGGAGATGACCTTGACTTCCCGCTCGCCGACTTCCACAAAAGCCACGGTTACGCCGGCATCATCGATCTCCTCGGCCTTGGCCCGGGAGACCACTTCGCCTGCTTCCGCCATGACCTCGCCGGTGAGAGGGTTCACAATGGGCTGGGTCAGCTTCTGGTCGGTGATACGGCCGGCCAGGTTCAGCTTCTTGTTGTATTTATAACGGCCCACCCGGGAAAGGTCATACCGGCGGGCGTCAAAGAACAGGTTGTTGATATGGGTCTGGGCGCTCTCTACCGTGGGGGGCTCGCTGGGACGGAGCTTGCGGTAGACTTCCTTGAGGCCCTCCTCCATGTTGTGGGTGGTATCCTTTTCCAGGGTAGCCTCAATGCGGTCGTCCAGACCAAAATAGTTCCGGATCTCCTCATCGGTGCCAAGGCCCAGGGCCCGGAGGAACACCGTAATGGGAATCTTGCGGTTTTTGTCGATGCGCACATAGAAAACGTCGTTGGCGTCGTTTTCGTATTCCAGCCAAGCGCCGCGGTTGGGGATCACAGTGGCGCTGAAAAGCTCCTTGCCGGTCTTGTCATACTCCATTTTGTAATAAACGCCGGGGGAACGAACCAACTGGGAAACAATCACGCGCTCAGCGCCGTTGATGACAAAGGTGCCGCTTTCCGTCATCAGGGGGAACTCGCCCATGAAGACCTCGGACTCCTTGATCTCGCCGCTCTCCTTGTTGAGAAGGCGTGCAGTGACGCGCAGAGCTTTCGCATAGGTAGCATCCCGCTCCTTGCACTCTATCACGCTGTAATTGGGCTTTTCATCCAGCTTGTAGTTGACGAAATCCAACACCAGATTCCCGGTAAAGTCCGTGATGCCCGAAACATCCCGGAATACCTCTTTCAGCCCCTCGTCCAGGAACCATTGGTAGGAATTCTTCTGCACCTCAATGAGGTTCGGCATCGGCAGGACCTCTTCGATGCGGGAAAAGCTCATACGGGTGTTTTTGCCCAACTGCACCGGTTTGACATTCACCATTGGCTCAATCACTCCATTCCATTTATTTACTGTTCTTTCCATCCCGGCAAGCCGCAGATCCCCGGGCCCTCCGGCAGATGACCGCGACAATTTTTTTGGAAAACACTTGCCTTTTTTTGAAAGATGTGCTATGCTGTATCACAGCATTTACAGAACATGGCACTCTATGATGATGCAGTATATCATTTTATAATGGATTTTTTCTTTTGTCAATAGTTCACGGGGAAAAAAGCGGGCTTTTTGCCCGTTTTTTGATTTTACACCCCTTTTCTGCCCTTTATCGTTCTTTAAAAGAAAAATAGGCTCCACAAGACCGTTTTTGTGGAGCCTATTCTTTTAGACTGAAAAGTTCTTTTTCTCGTACAAAATCAAAAATCAGCCTTCAAAAACACCCGGATGGGTGTTATGTTTTCTCCAGGGTGGCACGGAGCTTTTTCGGTAATTTTTCTGCCATAATCCGCCAGGAGCGGTCCGTCATTTCCCGCACCACGGCGTCTTCCGGAAACACCGGGGGCGCCTGGGGATTCCGGTCCCTTTCCGGGATATCCTCCAGCCGGAACCAGACGGTATTCCACAGGGCCTTATTGCTGTAGTACCCCGGCGCTACCGCCTGGTAGTTCTGCCGCAGGAAATCATTGAAATCCGGCTCGCACCGCAGGGTCAAAAAGCAGAGAGCGCCGTTTTCTCCCCGTCCAGCGGCGGCAAAGAACTTCCCGCAGACAAAATACCGGTACCATCCCCACTCTTCCTTAAAATCCCGGGTCACGCCGGGCTTGGCCATACAATACTCGTCAAACCAATCGTACACCCTATTCCCCGCCTTTCCCTTCTCCATGCTGCTGACAGCCGGGGCAATCGTAGCCGCAGCTTCGAGCCCCCTCCTCCAAGCAGATGGCCGCAAAGGTATAGGAATCCAGCTTCTGGCGCACCTGCTGGGAAATCTCGCCGTAAATCTCGTGGAAACGGCAGGTGGTGTGGTCACAGCAATAGGTGTCCTCCTGGCAGCGGCTAATGCGGTAAGGGCCTTCCACCGACTCAATCACTTCCCGGAGGGTGATTTCCCCAGGCGAACGGGCCAGCTCATAGCCGCCGCCGGCCCCTTTGTAGGAGCAGATAATCCCATCCGCCACCAGCTTGCGCAGAATCTTCAAGGCAAAACGCTGGGGCACCCGGGTCTGTTCGGAGAGGGCGCGGGCATCCAAACGCTTTCCGCACCGGGTCAGGGCCTCTACGATTCTCACGGCGTAATCGGTTTCCAGGGTAATATGCATACGCACCCTCCTTTACAAGCGTTCCCGTGTGTCTGCTGCGTTCCGGATCTCTCTTCCTGCCTTAATCCAGGAAGTCCTTGAGCTTCTTGCTGCGGCTGGGATGGCGCAGCTTCCGCAGGGCCTTGGCCTCAATCTGGCGGATGCGCTCCCGGGTGACGTTGAATTCCTTGCCCACCTCTTCCAAGGTGCGGGAACGGCCGTCTTCCAGGCCAAAACGCAGGCGCAGCACCTTTTCCTCCCGAGGGGTCAGGGTATCCAGCACCTCAGAGAGCTGCTCCTTGAGCAGGGTGTGGGAAGCCGCGTCCTGGGGCGCCGGGGCGTCGTCGTCCTGAATAAAATCTCCCAGATGGCTGTCCTCTTCCTCGCCAATGGGGGTTTCCAGAGAAACCGGCTCCTGGGCGACCCGCATGATTTCCCGGACCTTATCCGCGGGCATATCCAGCTCTGCGGCGATTTCTTCCGCTGTAGGCTCGTGGCCATTGGTGTGGAGAAGCTGGCTGGAAACCTTCTTCACCTTGTTGATGGTCTCCACCATGTGTACGGGAATCCGGATGGTCCGGGCCTGGTCGGCAATGGCCCGGGTAATGGCCTGGCGAATCCACCAGGTAGCATAGGTGGAGAACTTAAAGCCCTTGGTATAATCGAACTTTTCCACCGCTTTAATCAGGCCCAGGTTACCCTCCTGAATGAGGTCCAAAAACTGCATTCCGCGGCCCAGATAGCGCTTTGCAATGCTGACTACCAGACGCAGATTGGCTTCGGAAAGGCGCTTTTTCGCGCTTTCATCCCCATTTCCGATGCGGATGGCCAAATCAATTTCTTCTTCCGGAGTCAGCAGGGGCACCCTGCCGATCTCCTTGAGGTACACCTTCACCGGGTCGTCAATGGCAATGCCCTCGGTGCTCAGGCTGGTCTCCAGATCCTCGTTCTCATCGGCAGGTACATCGAAGTCCTCCAGTTCCTCCAGGGGAATATCATCGATGTCGTCGTTGCCAATATCCTCGTCCACAATCTCTACGCCCAAACTTTCCAGGGTGTCATAGAATTTCTCCAGATGCTCCGGGTCAAAGTCCATTTCTCCCAGGGCGTCGAGGATTTCTTTCGTGGACAGAGAGCCCTTGGCCTTGCCCTGCTCCAAAAGTTCCTTAATTACGCTTTTCTTATCCTGTACTGCCGGCATGAAAACATCCCCCTATTTCTTGCGTTCTCGCAGCGTTTGCAGCTGCTTCATCAATTCTTCTTCCGAAGCGGTGCGAAGGGCTTCTTCACTGAGCCTGCCCGCTTCCTGTTCGATGATTTCTATATATTCCTCCGCGTCCCGCCGTCCTGCCGGCACCGAATGATGCCGGGCCAAGATTCCGGAAACAGCGGACACCTCGTCCTCCGTCAGGTCTTGGCTCAGGTCCGACAACGCCAGAGGCTTGTTGTCTTTCAGTTTTTCCAGCACCATGCGGTAGAGCTTCCGGGTAAAATTGGTGCTGAACTTTTCCGGCGAAAGGCGCTTTTCCACCCACTCGGCCCCATCGGGATGGGCCGCCAAATAGGCGATGAGGGCTTCCTCCGCGTTGGCCGCCCGAAGGTGGCGGCTCTTTTCCGGGTTCACCGTGTCTCCCACGGCCCCCAGCTCCCGCTGCACCTGCCGGAATTGCTTTTGCGAGCGATTTTTCTCTCTCCTTCGGCTGTATTGCCTCACCTGGGACAGCACAGCTCCCCGGTCAATCCCGGTTTCCTGTGCCAAGCGCCCGGCGTATACCTCCTGCTCAATGCGGTTTTCCAGAGTGGAAAGCAGCTCCGCCCCCCGGGTCAGGTACTCCACCCGCCCCTGCGGGGTCTCCGTGCTGCACTCCGCCTTAATCCTGCTCAGGCGGTATTCCACATCATTGCCGCAGGCGTCCAGCAGCCGCTTGAAGTACGCGTGCCCCTCCGCCCCGTGGGAACGGATATACTCATCCGGGTCTTTGTTCCCCGGCACCGCCAGCACTTTCACCAGCAGTCCAGCGTCCCGGAGGATGGGAATGGCCCGGGCCGTAGCCCGCCGGCCAGCGTCATCGGAGTCGTAGCAGATAACCACTTCCTTGGCATACCGGGCCATAAGCCGGGCCTGCTCCACGGTAAGGGAGGTGCCCAGAGAGGCCATAGCGTTGGTGAACCCCGCCTGGTGCAGGGAAATCACATCCATATAGCCCTCGGCCAGAATCAGCTGCTCCCCGCCGTTATTCTTGGCGAAATTCATAGCGAAGAGCCCGCTGCTCTTATGGTACACCGGCGTGTCGGAGGTGTTGATATATTTGGGCTTTTCATCGGTGAGAATCCGCCCGCCAAAGGCCACCACATTGCCCCGCAGGTCAATAATGGGAAACATGACCCGGTTGTAAAACCGGTCCATGGCCCTGCCGCTTCGGCTGCGAAAAGCCACATTGGCCTGGATCAGCTCGTCTTCCGTGTATTTCAGACGGCGCAGATGGTCCACAAGGGTAAACCGTCCCGGCGGAGAAAAGCCCAGGCCGAAATGGCGGATGGTCTCCATGGTGAGCCCCCGGCCCAAAAGGTAATCCAGCCCAGGCTTCCCCTGCTTGGAAAGGAGCACCCGATAGTAAAACCGAGCGGTCTCCCGATTGATTTCCAGTACCCGGGCCCGAAGCCGGGACATACTGTCGTCCACCTGCTCCTCGGGGACTGGGATTCCCGCCCGCTGGGCCAAGAACCGCACGGCTTCCATATAGTCCAGATTCTCAATCTTCCGGACAAAGGTAATCACATCTCCCCCTACGCCGCAGCCAAAACAATAAAAGGAGCCGTTGTCCGGATACACGTTGAAGGAAGCGGTCTTTTCGTGGTGGAAGGGACAGAGTCCCACCAGATTGCGACCGCTCCGGCGCAGGTTTACATAGGAGGATACCAGCTCCGAAATGTCTGTCCGGGCCTTCAGCTCCTGCAAAAATAAATCGGGAAGCGGCAAATTCTCCTCCTCCTTCCTGGAAAATCAGCCCCCTACCGGCTCCACGCCTGGGGAATAAACAGCCGCCGGAACATATCCACTGCATACTGGTCGGTCATGCCGGCAATGTAATCGCACACGGCCCGCTCCACCCCTTCGGTTTCCGCAATAAAGGCCATCTCTTCCGGGAGCTTTCCCGGGGAGAGCAAATACCCATACAGGGTTCCCAGCATATTGGGAACCTTAGCCTCTTCCTGTTTAGCCACCGAATTCAGATATACCCGCTGATACATAAAAGTATGCAGACAATCAAAGCCTTCCTGGACATCTTCCCCCATACGGATCTGGCCGTTTTCGCTGTTTTCCACTACAGAACGCACCATACAGTCAATGCGCTGGGAACGCCTCTCCCCCAGGGTTTCCTTCACCTGCCGGGGGAGTTCCTCCTCTGACAGGACCCCGGCCCGGATAGCGTCGTCCACATCGTGATTCAGATAGGCGATCTTATCCGCCAGCCGCACCAGACGGCCCTCCGCAGTGGCGGCTTCCCTCCCCCGGGTGTGGCACAGAATCCCGTCCCGGACCTCCCAGGTCAGGTTCAGCCCCTGGCCGGATTTCTCCAGCTTTTCCACCACCCGGACGCTCTGCTCATAATGGCGGAAACCTCCGGGATACAGTTGATTCAGGACGTGCTCCCCGGCATGGCCAAAGGGCGTGTGCCCCAAGTCATGGCCCAGAGAGATGGCCTCCGTCAAATCCTCATTGAGACGCAAAGCCCGGGCAATGGTCCGGGCAATCTGGGATACCTCCAGCGTATGGGTCAGCCGGGTGCGGTAGTGGTCCCCCTGAGGGGACAAAAACACCTGGGTCTTGTGCTTCAGCCGCCGGAAGGCCTTACAATGAAGGATCCTATCCCGGTCCCGCTGATACGGGGTGCGCAGGCTGCATTCCTCTTCCGGCCTCTCCCTTCCCCGGGTATTCTGAGAAAGGGACGCCGCCGGTGAAAGCGTCTGGGTTTCCATCCGTTGAATCTCTTCCCGAACGGTCAACGTGGCTCCCTCCTTTCAGGGGAAAACTCCCTCTATTAGTTATATACGCAAAAAAAACGAAATAACCTTTAAAAAATAAAAAATATTTTTCTTCTTTTGTCGAGGGAAGTGGGAGAAGCGTGCCTTTCACGGGAAGGCTGGCTTATTTCGCCGCGGAATCCTTCCAGCGGAAAAAGGCCTTGCCCTCTTCGGTAAAGGACACCTGGCCGTTGGTGGCATCGGCCAACTGCCGGGCAAAGGATGCCATGTTCTCCGGCGCCATGTGGAAAGATAGGGACACCGCTTCGGTAAAGGCAGTATCATCTATTACCCCGCCGCATTCCGGTACCAGGGAGCTCACCCGGCCATACTGGCTGTAATCACAGGTAAGGCGCAGGAGGGCGCATTCCCGCATGGTGATGACCCCCGCCGCCTGGAGCGCGATAGAGGCCCCGTGGGAATAGGCCCGCACCAGGCCGCCGCCCCCCAGCAAAATGCCGCCAAAATAGCGGGTAACTACCAGCACGGTGTCGGTCACATCGGATTTTTGCAGCACATCCAGCACCGGAATCCCCGCAGTCCCCTGAGGCTCTCCGTCATCGGAATAACGCTGAATCTGGCCTTGGCGCAAACGGTATGCATAGACATTATGGGTGGCGTCCCAGTGTTTGGATTTGATCTCCCCGATAAAAGCTGCCGCTTCCTCCTCTGTAGTCACAGGCTTGGCGTAGCCGATAAACCGGGAGCGCTTTTCGACAAATTCATCCTGGGCCTGGGAAGCAATGGTCCGATATTCCCCCATCGTCCAGACCTCCTTTCCCTGTCAGCTTGAAAAAAACTGGGCGGCGCATCTCTGCACCGCCCAGAAAAAGCAGCATCTTATTTTTTATCCTGTAAGCCGTAACGCTTCTTGAACATGTCCACGCGTCCGCTGGTATCAACGAGCTTCTGCTTGCCGGTAAAGAACGGATGGCACTTGGAGCAAATTTCAACACGGATGTTCTCCTTAGTGGAGCGAGTATGGATCACGTTGCCGCAAGCGCAAGTGATGGTCGTATCCACATACTTGGGGTGCATATTATCCTGCATCTTTGTCACCTCTTTCAGCCCAGCTGCAACATTAACAAATGAATTCTACCACAGACCCCGGAGAAATGCAAGCCTTATTTTCAGAAAATTTCATTTTTCTCAAAAAGAAGCCCGATTTCAGCTTTCCGACGCATATTCCGCATACTCCTCCAGGCACATCTGCAAGGCCCGCATCCGGCTGGCAGCGGTTTCCCCCACATAGCGGATATAGCTGGGGTCAAACTCCCGTCCTGTATAGCTGCTCTTCCCCTCGGGATACCGGAACACAAAGCCGTATTCAATGGAATGGCGGGAAAGCCACCGGTATTGGGCGGTATCCTGGAAGTTCCCCTCCGCTCCCTGGGCCGCCACCCGCACGGACATCCCCGTCTGGCTCTCGTCCTGACCGCCCCGGGCCACTGTCTGCACAGCGGTCTGTTCTGCCATTACACGGGAATAGCCCTCGGTTTCCATGAGCTGCTGCACCCGCTCCTCAAACCGTTGATCCTGCTCTTCCGGGCTTACATACCCTTCTGTAACCTCCAGGGGAATCTCCGCCTCCTGGGCCGCTTCCAGCAGCGCCTCCAAAGCCGGTACGATCCGTTCGTCCACCTGCACCCCCTGGAAGTCCGTAAGCTCCGGGGCGTCCTCCTGGGACAGGGGATTGTCCGCATTGGCCAGCTTTAAATTAAAATCATCCCCATACCGGGGAAGGGACTCTTCCTGTGAGGCGGACGATGAAGAAGAGGAAGTTGCCGGCTCTTCTTCATAGGGGCGCATGGCCTGCTGCCAGGCAAACCACAGCCCGCCTGCGGCTACCGCCACTAACAGCAGTCCCACTGCCGCCCGTATTCTCCCCAACCGCCGGACTTTCTTCTCTTCATAGCCGCTGGGTTTGGCTTTTACAATCCGCTCCCCGCGCCGCTTTCCATGTTTCATGGATTTCCCCGCCTTTTTGCTGTATTTCACCGTGCTTCTCCATTTTGCTTTCTCTTATTGTACCGGGAAGCCGCCCAAAATTCAACTCTTTTCCCGGTTTTCCGGAGATTTCCTAAAATCCGGCCTTTTCAGAATCTTTACGCAACAGGAATTGCAATTATTCCATAAATCTATTATAATAAGAACCAGGAGATTCTGTGGATTTCGAAAAGAAATGCCCGGCAAGACAGGGACTTTCCTGCGTTTGCCATACAGGGATTTCTATTTTATCTGCAACCCTTATTCTTTCAAAAATATTTTTAGATGGGAGTCGTGAATCATCATGAGGAAGACGAAAATCATCTGCACCCTGGGCCCCGCCACTGACAAAGGGGACGTTCTCCGGCAGCTTATGGAATCCGGTGTGGACGTAGTCCGGCTGAACTTTTCCCACCAGACCCATGCGGAGCAGAAGGTCCGGGCCGACAAGGTCAAGGCCCTGCGGGAAGAATTGGACCTGCCGGTAGCTTTGCTCCTGGATACCAAAGGCCCCGAAATCCGCGTGAAGCAGTTCGACCCGCCCAAGGTTATGCTGGAACCCGGAAGCCAGTTCACCTTGACCACCCGCGAAGTAATGGGCAACGAATCCATTGCCTCCATCACCTTCGCCGGCCTTCCCCAGGATGTGTCGGTGGGTACCCGTATTCTCATTGACGACGGCCTGATCGAGCTGCGAGTGGAGTCCTACACCGACACGGATATTGTCTGCCGCGTGATCAACGGCGGCCCGGTATCTTCCCGTAAGAGCATCAACGTTCCCGGCGTCCAGCTCTCCCTGCCCTTCATCAGCGAACAGGACCGCAAGGACCTGGAATTTGCCGTGAAGGAGGACTTCGACTTTATCGCTGCTTCCTTCACCCGCACCGCCGATGATATTCTGGAAATGCGCGCTCTTCTGGAAAGCATGGGGAATCACGATATCCGCATCATCGCCAAGATTGAAAATATTGACGGCGTACGGAATATCGACGAGATTATCAACGTGGCCGACGGCATCATGGTGGCCCGCGGCGACCTGGGCGTAGAAATCCCCCTGGAAGAGATCCCGGTCATCCAGAAGGAGCTCATCAAAAAGGCCTATCTGGCCGGCAAGCAGGTCATCACTGCCACCCAGATGCTGGACTCCATGATGAAGAACCCCCGTCCCACCCGTGCAGAATCTACAGACGTGGCCAACGCTATTTATGACGGCACCAGCGCCATCATGCTCTCCGGCGAGACCGCTGCCGGCGATTATCCCATTGAGTCCCTGAAAACCATGATCCGGATTGCCGTGCGTACGGAAGAGGACATCGATTATAAGGCCCGTTTCGACAAGCGCGGCCAGCTGGATCAGCCCAATGTGACCATGGCCATTTCCCACGCTACCTGCACCACTGCCCACGACCTGGGAGCCCGGGCCATTATCACCGTTTCCAAATCCGGCCGCACCGCCCGGATGATCTCCCGTTTCCGTCCCGAGTGTCCCATTATCAGCGGCACTACTGAGCCGAAGGTATATCGCCAGATGAACCTCTCCTGGGGTGTACGCCCCATTATGGTGGAGGAGAAGAGCAATACCGACGAGCTCTTTGACCATGTAGTCAGCGTAGCCAGCGCTGCCGGCCTGGTAGACAACGGCGATATGGTGGTCATCACCACCGGTGTGCCCCTGGGCGTTTCCGGTACTACCAACCTGCTGAAGGTTCAGCTGGTGGGTGATGTGCGGGTTTCCGGCGTAGGGATTACCAAGGGCTCTGTTACCGGCAACCTATGTGTCTGCAAGGACGAAGAGGAGGCCATTAAGGAATTACACGATGGGGATATTCTGGTAATCCCCTACACCACCAACGACATCCTGCCCCAGATGCGCCGGGCTTCCGCCATCGTAACCGAAAAAGAAGGCGTGGACTCCCATGCGGCTATCGTAGGTTTGGCCCTGGATAAGCCGGTAATCGTAGGCGCAGAATACGCCACCTCCCTGCTGAAGAGCGGCACCACCGTGACCGTTGACGCTGCTAAGGGCGTTGTTTCCGGCGGCCAGCACAATTAACCCTTCTTTCTAAAAATAGAACTGCTGCAATGCGGACGCTCCGGGATTTCCGGGGCGTCCGTTTCGTTATGCCCCGTTCCGGATTTCCGTTAGAAGCGCCTTGACAGCAGCGGGAGAATATGATAAAATTTAGTTAGCATAAACTAACCAAATTGCATGAAGGGAAGTGAACCGGCAATGATACAGTATACCCTATCCATCGAAGGTATGCAGTGCGGCATGTGCGAATCCCACATCAACGATGCGATTCGCAATGCTTTTCCCGTCAAGAAAGTGGAATCTTCTCACAAAAAGAAGCAGACAACGATTCTTTCGGAAAAAGAGCTGGATGAATCTGCTTTGCGGGCTGTGATCGACCGCACTGGGTATCAGGTACTCTCCCTTTCCAAAGCGCCTTTTGAAAAGAAAGGATTGTTCTCTTCTTTCCGCAAGTCCCGCCGAGGCTGATTTTCTCCATTTTCTTTTGTTGTTGGGCGTTTTCTTAAATTCACCAAGTAAAAGAGCTTGCCTGTGAAAACCTATTGTGTCTAAATGAAGAAAAGGGATATTGATGACAAATTTCGTCATCAATATCCCTTTTGCCTTTTAGCTATTAAACTTCAATTGCCCTTCCGCTGGAGTCAGAACTAAAATTTAAGACTGTTCCTCCCTGCGGTTAGATTTTTTCTTCCAAAGAATCAAGAACACAACGAGAGCAGCTACGAGTACTGCTACTCCGGCAATACATCCGTAGAAGAGAGGCTTATTAGCATAGAAAATCACATACCACTGTCCGGATACTGTAATATCCTCATAAGCCTTTTCAAATGTATTTCCTGTTTCCTCAGGTGTATCAGCTGCCGCATCTGTACAGACAATCTTTACATTCATATCCAATCCAGATGGAATCTCAGCGGTAACAGCTCCTTCTCCTTCCTGCAGAGCCGTTTCCAGTTCTTCTCCGGACCACTGATATTCTGCCACCTGATTTTGTTCAGCATCGCTGACTGTCAGCTTCAATGTAGCCAACTTTCCTCCATCATCGGCAGGAATCATTGTAACTGTATGATTCTCCTCTTGATAACGCCCGCCGGATTCCAAGCCCGAAACCGTTACAATAGGAGCTGTCCGGTCTACTACAAAGGAAACCTCTGCATTCTTAATATCACTGAAAGCAGTGCTGTCAGCGCCATCGATTGATTCGATTACGATTTTATACTCTCCTTCAGCTTCGAACAGAGATTTGAAAATCGTATAGGTATACTGATTCCACTCTCCGTTTCCACCAGTTTCCTTTACCGAATAATCCGTTCCTTCCGCTAGAATTTCTCCATTCAACCGAACGACATGCTTTTTCAAGGGATCTGCATTCACTTCTTCGATAACAATATCGCCGTTTACATTTTTGATGTAATACCGGTCTGTTACCTCCAAAGTTGTGTCAGACGGACGGAACACAGAACCATTTCGATTAACCGAGAAAGTCAGAAGAGCATCATCAGAAGTACGATCTGCAGTATAAGGGGTTCCCTCTGCATCCAGTAGTTGTACGGTTTTAAAACCGTTTCCAGCTTTATCAGTAATTGACGCTGTCAATGTATAAACGCCGTCTTCTTCCAGATTTTCCACTACAAACCGTTTACCATGATTGATAGAAGTAATTTTACCTTCTACTGGCACAGTTTCATAGCCATTTTCCGTTCGAATCACTGCTGTCAATTCTGGAGTAAAGGTGTCAAAATTGATATCCGTACTTTCCAAAACAAAACCAATATTTCCTTTGTCTTTATTAGCAGAATGATCAGACAAACCAGTAATGCGGACTTCAGGTGCTGTTTGGTCAATATAGAACGATTGCTGAGCAAACTCTGCTGCCCGGTTATTCGCCATATCAGCATACGTCAGGTCAAAGGTATAATATCCGTCTTCTGCAAAACGAATCGTCGCTGTATGGACATCGCCACGGCTGCTCCACCCACTGACAGAAGGTATAGACGATTCTTTGCCGTCGTTGGTAGCACGCAGAGAGATATTCATTCTGGATGTTTCAAAATTATGCTCTGTAACCGTAATAGTAGCCGTACGGGCATTTCTGTAAAAATCCCCATTGGCTGCTTGGTTATTGTCATAGGAGACGCGAACTACCGGATCGGTTTTATCAATGGTAAACTTCTGCGGTGCGATGGAGTTTCCGTAACTTACTTCTGTATTGCGATTTCCTGCTTCATCAGTATACTCAATATCAAATGTATAGTCGCCATCAGCACTATAGGTTACTGTAGCGGTATGGGTTGTTCCATCACCATTACCAGAAGCTCTCCGGGTCGTCCACCCAGAAATACTGGGGATCGCCCCATCTGTATTGCGGATATTTACCTTCACATCCTTGGGATCAAAGTTGCGCTCTGTAATCACAATGGTTGCTGTGCGGTTAGCATTAAAATACGTGTTACTGCCAAAGGAGGTATCTCCATTATTGTTACTATAAGAGACATCAATGTCCGGACGGGTCACATCGATTTTCAAATCAATGGACCGCTCCGTGCGATTACCGGCGTTATCCTCTGCATAAACCGTTACCGTGACGTCATTACTGTTATTAATATTTTTGTCCACAGTAATAGTACCGTCATAGTTAGGATCCAGTTTTCCATAGTCAGGATCATCATCGGTCATTTGCATCAAAGTCTCACTCTGTGTTACTTCACCTAAGCTGGTTACTACATAGGAAACTTCCTTCAGTCCAGAATAGGTATCATTCACAGTAGGATCCTCAACGGATATATCCACTTTTACATCATTTCGGTACAAACCATTCACCGGCTGCTCCGGCGTCAGGGTAACTTCCGGAGCGACTTTTTCCGCCTTGGGAGGATTGTCGTCAACGATAATACCATTAGTACTGATATAGTTCACATTATCCGCATAGTCGGTAATCTTCACATAGACTACTGCGTGTTCATTGGGGCCAATTACAACCGGAGAGGGGCTCCATTCCGTAACCGCATCCAAATCTTCCCGGCTTTTTGCCGTGGTATCCGACGTTTTGAAATATTTCACAGATTCGATGGGACTGGTGATATCTCCGGCTTCCGCTGTAGCAGTTACAGGGTCCTGATACCAAATTCCGAAAGTCAGGGTTTTAATAAGCTCTTTCCATATGTTTTCTTCTACAGAAACTGCACCGTAGGGTTCGACTATATCCACCGTAAAGAGCTGGGGAGTGATGCCTGTATACTCCACAGGCTCGTTGTTAACATTCCCAGCATTATCCGTATAGGAAACCTGGAAATCATACTTGGCGCTGCCATGGAAGGTCACTGTAGTAGTATACGTGGTATTGTCGGGGTCCAACAGATCCTTATTCTCTGTCCATTCTCCGATATTATAGGTATCCTCAGAAAGGTTACCTGAATCATCATGACCGGAAATATTGGAAGCGGAAATCCCATCAACGATACTCCCTGTTGCCTTCATTGCCTCGAATCCAGAGGGACGCTCGGTGATGGTAACTGTAGCAGTTCGGGCACTATCGTAATATCCGCGGCCATCCTCTTCGCGTACAGGCTTCGTATCGTCAAACTCCACCTGGATTTCCGGAGAAGTAATGTCGATATGCAAAGTGTAATATGCAGCTTCGCTATAATTTCCAGCGTTATCTACCGCCAGTACCTTCACTGTAACATTATCATAATTATGTTCGGCAGTGTCCACCTCGATTGTTTCTGTAATTTCTCTGGGGAGTTCTTCATAGGTAGGATAAGATTCCGAATCTGTAAAGTCAATATCGGACGGCCAAAGAGTTGTATAGTTCAGATCTTCCGGTTCATTCTCTGCAGTGTCATTCCAGATAGCATATTTGACTTCTTTTAGACCTGCACTGGGGGCCAGACCATTTTTTTGGGAATCCCAGTTCTCAATCAAGTCTTCCGCCTTAACTTCCAACTCAATCTTCTCGATTGTCTGATTGTAGTACCCATTTTCACTGGTAGGCTCTGTTTTTGCTGTAATAGAGACAGTCGGATCATCATTATCCAGAATATGGCCATCAGAACTGACATAGTGGATATGCCCTGCATAATCGGTTACTCTCAAATAAACCGTAAATGCTTGCGGTCCTTCAATCGTAAAGCGATTTTCCACTTCCTTCCAGTCTTTGTCTTCCAGCTTTTCCAACTCTTTCAGAGTCAGAGCAGAAGTGCTGCTTTTTTCAATATGATAGGCCATTTCAATCGGGCTGGTTTTATCATTGCCATAGAAAGAAATTTCAAATTTATCATCACTGAAAATCCCAAAGGTAAGGGTCTCGATGAGCGTGCCCCACTCATTTGTATCCACATATACCTTACCTTCCGGCACGTCCGTATCCACGGTAAAGGTCCAAGGCGTAGGCTGTACCAGCTCGTTCGCATTCCCAGCATTATCCGTATAGGTCGGGCAGAAGTCATAATTGGCGCTGCCAGGGAAAGTCACTTTAAAAGTATAGGTGGAATCATCAAGATTCTCTTCATCAATATGCTCTTCTACCTTCTCAATAGTGCAAGCGCTTTCAACTTGGTTTCCAGAAATATTGACAGCAGAAATTCCTTCAATGATGCTATCTTTAGCTCTCTCTTCGTTGAAACCAGAGGGACGTTCGGTGATAGTAACTGTAGCGGTACGAACGCTATCGTAATACTCGTGCTCGTCCTCTACGCGTACAGGCTCCGTATTGTCAAACTCCACCCGGATTTTCGGAGAAGCAATGTCAATATGCAAAGTGTGGTATGCAGCGTTGCTTTGATTTCCAGCATTATCGATTGCCACTACCTTCACCGTAACATTATCATAGTTATGTTCGGCAGTGTTCACCTTGATCGTTTCTGTAATTTCCCTAGTGAGTTTTCCATAGGTAGGGGAACCAGAATCTGTATTATCATTGTCCGGCCAGAGAGTTGTATAGTTCAGATCTTCCGGTTCATTCTCTTTAGTGTCATCCCAAATAGCATACTTTACCTCTTTTAAGCCAGAATCCGGAGAAGCCGTTCCTTCTTCCCAATTGGTGTGCTGGTCCGTTACCGTCACCTTCAAGGGAATATTGCCTTCCTCATCGCAACTGGCAGCATTATAATATCCAGAAGACTCATCTGGATCTATAGCAGGAGCAATTTCAATCTCTGGTGCGACACCTTCAAAAATCACACCGTTGGTAGCAGCATACTTCACATTGCCAGCGTTGTCCGTAGCTTTTACATACAAGACGAAGCTCTGTTCCTGTCCAATTTCGATTTTTCCATCTACGGATTGCCACTTGTCCTGGCCATTTTCTTCGATTTCGTCTGTATTCAGCTTGAGACTTTCTTTGTCTTTTATATAATAAAAGTTCTCGGCGCCATCTTCAATATAATACTCTACAGACTGAAGTTGAGAAACATCGTCTTCTGCTTTTACATCAAAAATCAACTCGGGTTTCTTTTCTACTTCGCGTCTGAAAAAGCTGAATAAGCTATCTAACCAATCCTTTCCTTCTTCGTCTACGTAAATGGAGACATTGGGGGCACTCTTGTCTACATTGACGGATTTTGAAATTTTACCAATCTTACCATCAACATTTTTAACATAAAATGTTATTTTGTTATTTCCTTCTTTAAATTTCTCAAGTTCAAAAGTAAGAGTAGCCTCCCAATCATTCTTGGTATACTCTCCACTCGTGCTGAGAGTATAGCCAGGATTGGCCTTTATGGTAATATCTGCATTATACCAGTTATTTGGAACCTCCGGCTCCATCTGATAAGCAGAATCATCAATTTCCGCATAGCGTACTTCAATCCAGCAATCTGCTTTTGCCTCAGAATAATTTTCCGTTTTTTCTTGGCTTACCTGAATATGGGCTTTTCCTGTCCAACCATCGCCAAACCGCAAAAGGGAAGGATCCTTCGGGTCAAAATACGGACTATTGTCTTCATTTTCTTCTGCAGAGAATGACTCGACCTCATAATTAAAATTCTCTTCTTCGGAATTGGTAGATGTCACCTCTATTTTCAGACCATCCCTTAAATCAGTACCATAGGTCAGCACATAGGGGGTTTTCTCTGTACCATCTCCATCTGAAAAAGTATTCTCCGAAAATGCAAATTTCAATTCCGGCTTCGCCTTCTCAACAATTAAAGTGTAGGTAGCCTTTGCTCTTTCATACTGTTCATTAGCCTCCACCGTTGCGGTAACCGTAGCTCTTCCCGTGTGAAGGATCGTCAGTTCACCAGTTTCACGATCAATATCCGCTACCTTGCCAGGGAGATCTATGGAATATTCGATCTTACGTCCTGTTCCAGATTCTTTTGGATCAAAAACAAGCTCCGGATAATCTTCAATTTCCTCACCAAACGTTGCGTGAAATTCCTCTTTATTAAAATACACTTCGTTTCCATCGAGCTTTTGCAATTTGTATTCGGTAATAGCCGGATCGAAAGATTCTACCGTTAAGGGTTTATACCCACTAAGCGTGATCTCCAGATCATATGCTACCTTTTCCTCTAACTGTCCGGCAATATAGAACTGGCCGTCTTCGTCCGTCATAATCGTTATAGGCTCTCCAGACTCCCCATCTTTAGGGATGAATTTTATTGTAACACCCTGAAGTGGAACCTCTTCACTCTCATCTTCACTTTCACCTACAACCAGATAGGCCGTCTGATTCAAAATCACCGTACTCTCCGTCTCATTGGAAAGGGGATCAATTTCAAGCTCCTGTTCCCCGTATCCCAGCTTGGAGATTCGGCAAGTCCACTGGGGGATGGAATCATCCATCGCCCAGGAAAGCTCTGCCTTACCATCCTCATCGGTCGTTGCAGAAGCAGCCGCCTCTTCCTGTCCTTCTCCCCAGACCTCTACTGTGGCGCCGGAAACAGCAATTTCCTTAGGTTTCCAGATTTCCCACGGTTTTCGATCAGGGTTTGGCTCTTTCACTGTCACCGTATAAGTGGCCGTCTCCCCCTGGGAAGACACTTCTGCCCAGGCCGTTACCGGCAGCATGGTCATTACCATCGCTACCGACAGCAGGAGAGAAAGGAGCCGATACGTCAATTTGTTTTTCATCGTTTCCTTACTCATGATCTACCTCTTCTTTCAATTTTTTATAGCAACTGTAGTGAACCCCATCTGCTATGCAGTGTCCATATAGGCCAAGCAATGCAGCTGAAATAATACAGTAAGCCATCGTAGGATGAAGATATTGCAAAAAGGCATCTGCAGCTAAAAGCAATGCCCCTACCACAAATACTCCTGTTGCTATCCAAGCTTCCAGATTAGAACCAAAACGGATCACTCCCGGAAGCTGTCTTTTATTCGACTTTTTTTGCAGAGGTCTTGAAACCACGCTTTGAAGCACTTCTGATATCGCTCCCAGAATTAATCCCAACCAGAACAATCCCCCAGGTAAATATCGAAGAAAATCGCTCTGGGTATGGTTTAAAACCGGTATCAATACAATGGACAAACCCGAGATTAAAAATGAAAATGCTCCTATCCACAAAAACAACTGTAATTTCTTTTTCGCCTTCATATTTTTACCTCGTTTTCGCACTTATGAAATCACTTCATTTGTATGGACATATGTGATTTCATACAGAATAGAAAAATCTGTCTGCGCTACAGTTTCCGGCTGCAAAATAACCGTTTGGTCAATTTCGGTCTCTGGAGCCTCAATGGTAGCACGATGTCCAAAAATCCGCTCGGTCGTAGAGCCGGATTCTTTTTGGAGACCTCGATGATGAAACAAATTTCCTGAAGGCGTCCTATGGGCAGCCAATCTTTCCTGCGCCACATGAGCATTGTTTTTATAATCGATTTCCCCGCTAACTGCATTTTGACTACGAATATACTCAATTTCCCTTTTGGCATTTCGACCCGTAAGATCTCCTATCAGCCGAGGGACGTTGAGCTTAATAAACAGAATAACAGAAAGCGCTAAAAACAAAATCGCAGCACCCAAGCCTCCCCAAAAAATGTATCGATACATTTCATAGGTCATTTCATGCACCCTCCCTTTCTCCAAAATTTCCTCAGCCTAATGCAGATTCTACCCGATTCATTGCCAAATCAATTTTCTGCAGCAGTTCATTGATAATTCGTTTTACATCCTGATATTTCGTTATACTCTGCAAATCTTCCGCCTCTTTTTTAATTTCATCCAATAACGACTGCATCTCTTCCGCAGATGTTACAGAAATAAAATATCCGGCCCGATCAGAAATAGTGTCCGCGATCTCATTCCATACCAAGATTTTGGTATCATTATCCTCAATATCATATGTATTTTTGAAAAGCTGGTTTAGTTTATCCCATAACTCTCCATACGCACTGTACATGTCTTCTGTTCGTTGCTGACCAGAAAATTTTCTGATATCCTGATGGCATTCTCCAATATCGACAAAAGTCTGGGCAATGGGATATTTTTCAATTGCATTGGAAAACCATTCTACCGCACTGGAACGTCTTTCAGAAACGACTTCATAGTCATACCAGTATGCCAAACCGATCTGATAACTCACTTCAGCATAACCTTCTGGATTTTGTGACTTTAACGTATCCAGCGGATAAATAGTAGAAGAAATTCCCTGGCCATCTGTTTGATCCAGTCCTGCCTTAATCTGTGTAATCACAGCTGCTTCTTCCTTTGTAAATACACTGTCATCGCCGGAAAGGAATAAATCGATCAACTGCAAATACGCCCTGCTATCACCTGGAAGAACTGACATGGCCTGAAGAAGCAAATTTTCTTTTTCCACAGCGGATAAATTTGCCCCACTGGACTCTGTCAGGATCATGTCATAGTCTTCCCCGAGCTTTTGCTCGGCGGAAACATATCCAAAAACGGAAACTGCGGAAAAGGCTATTGTCATAATGGCCGCTGCAAAAAATAAAAACAATTTTTTCTTCTGCCCTTTTTTATAGTAGTCATCCATCTCTTCATAGTGCTCTAAAGCATACATCAGCTCTGCACAAGATTGGTACCGGGCAGCTGGATCTCTCTGTGTACATTTCAAAATAATACGCTCGAAACCGCTGGAAAGCGTGGGGTTAATTTCACGAATCGGGCGAATTTCATAAGGAGGTTCCGCAGGGCTGCGCCCTGTTACCAAATGATAAAGCGTTGCTCCTAACCCATAAATATCTGTCCTTGCATCTGTCTGCCCCTGACCGCCAAATTGCTCCGGCGCCGCATATCCTATGGTGCCTAAACATACCGTATCTTTCACGTTTCTTTCTTTAAATTCCCGGGCCGTGCCAAAATCAAAGAGCATGATATCCCCATCTGGTTTTAACATAATATTTTTGGGCTTTATATCACGGTGAATAATCGGCGGATTCCGAGAATGCAGATATCCGAGTACGTCGCAAAGTTGTTTCGCCCATTGAATGACATTCTCCTGCGGCAGCGCTCCATATTCTTCGAGAACTTTCTCCAGCGTGTTGCCTTCAATGTAGTCCATAACAATCAGGAAGGTATCTTCATTTTCGATCACATCCACGATACTGGGTAATCTGGGATGACGCAAACGCTTCAATATATTGGCTTCTACAATCAGCCCTTGCTTTACCAACTCAAAATCTTTGACGCCATCTCTTCGGACTTCCTTAATAGCCCACGGCTTATTCGCGCGTTCGTTCATAGCCAGATAGACTACTCCCATACTGCCCTGGCCTATTTTATTGAGTATTTTATATTTCCCATCTATCAGGGAACCAATTTCCAGCATATCCCCATCTCCTCAATAAGTTCGAATCAGCACTGTCGAAATATTATCCCGCTCCTGTCGCTGCTTACATAAATCAATAACGGAATTTGCGTACTGATTCATATTCTCTTCGCTTAAAAGGAAAGAAGGATTTAACATTTGAAAAATTTCATCTGCAGAAACTTCATTGCGGAATCCATCCGAGCAAAGCATATACACGGTATCTTTTAAAATTTTTCCTGTAAACCAATCAGGATAAATTTGATCCGAAGCGCCTACACATTGTAAAAGAATATTTCTTCTTGTATCGTGTCGGGCCTCTTCTGGCGTCATATTGCCTTTTGAAACCTCTTGCGCTACCCAGCTATGGTCATAGGTAATTTGACGGCAGTAATTATACAATTCATACGCTCTGGAATCTCCAATATTGATAATATAATACTGCTCCTGCGTTAAAAGCATCGCCACTACCGTGGTTCCCAACTTAATCCCATGACTGTCGCCATATTTTCGAATTTTTTGATTCTGGGAATACAGTACGTTTTCCCATCCTAAACGCAAAGCACCTTCATCAATAGGTGCAGCGCAAATAGGAGAAAAGCTCTCTGACAACCACTGATCAAAAGCACGAATGACGGAGGCGCTGGCCAGTTCGCCTTTCTCCAGTCCCCCCATGCCATCGCACAAAATGGCAAATACCATCTTTCCCTGAGGCGTGTCCAGGATTTTTACCGATAAACTATCCTGATTGGACTCTTTTACATTTCCGACATCGGTAGAAGCTGCAATAATAAACTCCACTGATCTCTTTCCCCTTCCGTTCCCCGGGAAATGCCTGTGTTCTCCAAACACTCCCAGTACGCCGTCTCCTCAATACAAATGAAATTCAAACTCTTCATCCGCCAGCCTGATTTTCATTCCATGTGCAATCTCCATTTCCATATTGCTAGGGAGAATTTTTCCGTTTACATAAGTATGATTCGTAGAGTTTGTATCTACTACGTAGTACTTCCCATTCTTGAAAATCACATTGGCGTGACTGCGGCTGATTGCTTTATTATCCGCAATGCAATAATCCACATAGCTCTTTTCTTTTCCGATCCGAAATACCGGTTTGTTCAAAGGGATTTTCTCCCCCGTTTTGCAGCGAAGTAAGTACGGTTGGGACGGCGCCACAGCAGCATTTAAAACTACTGTTTGTCCAGCCTTCGGATTCAAAATCACAGTCTGCCCAAAATCCGGCTTGTTTCCAGACGCGTTCGGGTTCATTCCCTGTACCTGCGCCTGAGGGTAGTACTCTTCCTGCCAGGGCTTGTCTCCCGGCACTGCTGGCGTTCCCGGCCCGTGAGGTATAAATTCTTGCCTTCCAGGCTGCTGAGGAAATTGACCATTTAAGGACCCGCCCGGGGGCGTTTGTCCGGGAATATTCATGGGGGGCTTCTTGCCCTTGGTTTTCCCTTTAGCAGGAGAGGCCTGAGGCGGATACTGCGGATTTTGAACGTTCTGACCGGGGATATTCATGCCCGGCATTCCCTTTGGCTGTTTCTTCCCTCCGGGAGGCGGAGGATACATCCCACCGTTCCGGGGAATCTGGGGATTTTGACCGGGAATATTCATTCTTTGGCCGTTAATTCCCTGCTGACCGTTTACATGAGAATATTGCTGATATTTTGCCTGTTTAGCCTGCGCCTTCTGTGCCTTATAAATAGCAGCATTTTCCTTGCTGTAGTGCATCATCAGATGGAAAAAAGACATACGTTTTTGAGTAGATACTACCTTCTCTCCTCTATGGCTGCCTTGGCCGCTAAATCCACTGTTGCTTCCGCCTTGGCCGCTAAATCCACTGTTGCTTCCGCCTTGGCCGCTAAATCCACTGTTGCTTCCGCCTTGGCCGCTAAATCCGCCGTTGCTTCCGCCTTGGCCGCTAAATCCGCCGTTGCTTCCGCCTTGGCCGCTAAATCCACTGTTGCTTCCGCCTTGGCCGCTAAATCCGCCGTTGCTTCCGCCACCGATAATCTTACGATATTCCTCCAAATCAACAGTTCCCATTTTACTTGGATCCCACGGTTTCTTCTCTTCCTCTGGTACTACGACCCCACTCCCATAGAGAAGAGTATCCAGAATATTTTTGAACTCTTCCAACGAAAAGGTCATCGAACTGTTCAGATAATTAATAATCTGGGCAATATAAGCACAATTCTCCCGCGAGTCATACTGAACAGAGAAAAACAGGTTTTTAAAGAAAGACTGTAAATCTACTTCCCTGGAAGTCAAAGAAATAACGGGCACACAAATCAGCATCACTTCATTTGTGGTTACATCTACAAAAATATAGTTTGGATCAACAACAATACTGTTTAAATCAATCATATAATCTTCTACAGAAAGAAATGCCGAAACAATATTGGAAAAGATGCTGAGTAACCGCTGCCGCGTAACCGGAACCTCAAACACCTGGTGAACCGATATCTTAGACGTAACGTTATAATGGATTTTTCTGATAGAATCCATCTGGGTAAAAGAAACCGGCGCCAAGCCATCGATTCGATTATTTGTGAGCATACCCACGCTCATAGTATCCAACTCATCGCTGGGCTGGATTTCGTATACCAGATAGCTGCTGGTACCTTTGTTCTCAAAAGTAAATTGCATTTTTAGGCCCTCCTTATTTTAGTGATTATACTTATAGAGTTTCAGCAATTTCCATACCCCATCTTCGCAGACAAACACAGTTCCGGAAGAGGTGAAATCCTTTGCATCATCAAATACTGCCTCTATAATTACTTTTCCTTCTCTGTCAATAAAGCCCCACTTGCCATCTATTTGGACAGCCGCCAAGCCATTAGAAAAACTTCTGGCATTTTGATACTGCGCTTCCATTTGCCAATTCCCGTTCGTATCAATAAATCCCCAGACTTCTCCCACTTTAACTGCTGCACCGCTATCATCAATGAAAAGGCGTGCATCGTCAAAAGTTTGATTTCCAATTGGATTTCCAGAAGCATCCAGCATCTGAAACGATAGGGATTTTTCAACGAAAATCCGGCTGTGGCTTGACACACATTGCTTTTCATCCAAAATTACGCCATCATAAGTCTCAGAAGAAATCTTTTCTCCGTTAGAATTAACCAGGCTCCAAGTTTCTCCCTCTTTTACCGCTGCGATTCCATCTTGTAACGCAGAAACTTGATCGTACTCGCCGAAAAGATGCTTATTTTCTTCTAAATTGTAGTAGCCCCACTTGCCCCCATCATAAAGAGGGAAAATCCCGCCACAGATCATGCCAAGCTCTTTTGCAGAGACACCTTGGACTACTCGCTTCTTATTTCCAGCGCTATCTATAAAATAGGAGTTTCCTTCCGCATCCGTTATTCCCGCCAAAGTTTCTGAAAAAGGGCCCGCCTTCGAAAACTGCGTTTGTACTACCTGGGAACCACCCTGGTCTACATACCCCCACAGATCATCGGATTGTACCGGACAGAGGCCACTGCTATAAGCACCGACATTTTGATATTCGCCCGAAAAATAATACAAATTATCTATCTGGCTCATCGTCTTACTAATAGCTTCAGAAGACAACTCTCTATCCGCAAATTTATCGTATAATTGATAGCAGGAAACATAATTCTCTGTATTCAAATACAGGTCCATCAAAAACTCATATGCCTTTGACTCTTTCGGATAAGATTCCACTAGGCTTTCTCCCCAACTGAGCGCTTCATCTGAATCTTCCAGCTCAAGATAGTAGTCTCCTATCTCCAAGGACAAATCCAAAGAGGGTTCCATTGTCAGCGCCTGATTGTAGAAACTCAGAGCATCCACCTGAATCCCCTGTTCTCTGCATTCCCTCGCCTGCTCCAAATACTGATTATATTCTTGCTTTAATTCTACCTTTTCTCCGGATAGAGAATAAACGGATGCCCCGAACAGAACAACAAGCAATAATGGGATTAAAAATTTGTAATGTTTCATACAACAACCTCACATTCCTGTCAAGCATATGGAAAGATATGTTCCTAACACCAAAGCTGGACCAAAAGGAATCGTATCTTTTCTGGTTTTCTTCTTTGTAATCAGCAGAAAAACTGACACAAAGAAAGAGATCACCAATGTCATAAATATTGCACCCCATATACCATCCGTGCCTAACATTAAACCCATAATTGCCAATAATTTAATGTCGCCTAATCCTATAGATCCTTTGATCATCAATTTGCAGAGAAAAGCAGCCAATAATAAAACACCGCAAGCAACCAATTCCGCCAATACTGTGCTCCATATCTGATCTGGATCGATAAAAAATTCGACGCCGAAAATAATAAACCAATAAATCAGGCCTAAAAGGGCAAAAATATTTGGAATTCGATAGCTTTTTAGATCGGTCAGAGCCACAGGCCACATAACAGACAACAGGCATACACGTTTCATAGTAAAGAGGGCTGTATTATCTATGTAAAAAAGTACAAGCCATATAGAAACACCCACGGTCAAGGCCCACATGACAATGCCATAAATCAAAACCGGTTTTGCGCTTCCTGTCAAATTTTTGAGTTTCTCCGGACCTTCTTCAGCCGGCCTGTCCATTTCCTTTCGCATAGCAAAAAAGCTAATGCCGCAGGCTATGGCCGCTACAAGGACCGGCAGCCAATCCCATAATTCCACCTATTACTCACCCTCTGTCTGATTCTGGTTGTCCGGCTCTTCTGGCGCATGGTATTCGCCATAGCCTTGTTCTACGATAATATCTAAATCTTTACGCTCATTTTTCAGTTGTGCTATGGCTTTATCTAAATATTCTCTGTTTGCATTTTCAGGTATTATGACGATAATTTGATACTTCCGTGTTCCTTTCGGCGCCGATAGCGTTTTCACATTTCCAGACGCATCTTGCACCTCAATAGACTCTGGAATATCATCTTTTAAAACGTCATAGAAAGATTTTATTTTTGATTTTATTAGTGAGACGGTCTGATAAGACTTTTCAAAAGTATTGAGAGAAATAATAGTTGTCAGCTGGTTTTTCGCTGCATCATATCCGTCAAACCCTTCACCAACATACGGGAACTTACGTTTTGCTCTCTCTTTTGCAACAATTTGCTGTCCACGCAATGTGGTACTTTTTATGTCCCACAAGCTTTCTTCCTCTTCTTCCTCCTTAGGCTTATTTCTTTCAGGATCAAGAGAAATACCGCTGCCCCACGCCTTGGTTTTGGCACACTGGGTAAAGGTAAAGTCCACATCAATATTCAAAAGCTGCACCACTTTAACTTTATAGGTCACCACCAGCTGGATTTCATCCTCATTGGCCGGATTCATCAGGGACGTCCCCTGAAAATCCAAACCATCCAGCCCATTTACTACATGATACCGCTCCAGAAATTCGTTGGGATCTTCGCCGGGAGACTCCGCTAAATTCTTTTCCATAAGGCAGCGAGCCAACAAGGAACCTAAAGCGCTTTTTCCATATTCCAGCGCCTCGCTTCCCGCCATACTGGCTAACCCCATAATCAAAGTTTTCGGATCTTTGATCTGATCGCCGAACTTCTCCGCCAAATCATTTACCGTTGTCACGCCGGATTCTATGTCAGAAGCCAGCCCAGAAAAATCCCCAGACTGGATATGCTCGGTTCCGTCAGACAATGCTCCCACCAAACTGCTGAGGCCATCGGCAACGCTTTTCCCGTTTTCTGCTCCCTTGCCTGTAAGCTCATCCTGATAGTCCATGATACCTGTTTCATAAAGCAGATAGGTATATTGGGAAATCTCTTTTGCTGCCGAATCCAGAGAAGTGCTCATCTTCGCTTGGATAAAGCAAATGCTCACCACTGAAAGCAATGTATAAATCATAAAGATAAACATTGATAACGAAATGGTAGCCTCCACCACAATCGCACCACGTTCTTTTTCCCTTTTTTTTGAAGTCTCCAGCATCTTCTCCCCTCCTTTCCCAAAAGATTTGGATTATGCTAACCCGTTTTCTTTAGCAAAAGTCTCTGCTGCAGAACCGGCTTCCGCCTGAATGCTGACGCCATCGGAACCATCAAAGGCATTGGGGAAAATTGTTTCCACGCTAGCGGGAATCACGCAGGTTTCCAAAGAAGCACAGTCGGAAAAAGCTCCGCCCCAAATCGCAGTAACTCCCTCAGGAATCTCCACTTGAGCTAAACCGGTCCCACAAAAGGCATAATCGGAAATTTCCTGTAAAGAGCCGGGCAACGTTACTTCTGTGAGACTTTTGCAGTGATAGAAAGCATAAGCGCCAATGGTCTTGACGGAATCCGGAATCATCACGTCTTGCAGAGAAGGGCACTCATAGAACATATCGCTAGGGAATTCTTCCACATCGCCGAGAATCGCCACCGCCTCCAAATCAGGACAATTGAGGAAGAGGTCTTCCCCCAAAGCAGTCACTGTTTCCGGAATGACCACGCCCTTAATGCCGGATTCCCCCTGGAAAACGCCGTCATCCAGTGCTACCACAGGCTGTCCCTCAATGGTATCAGGCACTACGATAATCTCCCCGCTGCCGGTAAAGGAAGTCACTGCGATTCCGCCGTCTGTTTCTTCCCTGGCAAATAAATCTTCATCGGTTACCGGAGCAGACTGGATTTCCTCTACTGTGAGCCCTCCCTCTTGGGTAGACGCCGGCTCTTCCGTACTTTCGTCTCCGCTTTGGGGTTCCTGGCTCTGCACAGCAGAAGAGGAATCCGGCTCCGCAGAGGGAGTTTCCGGCGCAGAACAGCCTGCGGCGCCAAACGCCAGCAGAGCGGCCAACAGAATCGCGATTTTCTTTTTGAGCATGATAATCCATCCTTTCTGGCGGCGCCGGATTTCCCAGCCCGCCAATTCCTCTCTCAATTTTGTTTATACGTGGAATGTGCTTTTAAGAATATCCCCGGATGATGGAAGTATGGAAGGTACACCAGCCGGTAGAATCTTTGGGGTTATTGTCATACTGGAGGGCAAAGGGCAGTTCCAGCATCAGGGGCTTTACCCGCAAATCCGCGTTGAATTTGAAATACACAATCGATTTGGAAAGCTGGTAACCCGTACTCCCATCGCTTTCCTCGCTTCCTTCCTTGACCACCAGCCCATTATTAGGAAGTACTTTGCGCATATTGGCCTGAATTACATCCCCTACACGGAGGCAGATAGCTTCTGCAGTATCGCCGTCGTTAATCATCCCTATCAGGGTCATAATGTACAGGTAGTCGCTGTACTGCAGGTAAAGGCCATTCTTTGGGTTTGTGGTGCGGCTATCCCCCCAGTTTTCGTCTGCTCTGCCTTTAATCAACTTAACAGGCAGGCCTGCCTTCAAATAATTCATATCGCGAACTGTTTCCAACGTCGCCTCAGCTAAAATCAATACTCCCCGTGCTAAAGGCTCTGGTACAATTCCCGCAGTAGCACCTGATACGCCAATTGCTAAAGCATGAATAGCAGAGGCCTTTGTGCTTAAACTCCAAAAATTGTTATTACCAGCAGCATCTTTATCATTAATTGTTCCAGACCAAAACGTTAAAAATGCGGATGGGGTATTCATCAGCAGACGGAATGCAAAAATTTGTCCGTAAATACTGTTAATACTGTCTTTCGCATTTCCACCTGCCAGGATATACTCGATTTCTCCCCCATACGACAAATTATTTTCCGAATTAATCATCCGGTTAGTCAGGGATTTATTGTACTGGTCTGTGAGATCGGTGCTGGCCCAGGCCTTGTTATACTTCTGCTGGTTATATAGATCCTGAACCTCTTTATAGGATTTATTTTTCAGCGCGTCATACCCTTGTTCATCCACCAGCATTTGATATTTTGCTTGGCTTTCATAGGTATAATAGCTGAAATTCCCGAAGATGTACTCGGTTACATAAAGACTGTCCCGCATACCGGCAAGTGCGTCGCTAAAATCTCCGGTGATGAGCCGCCCCACCAGGCTGACCAAATTTCCCAAAAGATCGGTCAGACCCACCGAATGCGCCGAAAACTGTGACGGAAATTCTCCTTTCTGACCTGAGTAGGTATCTTGAATTCCTGTTACAGAGACCTCAAATTTCTTTGTTGCTTCGTCCGATGCTTTGTTAGCTTTATCCTGTTCGTCTTCATATTTCTGCTCTTCCTGGGAATTTTCCTTTGCGTTTTTAAAATCTTGGTTTATTAGCCAGTTGTATAATTCCGGTGAATTGACATTTAAAGCAGGATCATTTGTTTCGTCAATGTTCAGAGACGGAAGCTCGGTAATTTCATTGTGCTCTGCATCTTTTCCATAGATAAACCGGAAAGTTTCATTCGCTTTACTCTGGAGAGAAGCCTCATCCAACGGCAAATCTCTCGCTTTCACACCGCAAGCATTTTCTACATCCTTGTAGCTTTCGATGTCTTTAATTTTTTTCCCGTTATTTACTATACCGCCGGAGCCATAACGCGTATCATTCATATAATCCCGAACCGGCTCCAACAAAGCAATAATTTTGTCAATCCGGTTCGTAAAAACGGTAATCTGCTCCTTTGTAATTTTTTGAATACCCGAGCCCTTTTCTTCTTCCACTTGCTCACGAGAATCATCTGCCACAGGAGTGCTTGAACCATTGACATTGCTTTCCCAGGTTGTAAAAGAACCTTTCGTCTTCTCAATCAAATTCCAAAGATCATTGGCCAAGTTTTTGGCATCTGTTAAGGCTGTCACAGCATCATCTAGCTCTCGATAATATGAATTCGCTTTATTGCTGATATCCTTGACGGCCTGCGCAATAGTCTTTCCAGAACTAAGCTGATAGGTATCCGGGTTGATCTTATCTTTGCATCTTGCGCAAATAGCAACGAGTTTATCCAAACTTTTATCCACAGAATCATTGGTAGATTGAGAACGCCCATTTTTTATGCATGCATCATATTCATCGGAAACCATTCGATCTAAAGTGTCATATGCTTCTTGAAGGCTCATGTTTATATCTTCATAATCCTGTGATTTAATAGTAACTTCTACCATTTGATTGACGTCAACATCATCCGCTCGAAACGCCCACGCATTTTCCAGCTTGCAATACTCTTCCAGCATATCCTCCGCTGCTGTTTTAAAGTTTTTGATTTTTTTCGGCAATCCATCGTCATGGCATCTCTGCCAGTAGCGAATGGGATTCATGGTACCTTCTTGATAAGGATTTTGTGTGAAATAGCTTTTCAGCTCTCCCTTTTTCTCTATATAAGTATCATATTTTTTCGCCGTTTTTTCCCAGGCATCTATAATATCGTTCAAGGAAGCTTTTTTCGTATTTGAATATGTGTCATCTTCATACTCTTTTATGTCAATTTCCAGGCGTTCAATAACTTCTAAGCCTTGGGTTCCCAACAAATTCTTGATCAGTGCTTCATGGATTTCCTTGTAAGTATCCTTGCTGTCGCGCAGAAATGGCATGACTTCATCATTTAATTTACTTTTGGTAATCCCCTTGTCGTTATATCCATCTTCACCTTCTATTACTTTCCAAAGGTCATACGCTTTCTCCAGCGTCTTATTCAAATCTTCAAAATACTTCTGCTGGCTGTCAATAAGCGTATTGTCAGAATCCGTATTTAGAATATTATCCGCATTTTCCTTCAGCCCGCTCAACAAAGCGTTCTCCACCAGGTTGATAGGCGCCCGGTACTTCATGAACTCCACAATCTGGTCTTTGAGGATGTCCGCATTGGCCAGACTTCCGTTTTCGACAGGGGTAATCATATTGCTGTCGGTGAGGCTGCTCAGCTGCAAAAGATCAGAGACATCTTCCCCTTTGACAATACCCAAAACACTGTCCACGATGGTCTGTTTTTCTTCCTCCGTGAGAGGCTGGGATTTCAGCATCCGCTTAAAATAATCCTCGGACACATCGTAAAATTCGTCAATATTCTGGCAAGAAGCCGCCAAGCCATAGAATTCCTGCAAATCCTTATCATAGTTGGTCAGCAGGCTGTTCATAGCCAGGTCGGCAGAAGATTCTGCCACCCCTTTTGAGAGATGCACCCGGCCGAGATCCACAAACAAACTGGTAGCCACAATACACGGCACCAGAATAATAGTAAGGAACACTGAAACAGCGCCCCTGGTTCCTCTCCTGGATTTCATGCCCTTTCCCCCTTAGTTGATAAATTCACTGGCTTTATCTACCAGTTCGTCAATCTTGCTCTTAAATTCCTCAATATTATCCATCAAGCCAGTGGCTTCCAGGTAATCCTCGATCATCTCCACGTTCCGGACAAATTCCGGCACATCTGTAACCGGCACTTCCACGTAAGAAGAAACCGGGACGGTGAAGAGATCCTCCGCACCAAGAAGCTTCATGGGCAGTTGGATTCGATAATTCAGCTCCACAGAAAAAGTGGAGGCAATAAAGTGGTTGTTAAATTTCGCGTCTACCGTCACATGAGACGGGGACATCCCTTTAAACAGGCCGTTGTCCAAACTGCTCACCTGTTCTCTGATGTCGTCGGAAATCCCCTCAGCAGTGTCCTTCATTTCGCCAGTGAGAAGATACCGGTAGGGGTACACCTGAGGCGCTTCTCCGGGCATAGAACCATTGCTGGCAGCAATCTCCTTCAACATGGGGTCCACACAGTAGGATGCTCCCTCCAGGGCCAGACGGTTGGCAATGGCCTCTACACGGCACTGCTGCGCATAGGCGTTGCCCATATATATCAGCAGAAAGATGACCAGGAACATCACGGGAAACACGATGGTTGCCTCTACAATGGGCACTGCGCCTCTTTCATCCGCAATCTTTCTCTTCAAAAAATTCCCTTCTTTCCGCATTATTTTCGTTAGGCAGGGGAACGGCAAAACCGCTCCCCTGCTTTGGGGTTCTGAAAGTTCAGTTTGGCAGGGGCCGGCCGCACCAGCCCCTACCCGGGGTTCTGAAAGTTTTGACTTGGGTAGAACTGCTAGGAGTTAGATTCATCAGCCTAGTGTTGCACTAGGATCATAGTCTACACCTTCACCTATACTACCTGCGTCGCCCTTGATTTGGTTAAACAATCCACTTACCAGTTCCGAAATTTGTTCTTTAAATAAGACAGCCAAAGCCACCGCAATGGCAATCAAGATAAGCATCGCCACAATGTTGACCTCGCCGCTCTCCTCAAAGAGGAATTCACGGAACTTCTGCTTCGCCTTGGCAGCCATCCAAGTCAAATTTGCATACAGCTGCATGACGTCCTCCCTCCTTTCTCCAGTATTTATACTAAAATAACGGTTAGATGCCCAGATTGGTGAAAATCGGGACGATAACCATTATCAGTACACCAATAAACATAATGACGATGGGGATCATCAGCTTGCCAGCCGCCTTCTCCCCCTGGCGGCGCACGTCCTGCTTGCGCTGTTCCCATACTTCCTTGCTCTGCTGCTGGAGCATCGCCGCCAATTCCCGGTTGCCTTTGGCCATACCCTGCATCACCGTGGATGCAAATTTCTTGATTTCCGGGATGATGCACCGGGAGCCAAACTCGAAAAAGGCGTCTGCTTCAGCAACACCGTTATTCATCTCTGCTACAGAACGCTGCATCTCTTCATAGAGAGTCCCTTCTCCAGTAAAAGCCACTTCCTCCCAAGCCTCCCGCAGAATCATGCCGGCATTGGTCATCAGCGCCAGCTTGGAAACCACATTGGAGAAGTCCCGGAGCAGCTCATCGGAACGCTTCTTGATCTTCTTAGCAGTGGCCGTACCAAAATAGTAAAATATGGTTCCAGCCAACACCAACATAATAGCAACCACTGCCACATCGTTGGCAAAACCGTACATGCAGAATCCCAGAATTGCCAATGTCAGGGCTAACGTTACCTTTTGCGCGTATACCACGCGTATGTAGTAATCGGCATATTTCTCGCCGTAGAGCACGCCGACTTCTTTGCGCAGCTTACGGTCCCCTTTGGAACGATAGGGGTACCGAATGGTCTCCATAATGGAATAGCCTACAAAGTAGATTTCTTTCAGAGGGAATTCTTTTTCCGTCAGATTATCAAAATAGTGGGCATATCGCAGGCCCTTCACAAAGAAAAAGAGCCAAATCAGGAGTAGTACGCCGCCTACACCAAAAATCACAAAATCCATTGTGGAAAGCACTTGTACTCCCCCTTACACTTTAATGTCCAAAATGTTTTTACCTACATAATACGCCACTACAAACATTACGACCGCAATGGTTGTAGAGAGAATACCCGTAGGCGTGGCAAAATTCGCCGCAAAATCCGGGCTCATCATCTTAATCAGCCCTACCAAAATCACTGGCATAGCGATCATCATATTCTGCTCCATTTTATTGGAAGTGACCACCGTTTCGATTTCCTCTGAAATCTCCATTTTATCGCTAAGAATCTGATGCGTAGTACGGATGGTATCTTTAATATTGCCTCCCTTGCGATAGCTGATCTTAAACACATTGGCAAAGCTTTTAATATCGTCTACACCACTGCGCTCGCCAAAATCCAGCAACAACTCTTCGATTTCGATATTATTCGCTATTCCGGATAAAATGAGCTCTAACTCCCGCAATATGAACGCGCCTTCGTCATACTGAACCTTTAGGTCCTCATAAACCGAAGTAAAAGATTCCATGACATTTTTACCTGCTCCCAGAGAAGTACTAAGAGCATCCAACATATCCCGAAATTGGGAGCTAAGGTTCCTCCGACGCTTTTTAATGATCTGTTTGGTGCGGATAGGCAAGAACAATACGCCTGCCGTAATACCCACCCCTCCAGAAATGCCGATATCCAACACCCAAGTCAAGGTGGTAGGGTCTCCGTACTGATCCTTGCCAATCCCACCATAAAACAAATAACCCACTGCTGCGCCCACCGCAAAGGCCAACAGGAAATAGAGCGCCTTTTCCAGGAAGCTCATGTAGTACACTTTATAATTGTAGGCCGGCATATTAGTAGCCGACATATAATATTGCGGCTCGGCCGGTTCCTTTTTTCCTTTCCTTCCCATAAATCCTTCCTCCTTAAATTTCCGCTTTAATGCCAGAAAGTCGAAGCTTAAAATCATTTTGCAATGGATTTTTTGTGCGCTTCAATTTTCCCGAAACCTTCTCCAAGGTACTATTTTCATCTTCTTCAAATACATAGAGAGGATTTAAAATGATTCGACCGTTTTCATAACCTAAGACTTCTGTAATCTCCATGGTTTTTCTGGACTTATCACGCAGTCGGGAGAGATGGATGATAATATCCACCGCAGAAGCAATCTGCTGTCGGATCGCCTCCAAAGGAAGCCCCGCTGCCCCCTGCAGTACCATGGTCTCCAAACGACTGAGCATATCTTCCGTGGAATTGGCATGGCCAGTAGAAAGAGAACCGTCATGGCCGGTGTTCATGGCCTGCAGCATATCCAACGCTTCACCACCGCGAACCTCGCCCACAATAATGCGTTCAGGACGCATACGCAAAGAAGCTTTAATCAAATCGCGAATGGTAATCTGCCCCACACCCGCAGCATTTGCATTTCGAGTCTCCATGCTTACCAGATTATCAATGCCAGTGATCTGTAATTCCGCAGAGTCTTCAATCGTAATGATACGTTCATCCTTTGGAATAAAGTTTGAAAGTGCATTCAAAAAAGTTGTCTTACCGGAGCCAGTACCACCACTGATAAAAATATTGTATTTGGCGCGAACCAACAACTCCAGTTTATTGGCAATCTCTCGCGTGATTGAGCCATACTCAATCAGCTTTTCAATAGTCATAGGGGTTTTTGAAAATTTACGAATCGTCAGAATCGGGCCATGAAGAGAAATTGGCGGAAGCACTACGTTAACACGGGAACCGTCCGGCAAACGAGTATCTACAATCGGACTAGCTTGATTCACTTCACGGCCTGCCAAAGCCACGATTCGCTGAATGACATCTTCCAGCCTGCGCTCACTTTCAAACTGCTTATTTAGTTTAGTTAGTCTACCATTTTTTTCAATAAAAATATTGTCCGGCCCGTTAATCATAACTTCTGTAATGGTGTCATCGCTGATAATGGAATCCAACAGGCCGAAACCTCGAATAGAGCTATAGATTTGCTGTACAATAGATACGCGTTCACTAATAGAACAGTATCTGGAGCCTATCTGTTCAGCAACCGTCGCTTCAATTTGCTCCATCAATTCCTCATCGCTCATATTGCTCAGAGGAAAATTTTCCGATATGTAATACTTGATTGACGCGATAAATTTCTGTTCCTGATCAAAATCCATGGTCATCACCTCATCTGCAAAAGAAGCTCTTCAAATACTCCCCTAGAAATAATCTCCTGCATTATTTGATAGGCCGTTGCATGTTTAAACTTGGGAATCCCTCCAATAACATGTAAATCCAGCTGCTCCAGCATCTCTGAAGTCTGATTGCTAAATTTGTTGTAGAGTAAGTTCATACGGCTTAAAATCGACACGTTCTTTTCCTGTTCAATAGCAGATATCGCCCGACAAGCAGCCATTGTTTTTATATTTGCAATCTGGGAACCGTCGTTTACCATGATTACCCGGTTACTTTGAGCCAACAAGAACATACCTTTATCCCGCAAATCAAAATCTGTATCCAATACAATACATTCATACAGCCCTGATAAGCGCAGTTCAGAAATAAACCGCTTGATGTCTTCTATACTCATCTCCATAATATCCAATGCCATTTTGGGGGATGAGAAAAAGTATACGCCATAACTATCCTGTTTTACGCAGCTCTCCAGCTTGATAGTAAAATTTGTCTTTCGGCTTTTCAATGCATAAACAATATCTGTCATATCGAACTGGCCTTCTGATCGAAAGAAAACATCAGTCGAACTGTATGTCTCTAAATTCAAATAAAGGACTCGGCGTCCTCTTTCTGCCAAAAAAGCTGCACATGCCGCCGCCGCACAGGAAGTCCCCACTCCACCAGCAGCAGAAATAAAGGTAACCAGCTTACAGGACTCGCTATCTCTGTCATAAATTGGAGTATTGCCCCCTCCATGTTCAGAATAGATGCTCAAAATTTGTTTATAAATCAAATCAACCTTTTGAAATTTTCCAATTGCTCTCTGTCCACGTACCGTTTCTATGTTCGAGCTTTCTACCAAATAGGCAAAACCACAGTGCTGGGGAAGCTGATCTGTATCCATAGTAAAGGAATCATCAACCAGCATTACATTAATTCGATTCTTTTCCAATATCTCCATTGCCGGATGTATATCGGAAAAAGAATACACCTCCAGCTTATCCTCGAATTTTGTCGTAAAAATGTCGGTAATTTTTTTAAGGTACATTACATCTGCTGCCACAACTACCAATCTGATTTTCATAAACCCTTCCTCCCTCATTTCAAATAATTACAATTTCGATTTTATAATTCAACTCTTTTACTTACAGTTTGAACGTAAAGTTAGACTTTTTCGTTCGTTTAATTAACGTAAATTTGGCATAAAAAAAGCACCTTATTCAGGTGGCGTGCTATCAAACTCTTAAATTAGTTTTATGAACGAAAAAGTCTACTATTTTGCACCTTTGGGAGTTTCTCCGCGTTTTCTTCGCAACCGGCTAAGCGTAACTGGGGTCATCCCTAAAAAAGAAGCAATATACTTATTATGGATCTTATCAACTAACCCCGGATATTCTTTTAAAAACCACTCATATCTTTCCATCGCTGTATATTGGCATAGAATATTCTTGGTAACCCAATGGTTTACCATAGATTCTTGCAATAATCGGTTATATACTTCTATCACCTCTGGATAGTGCATAAGTTCTCCTAATTCTGACATGGGAAACTGCAAAATCGTTGATTCTGTTAAAAGTTCCATGGTCATATAAGATGGCTGAACCAAAGATAATGCCGCCATTAACGATTGTCCACAACGAAACTGTAAGCAATCCGTAATTTCCTGTCCATTCAATCCTGCGTAATATCCTCTTGCAACACCTTCGATTAAGAAGGAAATATTTGTTTGAATTTCGTTTTCACGGACGATTATTTTTCCTTTTTTACAGATTTCTACTTTTGTTATTGACAGCAATTTAGAAATCAATTTGTTGTCCTGTATTTTAAACTCGCTCTTATAAAAATCCTCTGCTGAAATCATTCTATCTCCTTACTTTCTAAATACCTTTCTCAATATCTTCTATAGTCTTTTTTATTATATCTCATATTTGACAACTGAGCATTATCTTATGTTAATTTTTAAGAATAAATCTGGTTTTCAGACTCATTTATACCTTCTCATAGAATATTTTGAGTTTTCTTAATTGTAAAATTTCATATAGAAACATCGAATAACAAATTAGCTTTCTAACAGTATTGTTTAATTAACAAATTTTTTATGACTTGCTTTGTTATTACATCATAAAGTTCCGTTTCTTTATATCTGAAATGGTTTCTCCATTTCTTTTTTATAATTCAGGAATAGTATGCTTTATAGGAATGCGCCCGTCATCAAAAAGTAGCTCCCACCCAATCTGATTCTGAATTGCAGCTACAAATGAACAAAATAGATCAGATGGTAAACCGCAGCAATATGCTTCTTGGCAATCCTCCGAAAATGATAATCAAAACGCCAGTCTCCGCAATGGGAAACTGGCGCGAAAAACATTATTATAAAAAAACACTATGATAAATCGCAATATTTCTAAATTATAATCCGGAATTCTTCAATTAACAATATCTATCAAGCTGCATTAAAATACTACATCATACACAAGTGACACATTGTATATCTCTAAATGATTCTACATGAAACACTCTTTAGCGCAAGAGAGGAATGCTTTCAACGCCGGATTTCCCTGCACCGACTTGTAGTAAATCCCAAAGGATAGGGGCTCCACATCTGTCAGCGGGATTTTTGAAATCAGGGGCATATCGGGGATCAGGAACTCCGGCAGGATGGAAATCCCATATCCCGCTGTCACTAAAACAGAGATTGCTTCTGCGGATTCACAGAAATAGAACTTTGACGGAGGCCGCTCCCCCATAAGCTGCCCCTGTAATTGGGCAATAGAGATAGACGCCCTTGAAGGCACAAAAAGGGCCAGCCGTTCATGGCTCAAATCATTTAAGGTGACCTCCGTCCGCTGGGAGAGCGGGTGACTGCAGGAGCAGACGCACACCATCGGGACTTTAGCCATCTCCTTATAGACCGCAGAAATTTTAACAGAGGGCGATTCCTTGAACCCAACCACCGCGTCCAGATCCCCCTCCGCCAGCATCCGGTAAATGTGCTGGAACGGGATCACGCGGAGCCGGGGATGCAGCTCTGGGCGGACTGCGCGCAGTTGTTCCAATGCCTCCGAAAGCAAAAACATACAGGGAAAATTATAAAAGCCCAGGGCCAAGGTTTCGATGTCCCTGGGCATTGTGCTGTCAAACCGCTTTTTCGCCCGCTCTGAAATGGCTATTATCTGCTGGGCGTCATTTAAAAAAGCCTTTCCCGCCTCTGTAAGTTTTACAGAACGTGTAGTGCGTTGAAACAGCTTCACGTTCAGTTCTTTCTCCAACGACTGTATTTGCTGGCTGACCGCTGGGTGGGTCACATGGAGGGATTGTGCCGCCTGTGAAAAGTTCAGATACTCCGCTACCGCCAGAAAACAGGAAAGCTGAAATGTATTCATACCTTCTCCTTTTCTTTCCAATTAGTAAGTTCTTCTTTCCAATAGTAACACATTTTAAATTCACTTTCAATGGGAAATCCGTATAATAGTATTTGGGCGGACGGTCAGGCCCTGAACCGTTTGCCCCCAGAAAATCCAGGAAAGGAGGGCCAGCCTTGCAGAGAAATTTCATGTGGACTTTGAAACAGCTCCATATTTTATTGGAGCAGTACGGAAAGAGACAAATGCAGGGGATGGATTTGACCCCAACCCAGAGTATCCTGCTGCATTATCTGCTGGCGCACAAAGGGCAAGAGATTTGCGGGGTCGATCTTCATACGACGCTGAAAATTTCAAAATCATCCGTTTCCTCCACGCTGAAAGCGTTAAGGCAGAAAGGATATGTAAGCCTGCGGGAAGATCCACTGGATGACAGAAAGAAGCAAATCGTTTTGACTGAAAAGGCTTATAACGCCGAGCAGGTGATTCAGTCCAGTTTGCTGATGCAACAGAAACATCTCTGTGAGGGAATACCCAAGCAAAGGCTGAGATGGCTGGAGGAAGATTTGGAGCAAATGCTCTGCAATTTGAAAAAAGAAATAGAACAGGAGGCAGCGATATGATCAAAACACTGTTGGCGCAGGTGAAGCAATACAAATCCGCTTCCATCCTCACGCCGATTTTTACAGCTGGGGAAGTACTGATGGAAGTGCTGATTCCTTTCGTCACCGCTTCGATCATCGACAAGGGGATTGAAGCGGGAGATATCAATCAGGTTTATTTGTATGGCGGCATTATGCTGGTCATGGCTTTTCTGAGCTTGATGTTCGGCGTTCTGGCTGGCCGGTATGGGGCAAAAGCATCTTCCGGCCTGGCCTGCAATTTGCGGGAAAGCATTTACAATAAAGTACAGACCTTCGCTTTTTCCAACATTGACAAATACAGCACGGCCGGCCTTGTCACCCGTATGACCACCGATGTGACCAATGTGCAGAACGCTTATCAAATGATTCTGCGCATTGCGGTTCGTGCGCCGTTGATGCTGATTTGCAGCATGGCCATGTGCTTCTTTATCAGCGCAGAATTGAGCACGATTTTCCTGGTGGCCATTGTCATTCTGGCGGTGGCGCTGGTCTTCATTATGGCTCGCACCACCCCTGTGTTCAGCGAGGTGTTCCGCAAATACGACGACCTGAACGCCAGCGTGCAGGAAAATGTCTCCGCTATCCGCGTGGTCAAGGCATTTGTGCGAGAGGACCATGAAAACAGCAAATTCCAGAAAGCTGCGGAAAAGCTCTATAGCCTGTTTGTCAAGGCAGAAAGCAATCTGGCTTTGAACAACCCGGTGATGATGCTGGTCGTCTATGGCTGTATCCTTGCTATCTCCTGGTTTGGCGCGCACTTTATTGTGGCGGGAGACCTGACCACCGGTAACCTGACCAGCTTGTTCAGCTATGTCATGAGCGTCCTGATGTCTCTGATGATGCTCTCCATGATTTTTGTCATGATTACGATGAGCGCAGCCAGCGGCCGGCGAATCGCGGAGGTGCTGAATGAAGTCCCCGATATGGCGAACCCTTCTCAGCCGGAGGAAACGGTTGTTGACGGCAGCATCGACTTTAACCATGTGGACTTCTCCTACAAGCATGGCAGCGGCGAAAAGGCCCTCCAGGATATTGACCTGCATATCCATTCCGGCGAAACCATCGGTATTATTGGCGGCACCGGCTGCGGTAAATCCAGCCTGGTCAGCCTCGTCAGCCGTTTGTACGATGTGGACAACGGCAGCGTCTGCGTGGGCGGCAGAGATGTCCGCGACTACGACATGGAGGCGCTGCGCAATCAGGTGGCAGTGGTGCTGCAAAAGAATGTGCTGTTCTCCGGGACGATTCTGGACAACCTCCGCTGGGGCAAAGAGAACGCCACCCAGGAGGAATGTGCCGAAGCCTGCCGCCTGGCCTGCGCCGATGAGTTCATTGAGCGATTCCCGGATGGATATAACACCTGGATCGAACAGGGCGGCAGCAATGTCTCCGGCGGCCAAAAGCAGCGGCTGTGTATTGCCCGCGCCCTGCTGAAAAAGCCAAAGGTGCTGATTCTGGACGATTCCACCAGCGCCGTGGATACCGCCACCGACGCCAAAATCCGGGAAGCCTTTGCGAAGAAGATCCCCGGCACCACAAAGCTGATCGTGGCCCAGCGGATTTCCAGCGTACAGGATGCGGACCGTATTCTTGTCCTGGATAACGGAAAGGTCAACGGCTTTGATACCCACGAAAATCTTCTGGAAACCAATGGGATCTACCGCGAGATTTACGAAGCGCAGACCCAGGGCGGCGGTGACTTTGATCAGCCTGGCCCTGACGGAAAGGATGGTGTTTCTGCATGACAGTACAGAAAGGCAGTAAAATGAGTGTAAGCCAGCAGCTCCATGCAATGGGTCGTGTGCTGGGGTATATGCTGAAAAATTACAAGTTTTCCTTCTTTATGGTGGTGGTGTGTATTCTCGGCTCCGCACTGGCTACCCTCCGGGGCACCCTGTTTATGCAGAGCCTGATTGACGATTATATCGCACCGCTGACCCAGGCCCAGACGCCGGACTACTCCAATTTGGCGTCGGCGCTGGTATCCGTGGCGGTTACTTATGGGATCGGTATCATCTGCGCCTATGCGTATAACCGGATCATGGTGAATATCAGCCAGGGGACCATGCGCAATCTCCGTATAGAGCTGTTCCAGCACATGGAATCCCTGCCTATCCGGTATTTTGATACCCACGCTCACGGCGACATTATGTCCGTCTATACCAACGATGTAGACACTTTACGGCAGCTGATCAGTCAAAGCATCCCCCAGATTATCAACTCCAGCGTGACCATTGTGACATCCTTTATCAGCATGTTTATACTGGATGTTCCGCTGACCATCATTACTCTGGCAGTCATCGCCGTGATGCTCTTTGTTACCTCGAAGATTGCCGCGAAGTCCTCCTTCTATTTTGCCCGTCAGCAGAAAGACCTTGGGGCTGTCAACGGTTACATTGAGGAAATGATGGACGGCCAGAAGGTGGTCAAGGTTTTCTGCCATGAAGAGAAGAGCTTGGAGCAGTTCCGCAAATTGAATGAAGAGCTGCGTGAAAGTGCTGATAAGGCCAATACCTTCTCCAACATCAGTATGCCGGTAAATGGGAACCTGGGCAATATCAGCTATGTACTGTGTGCGGTTGTGGGCGCTATTTTGGCTTTGAATGGGTATCTGGGCTTGACACTGGGCACCCTGGTGTCTTTCCTGACGCTGAACAAAAACTCCACCCAGCCGGTCAGCCAGATCAGCCAGCAGCTCAACAGCATTGTCATGGCAATGGCCGGCGCCCAGCGTATCTTTGACCTGATGGACGAGAAGCCGGAGGAGGACAACGGCTATGTGGAACTGGTCAATGTCAAGGAAAACGCCGATGGCAGTTTGAGCGAAACCAGCGAGCGCACCAATGTCTGGGCCTGGAAGCATCCCCATAAGGCAGAAGGTACCGTCACTTACACAAAGCTGGAAGGTGATATTACCTTTCACGATGTGGACTTCGGATATGAAGAAGGCAAGATCGTCCTGCACAACATTAAGCTCTATGCCACACCGGGGCAGAAGATCGCCTTCGTGGGTTCCACCGGCGCAGGCAAGACCACCATTACCAACCTGATCAACCGATTTTATGATATTGCGGACGGCAAAATCCGCTATGACGGCATCAACATCAACAAAATTAAGAAAGGCGACCTCCGCCGCAGCTTGGGCATGGTGCTTCAGGATACCCACCTGTTCACCGGCACGGTAATGGACAACATTCGCTATGGGCGGCTGGACGCCTCTGATGAAGAGTGCATTGCGGCGGCGAAGCTGGCCAATGCGGACGGATTTATCCGCCGCCTGCCGGATGGCTACCAAACCATATTGACAGGCGACGGGGCCAACCTCTCCCAAGGCCAGAGACAGCTGCTGGCCATTGCCCGGGCCGCCGTGGCCGACCCGCCGGTGCTGATTCTGGACGAAGCAACCTCCTCCATCGACACCCGTACGGAAGCCCTGGTGCAACAGGGCATGGACGGTCTGATGTATGGGCGTACCACTTTTGTGATTGCGCACCGCCTGTCTACGGTCAAAAACGCGGACTGCATCATGGTTCTGGAGCAAGGCCGTATCATCGAGCGGGGCACCCACGACCAGTTGATTGCTGAAAAAGGGCGGTATTATCAGCTCTACACGGGAAATGCGATTGGAGCATAAAAAATAAAATTGATTTGCCTGCATGAAGATGGGGTAAAACGAATAACGCGGCCGGGCCTGTCGAATCCGGTGTGACCCGGTGACCGTAGACGAGGAGTTCCTGCTGTCCAAACGTCAATATGAGCAGATCACCGGTCGTCGGCAGCGGCATGAAGTGATTGCGTATCAAATCCGGCAGTCTTTCAAACCTGGTGAAATCACGTCGGAAGAGGCAAATCGATTAGGGCGAGAGCTGGCGCTCCGCTTTACCAAAGGCAAGTACGCTTTCCTCGTTGCCACCCATACGGATCGAGCCCATATTCACAACCACATCGTGTTCAATTCCACTTCCCTGGATGAAACCAGGAAGTTCAAAAACTTCTGGCTGTCTAGTATTGCTTTGCAGCGGATCAGCGACCTGATCTGTCTTGAAAACGGACTCTCGGTAATCTCCCCGAAACCGTATCAAGAGCGGGCAAAACGCACGGCCTATCCGCACCGAATCAAAAACAGAGATCTCTTGTGCGATGCCATCGACACCGTCTTGCAGAAGGATCTCGGTTCCTTTGATGAGCTGCTCAAAGAATTGCAGGATCTGGGCTATGAGATAAAGTGCGGCAAGCATATTTCTGTCAAGAGGAAAAATCAATCGCGGTTTATTCGCCTGTCCTCTTTGGGGGAAGGATATACAGAGGCAGATCTGCGGGCTCACTTTCTTGGCTGCCGGCAGCATAAGCCGCGTGCAAAACAATCGTTTCGTGCAGAGGTACGCCCCTTCAATCTTGTCATTGATATTCAAGATAAGCTGCGGTCCAAAGGTGCCGGATATCAGCGTTGGGCATATGGCCATCTACTTGCGTTGGTGCATGGAGCATGATTTGATGGGCGAGGAATTCCTGAAAGAATACGGCGAAGTGGCCAAACAGGTCAAAGCCGAC
>CAJFVO010000007.1 GCA_904420555.1 Candidatus Heritagella intestinalis | reverse complement strand
TTTAATTTTCAAGGTCCTGTGCGCTCCCTCTCGCGGAAGTGCTTGACTATTTTATCACATCTTTCGACGTTTGTCAAGAACTTTTTTCGAGATTTTTTTGCCGGCCGTTTTTCAGTTCTTTCTTATCGCTCCCGCGATTTCTCGAACTCTTTACTTTCCGGCTTTAACGGAACTTTTCTATCTTATCACAACCACTCAAGGTTTGTCAAGATTTTTTTCGCTCCGTTTGGCGCTCACATATGATACCATATCATTCCCCTCCTGTCAACGCCTTTTTTCCTGTTTTTTCGCCTTTTTCCTTCATTTGTATATTCTGATATTTTTATTCACAATTTATCAACATCTGTTTATCTGGCTTTTCTTAAAATTAAAACACATGAGGCCCTTTCCCCGCCATTGCTCCCAGCGTCCTTTTTTGTTATACTGGAAGCAGACAGTCAAACTGCAGTATTTCCATAAAGGAGGGGTTTTATGCCAATCCGTATCCAGGCCTCCCTGCCGGCCATTGAAGTGCTGGAATCCGAAAACATCTTCGTAATGACTCACGAGCGCGCTATGCAGCAGGACATCCGGCCCTTAAAAATCGTTATCCTCAACCTGATGCCCACCAAAATTGAAACCGAAACCCAGCTGCTCCGACTGCTGAGCAATACCCCCTTACAAGTAGATGTGGAACTGATGCTCACCGCCACCCACGTTTCCAAGCACACCCCCTCGGTCCACTTAAATACCTTTTATAAATGTTTTGACGAATTGAAGGACGAGGTATTCGACGGGATGATCATCACCGGGGCCCCGGTGGAGAAACTCCCCTTTGAAGAGGTGGACTACTGGGAAGAGATGTGCCGCATTATGGAGTGGACCCGTACTAACGTCTATTCCACCCTGCACATCTGCTGGGGCGCCCAGGCGGGGCTGTACTATCATTATGGGATTCAAAAATATATGCTCCCGGAAAAGCTCAGCGGCATTTACAACCACCGGGTACTGGCTCCCTACCATCCCCTGATGCGGGGCTTTGACGACAACTACTTCGCCCCCCACTCCCGCTATACGGAAGTGCGCCAGAAAGATATTGAAAAGCACCCGGAGCTGCTCATTCTCTCCGTTTCCCGGAAGGCCGGCCTGCACATTATCGCCTCCAAGGACGGACGGCAAATTTTCGTCACCGGCCACGCGGAGTATGACCGGGACACCCTGGCCAAGGAATACTTCCGGGATGTCAACAAGGGGTTGAATCCTCCCGTGCCCTACAACTACTTCCCCAATGACGACCCCAGCGAAACACCTCCCTTCACCTGGCGGAGCAACGGACACCTGCTCCTCTCCAACTGGCTCAACTATTATGTATACCAGCAGACCCCCTTCGATTTGCGGGAACTGCGGAACCTATACAATAAATAACTAAATAAAAGCTGCGGCACAGGAAGCTCCTCCTGGGCCGCAGTTCTTTTTATGGCTCTTCTCTTTTTCTCTGCCGCAGGAGTTCCTGGAATTCCCGCTCCAATTTTTCCTTTTCTTCCCCTTGTGCCGTAGAAAGTCCGGCGATGACCTGGGTGATGCGCAATTCCAGCACGGCCCGGCGGGTGTCCTCCGGGGTTTCCCGGGGATGGCGGAGGCTTTCCTCCCACTGGGACAGGGTCCCTTCAAAGGTCACTATCTTCTTATTTTCGATTCGCAGAAGCCGGGTGGCGCAATGCTCGGTAAAGGCCCGGTCATGGGAAACAAAGAGCACCGTGCCCGCATACTCCCGCACCAGGGATTGCAGGGCCTCCACCGAGGGCAAATCCAAAAAGTTGGTGGGCTCGTCCAACAGCAGCAGATTGGCCGCTGAACCCAGCAGCCGGGCAAAGGAGAGCTTGACCCGCTCCCCGCCGCTGAGAACCCCCGCTTTTTTATACACGTCCTCCCGGCGAAATAGCAGCCGGGCCAAAATCCCCCGCATAGCCCCCTCGCTCTGGACGGAATCCTCCATGGCGTTTTCCAAAACCGTTTTCTCCAAATCCAGGTTTTCCAGCTCCTGCCGGAAAAATCCGGGCCGTGCCCCGGGGGCCAGGCGGATTCCCGGGCCGTTTTCCGCAATCCGCCGCATGAGGGTGGTCTTTCCCGCGCCATTGGGGCCCAGCAGGGCGGTTTTGCTCCCGGCGGGGAGGGTAAAGGAGGCATTTTGCAGAAGCCAGTTCTCCCCATAAGTCACTTGCAGTCGGGAACCCGAAACCACCGTTTTACTCACCGGGGGATAGGTCAGGGAAAAATCCATAGCTACCTGGGGCAGGGCCCGGGGCTTTTCCCGAACCTCCAGCCGCTCTAATCGGGATTGCAGGGCCTTTTTGGCGTTGTCCAGCTTTTCGGCCTTTTCCCCCGCCGAGCGCCGGTGAAGCCTGGCCTCGGAATTCCCCATGCGGCTGGGGGCCTTTTTGACACCCCGAGATTTTTCCCCTTGGCATCGCACCGCCTCTTCCAGCCGGGCCCGCTCCTTCCGGTACTGCTCATAAGCGGCCCAATCCTCCCGCTCCTTTTCTTCCCACTGCCTGCGGTAGGCGGAATAGTTTCCCGGGTACAGGGTCACCCTCCCGTCCCGGACCTCCGCAATGTGATTGCAGAACCGGTCCAGCAAGTTCCGGTCGTGGCTCACCAATAAAAGGGCGGCGCACTGCTCCAGCCGGTGACAGCAAAGCTCTATCCCCTCTTCATCCAGGTTGGCGGTGGGCTCGTCGGCAAAGAGCAGGAGCGTTCCCTCCTCCACGGCGGCCAGCCCTAACCGGGCCTTTTCCCCGCCGCTGTATCCTACTTTGCTTCCCATCCCCATTTCCCGCAAGGCTTTTGGGGCCGCTTCTTGGTCTTTTCCCCGGAACTGCCGAAAATACACCGGCTCCACGGCCCGGCGCACTACCCCTTCTTCTGGGGCCAGCTCCCCGGAAAGGAGGTTCAGCAGGGTGGTTTTCCCTGCGCCGTTGGCTCCCACTACGCCGATGCGGTCCCCTTCCCGAATGACAAACCGGGGCACTTCCAAAATTTTTCGTTCTCCAAAATATTTTACCAGATGGCTGGCAGACAGCAATTCTCTTGCCATAAAGCATCCCTCCTGAAAAATACGGGCAGAAGGGAAAAAGCCATAGCGAAAACCGGCGCGACGGCGCAAAAATGCCCGAAAGCGCGCCAAACGCCTTCGGGCCCTTACAGGCCCGGACGCTGCACGTTTGCTTTTTCCCACACAAACACAGAACCCCACCCGGGTTCGGCTTTCTGCCATTGTGTAAATTTGTGTGAAAAATCAGCAAATGCGCATGCTTCCGGTACCTGTCCTTTCTTAGAATTTTCAGAGACAGGGCCGAGCCTTTTCCAGGCCGGACGTTGTCCTTTCCCAGTGTAGCAGATTTCTCCGGGAATGGCAAGGGGAAAAATTGCCTGTTCTAAGCAAGAAGAGAGCCTCCTAAGAAGCTCTCTTTCTTTAAATAGATTACGATTACCTTTATTTTACTTCATCGTCCTTGCCGGCATCATAGCTGTTGATGTCGATTTCCATGGTATCCGCTTTGGTATCCACCTTGGGCTGCTCCGGAGTCACGTTGTAGCCGTCAATGTCGTCCTCCACAAAGGGGCTGCTATCGGCTTCCGCCTTTTTCGCCTTCATCTTGGGACGGATAAACTGCAAATAGACCACAGTACCCAGGCCGCCGACGCCCAGCACAATGAGCACGATCCCTGCTATCAGCAAAATGCTGCTGCCGCCGTTACCGGTGCTCTCCGGCTGAGAGGATTCCTCCGATTCTGAAGAAGACTCTTCCGAGGAATCGCTGGCTTCCCCGGCAGGCAGGCCGCTGACTACCGAACCGTCGTCCACCAGGTCGCTGTTATCATCGTCGTTAAAATTGGAGCCGGCAGGCACGCTGACAGTGGGTTCACTGACGCTGTTGCCGTAATCGGGGTCATAGCTGGGCTCTTCATAAGCAGGCTCATCATCACTGGAGTCATATCCACCGCCTGTGCCGCCACCGGTATTACCGGTATTTCCCCCAGTATTGTCACCTGAATTTCCCGAATTTCCGGATTCGTCCGGTTCCTCAACATCACTGCTCACAGAACTTTCGCTGGAAGTATCTCCTCCCTGAGAACTGCTGGTACTGCTAGATTCTTCTCCCTCGGAACTCGAGGTTTCCGGCGGTTCCGGCGTAGTCACCGGGGATTCAGAGCTGGGCGGGCTGGTCTCGCCCTCACTGCTGGTGGTGGTTTCGGTCAAGGGCTGGATCGTATCGGGTTCATAGCCTAAAACCGTCAGGCAGCATGCTGAAATCACAAAAATTAAAACCGCTGCAACGGTCAAAAGGCGGAAAAAGCCTTTTTTCTGCATAGAGAAAACTACCTCCTACAAAATTCTTCACAATTTTCGGGAAACATCATTCCTATCATACACGAAAGCCCCACGAATTACAACTAAAAATTCTCTTTTCCTGGAATTTTCTCCGGCAGTTGACAAGCCTATCGAGAATCCGGTATCCTTATGGAAATCAACACTTTTCATAAAAGGAGAGGATTTTCATGAAAAAGGATACGGAATTTTTGATAAAAACCGGCGGGAGAGAATCCTTTGAGGCGGTTTTCTCCCTGATGGAACAGGCCTTCCCCCAGTCCGAGCGCCGCACCCGCCAGGGCCAGGCGGCCCTTTTGGAAAAAGATGTGTACAGCTATCGGATTTTAGAGGAAGATGGTCAGTTCCTGGGATTCCTGGGCGTATGGGATTTCGGGGAATTCCGCTTCTGTGAGCACTTCGCCGTCAACGAGAACGCCCGTGGCAAGGGTATCGGAACCAAAGCCCTCCTGCGCTGGGCCGGGGAATCGGAAACCCCGGTAGTACTGGAAGTGGAACCCCCGGAAACCGCCATCGCCCAGCGGCGCATTGGCTTTTACCAGCGGGCAGGGTTTACTCTCAATTCCTTTTCCTATTGGCAGCCCGCCATGCAGCCCGGGCAGGAACCCATCCCCCTGCTTCTCATGAGCTGGCCTGGAGCCCTGTCGAAGGAAGCCTTCCGCCGCTGCCGGGACTGCCTGCTCCGGGAAGTTTACGGCGTTTCCCCAGAGGAATTCCTCCATCCCTGACGGCTTTAGGCTTCCGGACGGAACGGCCGGGCCATCTCCACCAACACTTCCACCATTTTCTCCATGGCGGGGACAGAGGCAAACTCAAACCGGCCGTGGCCGTTAGCCCCGCCAGTGGAGAGGTTGGGACAGGGCAGTCCCATAAAGGAGAGCCGGGAGCCGTCGGTGCCGCCCCGAATAGGAGTGGAGTAGGGTTCCACGCCGCAGGCCCGGAAAGCTTCCTGGGCCCGGAGCAGAATCTCTTTCCGGTCTTCCAGCTTCTCTTTCATATTATAATAGCTGTCGGCCATTTCCAGAACCATGGTCCCATCGCCGTACTTGTCGTTGAGATAAGCGGCGATTTTTTCTACCCGCTCCTTTTTCTGAGCGAATTTTTCCCGGTCGTGGTCCCGGACAATATAGTGGAGCTGGGCGGTTTCCTCATTGCCCTGCATGCCTTCCAGATGATAGAAGCCCTCATAGCCCTCAGTGTACATGGGGTTTTCTTCCACCGGCAGCATCCCGTGGAACTCCATGCCCAGAAGCAGGGCGTTGCGCATTTTGCCCTTGGCGGAACCGGGGTGGATGCTCCGGCCGTGGATGATGACCTTCAAATCCGCGGCGTTGAAGCTCTCATAGTTGATGTCTCCCAAATCACCGCCGTCTACGGTGTAGGCATATTCTGCTCCAAATCCTGCCACGTCAAAGTGGTCGGCGCCCCGGCCCACTTCCTCGTCCGGGGTAAAGGCAATGCAGATTTTCCCGTGAGGGATGTCTCCCTGGAGCAGCCGCTCCGCCGCCGTCATAATCTCCGCCACACCGGCCTTGTCATCGGCCCCCAGGAGGGTGGTGCCGTCGGTGACCACCAGCGCCTGGCCCTGATAATCGGCCAGATAAGGGAAGTCCGCTTCCTTCATGACCACTGGGCCTTCCTCGTTGAGAACGATGTCCCCGCCCTGATATTCCACCACCCGGGGACGCACGTTAGCGCCGCTGGCTGCCGGGGCTGTGTCCAGGTGGGCAATGAATCCAATGGCCGGTTCCTGCTCACAGCCGGGCGTGGCGGGAATTTCCCCGTAAACATAGGCGTTCTGGGAGCGGACGTTGGAAACCCCCAGCTCCTCTAATTCTTTCTGCAAAACCTCCGCAAAGACCAGCTGCCCCGGAGTGCTGGGGCAAGCGCTGCTCTCCTCGCTGGAGGTGGTGTCGTACTGTACATACCGCAAAAAGCGTTCCAAAACAGGCTGCATCATAAAAACTTCCTTTCGCAAATGGATTCCTGTGTTGATTCTACTCCTTTTCTTCCTTGGCCGCAAGGGGTGACACAGGGAGCTTCTCTTGACAGAGGGCCATAAAGTCCCGGGCTGCCTGAGAAATATATTTATTTTTATGGTAGACGATACGAAACTGCCGGACGAACCGAAGCCCCTCCACTTGGAAGGGATGCAGCAGCCCCTGGGCCGCCGGCCCCTCCATAAGCCAGCCGGAAAGCACCGTCACCCCCAGGCCGGCGCTGGCCGCGTTGAGCAGGGCGGTATTGCTGGCGCTCTCCCACACAGGACGGATGGAGAAGCCCGCCGCCTGGGTCACGCTGTCGAAAATCTCCCGGGTGCCGCTGCCCCGCTCCCGCAAAAGGAATCTCTGCTGCTGGAATTCCTCTTGGGAAACCGTCTGCCAGGGCTGGAAGGGCCCCTCCGCGCCGCACACCGGCAGAAGGACATCCTCCATGTATTCTTCCCCGATAAGCCCCGGTTCGTGGACTACACCTTCCATTAAGGCAAAATCCAGCTCGTTATTTAACAGGCGTTTTTCCAGCCGTTCCGACTGCTCTACCGATACCCGCACATCCATACCCGGATATTTTTCGGAAAAGCGCTTCACATAGCCCGGCAGGAGCCAGGAGCCGATGGTAATGCTGGCCCCGATGCGCAGCATCCCCAGGGCTTCCCAATCCCGCATTTCCTTCTCCATATCGTCGAACAGGGAGGCCACATGGCTGGCGTACTGCTGGAATCGCTTCCCCGCTTCGGTGAGGTACAGCCGCCGGGAGATCCGGTCAAAGAGCTTCACGCCGTAGTATTCCTCCAATTCCCGCACCGCAGCGCTCACTGCCGGCTGGGCCATATACAGGGATTCCGCCGCCCGGGTCACGTTGCAGTCATTGGCACACACTGCCAGGAAAATCCGGATATGCCGCAGTGTCATGGTCTTTGTCCCCCAATCATAATAAAAATCATATGGTTTTTATATTATAATAGTATTTTTATTATTGAATGACAAGAGGTACAATAGGAATACCAAGAGGAATCAGAAAGGGTTGGTTGGAACAATGGAAACGAAAAAAGTCAAGGAAAAGGGCCTCTACTGGAAGCTCTTTTGGGCCACCTTCCGGCTCAGTGCCTTTACCTTTGGAGGCGGCTACGTGATTGTGCCTCTGATGCGCCGGGAATTCGTCCTGCACCGGCACTGGATTGAGGATGACGAAATGCTGGATTTGACGGCCATCGCCCAGTCCACCCCCGGGGCCATGGCGGTGAACGCCGCGGTGCTGGTGGGCTACCGGGTGGCGGGAATTCCTGGAGCTCTGCTCTCCATGCTGGCCACGGTGCTGCCGCCCTTTATTATTTTATCAATAGTCTCCCTGTTTTACGCCCAGTTTCGAGACAACTGGGTGGTGGACTTGGTGATGAAGGGCATGCAGGCCGGCGTGGCCGCCGTCATCTGCGACGTGGTGGTGTCCATGGGCTGGAACGTCCTCAAGCTCCGCCGGGTACTGCCGGTAATTATGCTGGTGGGAGCCTTTGTGGCGTCGTGCTTCTTTGACTGGAACGTGGTGCTCATTATTCTGGTCTGCGCGGTGATCGGCGCTGTAGACACCTGGCGCCGGGAACGGGCCGAAAAGAAAAAAGGGAAAGGAGAGGCTGGCAAATGATTACTTTTTTAGAGCTTTTCTGGAGCTTTTTCCAGATTGGCCTGTTCAGCATTGGGGGCGGCTATGCGGCCCTGCCCTTGATCCAGGCACAGGTAGTGGATCAATACGGCTGGATGACCATGACGGAGTTCTCCGACATTATCACCATCTCTCAGATGACCCCCGGCCCCATTGCCATCAACGCCGCTACCTTTGTGGGCATCCGCATTGCCGGCCTGGCCGGGGCGGTGGTAGCCACCCTGGGGTGCGTGTTCCCCTCCTGCATTATTGTGTTGACCCTGGCCTATATCTACTACAAGTACCGGAACCTGACCATGGTCCAGGGAACCCTCAAGGGCTTGCAGCCGGCGGTAGTGGCCCTCATTGCCGCAGCGGGGGTGTCCATTCTTGTCAGTTCTTTCTTTCCGGCGGGGGAAATTATCCTCTCTGCCAACGCGGTGGACTGGATTGCCGTGGGAATCTTCCTGGCGGCCTTTATCGTCCTGCGCATCTGGAAGCTGAACCCCATTTGGGTCATGTGCGGGGCCGGGGTGGCCGGGGTGGCCCTTTATTCCCTTTTATAAAGGTAGTTCTATGCTCCGCTTTATATTCGTTTTCTTCTCCAAAAAAAACGAAATTATATATTGAATTTTTTCCTTTTTCGTGCTACACTCTTTATAAAAAGTGGACTGTGCTGTCCCGCTCCAAAGAAAGCATACTTTTCCGTTTGTGCTATTTTTACAAAAAAATACCGGTTTTCACTCGTTTTAAGGATCAAAAACCGGTGAACGGTAAGGTATACTTTCCGTTGAACCCTTGCGGCATTCTATGAAGAAGGATTCAGAGAACGGCAGCGCCAGTCACAAAAAAGGAAGGGAGACCTGCAAAATGAAGAAAAAGTTCGCAAAGCGGTTCTTGTCATGGGTGATGGCTGCGGCTATGGTCATCTCCATGCTGCCTCTCAGCGCCATGGCGGCGGAAGGGGACGTGGCACAGATTGGCAACAAAACCTATGCCACGCTGGATGATGCTATCGCGGCGGCATCGGACGGTGACACGATTACTTTGCTGGGTGATGCCACTCTTAGCAAAACGCTGGACAAGTCCATTACCATTGACGGGCAAAATCATACCGTTACTTCTACCAATGTACGATATGGGTTCACTGCGGGACGTGAATTGACATTTAACAACATTATTCTCAATTTCAATTATACCATTGAAATTGAGAATCCAACTTATACTTCCGACCTTGGTTTATTCTACATCAATGGTGGTAAAGATGCTTCTGGTGTCGCACTGACCGATGATTACGTGAATTTTACTTTTAATAATTCCGCCATCAATATGACAAACACTGGTGCTACTAATCGCCTCCATGCCATTTATTACGATAGTTGCGGTGGCACTATTACGCTGAATAATTCTCAGTTGAATATTACCGACTTCCCGGAAGATGCTATTGAATGGGGTGGGCAGGCTAATAGTTATTTGGAAATTATTGATTCTACCTACACTTCTGATCATAACCGTGGTGGCATTATTGGTACGTGGAATGTTACTATTGACAATAGCGATGTTCAGGTAATTGATAGCACCACCAGTGGCTCCAATGGCGCTCACTTTAATATTACAGATTCTACTGTAGACTTTAGTAATAACGCCAGCCATGGGCTTTCTACAGGCGATTTGTTTATCTCTAATTCCACTGTAACCGCTAATAATAATGCTTACATGGGTATCGCCGTAGGACGCGATATGACTATCTCCAATAACTCTATTGTAACCGTTACTAAAAATGCCTATGGTTCTCTCGCCGGATATGCTGGTATGCGCCTATATAACAATGAAACTTTCACTGTTGACGGCACTAGCAAGCTGTATATCAACAACAACCACAACACCGGCCTTTATGTACGTCAGGGCAACTTAAATGTGGCAAACGGCGCAGTGTTGGAGATTATGAATAACGAAGTATCCAATACTTTACTCGATGGCTATGGCGGTGGTCTCTATGTTGGTTATGGAGCTAACTATGATCCGACTGTAGTTATTCCCGCCGACGCGAAAATTTACAACAACCACGCTACCAAAGGCGGCGACGATATTTATGTTTCTGAAGGCGTAAATGGCCCCTCTCTGACCTTCGGCAAAGTCGGCTCCGACTGGGTTCTGGACGACTGCGAGCATATGATTGATGGTTGGTATAATGATGCGGCAGATGCTCGTTGGCAAGCTCATGCTGAAAACGAAGAAGATAACCACATTGTAGAATGCAATGATACCACAATAACCGGCCTGAAGGCCCTGAAAGCCGCCCATGGGAAAAATGCTGTGGACAAAGTTAGTTACCCCGGCCTGGACAAGCAAGTCATGGATAACGATGATAAATCCTGGGAGAAGGATTCCGTGGGCGCAGAGGCTGGTGAAACCATTAACTTCAAGCTGACTTCCAATGTGCCGGAAGACCTCACCAACTATTTGAAGCCCGATCCGGTTGACCCTCCGGAAATCACAACCAGAGCGTTGCCGAACAGTGGTGAATACATCCTGACCTTCCACGATGTCATGCATAAAAACTTGGAAGATCCCGATAACTTTAACGTCGTTCTTGACCGTGAAGGTACTAACAATGATGTAAATCTTACCTATACATTGACTAAGGCCGATGACGATGATTTGACAGATGGCTGTACCTTTGAAATCGAGCTGGATTTGGCTGCTCTGTATGAAGCTGGTGTCATTACAGATGAAGATATTGCTAAATCCGCGCCTATCGTGGTAACCTACACCGCTACATTGAATAAAGATGTCGTAACTGGTACTTATCCCAATACCGCATGGGTTACTTATGAAGGCGGGGAAACTGAAGAGGATACTGTAAATGTAAAAACCTATGCGATTAAGATCTTTAAGTATGATCAAGCCGATGAGACTAAGGGCCTGTCCGGCGCTGAATTTACGTTGAAAGGACCCAATGGTGAAACATATACCGCAACATCCGGCAATGATGGCTACGCCTACTTTAACGGACTGGATGATGGCGAATACACCTTGCAAGAAACTAAAGCTCCTGATGGATACGTAAAGAGTGATACGGAACTGCCGATTACTATTGACACGGACACTTCTACAGACGCACCCATTAGCGTAAAATTCGCCAACTCCCTCATCCCCCACACCGGCGGCATGGGCACCACCCTGTTCTCCATTGTGGGCGGCGCGCTGATTGTCACCGCCGGCGTCGTGTTCTTCGTTTCCCGCAGAAAGAAGAGCCATACGGCCTGATAACAACTAAATCACATTTGGCTTTATGAGCCTACAAAGGGCGGAGGGGATTTTCCTCCGCCCTTTGGCATTTCTGGAAAAGGAAAAATACGCGCAAAAAACCGGCGGGAGCCTCATGCTTCCGCCGGTTCTGTTATGCAGATATGAAATTAAGCAAAGGGGTTCTCGTCCTTGTACAGCATGCCCTTGGGCTGGTTGAAGGAGATGTCTTCCACGCCCAGATAGTTAAAAATGGTGTACAGGGCCTTGCCCACATGGCCGAAGGCCACGGCGCCGTGATGGGGATACCGCTTGCTGATCAGCACATGGCGGTAGAAGCGGCCCATCTCCGGGATGGCGAAAATACCGATGCCGCCGAAGGAACGGGTGGGCACCGGGAGTACCTCGCCCTGGGCGATGTAGCTGTGGAGGGTGCCGTCGGCGCCACTCTGGAGCCGGAAGAAGGTGATCTGGCCGGCGGCAATGTCGCCCTCCAGGGTGCCGCGGGTGAAGTCCGGCTCGCCGCCGTCTTCCAGCAAACGGTTCTGGATAAGCTGATATTTCACAGCGCGGTCCTCGCAGAGCTTGCAGATGGGGGTGTTGCCGCAGTGGAAGCCCATGAACACGTCTCTGGGGCCATAGGGGAACTTGCCCTGAATATCCTGGGCATACAGGTCGGCGGGGACGGAATTGTTGATATCCAGCAGGGTTACGGCGTCGCCGGTGACGCAGGCGCCGATGTACTCGCTGACAGCGCCGTAGATGTCCACCTCGCAGGCCACGGGGATGCCCTTGGCAGTAAGGCGGGAATTCACATAGCAGGGCTCAAAGCCAAACTCGCTGGGGAAGGCCGGCCAGCACTTGTCAGCAAACACCACATAGTCCCGGGAGCCCTTGTTCTCCTCTGCCCAATCCAGCAGGGTCAGCTCAAACTGCGCCATCCGGGGCAGCAGGTCGGGGTACTGGTTGCCCTTGACCCCCAGCTCTGCGGCCATGTCCTCCACCACGGCGGGGATGCGCTCGTCGTCCTTGTGGGCGCGATAGGCTACCAGCAGGTCCAGCTCGCTGTTTTCCTGCACCTCAATGCCCAGGTCATACAGGGGCTTAATGGGGGCGTTGCAGGCGAAGAAGTCCTGGGGACGGGGGCCGAAGGTGATGACCTTCAGGCTGGACAGGCCGATGAGGGTACGGGCCACGGGGACGAAGTCGGCAATCATGTCGGCAATCTCGTCGGCGGTGCCCACGGGATACTCGGGGATGACAGCCTTGAGCTTGCGCAGGCCCAGGTTGTAGGAGCAGTTGAGCATGCCGCAGTAAGCGTCGCCGCGGCCGTTAATCAGGTCGTCGCCGCTCTCTTCTGCAGCGGCCACATACATCACCGGGCCGGTGAACTCCTTGGCAATGAGGGTTTCCGGGGTCTCGGGGCCAAAGTTGCCCAAAAAGACCACCAGGGCATTACATCCGGCTTCCTTGGCCTCGGCCACGGCCGCCAGCATATCCTTCTCGTTTTCAACGGTGGTTTTGACCTCTACAATCTCCCCACCCTTGGCACTGTAGGCCTTGACGATATCGGCGCGGCGGCGCTCAGAAAGGGAAATCACAAAGCAGTCACGGCTGACGGCGATAATGCCCAGCTTGACCTGAGGAATGTTATTCATGGATATCTCCTCCTTGAAAATATAAAAATACTCGGAGCCATGGGCCAGGCCCAAAACGCTCCTTTTCCGTAGAGTGTACGGACATCTATTCTAACTTTTATGATACTTCAAGACACAAAAATTTGCAACGGTTTTTGCGCTAATGTCTCAAAAAACGCACAAAATGTCCAGTCTCTTTTGCCAAAAGAATTTACATCTGGGCCAGGGCCTTTTTTCCCAAAGCCATGACCGCAAATACCAACCCCAAAGCGCCGCAGCAGAGCCACACAGCCCCGGCTCCCAGCCACCGGGAGCAGCCGGCTCCCGCCGCCGCCCCGGCGCAGAAGCAGAAAATAATCAGCAAATACCGCAGGCAGCTGCGCAGGGCCAGGGGGTCCTTCTGAAAGAGGAACACCGAAAAGCAGTCGGCGGCGGAGCGCAGGTTGCCGGTACACATGGTGGTAGCATAGGGCAGGCCCCGGGTTTTACGGAAGCTCTGCACCTGGACGGAACACACAAAGGAGATGGTCACATTCACCACCGCATCCGGGACAGACAGGGGCAAAAAGCCCACCACCGCCAGCAACGCCATCTCCACCAGCAGGGAGAAGTGCTGCCACAGAAGAAAATGCCGGTCTGAGGTCCGCAGCTTGATGGTCTCGGTGAGAAGGATGCCGCAGAAAAAGGCCAGCACCGGGATAACATAGTAAAAGGCCCCCTGCCAATCCCCCTGGGCGGCCCGCAGGGCCAGGAGCACCAGATTCCCGGTTTGGGCGTTGGCGAACACCCCGCCCCGCAGGGTATAGGTATAGGCGTCCAGAAACCCGCCGGCAGCGGCCAGACAGATGCCCACCAGCAGCGTCTCATGAATGGTGATTTCCCGCTCCGGCTTCCGGAGCCATTTTTTCAGCAGTCCCAAGTTCAGCCCTCCTGTTGCTTCCCCGCAGAAGGAGGGAGCTTCCCGGCGTCCACCAAGCGGCGGCACTCCTGCTGGCCCTGGACGTAGAGGGCGTTGAGCTTGTCCCGGTCCTTCTCAAACCGGCTCAGAAGAACCGGGGTTTCCGGGGCGATGACTAGAGCCTTCCCCTGCTTTTCCAGCCGGAAAAGGAGCTCACGGGATTTTCCATAGACTTTATGGCGGTTGTCCAGGGCCTGCATCATATGGGGATATTTCCGGAACACCCGCTGATAGACATGCCGGAAGCTCTCGGGCTTCTTCACATACTGGCGGTCCCGGGTGAGCACCGCCACAATGAAATCGCAGCCCTTTTCCAGGGCCCGCTCCACGGGGATGGGCGCGGCCACGCCGCCGTCCAGGAAGCGGTGTCCCTGGTACTCCACAATGGGGGAAAACACCGGAATGGAGGAAGAGGCCGACAGCAGGGTGCAGTCGTGGTACAGGGCCTCTTTGGAATAGAACACCCCTTTCCCGGTATCCACATCTGTGACGCCGATTTCATAGTCTATGGGGGAGGCCAGCATGGCCTCGTAATCATAGGGGTCCAGGTGGTCGGGGACGGTCTCAAAGATGAACTTCATGCCGAAGAGAGAGCCGGTTTTCAGATAGTTCCGAAAGCTCAAATAGCGGCTGTCCCCCAGATAATCCATATTGGTGCGGTAGGCCCGCCCCCGCTGGCCGCTGACAAAGGAGGCGGCGTGGCAGGCCCCGGCGGAGACCCCCACCACATAGTGGGGCCGCCAGTTTTCCGCCATCAGGGTATCCAGCACCCCGGCGGTATACAGGCCGCGCATCCCGCCGCCTTCCAGTACCAGTCCAATTTTCATGTGCATTCCTTCCTTATCGATAAAATTCCCGCCTGCCCGCTTACGCGGGGGCGAGGTCGTTTTTTACACCCAGTTTCCTCGCGGCCTGCGTCCAGGCTTAGCCTGGTTATTCCAGAACTTGCAAGTCTTTGGAATAGTGATTCAGCACCTCACAGCCGGTTTCCGTCACCAACACCAAATCCTCAATCCGCACGCCGAATTTTCCCGGCAGATAAATTCCCGGCTCCACGGAGAACACCATCCCCGGCTGGGCAATGGCCAAACTGGAAGCGCTGTTGTCCGGGGGCTCATGGCAGGAAAGGCCGCAGCCGTGGCCCAGCCGGTGGGTAAAATAGGGGCCGTAGCCCGCCCCTTCAATGACCTGCCGGGCCGCCCGGTCCACGTCGCACAGCTTGACCCCCGGGCGGATTACGGCCTCCGCCGCCAGGTTGGCCGCCTTCACCGTCTCATATACCCGGCGCTGCTCCTGGGAAACCTCTTTCCAGAACACCGTGCGGGTCATGTCGCACCAATAGCGGCCGATGGGGTTGAAGATGTCCAGCACCACACTGTCCCCGGCCTTGAGGGTGTCGTTTACCGGGGCGTGGTGGGGGTCTGCGCCGTTGGCGCCAAAGCACACCAGCTGGCCCTCGTTGGAGCGCTCCCCGCCGTGCTCCCGGAACAGGGCCTCCACCCGGGCGGCCATCTCCGCCTCTGTGACCCCTTCCCGCAGTTCCCCGATGATCTGGGCCATGACCTGGTCATTCACCGCAGAGGCCGCCCGCATGGCCTGGCGCTCTGTCTCGTCCTTCTGCTTCCGGGCCTCGTCCACCGGCGCGGACCCCACCATGGGGCGCACCTGGGGCCGCAGCTCCATGAGCCGCAGCAAAAACCGGCTGGGCCAATCCTTGTCCACCCCCAGCGGGCCATCCGCCACGGTTTTGGCGATGTCCGCCACCGGGTCATCATCGTCGGTGTGGATTTGCAGCTCCATTCCCCGGGCCTGGGTCACCCCAAACAGGGCGTTGCCGAACAGCACACACTGGCCGTCGGTGTTGAGATACAGGGCCAGCAAACGCTCCATGGGCTCCATCCACAGGCCGGTGAGGTAATAAACCGACTCCGTGGAGCTGACCAGCATTTGAGAAAACCCCTGGGATTTCATGGCTTCCATCACTTTCTGCGCTCTTTCTCTTTGCAGGCAGATCATTCGGGTCACTTCTTTCGCGAATTTTTTAACTGCCGGCAGCTTCCCTGTGGAAAAAGGATGCTGTTCTGGCGGTTTTGTGTTATACTACTGTCAGAAGTCATTATACATCAAACCGTCTGTTTTGCAAAGGAGGCCCCCTGTGGAATATGAACTCATTCGCTCCCGGCGGAAAACCCTGGAAATCTCCGTGCTTCCCGGCGGCGCTCTCCGGGTGCGCGCGCCGCTGCGCATGAGCGTTCCGCAAATTGAAGCGTTTCTCCGGCAAAAGGAAAGCTGGATTGCGGAAAAACAGGCCCGCATGGCCCAGCTTGCGCCGCCCCGCACCTATTCCCCGGCGGAAATCGCCCAAATGAAGGCCCGGACCCTGGAGCGGGTGCGCCCCCGGGTGGAGCACTTCGCCCGGCTCATGGGGGTCACCCCTACCTCTGTCAGCGTCACCTCCGCCCAAAAGCGCTGGGGGAGCTGTTCCTCCACTGGGAAGGTGCATTTTTCCTTCCTGCTGGCAGAGCAGCCGCCGGAATTTATCGATTCGGTGGTGGTTCATGAGCTGTGCCACCTGGTGCACCACGACCACTCCCCGGCCTTCTGGGACATGGTGCGCCGGTACGACGTCCATTTTCGCTCCAAGCGGTATCAACCGGGCTGAGACGGATATTTGATATAAATTTAAGGAGAGAACGCCCTCATGCGCCAATTTTTTCATCCCAAAAAGTGGGCCTCTGCCGCCGGACCTTGGCTGGAACTCCTGCAGGCGGTGCTGTTCCTGGCCTTTGGCATCCTCACTTTGGCAGACGGCTCTCTGGCCTTCCAGTTTTTGCAGATAGCCGCCGCAGGGGCTTTGTCTATTGCTGGTATTGCCCGGTTTTTGCAGCTTCTGCCAGAGGGGAAGCCCCTGCCGGCTATCCTCTCCCTGGCGGGATTTGGCCTTCTGGCTGTTTTGGCGGCGGTATATCCCGCCATCTTTACCCTGCCGGCGGGGATTGTGTTCGGTTTGTGGTTTCTCCTCAGCGGCCTGGCCCGAGGTGCTATTGCCGCCCAGTGTTGGGTGGAAAACTTGCCGGGAAAATTCCGCAACAGCTTCGCTTCCCTGCTTTCCCTGGTTTTCGGCGTGCTCCTGATAGCAGACCCCTCTATGCAGCTGCCCACGGTTTTCAGTCTGGCAGGCCTTTATTTGATTCTCTACGCCGCCTCCCTCCTCGTGGATTTTGTTTCCAACCTGTTTTTGTCCAACCAGCTGGGAGACCGGGTGAAGCGAAAAGTTCGTATTGCCCTGCCTATGTTTGTAACGGCCTTTTTGCCTAGCCGGCTCATTGATGAATTCAATCAGTACTTCCTCACCCATCAGGATAAAGGCGGCGTTCTCCGGGAGACCCAGGAACCCGGGGAGGGAAAGCCTGCCCTGGAGGTGTTTATCCATCTTTCCGACCAGGGCTTTGGCCGTATGGGCCATGTAGATATCCGTTTGGACGATACCGTGTACTCCTATGGCTGCTACGACCATCATTCCCACCGGTTTTTCGGAATGGTCAGCGACGGCACGGTGGCAGTGGCCCCGGCCGGGCCCTACCTGCGCCACTGCCTGTCCTTTGAACGCAAGGTACTGGTGGGCTTTGGTCTGCACATTACCCACCGGGAGCGTGAAATTGTGGAGGCCAAACTCCGGGAGCTCTCTCAGGTCCTGGTTCCCTGGCAGAGCGACTGGGAAAAGAAACAGGCCGGCCTGACGGTCAAGCGCAAGGGTCCCGACCCTGCCAGCCGTTTGGTCAAGGCCACCGGCGCTAAAATTTTTAAAGTGAAGTCCGGGCCCTTCCGGAAATACTTCGCCATCAACACCAACTGCGTCCAGCTGGCCGATACCATTATCGGCCCCGCCGGCCTGGACATCCTCCGGGTCAACGCCATCGCCACCCCGGGCAGCTACTTTTCCATGCTCAACGAAATGTTTGAGCGGGGCGGCACTATCGTCACAGAGCGCACCATCTACGCGGACAAAAAGCGGGGACGCACCCTAGCCAAAAAGCTGAGAAAGAAAAATTTCGATAAATTGCCCTGAAATTCCCCTAAAAAAACTCCTTGGCGAGGTCTCGGAAAGCTCGATTGTTCTCGTTTTCCCGTTCAAAAAATATTAACATTTTATACATTGCCCGTTACCATAAAATATTCAAAAAGGAATATACTGATATAGGGGAATTATACTAATTTTTCGACTTCTTAGGTATACTTTCCGTGTATTTAAGCAGAAGCGCGCCGTTATACCAGCAAATGGCGACAAATTCCCACAAAACTATTTTTTATTTGGAAAGGAGGCTGCAAGGTGAAAAACCACAAAAAAACACTGCCAAAACATACGTCTGTTCTGGTCTGCGTCACTGGCCAAAAGGACTGCGACCGACTGATCCGCACTGGCCGGCAGTTGGCGGATGCCCACCAGGTGGAATTGCAGGTGCTCTCGGTTCAGCCCACCTCTTTGGGGTATCAAATCGGCGAAGAGCTGGAATATCTCCGCCAAACCGCCCGGGATGCCCACGCGGAAATGACAGTGTTTTTTCACGATGAGGCAGCCCTGATGACAGTGGGCTTCATCAAACAAGTGGGGGCCATCCATGTGGTCACAGGCATGGCGGAGGCTCCTATCAACGGCTTTGTCGATACCATCCATCAAATGCTCCCTTCTATCCCCATTTCCATGGTTTCCAAAGAAGGGGTCGTCTATAATATATGTCCTGATTCCGAGGACTGCGGCGCGCCCATGCTGGCCGCGCCCCAGACTCTGTAAAGGGGAACATTCCAATCGTCTGCAAGGATCCTTTTTGATTCAACCATTTTCCTAATTTATTTTCACAGCAGCCCCCGCCCCAATCCCTATGTAAGGGAAGGAGCGGGGGCTGTTGTGTTATCTCCGCCGTTGGAGCTCGTATTTGCGCTTGGTGGCCAGGCCTCCACGAATATGGCGCTGAGCCTTGTTGATTTCCAGAATCCCCTTCACTTCCTGATACAGCTGAGGATTGACGCGCCGCAGCCGTTCCGACACATCCTTGTGAACCGTGCTCTTGCTGACTCCAAACTTTTTGGCGGCACGCCGCACAGTGGTGCGATTCTCTAAAATATAATTGCCCAACTCCACCGCCCGCTCTTCCACGATACCTTTCACGCCAATCCCCCCACATGCTTTTTGTTCCATGTGTATGCAGGTTTGGAAAAGGCTATGCAGGGATTTCGCCTCTCAGCGGAAAACCAGAAAGGCCCTCACCGAGAAATTTCTCCGGTGAGGGCCTCATGTATACAGGTCTGTGCTGGTTTATCCAGTTTTTTCGGCTCTTACTCGACCTGGCAGCTCACCGGCGTATAGCCGGCCTCTGTGACGGCGTCCATCAGCACCTGGTCCGGCACGTCCTTGGAGAGGGTCACGTGGGCCAGCTTGTTCTCCAGGTCTACCTGGGCGCTCTCCACGCCATCTACACCGGCCAGAGCCTTCTGCACATGCATCTGGCAGTGAGCGCACATCATACCGTCAACGGTCAATACTTTTTTCATGTCATCCATTCCTTTCTGTTTTGCCGGCTCTTCCCCGGCAGTTTTCATGGTTTCGGGAGCAGGAACCGCTTCCGCTTCCGGAAGGGATGCGCTTCCTTTCTTTTTATGGAAGAACCGCAGGCGCAGGGCGTTGGTCACTACGCAAACGGAACTCAGGCTCATGGCGGCGGAGCCAATCATGGGGCTCAGCCGAAGCTGGAAGGCCGGATACAGCACGCCGGCAGCCAGAGGAATACCCAGGACATTGTAGAAGAAGGCCCAGAACAGGTTCATGTGGATGTTCCGCACCACGGCCCGGCTCAAATCAATGGCCTCGGCCACGTCCTCCAGGGAGTCCTTCATGAGCACCACATCCGCCGACTCAATAGCAATGTCCGTGCCAGCGCCGATGGCAATGCCGATATCCGCCCGCATCAGGGCCGGGGCGTCGTTAATGCCGTCGCCCACCATGGCCACCTTGCGTCCCTTCTCCTGCAAAGCCCGGATATGGGCCTCTTTTTCCGTAGGCAGCACATCGGATATGGCCTCTTCAATATCCAGCTCCCGACGGATGGCCTCAGCGGTGACTTTGTTGTCGCCGGTAAGCATCACCACATGGAGGCCCATTTTGGCAAACCGTTGGATGGCGGTCCGGCTGGTTTCCCGGATAGTATCCGCCACGGCGATAATGCCGGCCAGCTTGCCATCTCGGACAAAGAGCAAGGGGGTCTTGCCTTCCCGGGCCAGGCGTTCCATATGGTCTCTAGCTGCGTTTTCCCAACCGGGTAGTCCGCTTTCCTTCAAAAACGCGGCGTTGCCCGCCAAATAGCTGTGGCCTTCTACGGTAGCCCGAATTCCCCGACCTGCTACGGCTTCAAAGTCTTGTGCCTGGGGAAGGGAAAGGCCGTCTCCCTTGGCCCGTTCCACTACGGCCTGGGCCAGAGGATGCTCGCTGCCAACTTCTGCCGCTGCGGCCTGGGTTAAGAAGTCTTTCTCTGTCAGGCCCGGCTCCAACACCAGGATATCCGTGACGGCAGGGCGGCCGGAAGTGATGGTGCCGGTCTTATCCAGCACGATGGTATCCACATTGTGGAGATTTTCCAGACTCTCGGCGGACTTAATAAGAATGCCCATTTCGGCGGCCTTGCCGGTGCCCACCATAATGGCCACAGGGGTGGCCAACCCCAAGGCGCAGGGGCAGGAAATCACCAACACGGAAATGGCGTTGGACAGGGCAAATTCAAATCCCTGTCCAGCAATCATCCACACAATGGCCGTGACAATGGCAATGGCGATGACCACGGGGACAAAAATACCGCTGACCTTATCCGCCAGCCGGGCAATGGGGGCCTTGGAGCTCCCGGCCTCGTCCACCAGCCGGATAATCTGGGAGAGGGTGGTGTCCTCCCCAACCCGGGAAGCCCGGAAGCGGAAGGCGCCGTTTTTGTTGATGGTGGCGGAAATTACCGTATCCCCAGGTCCCTTCTCCACGGGGATGCTCTCCCCGGTAATGGCGGACTGGTCCACATAGCCCTGTCCCTCTAAAACGATGCCGTCTACCGGGATGCTCTCTCCGGGGCGGATAATCACCGTATCTCCGGCAACAACCTGCTCGGCGGGAATGGTGTACTCTTCCCCCTCTCGGAGAACCACGGCTGTTTTGGGAGCCAAATCCACCAGCTTGCCCAGGGCATCGGAGGTCTTGGACTTGGAGCGGGCTTCCAGGTATTTGCCTACGGTGACCAGGGTCAGAATCATGGCGGCGGACTCAAAATACAAAGCGTGGGCGTATTCCTCCACCAAGGCCATATCTCCGTGACCGAAGCCGTAAGCCATGCGGAACATGGCAAAGAGCCCATAGACCAGGGAGGCCCCAGAGCCAATGGCCACCAGGGAATCCATATTGGGGGCAAAATGTACCAGAGACTTCAGGCCGTTCTGGTAAAAGTGCCGGTTGATAAACAGCACCGGAATGGTGAGGAGCAGCTGCACCAGGGCAGAAATCATGGCGTTTTCCGTGCCCACTAAAAAGTCGGGAACCGGCAGCCCCATCATGTGGCCCATAGCCACATACATCAGGGGCACCAGCAGAATCACCGAGGCGATGAGCCGGTTCTTCATGTGTTTCCGCTCTTCCTCAGCCCGGCCAGTGCGTTCCTGCCATTGGCTGCGAAAATTTTGTTTGCTACCGCTGCCAGCCTGAGGCTGCTCCTGCGGGAAAGCCCCATAGCCGATTTTTTCTACGGCGCTGGTGATTTTCTCCGGATCTACTTTCGTCTCATCATAGGATACCGTCATCTGGTTGGCCAGCAGGCTCACATCCACGTCCTCTACCCCGTCCAGCTTCTGGACACACCGGGTCACGTTGGCCTGGCAGGCAGCGCAGGTCATGCCGGTGACGGTGTATTTTTCCTTCGTCACGGAAAATCCCTCCTTACTTCAATTTCTTAATCAGCTCCACAGCTTCCTCCATAATCTTGGTATTCCCCTTCTGCACCTCTTCCACCACGCAGGTTTCCAGATGATTTTGAAGCACCAGATACCCAAAGGACTGCAAAGCGCTCTCCACCGCCGCTACCTGCACCAGGATATCCCCGCAATAGCGGTTGTCCTCCAACATTTTGGAGATTCCCCCCAGCTGGCCCATCATCCGCTTCAGGCGGTTTTGAAGCTGGCGCAGGTCCTTTTCCTCTCGGGGGGTGGATTTATGGCGGCAGCAAGTCTCTGGCTCCGCCGGGGATGCTGTAGTCAGTTTCTTTTCTTCCATGCAGATTCCTCCCGGTATATTTTAAATACCCCCTTGGGGTATCTGTGAACAGTATATACCCCCATAGGGTATTTGTCAAGAGGGCAGAAAAATTTCCTTTCAAAAAGGAAAAGCGCCCCCGCCACAGGCTTTCGCCTGCATTGGGGACGCTGAAGGAATGCTGTTTTCGTAAAGGTACTTTACTTCCGCTCGTCGAACATATCCTTTAATTTATCGAAAAAATTCCGGCGCTTCTGGTAGCTCTTCTCCTCTACGCCGTTTTCAAATTCCCGCAGAATTTCCTTCTGCTTCTGGGTGAGGTTTCTGGGAACCTCCACGGTGACCCGGACATACTGGTCGCCGCGGCCACGGCCGCCCAAAACGGGAATGCCCTTGCCCTTGAGCTTAAACACATCCCCGGGCTGGGTGCCCTCGTGAACGTGATAGCTGACCTTGCCATCCAGGGTGGGAACAGTGACGTCTGCGCCCAAGGCCGCTTGGGTGAAGGTAATGGGCATCTCACACCAAACGTCATTGCCCCGGCGCTCAAAGAGGCTGTGGGGCCGCACGGTGACATACACATGCAAATCGCCGTTGGGGCCGCCGTTGCGGCCGGCGTCGCCGTGGCCGGGAATGTTCAGCACCTGCTCGTCGTTGATACCGGCGGGAATGGTGACTTCCACGGTCTTCTGATGGCGGATGCGCCCGGTGCCGTTACAGTCCTTACAGGGGGTCTCAATGACCCGGCCAGTACCCCGGCAGCGGTCGCAGCTCCGGGAAGTCTGCACCACGCCAAAGGGCGTGCGCTGGCTGATGCGCACCTGGCCCGTGCCGCCGCACTGGGGGCAGGTCTGGGGCTGGGTGCCCTTGGCCGCGCCGGAACCGCCGCAGCTCTTACAGGTCTCGATCTGCCGGTATGTGACATTCTTCTTGCAGCCCTTGGCGGCCTCCTCAAAGGAGATGGTCACCACGGCTTCGGTGTCGCCGCCGCGGCGGGGGGCATTGGGGTTAGAGCGGCGGCCGCCGCCAAACCCGCCCCCAAAGAAGCTGTCGAAAATATCGCCAAAATCCACGCCCATACCGCCGAAGGGGTCTCCCCCACCGGCGCCGCCGCCAAAGTTGGGGTCCACGCCCGCGTGGCCAAACTGGTCGTACCGGGCCTTTTTATCCTTATCGGACAACACCTCGTAGGCCTCGTTGACTTCTTTAAACTTGGCTTCGGCCTCCTTGTCGCCAGGGTTCAGGTCGGGATGGTACTTTTTCGCCAGCTTACGATAGGCCTTTTTGATCTCGTCTTCCGTGGCGTTTTTGGGAACTCCCATCACCTCATAATAATCCCTTTTATCAGCCATATCTACCCATTCCTTTCTCTCAGTCAGCGGCTCTCCGCCCGATAAAGCAGGAGCGCTTCCTGCCAAAACCTCCGGCTGTGCGCGGACTTACAAATCTCTATAACGCAAAGCATGGGGCAGCTCATCGCCGCCCCGTGCCCTGAAAAGCCGATCTTACGGCCTTACTATCATATCATTTACTTATTGTTGTCGTCAACATCCTTGAAGTCAGCGTCATACACATTGCCGCCATTAGCACCAGCAGAACCGGAAGCCTGGTCAGCGGGGCCGGCCTGGGGTCCCTGCTGGGGAGCGGCGTTCTGATAGAGCTTCTCGCTGACAGCATACATGGCCTTCTGCAGGTCGTCGCTGGCAGACTTGATGGAATCCATGTTGTTGGCGTTCATGGCATCCTTCAGCACCTTGACCTTGGCTTCCAGGTCGCTCTTCTCGGAAGCGTCCATCTTGTCGCCGTTTTCGCTGATGAGCTTCTCCACGGTGTAGCACAGGTTTTCGGCGGCGTTCTTGGCGTCCACCTCTTCACGGCGCTTCTTATCCTCAGCGGCAAACTGCTCGGCCTCACGGACAGCCTTATCAATGTCGTCCTTGCTCATGTTGGAGCTGGAAGAAATGGTGATGTGCTGCTCCTTGCCGGTGCCCAGGTCCTTAGCGGACACGTTGACAATGCCATTGGCGTCGATGTCGAAGGTCACTTCGATCTGAGGGATACCGCGGGGAGCGGGAGCAATGCCGTCCAGCTTGAACAGGCCCAGCTGCTTGTTGTCCCGGGCAAACTCACGCTCGCCCTGGAGCACGTTGACCTCTACCTGGGTCTGACCGTCGGCAGCGGTGGAGAAAATCTGGCTCTTCCGGGTGGGGATGGTGGTGTTGCGCTCGATGACCTTGGTCATAACGCCGCCCATGGTCTCCACGCCCAGAGACAGGGGAGTAACGTCCAGCAGCAGCATGCCTTCCACTTCGCCGCCCAGAACGCCGGCCTGGATAGCAGCACCGATAGCCACGCACTCATCGGGGTTGATGCCCTTGAAGGGGTCCTTACCGATGAAGTTCTTTACAGCCTCCTGGACAGCGGGGATACGGGAAGAACCGCCCACCATGAGAACCTTATTGATTTCGCCAATGGACAGGCCGGAGTCGGACAGAGCCTGACGAACAGGGCCCATGGTCTTTTCCACCAGGTCGCTGGTGAGCTCGTTGAACTTTGCACGGCTCAGAGTCATATCCAAGTGCTTGGGGCCGGTAGCGTCAGCGGTGATGAAGGGCAGGTTGATGTTGGCGGTGGTCATGCCGGACAGCTCAATCTTTGCCTTTTCAGCGGCTTCCTTCAAGCGCTGCATAGCCATCTTGTCGCCGGACAGGTCCACGCCGGTCTCGGCCTTGAAGGAGCTGACCAGCCAATCCATAATGCGCTTATCGAAGTCGTCGCCGCCCAGACGGTTGTTACCAGCAGTAGCCAGCACTTCCTGCACGCCGTCGCCCATTTCGATAATGGACACATCGAAGGTACCGCCGCCCAGGTCATACACCATGACCTTCTGCTCTTCGCCCTTGTCAATGCCATAGGACAGAGCTGCAGCTGTGGGCTCGTTGATGATACGCTTTACATCCAGACCGGCAATCTTACCTGCGTCCTTGGTAGCCTGACGCTGGGCGTCGGTGAAGTAAGCAGGCACGGTGATAACGGCGGAAGTGACGGTCTCGCCCAGATAAGCCTCTGCGTCGGTCTTCAGCTTCTGCAGGATCATCGCGGAAATTTCCTGGGGCGTGTACTGCTTGCCATCAATGTTCACTTTGTAGTTGGTGCCCATTTCTCTCTTAATGGAAGAAACGGTGCGGTCCGGGTTGGTGATAGCCTGGCGCTTTGCCACCTGGCCCACCATGCGCTCGCCATTCTTGGCGAAAGCCACCACAGACGGGGTGGTGCGAGCGCCTTCCGCATTTGCGATTACAACGGGTTCGCCGCCTTCGATAACGGCTACGCAGGAGTTTGTCGTACCAAGATCAATGCCAATTGTCTTTGCCATAATTCATTACCTCCAATGTCTGGTTCTTTCTTCCTCTGGTGAATGTATCTATATCATAAAATTGCGTTTTGGATTACTGGGTTCTCACTAATTGGCCACCTGCACCATGGCGTGGCGCACCACTTTATCGCCCAGCATATAGCCCTTTTGATAAACGGCGCTGATGACGTTGACCTCCAGGTTTTCGTCCTCAATGTGGGAAACCGCGTTGTGAAGGTTGGGGTCAAACTCCTCGCCTACCGCGCCCATTTCCGTAATCCCCAGTTTTTTCAGGGAGTCCATAAACTGGGTCTGCACCATCTCCACGCCCTTGCGCAAATCCTCTACCGAGCATTCTTTCTGGGCCAAAGCCCGCTCCAGGTTGTCGGCCACCGGGAGCATTCCCTTAATGGTGTCCGATGTGCCGTCACCATAAATGGCGGCCTTTTCCCGTTCGGTGCGCTTGCGGAAGTTGTCATACTCCGCTCTGGTGCGCAAATACTGGTCTTTGAGGGCAGCCAGTTCTTTCTGGGTTTTTTCCAGCTCGGCCTGAACCGCCTCCAACTCTTTCCGGGAAACCTTCCGGGATTTCTTCCCTTCGGGCTCCTTATCCTCCTCTACCGGCGCTTCCTGGACGGGGGTCTCTGTGGAAGCCTCCTGGGGAGGTTCGTTTTGCAGCTCCTGAGCTGCCTGATCCTCTGTCTTGAAGTCCTCTGCCAAAATGATCGCTCCTTTCAGCACACTGCTGCTTCTATTGCTATTCCTCCCACATCAGCACTGTGAGCAGCTGGCTCACAGACTGAGACAAATAGGAAAGATGGGATATCACTCTTGGGTAATTCATCCGGGTGGGGCCAATCACTGCCAGCGCTCCGGCGTCCTGACCGCCAACTGCGTAGCGGGCCACCACCACGCTGGAACCTGCCAGCTCCGGCACCCGGCTTTCCTGTCCGATGAGAGCCCGGACACTCCCCGGTTCCTGCACCAGCAAATCTGCCAGTTCCCGGGGACGCTCCAGAAAATCCATGACCCGCCGGGCGGCTCCCCGCTCATACTCGGGGTAAAAGAGCAGGTTCATCTGCCCGCTCTGGAACACATTGGTCTCCCGGGTATCCCGGGCCACATCCAGCACCGCCATCAAAGCGGAGGACATGAGCATGGACATATCTCCAAAGGAAACCGCCAGAGACTGGATAAAGGCTGGGGTGATATCCGCTACCGGCTTATTCACCAGCTTTTCATTCAGTAAGCGGAAAAACACCCGCAGCATCTCCGGATTCAAATCAAAATCACAGTGAAACACCCGGTTTTTCATGGTTCCCGCCGAAGACATCAGCAACACCATAGCGGTTCTGCGGCTGGTCTGTACAAACTGCACCGCCCGGATATACGCGGTCCCTCCACTTGGTGTGGTGGAAACTGCGGCAAACTTGGTCACGCCAGCCAAAGCCTGTGTGGCGCTCAGCAGCAGCCGCTCCGGATCGCCTACATTGGTCATCAGCATGGAATCCATCAGGCGTTTTTCCTGCACAGGCATGGGAGCCGGCTCCATCAGATGGTCTACATAGAGCCGGTAGCCTCTCTGGGAGGGAACCCGGCCAGCAGACGTGTGCGGCTGCTCCAGCAAGCCTAACAGGGAAAGCTCCGCCATTTCGTTGCGGATAGTGGCAGAGGAGACACCCAACTGGGCAGCGATTCCTTTGGAACCTACCGGCTCGCCGGTGGCCACATAGGCATCCACTACAGCCGCCAGGATTTTTTCCTTGCGGGCACTCAGCTCCATTCTCCTCACCTCTTTATCTTGAGTTTAGCACTCTTTTGAATCGAGTGCTAAACCTTGTCTATACTCTACCACTCTCCGCGGGAATTGTCAAGTTTTTATTTGTAAAGGATTTATGAAATCCCGCGCCTTCATTTTCTGCTGTCGGGAGCTATCAGCGTTAGTATGGTGAGAACCCGGGAAATTCATTCCTCTTTTCCTATTTCCCCACTTGCGGTTCCAAAAGAAAAACGCACCCCCAAAGAGGCGCGTTTTCCATATTGATTCCCTTTTGAGACTCTCTCTTATTTTGCTCTGCGGCGGATGGGATTGGGCTTGCTAAAATCAAAGACCCGGCACAGAATCGCTCCGGCCACCAAAGTAATCACCAGTTCCGGCAGCATATAAGAGCCATTGTAGTTGAAAGAATAAAGGATTCCCGCCCAGTTCAGGCCGGTATCTGCCAGAATGGTATCCCACACAAAGGCTCCGGAAATAAAATGGCACAAGAACCGCAGCACAATGGCAATTCCGGCCCCAGCCATAAAAGCCGCAGACTGGTTTTGAATCTTGCGGCGGAAAAGCCCGGAGAATCCCAGCACGCCAAAGGCCAGCAAATAATCCAGCAGGACAGACAACACCACGGTGGCCAGGCTGATTCCCCTGAGGGCGTTAACTCCCAGCAGAAGCTGAAGCAGACCGTATACCACGCCGCCCAGGATGCCCCAGCGCACCCCGTAACGGTAGCCGATAATGCAGATGGGCAGCATGCTGCACAGGGTAATGGAGCCGCCGTTTACCCAAGGCCCCGGGAACTGAATCAGGCTCAAAATGGTGCCCAGAGCAATGAGCAAAGCGGTTTCCGTCAATTTTCGCGTCTTGTCGTTCATCAAATCACATCGTCCTTCTCTCAAGATAATTTGGAAATTGTAAGGGATTCCGGCAAACCAAAAGCGCCGGCTCCCCTCAAAACAGGGAAGCCGGCGCATCGTATTCCATCATCTGCTTTCGAGCAAATCCTTTCCCTACGCCGGCATTACCCGGATCAGGTTCATGGGTTGGGTCAAAGACCCTCTCAGCCGTAGCACCCCTTCTTTTTCCGGTTTACAGAATACAGGGTTTCCAGGAATTTGTCAAGCACTTCCCCCAACAAAGGAAAAAGAGCGCCGCGGGCCTATTCCCCGCTGCGCTCCCTTTCTCTTCTGTTTTCGGGCTTTGTCCCATAGGAAAGCGGCTCTTCTCTCCCGGAAAATGCATGGCGTTGGCCGAACCGGACGATTTCCTGTTATGTACATTCCTGGCATTGAATTTCCTGTTTACGATTTTCCACTTTCCTTTAAGGAGCCCGAGGAAGCCCCCTTTATTCGCCGGCAGCTACAAAGGTCTCCTCCGCCTCAGACTGCAGGCGTTTTAACCGGAGAAGAAGGGCTTCCAGGTTCTCAATGGTATCGGTAATTCCATTGAACAAAAGGGTGTATTCCCGCGCGAAATTTTCTTTTCTTTCCATAGTGTGCTCCTTTCCTGGCAGCAGCGCTCCGCATTGGCGAAGGCCCCCCTGGATTTTAAGGGCCAGTGTCCCAGGGGAAAAATCACCGGCCCTGTCCGGTTCGGCCAGTTTCCACCATCACTATACCATGGGGAATCAGAAAAACATGTCGAAATAAGGAATCGGATGTGGGATTTTTTGACAAAATCTTTCCTTTCAACATTCAACGTCGATTGGTGGAAAAACTGCTTTCCAGAGCCTGGGCAGAATTTCTTGAAAAATACCTCTGTCCGTGATAAAATTGTCCTGTTCGCAAATTCGAAACCGCCGGAAGGCCGGCGGAAAAGAGAGGAGCCTTGCCATGCAATATCGAAAAATGGGAAATACCGGCGTTTCCGTTTCTGCGCTGGGATTTGGCTGTATGCGCTTTCCCCTGCTGGAAGACGGAAAAACCATTGACCAGGCCCAAGCCATCGGGATGCTCCGCAGCGCCATTGATGCGGGGATGAATTATGTAGACACCGCCTATTTTTATCACGACCAACAGAGTGAGCCTTTGGTGGGCAAAGCACTGGAAGATGGTTATCGGGATAAAGTAAACCTGGCCACCAAAATGCCGGTGTTTGCTATGGAAAAGCCCGAGGACTTTGACATCTTTCTGGAAAATCAGCTCCAGCGCCTGCAAACCGACCACATTGATTTCTATCTGCTCCACGCCCTGAGCCGGAACACCTGGCGGAACAAGGTGCTAGCCTTCGGCCTGCTGGACAAAATGAGGAAGGCCCGGGACGAAGGAAAAATCCGCTTCCTGGGATTCTCTTTCCACGACAGCGAGGACGCTTTCCTGGAAATCCTCAACGGTTTTGACCAGTGGGATTTCTGCCAAATCCAGATGAACTACATAGACGTAGAAAACCAGGCAACCCTCCGGGGCCTGGAAGCTGCCGCGGCCAAGGGCCTTGGCGTGGTGATTATGGAGCCCCTGCTGGGCGGCAAGCTGGCCAACCTCAGCCCCCAGGTGAAGGAGCAGCTCTCCCCGGACCGTTCCCCGGTGGAATGGGCCCTGGATTTCCTCTGGAACCGCCCGGAAGTCTCTGTTATCCTCAGCGGCATGGGAAACGAGGAAATGGTGCGCCAGAACCTGGAATACGCCAGCCGCTCCCACATTGGGATGCTGGACGAGGGGCAGCTGGCCATGCTGGCCCGGACTCGGGAAGTTTATCAGAAAATGGCCCTGGTGCCCTGCACCAAGTGCGAATACTGTATGCCATGTCCCTTTGGGCTGGACATCCCCGGCATTTACGAAATCTATAACCAGACTGTCAATGACTCTCGGGAGGACACTGTCAAAAAGTACGACGCCCTGACCGTCAAGGCAGATGCCTGCCGCAAATGCCGCAAGTGCGAGGGCATCTGTCCCCAGCACATTACCTCCAGCACCCTCATGCCCAAAATCCATGAGACCATTTCCAAAATGAAAGCGGAATTGGAGAAAGGCGCATAGTATGCGCTCCCAGTCCGCGGGCAAGCTGGCATCAATGCGAAACCTGGGCCGTCGCAGAGAAGGCCTGACAGAAAGGCGCAACCCCGCCTATGCACCCGGCCCCCTGCATCATCCCCAAACAAAAATCCCTTCGAGACAGTATCTCGAAGGGATTTCTTTTATGGTTTTTCAGGATACCTTACAGAGGTTTGCAGGCTTCCTTGAGCCAGAGCAGAGTCTCCGGCTCCACATGGGGCGCCAGTGCCTCGTACACCTTGGCGTGATATTCATTGAGGTAATCCAGCTCTTCCCGGGTCATCAGCTCCACATCAATGCCGTTGCGGTCAATGGGGAACAGCGTCATGGGCTCCAGCTTCAGGAAGCGGCCGTACTCGGTCTCTTTCCAGAACACCACTTCCAGCAGGTTCTCCGTGCGGATGCCGTAGCGGCCCTCCATATACAGGCCGGGCTCGTCGGTGATGGTCATACCCTCCTTCAGCACGCCGGAAGAGCGCTGGCTGAAGTTCTGGGGGCCTTCGTGAACGCCGGCAAAGAAGCCCACGCCGTGGCCGGTGCCGCAGCGATAATCCAGGCCGTACTTCCACACCTGCTGGCGGGCCAGGCAGTCCAGCATCCCGTCCTTGGTCCCCTCGGGGAATACCGCCATGGCCAGCTGAATGTGGCTCTTGAGCACCCGGGTGAAGTCGGTGCGCTCCTCCTCGGTGATGGGGCCCAGCACAAAGGTGCGGGTCACATCGGTGGTGCCGGTGAGGTACTGCCCGCCGGAATCAATGAGCAAAAAGCCCTTCTTCTGAAGCACATCGGATTTTTCAGCAGTGGGCGCATAGTGCATCATGGCGGCGTTGGGGCCGTAACCAGCGATGGTGTCAAAGCTCTCGCCGCGGTTTTCGGGCATCTTGGCGCGCTCTGCGGCCAGCATAACGCACACGTCGTATTCCGTCACGGTCTCCCCTGCTTCCAGCTTCTTCTGGAGCTTTGCCCAGAAGTTCGCCAGGGCCACGCCGTCCCACACATGGGCCTGCCGGATATTTTTCAGCTCGGTGGGGTTCTTGACGCCCTTGAGCTGGGTCACTACATCCGGGCCATACTGAATGGAAACACTATCGTTTTTCATCAGGCGGAGCAGGTTGTCGTAGCTGATCCCGGCCTTATTCACCAGCATCTTGGCGCCGCCCAAGTCGCCTTCCAAATCTTCGGTAATGGCATTATAGGGGCGCAGGGTAAAGGTTTCCTGCAAAGAAGCCGCATCCGCTTCGCTCAGACGGTCTGCATCCAGATAGAGGCGGGCTTCATCTTTGAGCACCAGCACATAGGAGGTGGCGAAGGGGTTAAAGGCAATATCCGAAGCCCGGACATTGGAGAGCCAGTTGGCGCAGTCCAAGGTGCTGTAGAGCTGGGCGTCAGCGCCCCGCTTGGAAAGCTCTTCCCGCACCTGGGCCAGCTTTTCCGCCGGGGTCAAACCGGCATACTTCACATCCAGCACATAAGCGGGAGTGTGGGGCAGTTCCGGACGGTCCTGCCACACGGGCATAACCAAATCTTCGCTGACCAGGGAAGCCCCTACCTTCTCCAGCTTTTCCTGGAGAAGCAGCCCTGTGGAAGCGGGATAAATGGAGCCGTCCACTGCTACGGTTTTGCCAGCCTGGGTATCGGCCAGATATTCCTCCACTGTGGGCACGCCCTTTTCCCGCATCCGGAACAGCTTGATCTCACTGCCGGAAATCTGGTTTTCCGCCTGGATAAAGTAGCGGCCATCGGTCCACAGGCCGCTTTCCTCCTTGGTCACCACCAGGGTGCCAGCAGAACCGGTGAAACCGGAAAACTCCTTCCGGGCCTTCCAGGCCTCGGGGATGTACTCGCTCATGTGAGGATCGCTGGTGGGGATCACCAGGGCGTCCACGCCAGCCTGGGCCATTTTGGCGCGCAGGGCTGCAATTTTTTCATTGATAGTCATAGCTTACAGATCCTTTCTACACAAGGAATGAGAAAATAAAAGGATAAAACGGCAAAACAGCCCCCGGCGAAAACCGGAGGCTGACGGGCAGTGCCCGCTTCCAATTCGCAGGGAAATAGTCAGGTCGTCTATTCTCCTGCGCAAATATGCGTTCCAGTAAACAAACCACTGGAAGCCTTGACGCAATTCGCGCCGCACAATGTGCGGTTCCACTCTGCGGGCAGGCTAACAGTTATAAACAACCCATTTTCTCGCGAAGGTACCTCCGCGTGGTGTTAGGGTACTGTTTACCCCCATCTCAAAACGCGAATTGCCAGGGTCGGCTCTCCGCCTTATTTTACCAGATGGCAAGCCACAAAGTGGCCAGGACGCGCTTCCCGCAGCACCGGGGTCTCCTGACGGCACCGGTCGGTGGCGTTGGGGCAGCGGTTGGCGAAGGGGCAGCCCGGCTTGGGATTGATGGGGCTGGGCACGTCGCCGGAAAGCACCTGGGCCTTCTTCTGGGCTTCCTTGTCCGGATCCGGAATGGGCACGGAGGACAGCAGGGCCCGGCTGTAGGGGTGCAGGGTTTCAGCATAGATGGCGTCGCTGTCGGCCAGCTCCACCAGGTTGCCCAGATACATCACCGCGATACGGTCGGAAATATACTTCACGATGTTCAGGTCGTGGGCGATGAACATATAGGTCAGGTTCAGCTTCTTCTGCAGATCCTTCAGCAGATTGATGATCTGGCTCTGAATGGAAACGTCCAGAGCGGAGATGGGCTCATCGCACACAATAAACTCCGGCTCAATGGCCAGAGCGCGGGCAATGCCGATACGCTGACGCTGACCGCCGGAAAACTCGTGAGGGAAGCGGTTGGCGTGCTCCCGGTTCAGGCCGACAGTCTCCAACAGCTCATACACGCGCTCCTGGCGCTTGGCCTTGTCATACATATTGTGGATTTCCATGCCCTCCGCAATAATGGTGCCCACGGTCATACGGGGATTCAGAGAAGCATAGGGATCCTGGAAAATAATCTGGGCCTTCCGGGAATAGGCAAAGCGGTCCCGGGTGTGCTTCAGATTGACTTCCTTATTGCGATAGAGAATCTTGCCCTTGGTGGGGTGGTAGATACCCATGACCACGCGGCCCAGGGTGGACTTGCCGCAGCCGGACTCGCCCACCACGCCCAAAGTCTCGCCCTTGTAAATGTCCAGGGAGATATTATTCACAGCCACCAGAGTCTGGCGGGGGCCTACGCGGAAATGCTTGGAGACGTTCTCCAAAGTAATGAGCTTCTCCTTCTCCTGGGATGCGTTTTCCACAGCAGGGGCCTTTTGGGTTGAAACTTTCTCATTTGCCATTTATGCGTTCTCCTCCTTCCCGCCGGGGAAATCCGGATGCAGCCGCCAGCAGGCGGCGGTGTGTCCCTCGGCAATATCAAACACGGGAGGCTGATTGTTCTTGCAAATCTTCATGCAGTGCTCGCACCGGCTGGCAAAGGCACAGCCCTTAGGCGGTGCAAACAGGTCCGGCGGCGTGCCGGGGATGGACACCAGGTTCTCGTCCCGGCTGGTCTCCACGGTAGGAAGGCTGCGAAGCAGTGCGGAAGTATAGGGGTGCTTGGGGCGGTAGAAAATATCCTGCACCGTTCCCTGCTCCACTACCTTACCGGCATACATCACGGCTACCCGGTCGGCCAGATTGGCCACAACGCCCAGGTCATGGGTGATGAGGATAATGGCGGTGCCGGTCTCCTCCCGGATGCGGCCCATAAGCTGCATGATCTGGGCCTGGATGGTCACGTCCAGAGCCGTAGTGGGCTCGTCGGCGATGAGTAGCTTAGGATTGCAGGAAAGAGCCATAGCGATCATAGCGCGCTGGCGCATACCGCCGGAATACTCATGGGGATACTGGTTGGCGCGCTCCTCGGCGTTGGGGATCTGCACCAGCTTCAGCAGGCGGATAGCTTCCTTTTTGCACTCCGCGCCGGAGAGCTTCTTGTGCTTATGCAGGGTCTCTGTGATCTGCTTGCCCACCTTCATGGTGGGGTTCAGGCAGGTCATGGGGTCCTGGAAAATCATGCTCACCAGCTGGCCGCGGATGTTCTGCATCTCCTTCTCGTTGGCAGCTACAATATCCTTGCCGCACAGGGTCAGAGTGCCTTCCTTAATCCGGGCCGGGGGCATGGGGTTCAGCTTCATAATGGTTTTGGCCGTCACGCTCTTGCCGCAGCCAGACTCGCCCACAACAGCCAGGACTTCGCCTTCATCCACATGAAGGGAAACGCCGCGAACCGCGTGGATCTCGCCGGCATAGGTGTCGAAGGAAACGTGAAGGTTCTCGATATTCAAAACTTCTGCCATATTCCTTTACCTCCTTAACTGCGCAGCTTGGGATCGAACGCATCCCGGAGCTGGTCGCCCAACAGGTTAAAGGACAGCATAGTAAGGCAGATAAACACCGCCGGGAATACGAGCTCGGTGGGATAGGTCTGGAAGACCTGGATGCCCTCGTTGGCCATAATGCCCCAGGAAGACTCGGGAGGCGCAATGCCCAGGCCCAGCATGGAGAGGAATGCCTCGGTAAAGATGATGCTGGGAATATCCAGGGTGATATTGACGATAATAACGCTCAGCAGGTTAGGCACCAGGTGACGGGCAATAATGCGGCTGGGCTTGGCGCCCATAGCCTGGGCCGCTACCAGGAATTCCTGCTCCTTCAGGGACATGACCTGTCCTCTTACCAAACGGGCCATGCCGGTCCAGCCGGTGATGGAGTAGGCCAGGATAATGGTACCCAGGCCGCGGTCCAGCACCACCATGAGGAGCATAACGATCATCAGATAGGGGATACCGCTGATGACTTCTAGGATACGCATCATGACGTTATCCAGCTTGCCGCCGAAATACCCGGAGATACCGCCGTAAACCACGCCCAAGAAACAGTCGATGAGGGCCACGGCCACCGCCACTGTCAGAGAAATTCTCGCCCCATACCAAATCCGCACGAAAATATCGCGGCCCAAGGTATCGGTTCCAAAAATATGAAGGCCTCCGGTGATGGGGTTCGTAGAGAAGGGCGGCTTATGGGTAAAGGTGACGTCCTGCTCACTGATACTGTAGGGAGAGAACATGGGGATAAAAATAGCGCCTACAATCAGGATAAGCAGGATAACCAAACATACCATTGCCACTTTACTACGGCGAACACGGCTCAGAGCATCCTTCCAGAAGCTGATGGAGGGGCGGACGATGGATTCCATATTTCCTGCATCCGTACCCACCGTTTCAAACTCAGAAGCATCAATGTGGCTGTCTGCGCCATAAACTGCGGAAAGGTCTTCCACAGCCGGCTCAAACGGAGCCTTCTTTTTAATACTGAAAAGTCCCATTAGTCGGCTTTACTCCTTTCCGCCGGTCAGCTTGACGCGAGGATCAATCAGACCATACAAGATATCCACAATCAGGTTGGCAAGCACCAGGAAAGAACCGTAGAATATGGTAACGCCCGCCACCATGGGGTAATCGTTCTGCTGGACACACTGGACAAAGTACTGGCCCATGCCGGGAATGGAGAAAATATTCTCCACCACAAAGGCACCGGTGAGCACTGCCGCTACCAGGGGGCCCATAACGGTGATAACCGGCATCAGGGCGTTACGCACTGCGTGCTTCCAAATCACGGCTTTCTGGGAGAGGCCCTTGGCCTTAGCGGTCATGATATAGTCCTGGTTGAGCACGTCCAGCATACTGGTGCGCATCAACCGGCTGACCGTGGCCATGGAACCGAAGGCAAGGGCAAAAGCCGGCAATATCTTACTGTTTTGCGGCCCCCATCCCATAACGGCGAACAACTGGAAGCCTACAGCCCCGTTGAGTTTCAGCGCCAGGAAATACTGGAGCAGGGAGCCAATAATAAAGGACGGCACGGATACGCCGATAAGGGCGATGAACATGGCCGTGCTGTCCCAAGCGGTGCCGCGCTTGACGGCGGCCACCACGCCCAGCAGGATACCGATGATAAAGGCGAAGATCAGGGCGCGCATTCCCAGCTCAAAAGAAACCGGGAACGCCTGTCCAATGGTGGTGGTCAAGGGGCGCTGGGTCTTCAGAGAAGAACCCAAATCGCCCTGAAGAATATTTCCTACATAAATCAGATACTGCTCCCACAGAGGCTTGTCCAGGCCGTACTTGGCGCGCAGAGCTTCCATGGTCTCCGGGGGAACCGCCTTACCGCCGGTGAAGGGGTCGCCGGGCAGCAGACGCATCAGGAAGAACGTCAGCGTGACCAACGCCAGAACCGTAATCACTGCGTACAGGATCCGTTTGAGAATGTACATTGCCAGTTTCGAGTTCAAACGTAATCATTCCTTTCTTGAAGATATTTATTTTAAAGGCATTTTGTATGCGGTCATACAAATTCCTGCTTTCCCTTCTATTATTCCGCAAATTTTGAGAGAAAATGGTTGCCTTTGTATGCCTCCCTCTCAGAGGGAGGTGGCACGCGTTAGCGTGACGGAGGGAGTTTTGCATAGACAGCTTGCTTCTTTACTCCCTCAGTCTGCATTCGCAGACAGCTCCCTCAAAGAGGGAGCCTAAAAACCTCAGGCCCCAGGGAAAAAATACTTATGAAAGCCGCAAAACCCCGTTTTAGGCAGCTTTGCGGTTTTCATAAGCAAAAAGGGCCACATGGAATCATATGGCCCTTTTTGCAGGAATCATACCTTTTTACAGAATCCCTTGTTTTCCCTTTGCCGGGTCAAACTCAGGAAACAATCTCCGCGCCATCGCAGAAGTCGAACTCCTGGAAGCCGGTACGGGTCATACCGGACAGCTTATTGGAGCAGACATAGTTGATTACGCTGAAGTAAATGGGATATACCACATAATCTTCCTGGATCAGAATGGTTTCCGCCTGATGGAGGATCTCCTGACGCTTAGCGGCATCCTTCTCCTCCATAGCCTGATTCAGCAGGTCGTCATACTCGGGATTGTCGTACTTGCCGTAGTTGTTGCCGTTGTCCTTCATGAACATATCCAGATAGGTCATGGCATCGTTGTAGTCGGGAGACCAGCCGGCGAACACGATGTCGAAGTTACCGTTGGTCATGGCGTCCAGACGGGCCTCGAATGCCATGGGGCTGATGTCCACATCAATGCCCAGAACCTCTTTCCACTGCTGCTGGAAGTAAGCGGCTTCCGTCTGCGCTCTGCTGGTGTCGTCGCACACATAGGTGAGCTTCACATCAGCGGCAGTCAGATTCAGCTCCTTCAGGCCCTCGTCAAACAGAGCCTTAGCGCCGGCAGTGTCGTGATCCATCAGATCCTCGCGGCCGTCCACATACTTGCCGCCGTTGGCGCCGTTAATGCTGGTGGGCACCAGGCCGTTAGCCAGCTCAGAACCATCGCGGAGAACATTGTCGATATAGGACTGGGGATCGATAGCATCGCCCAGGGCCTTGCGGACCTTCGCGCTCTGGAGGGCCGGGGTCTGCAGGTTGAACTGGAAGTACCAGTTGCCGTTATCGACATAAGTGTGGATGGGTTCGTTCATAGACTTCATCTGATCGATCTGATCTGCGGTAAGATTGATGCAGTCCACCTGGCCGCCCTGATAGGCATTCATACGGGCGTTGGAGTCCTTCATCATGGTGTACTTGATCTTCTCGATCTTGATGTCATCGGCATTGTAGTAGTCGGGGTTCTTTGCCAGAACAAGCTCGGTGTTGTGGGTCCAGCTCTCTACATAGTAGGGGCCGTTATAACCCATGAGGTCGGGTTCGCTGTTGTACAGAGAGCCACCGCTGCTGTTCTTGCCGGCAGCCTCGTAGATCTTCTCGTTCACAGGCAGGTAGGTCTGGAACGCAAACAGGTGCAGGGCATAGGCCAGAGGGGTATTGAAGGTGACTTCCAAGGTGTAGTCGTCCACTGCCTTCACGCCCACGTCCTCAGCCTTGCACTCGCCGGCGTAGTATTTATCGCCGTTCTTGATGTTGTTGTACAAGATGAAAGCGTAGTTCCCGCCGCCGTCCTTGGACATACCGGTGAGATAGGAGAAGACGAAATCGTGGGCGGTAACAGGGTCGCCGTTATTCCACTTGGCGTCCTTGCGGATAGTGAAAGTATAGGTGCAGCCGTCCTCGCTGACGGTGTAGTCCTCAGCCAGGTCGTTGACAGGCTGGTCGTTCTCGTCCAGCTTCATCAGGCCGGCAGTAGTCTCGCGCAGAATGTCGGCGGAAGCTACGTCGGTGGTGGTGATGGGGTTCAAATCTGGCGGCTCGGCCCGCAGGTCGACCGTTACCATGCCTTCGTCAGGGGTTCCGGCAAAGTTACTGGTACCAGTAGCTTCGCTAGTGGTGCTGGAGCCGGAATCGGTGGCACTATCGTCGCCGGAAGAAGCCGGAGCAGAGGAGCAGCCGGCTGCGGCAACGGCCATGAGGCCGGCAAGCAGCAAAGCTAAGAGCTTTTTCATTTCATAGATCCCTCCATATGAATTTTGAGTATTTGCCTCTTGCATATTCTACTGCAAATCGATTCATTTTGCAAGACGTATTCACAAATCTTTCTTTGGGATTCAAAAGAAACTCTGCCGGAATGTTCTGTTGTTTTTTATGCAGTTTGCCAGCACTGGGGGAAAGCGTACAGAAGCCCGCCAAATTTCTTTGCTTTTTGCACAAAAAGTTTTTCCTGGATTTTCTTCTTAAATTCTCATAAAACGGGGCCTTCCTCCTGCCGCCGAAAAAGCTTTCTGCCTGCTTTTTTCTTTAAAAGAATTTTTCTGTAAAAATCCCCCTTCTTTTGCTTCTTAAAGCCAGTTCTGTATGTTTTTCCTCTTTTTTAGCAGGCGAATTCTCCCCAATGCTTCCTTTGTATAACATGACCATTCCGCACTGTCCCTTTCTGAAGGGCACTTCTATGTTTTGTGTTTGTGAGAAATACACCTGTATGCGTAAAAAGGAATCCCCTGGGTTTTGTCCTTCCCAAGTGTGCTTTCTGTGAATTCCGGCATCAAAATGCCCAATCTGGGCATTTAAAAGGAGTTTCCGTCAAAAAAAGCATGTTTACAAAAAATTCTTTTTTAAAAATGCAAGATTTGGAACACATTCCTGCATTTTACAGAAAGCCTCTCCCCCTCGCCTTTCCCTTTTCCATAGTAAAATTTCTTTCCGGAAGAAAATACATAAAAATGACAAATTGCTGCATAAAAGCTGAAAAATACGTGGGCATGCTCCTGTATTAAGAGGCCCTGGCATAAAAAAGCCCCGCCGGGCAGATGCCGGCGGGGCCGAATTGCAAATGGAAGGATTTAGTCCAGGTCGCCCTGCTCCAGGCAGAACATGACATACTCGCTGAACAGGGAATTGGACCAGGCGAACCAGGGCCGGGTGAACTTGGTGGGGTCGTCCACATGGAAGCCCTCGTGCATATAGCCGGTGTCGCCGTCGCTGTTCTCCAGCATCTCCAGCAGCTGGAGGCGCTCCTCCCGGCTGGTGCTGGTGAGGCCCTGCATAGACAGGGCAATCTGCCAGATATACTGGGGCGGCGTGTGGGGGCTGCCCACGCCCTTGGCAAAGGAGCCTTCAAAGTAATAGGGGTTCTCGTGGCTCAGCACATAACGGCGGGTGTTCTGGTACACCGGATCGTCGGGGCTGCAGTAGCCCAGGTAGGGGATGGACATGAGGCTGGGCACGTTGGCGTCGTCCATGTAGGTGTAGTTGCCCATGCCATCGGTCTCATAAACGTAGATTTTGCCGAACTTGGGGTGGTTCACCACGCCGTATTCCTCAATGCCGGCGCGGATCCGGGAAGCCAGCTTTTCGGTTTCCTCAGCCTGGGACTCGTTGTGAGCTACTTCACGGTAAATTTCCGCCAAATAGCCCAGTACCACGCAGGCGAACATATTGGAGGGAATCAGGTAGGGGTACACGCAGGAGTCGTCGCTGGGACGGAAGCCGCACCAGGTCATGCCGGTGATCGTGCAGGGGGCGCCCTGGCCGTTGTGGCTCAGGGTATCCTGGGCCAAATCGGTGTTCCGGATGAAGTAGTAGTCGGAGTCATTGGCGTGGTTCTGCTCCCGCTTCCACAGGCTCACAATGGTGTTCATGGTGTCAAAGAAAGTCTTGTCAAAAATATCCGTGCGGCCGGTGGCCTTCCAGAAAAGCCAGGACAGCTGGATGGGATAGCACAGGGAGTCGATCTCGTACTTGCGCTCCCAGACCCAGGGGCCCTGCCGGGGCTTGTCGGGCTCCCAGCACTGGCTGTTGGGCTCGGCGTTAAAGGCGTTGGCATAGGGGTCGATGTTGATATAGAACATCTGGCGGCGAATCAGGCCGGCAATCAGGTCGGCCACATCCTCCTGTTTGGCGGCCAGGGGCAGATAGTGGCGCACCTGGGCCGTGGAGTCCCGGAGCCACATAGCGGGGATATCGCCGGTGAGGACGAAGGTGGTGCCATCTTCCATCTGGCGGACCGTAGTGTCCATGGTGTTGGGATAGCAGTTCCGGAAGAGCTGGGCCAGCTTGGGCCGGCCGGCCAGCTTTTCGCAGATGCGGTCGATTTCGGGCTTGAGGTTGGGCAGTGCCATTTGTAAACACTCCTTTTACTTTATATATTGATAAGAGAAAGAACGGGAAACGAAAAAATCAGCCGTGCTCCGGCCCCGTTTCCGGCTCCTCATACTCTTCTCCAAAGGTATCCACCGTGACTTTTTCCATGATCTGATCCTCATAGGGACGGTCGCTGTAGTCCCGCTTGGCGGCTACAATGGCGTCAGCGGCTTCCATCCCCTCGATGACCTTGCCGAAAGCGGCATACTGGCCGTCCAGATGGGGGGCATCGGCTACCATGACAAAGAACTGGGAACCAGCGCTGTTGGGCCGCATGGAGCGGGCCATAGACAGCACCCCCCGGGTGTGGCGCAGGTCATTGGGGAAGCCGTTAGCGGCAAATTCGCCTTTGATGCCATAGCCAGGGCCGCCCATACCGGTGCCCTCGGGGTCGCCGCCCTGAATCATAAATCCGGGGATAACCCGGTGGAAGATGGTGCCGTCATAGAAGCCCTTCTTCACCAGGGAGACAAAGTTCTTGACGGTATTGGGGGCGATCTCCGGGTAAAGCTCCGCCTTAAAGGTACCGGCAGTGGTCTGGAAAGTCACAATGGGATGGTTCATAAAAATTCCCCTTTCTAAAAATACGTTATCTTTGCATTTTAAACTTTTATCTCAACGAGCGCTGCGGAATACGGTCTGCTTTTATTATACCTTCCCCTAAAGGAAAAAACAACCGGAAAGGGGGCTTTTCTCTCTTCCTGCTCCCGGCTTTTTCTTTCCAGGCTTTTGTGATATACTGAATCTGCGCCCAAAGGCGCCCATTTTAAAGCTATAGGAGGCGGCTCTCTGATGAAATTTATATCGTGGAATGTAAACGGCCTGCGGGCGTGTCTCAGCAAAGGCTTCCTGGAATTTTTCCAGGAACAGCAAGGGGATTTTTTCTGCATCCAGGAAACCAAAATGCAGCCGGAGCAGGCAGATTTCCAGCTCCCGGAAGGGTATCAAATGTACTGGAATTCCGCCGACAAAAAGGGCTATTCCGGCACGGCTATTATTACCCGGCAGCAGCCCCTTTCCGTTCTCTATGACATCGGGGACGACGCCCACAAGGGGGAGGGCCGCTGCATTACCCTGGAGCTGGAAGATTTCTACCTGGTGACGGTGTACACCCCCAATTCCCAGCGGGAGCTGGTGCGCATTGACTACCGCATGGCCTGGGAGGATGCTTTCCGGAAATATCTCATGGAACTGGACGCCAAAAAGCCCGTCATTGTCTGCGGGGATATGAATGTGGCCCATCGGCCCATTGACCTGAAAAATCCCAAGCCCAACATTGGCAGCGCCGGCTATTCCTATGAGGAGCGGGGAAAATTCTCCGAGCTGCTGGCCAGCGGTTTTGTGGATACCTTCCGGGCCCTGCATCCGGAGGAAACCGGAGCCTACACCTGGTGGTCCTATATGGGCAATGCCCGGGCCAATAACACCGGATGGCGTATTGACTATTTCCTGATTTCCCAGCGGCTCCTTCCCCGCCTGACAGAAAGCCGCATCTACTCCCAGGTTTTGGGCAGCGACCACTGCCCGGTGGGAATCGTTTTGGATTGAAATGCTTTTCCTACTTTGAAATCCCCGTTAGTTTGCATAGAATCCCTACAGTTTCTTGGCACGGTTGCCACTTCTCTTTTTTATAGAAATCTGCTATAATTGTTTTGTGAAAATGTGCTAATTTGCAGAAATAAAGGGGATGGAATTGAAAATGAAACGGCTGTTTTCCTTGTTGGTAGTCTGCGCCCTGTGTTTTGGGACGGTGTTTTCCGTTGGGGCCGCTGAAACCAGCAGCTATTATGAAGAATTTGAATATCTGTCTGAGAAAAGCCCTGACTATCCGGAGGTAACAGCCTTGGAGGACGAGGTATTGGACCGTTTGCGCACATCCACCAGCCTGTCTGGAAAAATCCCAGACGATTTCAAGCCCCTGTACACGGAAGCCTACAAGGTCTACATAGATACTCAAATCCTTTCCATGAACACGGCTGACGAAGAGGAAATCCGCGCTGCCTTGGAAAAAGGCGACTATTACTGGATGCTGCCATTTCCGGACTATAACGGGTATACCCGCAAAGCCTGTGTCCTGAAAAGAGGTGGCCAATGGTCTGTCAGCTCTGTGGAAGAATATGAATCCGACCCAGAGGTTTCCTACCTGCTACCTGCGGCAAAGCGCATGGCCCGGCTTCCCCAGGGGGACTACTCCGCTGTCCTGGTGGGAGGCCTGAACTACATCCAGCAGCCGGTGGCGGTGGTGTTCCAGGAGGGGGAAGCCCGCTATTTAGTGGAATCCCAGTATCCCCTGCCCCTGGAAGGCTCTGACCAGCAGAAACAAAAGCTCCTGGCCCCGGGGTTTTCCCTGGAGGACGGCGTCTACGACTATGAAAAAGTGGCTCAAACCGTGCGCAACGCCCCTGTTCCCTCCCCGGATTTGCTGACCCTCCCCGCCCTCAACGCCGGGTATCTGGACGGCGAACCCGTCTCCACGGCCTGGGAATTTTCCCCTGCCTGGTGGAGCATTGTCATTGTGGCGGCGGTGGGGATTGCCGCGGCCATCCTGATTATGGCCAGAAAGGGCCGCCGGAACCCCTGAGGGGATTCGGGGCCGGATACTGCCGGCGGGCCCTGTATCTGAAGAAAAGAAATGATAGAAAGGGGTGGGCCCCATGAACCAGCATCCTTCCCACAGCCGGCGGTTCTCCCGGAGCCGTTGGCTGCCAGTTCTCAAAAATCAGGAAAGGAGACAGAGACATGAAACGGTTTTTTTCTCGGCTGGCCTCGGTCCTGGTGGCCTGCGCCCTGCTTTTGGGGATGGCGGCGCCATCTTTTTCTGCGAAAATCACCTCGGGCCAGCTTTTTGAATTTCTCACCCAGGACAACCCCGACTATACATCGGTAACCGCATTGGAGGACGATATTCTAAAGGAACTTCGCTCTTTAGCAGGGTTTGACCGGGACATTCCGGAAAGCCTGATCCATTCTTATACGGATGCTTACAAGCTCTATACCAATACCCAAATTCTGTCCATGGATACCACTGATGAAGGGGAGATTCGCACCGCGTTAGAAGACGGTACCTATTTCTGGATTATTCCCTTCCCCAATATCAACGGATATTCCTATAATGTCCCGGTATTTTGGGACGGTGAAACCTGGGAGGTCGGGTCTATCGAGGAATACGAAGAAGGGGACAATCCGTCCTATGCGGCGCCTGCCGCCCAGCGTATCGCCCAGCTGCCCCAAGGGGACTACACCGCCGTTTTGGTGGGCGGCCTGACCCATATTCAGCAGCCGGTTGCCGTTGTATTTGAAAATGGGGAAGCCCGGTATATTGTGGAATCCCGCTCCCCAATCCCGTTAGAGGGCACGGAAGCGCAAAAGCAGCGTTTATTGGCGGAAGGAACCTCGGAATCCGACGGTATCTTTCAATATAATAAGATTGCGCAGGTCGTAAACAATATGCCTCCTCCTAATCCAGACCTTATGGGCGGCGATTTTATTGACGCTTCTTATCTGGACAGCTCTTCCACTTCCAACCAGATGGAATGGGTTCTTCCCGTAGGGCTGGGCCTGGCGGGCATCCTGGTCATCGCCCTCATTGTGGCGGTGGTAGTCCGGCGGCGGCGCGCTGCCTAACCGGCGCAAAAAACAATCCCACACAACAAACAACCCCCGCTCTACCGGTTTTTCGCCGGCAGAGCGGGGGTTGTTATGGAGAGAGTTTGTAATGATGAAACTTACAGCTTTTTCACGAACATGGCCCGAATGGCGTTGAGGACGGCCAGCACCATGACGCCCACGTCGGCGAAGATGGCCAGCCACATATCGGCGATACCGAAGGCCCCCAGCACCAGGCAGATGAGTTTGATGCCGATGGCGAACACAATGTTCTGATACACAATCCCCAGGCACTTCCGGGAAATTTTGATGGCCTTGGAAATCTTCAGGGGGTCGTCGTCCATGAGCACCACATCCGCCGCCTCAATGGCCGCATCGGAGCCCATGGCCCCCATGGCGATACCGATATCCGCCCGGCGCAGCACCGGGGCATCGTTAATGCCGTCCCCCACAAAGGCCAGCTTGGCCTTCTCCGGCTTGGTTCGCAGGAGTTCCTCCACCTTTTCCACCTTATCCGCCGGGAGCAGTTCGCTGTATACCTGGTCTATGCCCAACTCCTTCCCCACTTGGTCGGCCACCCGTTTGGCGTCGCCGGTGAGCATGACGGTTTCCCGGATGCCGGCAGACTTCAGGGCCTGAACAGCCTCCTGGGCGTGGGGCTTGACAATATCGGAAATCACAATGTGCCCGGCATACTGGCCGTTAATGGCCATGTGGATAATGGTACCTACCTTGTGGCAGTTAATATAGGGGATGCCCAGCCGCTCCATAAGCTTGTTGTTGCCGGCGGCCACTTGGACGCCATCTACCTTGGCTATCACGCCGTTGCCGCTGATTTCCTGGATATCCGTCACCCGGGAGCGGTCAATTTCCTTACCGTAGGCCCGCTGAAGGCTCTTACTGATGGGGTGGGAAGAAGCGCTCTCCGCCAGGGCTGCGTATTCCAGAAGCTTTTCGTTTTCCATCTCGTTGTGGTGGATGCCGTTGACTTCAAAGACCCCACGGGTCAGGGTTCCAGTCTTATCGAACACCACCATTTTGGTCTGGGACAGGGTTTCCAGATAGTTGGAACCCTTCACTAAAACGCCCGCATTGCTGGCGCCGCCAATTCCGGCGAAAAAGGACAAGGGGATACTGATTACCAGAGCGCAGGGGCAGGAAATGACCAGGAAAGTCAGGGCCCGGTAAACCCACTGATCCCACAGGGGATCCATTCCCAAAACCAGGCTCACCAGAGGGGGCAGCAGGGCCAGGGCCAGGGCGGCAATACAAACCGCCGGCGTGTAGACACGGGCGAACTTGGAGATAAAGTCCTCGGATTTGGATTTCCGGGAGCTGGCGTTCTCCACCAAATCCAGGATTTTGGAGACAGTGGACTCCCCGAATTCCTTGGTGGTACGGATTTTCAGCACACCGGTCATATTGATACAGCCACTGATAATCTCGTCTCCGGCTCTGGCCTCTCGGGGCAGGCTCTCACCAGTGAGAGCGCTGGTGTTCAGCGTGGATGCGCCTTCTTCAATCACGCCGTCAATAGGCACCTTCTCCCCAGGCTGTACCACAATCACACTGCCAATCTCCACTTCATCCGGGTCCACCTTTTCCAACTTGCCGTTTCGTTCTACATTGGCGTAGTCTGGCCGGATATCCATGAGCTCGCTGATATTCCGGCGGCTCTTTCCCACGGCATAGCCCTGGAACCATTCGCCAATCTGGTAGAACAGCATCACCGCGATGGCCTCAGTGTAGTCGCCGCTGCCCTCATACAGTGCTAAGGCAATGGCGCCTACAGTGGCGATAGCCATCAAAAAGCACTCGTCAAAAATCTGGCCGTTTTTAATGCCCTTTCCGGCCTTCAGGAGAATGTCATAGCCGATAATCAGGTAATCCACCAGATACAGAGCCAGCTTTCCCCAATAGGCCAACCCGGAGAGCAGCCTGTCCAGGGGGCTGAACAGGTTCTCCGGCAAGATCTGGAGCACCAGCAGCAGGAGGGCAGCGGCCAGAATCCGGCCCAGCATCTTCTGCTGTTTTTTAGTCATGCTGTTTTTTCGCCTGCCCACTAGGAGCAGCGCCACCGCCATCACCGCAACGATGAGGAGCAGCCCTTCCACGATGAGTTCCTGCATGGTTGTAACCATCCCTTCTTCGCAAAATCAGGAAGCGCCTTACAGATAGATTTCGCAGTCGTCTTCCACCCGCTTGCAGTTTCGGCGCACCTGCTCCATGACGGCCCTGTGGTCCTGGCCCTCATCGAACTCCACATTCATCTTCAGGGTCATAAAGTTCACCACCGCCCCTTTGACGCCGGGAGTTTTCCGGGCAGCTTCCTCCATCTTGTTGGCGCAGTTGGCGCAATCCACTTCAATTTTGTATGCCTTTTTCATGGGTAAGGGCTCCTTTCCTGATTTTGAATATTCAATAGTTGTTTAATCGTTCATCCATGCATATAATATGCTCTTTCCCGCTGTTGGTCAATAGCTTCCGGATAGATATTTCCGTTTGGGCCAAAAGAGCTTCCGTTTGGGCTAAATCCGTCAAAAATGCCTTTTATGTATGGATGGAATCTCACTCAAAATCCCGCGCTTTGTTGTCTTTTCTCGCGGAACACGGGAATGCTTCCTTTGACTCTTGATTTTTGGGAGGAAATTTGCTATAATAATATTGTTAAAAAATTAACAAAGTTATCCCTGCCGAAGATTCCTCGCATACCGGGGAAATTTCCGGCAACCATAAGGATAGCGTGACAGAAAGGACTGAACCAAATGATTCCTGTAACCGACAACCGAAAAGTGGTGCTCATTGGCACCGGCATGGTGGGCATGAGCTACGCCTATGCCCTGCTGAACCAGAACGCCTGCGACGAACTGGTGCTCATCGACCTGGACAAGGAACGGGCCCGGGGCGAAGCCATGGACCTGAACCACGGCCTGGCTTTTTCCGGTTCTCATATGAAAATCCGCGCCGGGGAATATGCGGACTGCGCCACTGCTGACATTGTGGTCATCTGCGCCGGCGTGGCCCAAAAACCCGGGGAATCCCGCCTGGACCTGCTGAACCGGAACACGGAAGTTTTCCGCTCTATCATCGGGCCGGTAACGGAATCCGGTTTTAACGGCATCTTCCTGGTGGCCACCAACCCCGTGGACATCATGACCCGCATTACCTGCACCCTGTCCGGCTTTAACCCTCGCCGGGTACTGGGCACCGGCACCGCTCTGGATACCGCCCGCCTGCGCTATCTTCTGGGCGAGTATTTCTCCGTAGACCCCCGGAATATGCACGCCTATGTCATCGGCGAGCACGGGGACAGCGAGTTTGTGGCCTGGTCCCAGGCCATGCTGGCCACCCGGCCTATTTTGGAGATCTGCGAGGAATCCGGCAACTGCTGCCGGGAGGACCTGGACCGCATCAGCGAAGAGGTGCGCACCGCCGCCCAGCAGATTATCAAGGCCAAGCGGGCCACCTATTACGGCATCGGCATGGCAATGGTGCGGATTACCCGGGCCATCTTCGGCAACGAGAGCAGCGTCCTGACGGTTTCCGCCATGCTCCGGGGCGAATACGGCCAGCACGGGGTCTTTGCCGGAGTGCCCTGCATTGTGGGCCGCAACGGCGTGCGCAAAGTGCTCCCCCTGAACCTCTCTGCGGAAGAAAGCGAAAAATTCCGCCTCTCCTGCGAGACTTTGGAAAACAGCTATCGGGAACTGGAAAACCTGTAATCCCTTTCTAAAATCAATGGGCCCGCTCCCCGGATATTCCGGAGGGCGGGCCTTTGGCTGTTAAAAAGCGCTTAGGAGGTTTCCCCTCCCCCAAAACTCACAGAGGAGCTGGGCAAGGGCCTGGGGGTTCTCCACGTTGACCTCATGTGCGGCCCCTGAAACCAGCCGCAGCACGCTCCCTTTGAGCTGCTGGTGCAGGCGCTGGGCGCTCTCCTGGTTTTGGGAGTCCTTTTCCCCGCACAAAACCAACGCCGGGCAGTGGATTTTCTCCAAACCCTCGGGGATGTCCAAGCGCCCCATGGAGCTGGCCAAAGAACGCAGGGTCTTTTTGCCGCACCCCATTTCTTCAAAGGCGGATTTGGGCATGACACGGAAAATCATGCTCTGTAACTGCAAGAGGAACTTGGGGATTTGGTACGGGGCGCCGATGACTACCAGGGAGTTCACCCGCTCCGGGAACCTTTTGGCATAATCCAATGCCAGCACCCCGCCAAGGGACAGGCCGCACAGGTTCAGCTTCCCGTCCTGCCCATTGCAATGGTCTAGTAAACTCTCCAACAGGGCCCCGTATTCTGCCTTCCTGCCTTGCAGCATCCCATACAAATCCAGGGCTTCTGCTTCCATCTGGCGGCTTGCCAACTGGCTTTTCACAGCCTCCCAGCTGGCCGCATTCTGCCCTAATCCGTGAAGCAAGAGGTTTTGCACCGCGCTCCCACCTTTCTACGAAAATTCATCCAGGTTCAGTATAACAACTGCCCCCGGAAAAGTCAAAAAGGCCGCCTGTTTCCCTACAGGCGGCCTCTCATTGCATTACTTATCCAGGGTTTTCATGGTGGGGAACAGCAGCACGTCCCGGATGCTGGCGGAATTGGTCAGCAGCATCACCAGGCGGTCAATGCCGTAGCCGATACCGCCCGTGGGGGGCATACCGATTTCCAGTGCATTGAGGAAGTCCTCGTCGGTGTGGTTGGCTTCTTCGTCACCCTGGGCCAGCAGCTTCTCCTGCTCGGCAAAACGCTTGCGCTGGTCAATGGGGTCGTTGAGCTCGGAGTAGGCGTTGCACATCTCCCGGCCATAAATGAAGAGCTCAAACCGCTCCACATACTCGGGCTTGTCGGGCTTGCGCTTGGTCAGGGGGGAGATCTCCACCGGGTGGTCCATAATGAAAATGGGCTGGATCAGGTGCTCCTCCACATACTCCTCAAAGAACAGGTTCAGGATGTCCCCCTTGGTGTGGCGGGCCTCATAGTGGATGCCCTTTTCATCCGCCAGCTTTTTGGCGGCTTCGGTGTCGGGAATCTGGTCGAAATCCACGCCGGCATACTTCTTCACCGCGTCCACCATGGTCATGCGCGCAAAGGGCTTGCCCAAATCAATCATGGCCTCGGCATAGGGGATCAGGGTGGTGCCGCAGACCTTCTGGGCCACATGGCGGAACAGGTTCTCCGTCAAATCCATCATGCCGTGATAGTCGGTGTAGGCCTGATACAGCTCCATCAGGGTGAACTCCGGGTTGTGGCGGGTATCCACGCCCTCGTTGCGGAACACCCGGCCAATTTCATACACCCGCTCCAGGCCGCCTACAATAAGCCGCTTCAGATACAGCTCCAGGGAAATCCGCAGCTTTACATCCTCATCCAGGGCGTTGTAGTGGGTCTCAAAGGGGCGGGCAGCCGCGCCGCCGGCATTGGACACCAGCATGGGGGTTTCCACCTCCATAAAGCCCTGGCTGTCCAGGAAGTTGCGGATCTCCCGCAGAATGGCGGAGCGCTTGATGAAGGTATCCCGGACTTCCGGGTTGACAATCAAATCCACATAGCGCTGGCGGTACCGGGTATCCGTATCCGTGAGGCCGTGGAACTTCTCCGGCAGGGGCTTGAGGCTCTTGCTCAGCAGGGTCACCTCAGAAGCCTTGACGCTGAGCTCCCCCTTCTTGGTGCGGAACACCTCGCCCTTGACGCCGATGAGGTCGCCGATGTCCAGCTTTTTAAAAGCGGCGTATGCTTCGTCGCCAATAAGGTCGCGGCGGACATACAGCTGGATGGAACCGCTCTTATCCTGCAAATCGGCAAAGCTGGCCTTGCCCATCACCCGCTTGCTCATCATACGGCCGGCCACGCACACCTGGTCGCCGCTGTCCTGTTCCGGCTCCAAGGCCGCATATTTCTCCCGGATGGGCGCAGCATGGTTGTCTACCGGGTAGCTGGTCAAACGGAAGGGGTCCTGGCCAGCTTCCTGCAGCTGGGCCAGCTTGTCCCGGCGGATCTGCAAAAGCTCGTTGAGATCCTGTTCCTGGGCGGATGCCCGATTGGTTTCACTCATGGGGGATTCATTCCTTTCAAAAAATTTCCTTCTTTTCCCACGCATCAAAGGCCCCTATCGGGGCCTTCTCTCCTAAAAAAACAGGGGTGGGTATTACCCGCACCCCCTGCCGGGCGGACCCGGCTGCTTATTTTGCAATTCCCACTACGCGATAACGCATGGTGCCGGCAGGGACTTCCACATCCACCGTATCGCCCACCTGGTGGCCCAGCAGGGCTTTGCCCACGGCGGATTCATCGGAAATGCGGCCCTCCCGGGGGTTGGCCTCGTTGGAGCCCACGATTTTATATTCTTTGCTCCGCACGTTCCCATCGGGGCCGGTGATCTCCAGCTCGATGCGGGAACCAATGTGGATATTTTCGTTGTTCAGGTCCTCTTCGTTGATGAGCTTTACGTTTTTGAGCATGACCTCAATATCGGCAATACGGGCTTCCATAATGGCCTGCTCGTTTTTGGCCTCGTCATACTCGCTGTTCTCCGAAAGGTCGCCGAAGGACAGGGCCACTTTGATTTTCTCGGCCACTTCTTTCCGGCGCACGGACTTGAGGTAGTCCAGCTCTTTTTCCAGAGCTTCCAGGCCTTCCTGGGTTAAAATAATCTCTTTTACTGCCATCTATGGTACCACCTTTTCGCTTTACTGATTGGAACAATGCTCTTATTATAATAATTCTGCCTCAGGATGTCAATAAAAAATCCGTGAACGGCAGGCGAAAAACCGCATAGCGCCGGGAAAAATCATTCTTCCGCCGAATCGCTCCCCGACGTCTGGGAAGCGGCCTGCTGCTCCTCGGTGCCCGGGACCTGCTGCACCTGGGCGCCCTGCTCAATGAGGGCGGTCACCGCCGTCTGCATCTGGGGGTCCTCCCGGGGGTCCAGCATCCCCCGCAGCAGCACCTGCTTTTGCAGGATGCTCAATTCTACTTCCCGGTCCGGCGCCACCCCCTGGCCATACAGGGAGTTCCCCTGGGCGTCCACATAGTAGCCCACTGTGAGGATTACAGCGGAGCCGTCAGACAGTGGCAGCGTCTCCTGGCGGGAGGCCGCCCCAGCGGTGGTGGCGCCCACCAGCACCGCCGCTTTGCCGTCCCGCATGGCGGCAGCCATGACCTCGGCGGCCCCATAGGTGGTGTCATCCGCCACCACCGCCAAAGGCAGGGCCAGCCGCTGGCTGCCTGCGGTGAATTCCACCACGGTCTCCTCGCTGCTGTTTACATACTGGGCCACGTTCCCCGCCGGCAGGAACTGCTGGAAGGCCTCCACCATATGGGCCACGCTGCCGCTGGTATTCCCCCGCAAATCCAGCACAATGCCGCAGACCCCCTGCTCCTGCAGGGCAGACACCGCTTCCTCCACTTCTTGGGCGGTTTCCTCGGTAAAACTGCCCACAGTGATGCAGCCCACGTTCCCGTTGATAATGTCCCAGTCAATGCTGGAATCCTCATAGGCCCGGCGTTCCAGGGTGAATTCCAAAGGCTCTGTCACTTCTTCGGTAACAGTTTTCCCGTCCCGCTCCACTTCCTGCTCCCCGGTGCGCAGAACCCGCAGGGTAATCTCGCTGCCGGCGGCGCCGCTGAGCCGGGTCAAAGCCTCCCCATAGGTGATGCGGATAACCTCGCTGCCGTCCACAGCCACAATCACATCCCCATTGCGGATGCCCGCCTCTTCTGCGGAGGAGCCGGGGAGCACCTCCACCACTTCCATATTGCCGTCCTCGTCCTGGATGGTGCGCACGCCTACGCCGATGTTTTCTTCCGCGCTGCCCTGCTGGAGAATCCGATACCGCTCCGCCGAAAGATACTGGGCGTTGGCGTCTCCCAGGCCGGCCACATAACCCTCGCAGATGCCGTCTTTCAGGGCGGTTTCATCCAGCGTGCCCACGGCGTCCTGGCGGACCTTCTGGTCAATTTCGTTGAGCTTGGCATACATGGCCTGACGCTCGTTGACGTCGGCCACCTTGCTGTTAAACCGCTCCATGGCATAGAGATAGGTCAGGGAAACCGTCACCGCCGCTGCCATGGCTGCTAATGCCACTGCCGTCCCAATGGAAACTTTTTTCATATCCGCATCGTCCTCTCTGGTACTTGATAAAATCCAGGCTGGGGGAACGCAAAAGCAGGGGCAGGAGGCCCTTTTCCGGGGTTTCCGGAAAGCCCCCTGTCCCTGGCAACAGGTCAATAGGGTTTATACATAGCTGCTGGGGTTCACCGGCGTGCCGTAATGGCGAATCTCAAAGTGCAGATGCGCGCCATAGGATTGGCCGGTATTGCCCACATAGCCGATTACCTGGCCCTTGGTCACATAAGAGCCGGTGCTCACCGTCAAAGCGCTGCAATGGGCATACATGGTGGAATAGCCGTTGCCGTGGTCCAAGTCCACGCAATAGCCATAACGGTTGTGGGAGTTGGCCGCGCTGCCGAAGCCGGCAAACACCACATAGCCGGAATCCGACGCCACAATGGGCTGGCCGTAAATGCCGCCGCCGGAAATATCCAGGCCCTTGTGGCCGGAATGGAAGCCCTGGGTAATGGCGCCGTAATAGCCGGGCACAGGCCACATGAACTGGCCAGTACCGTCTACAGGCTCATTGCTGCCGGTGTTCCCCCCGGAGGAAGAACCGCCATCGGAGGAACCGCCGGAGCCATTGGAATCGTCCCCGCTGTTCTGGGAAGCATAATAATCCGCATACCACTGGTCCAGGTCTGCCTGGGCCTGCTGCATCTCTTCGCTGAGGGAAGCATTTTCCTCTTCCAGCTCTTTCTGCTGCCGCTCCAAATCCGTCAGGAGGGAATCGGCCTCTTCCATCAGGGTGGTCAGCTGGTTCTGGCTGTCCTGGAGCTTGGTGCGGCTGTCCGTCAATTCCGCCTTATTGCTCTCAATCTCCGCCTTCTGGCCGGCCACTTCTTCCATTTCGGTTTTCAGGGTATTCATCAATTCCGTATCGTGCTCGGTAACCGCCTGCATAATCTGGGTCTTGCGCAGCAAATCCGAGACGTTTTCCGCATTGAGGATAATCTCCAGCGTGGAGGCCTCCCCGGCCTTATACAAGGCGCAGAGACGCTCCTTGAGCTTTTCATAATTGGCGTCAATGGAAGCCTGCTTGTCGGCAATCTCCGCTTCCTTTTCCGTGATCTGGTCATTGAGGGCGTTGATCTCCAGGTTATAGGAGTCAATTTCCTGCTGGACCGTTTCAATCTGGGCGTTGAGGGTTTCCTTATACTCCGCCTGCTTTTCGGTATCTTCCTTCAGCGCGTCCAGCTTCTCGTCGTTTTCGGCCTTTTGGCTTTCCAGCTCCTGCTGGCGGTCCTGCAGCTCCGACAGGGTAGAGGCTGCCGACACCGGCGTCCCCGCCTGATAGGGAACGGAGACCCAGGCCACCGCCCCTGCCAGCAGCAAGGCGCAGACCGTCCTGGCTGCCCGCTTTACAAACTTTTTTGTTCTGCTCTTAAAGACCAACAAGTTCGCTGCCTCCCTTGCGAAGATATTTTCCAATGGAAATTGCGCCGCCCACTGCGCCGAAAGCAGCGCCGGCTATCACAAACACCAGGGTATAGGGCAAAATCAGATCCGTTACCGGGATGGGCACAAAGAAGGCCGCAATCCCCGTGATGACCTGCATCACGCTGTTATAGAGGAGCAGCAGCAGGACGCTGGCCAAAATGCCGGCCACCAGCCCGATGACAATGCCCTCTACCACAAAGGGCCAGCGCACAAACCAGTTGGTAGCACCCACGGACTTCATAATGCTGATCTCCATCCGCCGGGAATACATGGTCACCCGGATGGTGTTGGCGATAATAAACAGGGAAACGATTCCCAAAAGGAGCACAATCCAGAAGCCCACCATGGAAACCAGGTTGTCCAGGGACGTGAGCTTGTCGGCAATATCCGAGTAGTCGGTAATCTGGTCCACGCCCTCTACCTGCTGGATGGCTGCGATGGTCTCATCATATTTTGTCAGGTCCGTCATGGAAATATCATAGGCGTCCGGCAGGAAGTTGTCGCTGCCGGAAAGGCCCTCCAGCACCGTACCGTCGTCCCCCAGCAGCTCCATCATGCTTTCCAGGGCCTCGTCCTTGGGGACAAACTCACAGGTTTCGATATTGTCCAAACGCCGCAGTTCCTCGCCCACCTGGACCGATTCCAAAGTAGGCATGTCCTCTTTCAGGTATACGGTAATATTATTGTTGCCTTCAATGGCCTCCATGGCCAGGCTGATGCTGGAAGAAAACAGCGTGGCCGCGCCGGTGAGGATCAAACACGAAACCAGCACCGCCACAGACGCAATGGTCATGGTGCGGTTCCCCTTCAGGTTCCGCAGGCCTTCTTTCAGCAAATAAGTGAAATTATACAGCTTCATCAGGCATCCTCCTTTCCCGGCTTCGCCGCCGCATCAGGAGCTTCTCCTGGGGATTTCCGGGCGCTGTCCGCCACCACCTGGCCGTCGTGGATCTGCACCACCCGGCGGTGGAAATGCTTGACCAGGTTGTGCTCGTGGGTCACCATGAGCACCGTTGTGCCCCGGCGGTTGATCTCGCTGAGCAGGTCCACAATCTCATAAGAAAGGGCCGGGTCAATATTGCCGGTGGGCTCGTCGGCGATAATCATCTCCGGGTTATTCACCAGGGCGCGGGCCAGGCTCACACGCTGGCGCTCGCCGCCGGAAAGCTCTGCTGGGAGGCACTTGGCCTTATTCTGCAGCCCCACCAGCCCCAAGATATAGGGCACCCGTTTCCGGATATTTTTCGGGGCCGCGCCCACCACGTGCATGGCAAAGGCCACGTTTTCATACACGGTCATGGTATCAATCAAGCGGAAATCCTGGAACACAATGCCCATGGTCCGGCGCAGATAGGGGATATCCCGGTTGCGCAGGGTGGAGAGCTTTTTGCCATTGACGATAATCTCGCCGGAATTGGCCCTTTCCTCTCCCATAATCAGCTTCAAAAACGTACTTTTACCGGCTCCCGAGGAGCCCACAATGAATACAAACTCTCCCTTATCCACCTTCAGGCTCACATTTTGCAGAGCCTTTGTCCCGTTGGAATAGGTTTTGGAGACATTCTGAAATTCGATCACACTTGTCCCTCCTGTCCTCAAATCACATACGGTATCTACACTTCCCGGCGACAGTCACCGGCCGGCCTATTTTCCGGAATTCGACTACTTACAACAAGAGCTGCCGCTATAAAACGCAAAAATAAAAGCGCTTATCCGGCAGTACGTTCACATAATACCAACGGGCAGCGCTTTTATAATTCTTTTAAAGAATAAATTTGTAATAATTTTGTAATCTTTTGCGGGATTTCCCCATTCTCCCGGGTTTTTTAGAATTTCACCGGGTTGGAGGAGAGGTATTTCTTAACCATCAGGGCCACCTTAAACACAATGGCGTCCTCAAACTCCCGCAGATCCAGGCCGGTGATCTTCTTGATCTTCTCCAGGCGGTAGACCAGGGTGTTGCGGTGGACAAACAGCTTCCGGGAAGTCTCGGAAACGTTCAGGTTGTTCTCAAAGAACCGCTGGATGGTGAACAGGGTCTCCTGGTCCAGGGACTCGATGGAACCGCGCTTAAAGACTTCCTTCAGGAACATATCGCACAGGGTGGTGGGCAGCTGATAAATCAAACGGGCAATTCCCAGGTTGTCATAGCTGACGATGGGGCGCTCGGTGTCAAATACCTTACCCACTTCCAGGGCCACCTGGGCCTCCTTAAAGGAACGGGCCAAATCCTTAATGCCCGTCACCATGGTGCCGATACCCACCACGCAGTGGGTGTAGAACTCGCTGGAAAGGGTGTCCACAATGGAACCGGCCAGCTTGTCCAGGTCCTTGGGCTCAATGCCGGGACGGACTTCCTTCACCAGGGCAATGTCCGACTCGTTGATGTTGATGACGAAATCCTTGCTCTTATCGGGGAACAGGTTCTGCACCACATCATAGGCGGAAATGTCCGTTTTGTTGGTAATCTTAATCAGCATGCACACGCGGCTCACGTCGGAATTGAAACGGAGCTCCCGGGCCTTGAGATAGATATCGCCGGGCAGGATGTTATCCAGAATCACGTTCTTGATAAAGTTGCCGCGGTCGTACTTTTCATCGTAATACTGCTTGATGCTGCTCAGGGAGATGGCCAGCAGGTTTGCATAACGGGCAGCTTCCGGGTCATTGCCGGAAACAAAGACCGCATATTCCGGGCGGGGACGGTTCCCAAAAGAATGGTAGGTGTAGCCGTTGACCACAAAAGCATCCGGAGAAGCCATTGATTCAGCGGTCACGCTCTCATTTACCTCGCCGATGCGTCCCAATTCACTGCACGCAATAATCACGGAAGTTTCGTCAATGACGCCAATAGTACGGTCGATAGCGTCACGCATCTGATGGATGACGCCCTGAAACAATCTGTTCGACATAGATTTTCCCTCACTTTATTCAATAAAATCGCCGGTGCATGTACGGCGCTGCCAGTAGGCCCACGCCCGTGGTTTGCCGTTTGGATAGGCAGCTTTCAACCTTTCCCGCTTGCCCCAAGCTGTCAGAGCCAGCGGAGACAAAACCTCTATTTACATTCTACATAAATTCAGCCGAAATATCAACAGGGAAATAGACGATTTTTTAAATAATTTATGATTACTGGGCACGGGGCTCCCGGAAAGCCCCGGAATTACCGGATTTTTCGGGATTTTTGCCGAATCCCTTGTGCAGAAACTCCCTCGGTTTTTGGCCCTCAAAAGGCTGGGATTTCCATAAAATCCCGGAAAAATACAAAATTCCCGGGAGCGCTGAGCGCTCCCGGGAACCGGTTGATTATGTTAAGACAGGCAGTCAACTTTCCTTAGTTCAGGATGGTCTTCTCCGTCTCCTTATCGAATACATGCATCTTGCGCAGGTCGAAAGCGATCTTTACGCGGTCGCCGGGCTTTGCGGTGGAAGCGGGATCCACGCGAGCGGTGATGGCGTTGCCTTCGCAGTTCAGATACAGATAGGTCTCAGCGCCCATCAATTCGGTAACTTCCACGTCAGCCTCTGCAATGCCGTCAGAAACCTTTGCCAGGAAATCAGGCTCGTCATGCACGTCCTCAGGACGGATGCCGAACACAACATCCTTGCCCACATAGCTGGCCAGGTCGGTGCCGGCAGCCTTGTTGGCGGGAACCTTAATGGTGCAGTTGCCGAAGGTCAGGGTCAGGTCACTGCCGGCCTTGCCAACAACAGCGTCGATAAAGTTCATTTGGGGAGAGCCCATAAAGCCGGCCACGAACTCGTTGCAGGGGAAGTCATACAGGTTTTGAGGCGTATCCACCTGCTGAATGAAGCCGTCCTTCATAACCACGATGCGGTCGCCCATGGTCATAGCTTCGGTCTGGTCGTGGGTAACGTAGATAAAGGTGGTGCCCAGTCTCTTGTGCAGCTTGGCGATCTCGGTTCTCATCTGGGCACGCAGCTTCGCGTCCAGGTTGGAAAGAGGTTCGTCCAGCAGGAATACCTTGGGGTCACGGACGATAGCACGGCCCAGGGCAACACGCTGTCTCTGGCCGCCGGAAAGAGCCTTGGGCTTTCTGTCCAGCAGGTGGGAGATATCCAGAATGCGGGCAGCTTCTTCTACACGGCGCTTGATCTCATCCTTGGGGGTCTTGCGCAGCTTCAGGCCGAAAGCCATGTTGTCATACACGGTCATGTGGGGATACAGAGCGTAGTTCTGGAACACCATTGCGATATCGCGGTCCTTGGGGGCCACTTCGTTTGCCAGGGTGTCGCCGATATACAGTTCGCCCTTGCTGATCTCTTCCAGACCAGCGATCATTCTCAGAGTCGTGGATTTGCCGCAGCCGGAAGGACCGACCAGAATGATGAATTCTTTATCGGCAATATCCAGGTTGAAGTCGGTTACGGCTGTTACGCCGCCGGCATAGATTTTGTAGACATTTTTCAAAGTTACACTTGCCATAATGAACCTCCTGAAGACTGTTTGTTTAAATTGACCCTACACATTCCTATGTATTACTGACACGGGAATTTGCTATAAACAGTATAGCAGAAATTGAGAAAAGAAAATAGACTGGATTTACCCAAACTTTCGGTTTGTTGTTTATGAAAATCTTCTAAAAGCCAAAGGATTTCCGAAGATTTGGTGCAAGTTGCTATAAAAAGATGAGTTCCCGCTCCTTCTCTGTCAATTCCCGGATTTCCCCGGGCTTCAGGGAAGGGTCCAGCCAAAGGCCGCCCACCCGCAGGCGGCGCAGCTGAAGGACGGTTTTCCCCCGGGCGGCAAACATGCGCTTTACCTGATGGAATTTCCCTTCGCAGACCTCCACCCGGGCTGTGTTCCCCTCTTGAGGCAAATGGAGCCGGGCTGGCAGGCAGGTAAAGCCCTTGAGGGGGATCCCCCTGGCAAATGCCTCCACATCCGTTTCCTCCACCGGGGCGTCCAGCACCGCCTCATAGAGCTTGTACACATGGCTTTTGGGGGAAATCACCCGGTGGACCCAGTCGCCGTCATCGGTAAGGAGCAGCAGGCCGGTGGTATCCTTGTCCAGCCGGCCGGCGGGGAACAGCCCCCGGCGCCGCAAAGGCTCCGGCAGCAGGTCCACCACCGTGGGGGTGCGGGGATCCCGGGCAGCGGAAAGGACCCCGGCCGGCTTATTCATCATCAGGTAAAGGTATTTCTGCACCGTCACCGGCTTCCCTTCCAGATACACTGCATCGGTCTCCGGATCGGCCTTCTGCTCCGGCCGGCGGACGATCTCCCCGTTGACCTGCACCAGCCCCCGGCGGATCCACTGTCCCACTTCTTTCCGGCTTCCCAATCCCTGGGAGGCCAGTATTTTATCCAGCCGCTCCTGCGCCATGTTTCTCACTTCTTTCCGCTTCCTGTTTTGGGCAACGTCTCTATTATAGCGTAAAACCTACAGGAAACGCAAAGGTTTTTTGTCGAATTTGGGCTTTATTTGAAAATCGTCAACCTGCCCAAAGGAGCAAAGGCTTTTCCGTTGCCTCTCACCAAAAATCGGAAACCACTCCAAAAAAGGCCCCTCCGGGCCGGCTCAATCCACCGGCCAGGCATCTGCGGGAACCTCTGAGGAAACCTCCGGCTGGGCCTCTGCCGCGCCGCTCTCCGCCGGGGAAGCCGCCGCCTGCTCCGCGCTGCCGCCGGAACCGTCAAACCCCGTCATAAAGCCGTTCAGGGACGTGGAGCTGATGTCTCCGCCCACCACTTGCCCCTCATACACCAACAGCACCGCCCGGACTTCCTCCACTGGGTCGGGATAATTGGTCACCCGGTAAATCCACTGCTTGCAGGTTCGGCCCGCATAGGGCAGCAGGTCCATGCCCTGCTCCTGCTGCAGCTGGTTGTACCGGGTATACACCTGGTCAAACTCCTCCGGGATCTCCACTTCCCGGATCTCCAGGGGTTCAGCCTCCACCTCCCAGCCAAACTGCTCCAAAAACGCAATGCGCTCATCTGCGGTGGCCGCCGCCGTATTCAGGGAATTCTCCGGGGCAGGGCTTCCTTTGGGAACCAACCACACCGCCGTCACCGTGACCACCGCCGCGGCTCCCAAAGCCAACAGCCGCTTTTTGGTGGGCTTCCCAGATTTTTTCGCAGATTTCTTCGCAAATTCCTTCACGGATTTCTCCACAGACTCTTTCACGGGCTCCCCCTCTCTTTCCTTCTGGAAGATTCTTTTTGGGAAAATATATGCGCCCATCCCCGAGGTTATGTCCCGGTATGGGCGCAGACAAAAGGGAACCCCCAACGGCTGTGCACGGGCCGCTGAAGGTTCCCTTTGAGAAAGGAGTTACAAAATAAAAAGGAATTTTCAGATTGATGCGTTTCGTTTTATGCTCTGTTCTTTCTGCGGATGACCACAAAGGCGCCGGCGGAGATCAGAAGCAGGACCAAGGCGGCTGCAATAAAGGTGGTGTCGCCGGTGCCGGGCTGCTCTCCCGGCGTTTTCCAGGTATTGGTCACCGTAAAGGTATTGCCGGACTGGCTCACAGAAGCCTGGTAGCCATTAGGCACCTGAGCTTCTTCCACCTGCCAGGTATGGCCGGGGGTATCTTCCCAGGTATAGGTCCACTGGTTATTGGCGTTGAGGGTGACGGTCTCCACCAACTGGCCGTCCCGCAGGAGACGGATGGCAACCGAACCCGGCCGGTCATCGGCGTCATCGCCCTTCCACACCTTCTTCACCTGATAGGACACCGGCTCTTCTTCCACCGGCTCCTGGTCAGACTTCACCTGAGATAGGACGCTGCCGCCGGAAACAATCACCAAAAACGGCACCGGCGTATAGCGGATGCCATTGCTCACCGCCGCATTGCCGTCCACCAGATAGAGGCCGTCCTCCAGGCCGGAGAAGGTCAGGGAACCCCCTGAGATCTCGCCCCGGACGTCCGGGGAAATGCCTGCGGCGTGGGAAGCCAGCTCCAAGGCGGCGCTCCGCCAGCTTTCGCCGGGCACCTCCACGGAAAGCCCCGCAAAGTCTCCCTCCAGGGTGTAGCTGCCGTCAATACCGGGGCTGGCGTCGGCCACCCGGTAAACCCGAAACTCCGCCCCGGAACAAGGGTATTGCAATGTCAGGGAGTTTCCCCCTGCGGCACTGGCCACGGCGCCAAAAGGAACCAGCAGCACTGTCAAAAGCAGCAGTGCCAGCGATCTGAAAAAGAGTTTAGTTTTCTTCATGGGAACCCCCTTCTTTCACTTTCTTTTGCTTTCTGTGTTGCCAATACACCCGCAGGCCCCGGAGGGCCAGCAAGGGCAACACAAAGAACGAAATATACAACGCGCCGTTCCCCTGGGCGGGAATCCGGCTGAGGCTTTCGCCCTCGGTTTCCTGATCGTCCACCCGCACGCCCCGCACCAAAAGCCGGTGGGTGTTGATGCCGTAGGGGGTGCAGGTATACAGGGTGACGTAATCCTTGCCCTCTACGATCTGCAAAGCGCTGGTATCCTCCGGCACTGTGACCAGAATCTGATCCACCTGATAGGTCAAAGTCCGGTCAAGGATTTGCAGGGAAAACCGATCGCCCAGCTTTAGTTTATCCAAGTCGGTGAACATTTTGGCCTTTACCAGCCCGTTGTGGGCCGTGAGAACGCAATGGGTGCTTTCGCCGCCGGTAGGCAGGCTGGTCCCCAGCCAATAGCCAGCGCCAGACTGCAGGGCCCGCTCCCCGGTGCCCTGATAAATGGGCAGATACACATCAATGGCGGGGATATCAATATAGCCCATCATACCGGTCCCCAGGGGGTTGAGCAGGTGAAAGACCTCCTCTTCTTCCTGGGTGGAAATTCCAAAAAGGGTGGCCCCCTGCTCTGCTAACTGGCGGTTATATGCTTCCGCAGCCTCCCACAGCTCGGAATAATCTTCCGGGGCGGCTTCGGTGACTTGGTTATACTGTTCAATTTCCTGTTCGGCCTGCCAGCGGTAAAAAAGGTCGCTGGCGGTTGGGTAGAGCACCACGCACAGGCCGGCTACCAAAAGAAGCACGACCAACACCGTGGATGCGCGGGGTTTTCGTTTCATTCTGCCAAGGCCTTTCCAAGTATTGTGATAACAATTGTATTATACCACACACCAAAGGGAAGTTCCAGCCCTAAATGCCAAAAGGCGGAGGAAAAGACTTCCTCCGCCCAGGCAGGCCGGGAAAGCCCGGCTATTTCGTTAGGTTTTTAGGGGAATCAAGCCGCGCTGCGGGCTCTCTTCTTCCGGGAAATCACAAAGATTACGCCAGCGGTAGCGATGAGCGCGCCGCCCACAATGGAGAACAGGGTAGTGCCCATGCCGCCGGTGTGGGGGATCTGGCTGTTGGCGAATTTGACGTTAACAATATTCTCTGCATTTTGCTGTCCATCTTCGCCAATGATAATCGTTACAACTGTATCACTGCACACATAGCCTTCGGGGGCTTCGGTTTCCTTCAGGTAGTAGGTACCGGCGTCTAAGCCGTCAAAGGAAGCAAAGCCGTCATTCTCGGACAAATCAGTAGCAACAATATGTTCATCCGCACAATTTTCATCGTTATACAGTGTAAAGGTTGCACCCGGCAGGGCCTCATCGGTAGCCTGGTCATACTTGAAGATGCTCAGCTTATAAGTGTTAACATAAACCTTATCATGGTCGCTTATCCACTCATTTTCATCAACAGTTGTCCATGCTTCGTTCTCGTAAGTACCGGCAGTTGCATCGTCAGACAGCTTAGCATTGTAGGTCACAACAATGGGGGTTGCGGCTTCAATATCAGCTTCCTTAATGATACCTGCATTATACAGTGCTACCAAATCAATTGCGATATGGAAATCGCAACCATCACCAGTATCGGTAGTGTAAGTATAGTGGGTACCTGCCGTCAAAGTCACGTCTTCTTGCCCATCTGGACGGTCAAGCGTAACTACCGGCACGGTGGCATCCACCAGCATATCATTCATCTTATCGTGGAAAGTCAAATGATATTCACCACGGTCCTTGACAGGAACCAACGCATTCGCTGCGGCGGGTGTTACAATTTCAGGTTCATCTACATCAGGAATAATGTAGTTGAGCAAGTCATCCGGAACATTGGAGGTCAGCTTAAAGTTGACATCCTGACCAGCAGCTGCATCGACATCATCGTTGCTCCATTCAGGTTCATTTGCATCGCTTATCTGCTTATCCAGGCCAGGATAGCTGGTCTTGTCAATAGGATCTGTCCCGTGGGCGGCTCTAATAGAAATGGAACCCGTTACTGTCGTAGAGTCTCCTTCAAACTCATATGGTTTAATAAAGTTATCCGCCTCATCCTCTGCATCTGCATTCCAACGAGGAACACTCGAATCGCTACGTGCGCCATCAACATACCAGCCATCAATCAGATGGTCAGGTTCACATTCTTCCAATGCCCAATTGCTTCCTACTTGACCAAAAGTGATACTGTTGGTACTACAAATATCGGCACCAGAGGTATTAGCATAGTTATTATAAATTACTGCGTCAGAAGGAAGAACAAGGGTACCACTATTATAAATACCACCGCCATTACCTTCTTTTTTACCATTGTGAATAATAGTCAAATCCACTTCTTGACCGAAAGTAGTGTTAGCAGAATTCCAAAAACCAGCATATCCATTATCTTCAATTACAATTTTTGCACCATCTGCAATACTACCTGTACCACTAATACGAAGGCCTGCAAACGTACCACCTGTTACTCTTTCTGTTGCACTATTTTTAATCGTCAAAGTCGAAGTTCCATCCATCTTGAAGCTCGACGATGCGTATGTTCCGTAATAAATATTGTTATTAGTTGTTACGGTCGTGTGGTTTTTAATAATTAAATTTGTAGAAGAAATTCCATGACCATTATTGTCAGAAAAATTAATCTTGGAATTATCAAAAGTGAAATTACCGCCATTAGATGCATTAGCTGTACAATTCTGGACGGTAAAATTAGAATCCTCTACGGTTAACACGGGACTATTAACAAAGCCTCTATTTGTACCATCAATCAAAAAAGTACTCTGATTCTTAACATTGATATACATCCTGCCATCACTAGCAAAGCCATCTCCATCATGGCCCCACGTGTTTTCTCCTAAAATCTGCAAAGTAGAACCGTTTAAAACATTTATTACAGTACCATTTGCTCCATAAATTGCAGTTCTGGTTGCCGTATCACTATTTACATAAAACGTAGCTGTTGCACCGTTTGTTACAGTAAAAGTACCTGCAACACCCATCATCAGCCAACTTCCCGTATCTTCACGCCACTCAAAATTTACACCTTTGCCATCTAAAGTCAACGTCTTACCTGCCGGATAAGAATTCCATTCTTTTCCTGTTACAGAAATTGTACCATTTCCCGTAAAAGTCAAAGTCTTAGTCGGCATAGACGATATTACTCCATCCGCCAACATCTCAATGGTAGCACCATCGGCAGCTGCTGCAACAGCCGCATCCAGCGTAGCATATTGGGTATCCCCAATCTTCGCCACATTGCCGCTGCCAGTCCCAGTCGCCATAGCGCTGATGGGCAGCATGGAGATAACCATCGCCGCTACCATCACCCACGACAAAAGCCGCTTCGTAAATTTCTTCTTCATAAGTTTGTTTTCCCTGCCTTTCAAAGTCAAGTCTCAGTTCGTTCCAGCGCGCCATGGGGGCCGCGCCGGTGCTCCGCTATAATGACGTCCCCCACCTCCTTGTCGCCTTGCCCGAAAAAGTAAACCTTTTCGTTCGTCCGTTTCGGCTCCTTCAATGGCATCAAAACGAAACTCCTTGTATGCCGGATTCCCTGCCCGGCTCCTGCTCGGAAAAGTTTACCATTCACGGCAAAAGGCCTATTTTCAAACTTTTTCCATTTTATTTTACCATATTAGCTCGCAAAATTCAATGGAAACCATCTCGTTTTTTGTACAAAATTCCATTAAACTTTTTGGCACTCTCCGCAAAGCCATTTTTTCCTGCCACATCTCAGCAAAAGATTGGCTGCTGAAAAAGAATCCATCCATGGTCAGGATGCTGTTCTCTCCGTAAACCCCTCCGTTAGATTTCTAACTAAAAAGCAAAAGGCCCCCTGCCAATTTTGCAGAAGGCCAAACTTGTTTATCTCTCCATCTCCCGAAAAAGGTACGGGAGCCGCCCAATCATATCCGTGGGGAGCATCCCCTGCTGGGAAAGGAGCTGGGCGCACCGGTCCCCGGCCAGGCCGTGGAGATACACCGCCGCCCGGGCCGCCGCAGAGGGCTCCATGCCCTGGGCCGCAAAGGAGCCCACCATCCCGGCCAGCACATCGCCGCTGCCGCCCCGGGCCATCCCCGGGTTGCCGGTGCGGTTCATCCAGGCCCGGCCGTTGGGTAGGGCAATGAGGGTGCCCGCTCCCTTGAGCACCACAGCCACCCCGTTTTCCTGTGCAAACTGCTTTGCCACTGCCAGTCGATCCCCCTGCACCTGGGGAATGGACACCCCCAGCAGCCGGGCCATCTCCCCAGGGTGGGGGGTGATGATTACCGGCTTTTTGGCAGCTGCTTCCCGCAGCCACTCCAAATGGCCGCAAACGGCATTGAGGCCATCGGCGTCCAGCACCACCGGGCAACGGGCGGTTTCCAGGAGCGTTTTCACCAGCTGGGCCGTCCCCGGCGCAGTGCCCAGCCCGCAGCCAATGACACAGGCGGAGGCGCTTTCCAGGGCTTCCAGGAGCCGTGCCTCGCTTTCCGAGGTAAAAGCGCCCCCTTCCCAATCCAGCAGCACATACACCGGCTCCAGCAGCCGGGAGGCGGCAATGGGGTAAATGCTCCGGGGCAGGGCCAGCTTCACCAGCCCCGCACCGCTGCGCAGGGCGGCTGCGGCGCACATCACCGCGGCCCCAGCCATGCCCTCGCTGCCGCAGACGCACAGCAGCTTGCCGTAGTCCCCCTTGTTGCTCTCGGAGTCCCGGGGGCGGAAACACTGCTGCACCCACTCCCCCTCGATGGTCTCCAAAGCCGGCGTTACCTGTGCCACAATCTCCGGGGAAATCCCCGCCTCCATGGGAACGACCTCGCCGCAGTACTCCCGGCCGGGATAGAGGACATGCCCGGGCTTGGGAACCGTAAAGGCGGCGGTATAAGTAGCCCGGATGCAGGGGCCATGGACTGCGCCGGTATCGCACTCCACGCCGCTGGCAATATCCAAGGACAGCACCGGCACACGGCACTGGTTGACAAACTCCGCTAAAATCCCCACAGGCTCCGGCATTACCCCCCGGAAGCCAAAGCCATACAGGCCGTCTATGATGTAGTCCGCCCCGGCGATTACCTGCCGGGCCGCCCGGGGTTCCCGGTTCCAGTCGGTGACGGTCACGCCGCCGCCCATGTGGCCATAGGCGTTCCGGGCCAGGTCTGTGGCCGGGAAGCCCTCTGCCAGCACCACCGACACCTTGGCCCCTGCGTCCCGGAGGAGCCGCGCCGCCACATAGCCATCGCCGCCGTTATTCCCCTTGCCGCAGAGGATGGCCACTGCCTTTCCCCGGACTTCCCATTTCTGCTGCAAGAGCCGGACTGCCGCCGTCCCTGCCGCTTCCATCAACTGCTCCATGGTGCCGCCCTTTTCTACTGCGCGGCTTTCCATGGCCTGCATTTGTTTTTTGCTGTAATACTGCATTCCGCCTCATCCTTTCCCCGCACCCGGGCAGCCCCGGGCAAGAACTCTCTTTTCTTTCCATTGTAGCCCATCTTTCCCCATCTGGCTACCCTTTTCCCCAAATCCCCCTCCCCAAAACGGGAAAAGAGGAACCAAAAAACCGCCCGGGAAGGAAACGGGCGGTTTTCTGGGAAAGGATATTCACTAACATGAGGAAAACGCAAAAATCAGGAACGGAGAATGTGCCGGTACAGGCCGATGTAATCATTGGCGGAACGGGCCCAGCTGTTGTCGCAGCGCATGGCGCGATCCACCAGGACTTTCCAGCCGTCCTTCTTGTAGTAGCCTTCCAGGGCGCGGTGAATGGCGTGATACATATCGCCGCTGTCATAGGACTGGAAGGTAAAGCCGTTGCCGTGGCCATCGCCGCTGTCCTGAATGGAGTCCTTCAGGCCGCCGGTGGCGCGCACCACCGGGATGGTGCCATAGCGCAGGGCGATCATCTGGGACAGGCCGCAGGGCTCGCTCTTACTGGGCATCAGGAAGATGTCCGCGCCGGCGTAAATCTTTCTGGAAAGCTCGGGGATAAAGCCAATGCAGGCGCAGAACCGGCCGGGATACTTGTTCTGCATCTCCCGGAAGAAGCACTCATACTCCCAGTCGCCGGAACCCAGCACCACAAACTGCACATTGGTCTCATACATGAGCTTGTCGGCCACTTCCTTGACCAGATCCAGGCCCTTGTGGGAAACCAGGCGGGTTACCATGCCGATCATGGGCACGTCGGGGTCCTGGGCCAGGCTCAGGCGCTCCTGCAATTTCCGCTTGTTCTCCGCCTTGCCCGCCATGTTATCCACGGAATAATTGGCATAGACGTTCTTGTCAGTCTCCGGGTTATAGTTGACCACATCAATGCCGTTGAGGATGCCGGAGAGCTTCCAGGAACGCTCCTTGAGGATGCCGTCCAGCCGGTGGGAATACCAGGGGTTGAGGATCTCCTGGGCATAGGAGGGGCTCACCGTGGAAACCCAGTCAGCGCACTCAATGGCGCCCTTCATGATGTTGACGCAGTCGTCATACTCCATGATGTGGGCTTCGGAAGCCGGGATGCCCAGCACGTCGTTGAGGAGCTCCATGCCGTATTTGCCCTGATACTGGATATTGTGGATGGTAATCAGGGTCTTGATGCCCCGATACCAGTCGTTGTTGGCGTAGAACAGCTTGTAGTACACCGGCACCAGGGCGGTCTGCCAGTCGTTGGCGTGGATGATGTCCGGCTTGAAGTCCAGATAAGGCAGCATCTCCAGGGCCGCCCGGGACAGGAAGGCAAAGCGCTCTGCGTCGTCATAGTGGCCATAGAGGCCGGGGCGCTTGAAGTAATACTGGTTGTCGATGAGGTAATAGATGACGCCGCCTACCTTGGCTTCAAACACGCCGCAGTACTGCCGCCGCCATGCCACCGGCACAGACAGGCTGGTGACAAAATGCATCTGCTCCCGCAGCTCCTGGGGGATATCCTCATACAGGGGCATCACAATCCGGCAGCCAATCAGCCGGGCGCGGAGAGCCTGGGGCAAGGAGCCGGCCACATCCCCCAAACCGCCGGAAGCGGCAAAGGGAAGGGCTTCACTGGTACAAAACAAAACCTTCAAAGGGTCTCACACCTTTCCAAAATATTGACGCCCCGCAGGGCACTGGGAGGGAATCCTCCCGGAAAATACCGGAGCCCGGCGGTTTGGGCCAGGCTCCGGACAACGGGAAAAGCCGGAATCAGACCAGGCTTCCCTTGCTGATAAACACCGGGTAGGACTGGAAGCCCATGAGGGTGCGGGCATCCTGAATCACAACGTCCTTATCGGTAATCACATAGTTGAGGGTGCTGTCCGGGCCGATGACTGTATCCTGCATAATCACGCAGTTCTTCAGCTTGGCGCCCTTGGCCACGCGCACGCCGCGGAAGATCACGCAGTTTTCCACCTCGCCGTCGATAACGCAGCCGTCGGCAATGAGGGAGTTGGAAACGTGGGCTTCCAGGCCATAGCGGGCGGGCATATCGTCGCGGACCTTGGTGTAAATGGGACGGGCCGAATCAAAGAGCTGGTCCCGCACCTTGGGCAGCATCAGGGCCATGTTGGCCTCAAAGTAGGAATTGATGGAGCCGATGATGGTGGAATAGCCGGTGAACTCATAGCCAAAGATCCGCAGGCCGGCCAGGTTCTGCTGGATGATCTCACGGCCGAAGTCATAGCGGTTGCGGCTGACGCATTCGCTGACCAGCTTCATGAGCAGCTCCCGGCGGATGACATACATATTCATGCCGTAGTTGCACTCGCCCTCCATGTTGGGGCCGATGAGCATCTCGACTACCCGGCCGTCGGGGGCGGTGTTGATGACGTTGGCGTTGGTGCTGTAGGAAGGGACCTTCCCGTATTTATACACCATGGTGATGTCCGCCTTGTTTTCGATATGGCTGGAAATCACGTCGGCATAGTCGATGTTGCACATAAAGTCGCAGTCGCTCAGGAGCACATACTCCTCTTTGGAGTTGCGCAAAAAGCGCATCACAGAGGCCAGGGAGCCAATGCGGTTGGGGAGCTTGGTGCCGTCCGCCCCAAAGGGAGGCAGGATGTACAGGCCGTCACGCTTGCGGGAAAGGTCCCAGGCCTTGCCGGAGCCCAGATGGTCCATCAGGGACTGGTAGTTTTCTGCGGTGATGACGCCCACCTTGTCAATACCGGAATTCACCATATTGGACAGGGGGAAGTCAATGAGGCGGTACCGGCCCCCGATGGGCACAGAAGCCAGGGTGCGGTGTTCCGTCAGTTCGCGCACACGCTCATCGTGTACATTGGCGAACAGGATTCCAAGGACTTTGTTTCCGATCATCATTTTTTCGCCACCTCCTCAGCGTCGATCATGGCTTTAGGCGGCACGACCGTACCGGGCTCCAGCTGGCAGCCGGCGCCCAACACCGCAACGCCCCATTCGTCTTTCTTTTCAATATCTTCCGGACGGGCGCCAATCTGGGAATTGGCTCCCACCACGCAGTTTTCCGATACGATGGCATACTGCACCACCGCGCCCTCCTCAATGCGGGACCCGGGCATAATAATGGAATCCTTCACCACGGCACCGGGGGCGATATACACGCCGGCAAACAGCACGGAGCAGTCCACTTCGCCATACACATTGCAGCCCTCGGAAATCAGGGAGTTCTGCACCTTGGCGGTGCTGGAAACATAGTGGGGCGGCATGGCCGGGTTGCGGGAATAAATCTTCCAGTTTTCGTCGGAGAGGTCCAGGGGGACATTGGGATTGAGCAAATCCATATTGGATTCCCACAGGCTCTCAATGGTTCCCACGTCCTTCCAATAGCCGGAGAACTGGTAGGCCACCATCTTCTCGCCGGCGTTGAGCATGGCGGGAAGCACGTTTTTGCCGAAGTCGTTGGAGGAATTGGGGTCGGCTTCGTCGGCTTCCAGATATTTGCGCAGCTTGCTCCAGGTGAACACATAAATGCCCATGGAGGCCTTGTTGCTCTTGGGAACGGCGGGCTTCTCATCAAACTCGTAGATGGTGCCGTCCTCATAGGTATTCATAATGCCGAAGCGGGATGCCTCGGACATGGGGACTTCGATGACAGCGATGGTGCAGTCCGCCTTCTTCTCCTTGTGATAGGCGATCATCTTGGCGTAATCCATCTTGTAGATGTGGTCGCCGGAGAGGACCACCACATATTCGGGATTATAGCGGTCGATAAAGCGGATATTCTGATAAATGGAGTTGGCAGTGCCCTTATACCAGTCGGAGTGCTTGCCCCGCTGATAGGGAGGCAGCACATGGACGCCGCCATTCATGCTGTCCAGGTCCCAGGGCTGGCCGTTGCCAATGTACTCGTTGAGCTCCAGGGGCTGATACTGGGTCAGCACGCCCACGGTCTCAATGCCGGAGTTTACACAGTTGGACAGCGGGAAGTCAATAATGCGGTACTTTCCGCCGTAGGGCACAGCCGGCTTTGCCAGGTTGCGGGTGAGAACGCCGAGACGGCTTCCCTGTCCGCCTGCCAGCAGCATGGCCACTACTTCTTGTTTTGGTAACATTTGGATTCCCCCTCTGAAGAATTATTTCTCTGATTTATTTTTTCGGGAACTTGTTTTCTTGGGCGTGGTTTTTTTCACCGGGCGGGTCCGGGCTGCCGGCTTGGCAGCGGGGGCCTTTTCCCCGGGTTTTGCGGGTTCGGCAGAAGGAAGGGCCTTTTTGGGGGCGGCCTTTTTCTGCGGGTAGCGCCTGCGGCACTTGAAATACATCACCGACATGGCCGGCAGGGTCAGGCTGATGCTGTTTTCAAAGCCGTGCATGGGCTCTTCCTCCGAACGGATGGTGTCGCCGTTGGTAACGCCGGCGCCGCCGAACTCCTTACTGTCGGAATTGAAGAGCTCCGTATAAATACCGGCATAGGGGATGCCGATGCGGTAATCCTCCCGCTGGACGGGGACAAAGTTGCACACAACGATGAGATCGTTGCCGGCCTTGTCGAAGCGGCGGAAGGCAATGACGCTCTGGGAATAGTCGTCGTTGGAGATCCAGGAGAAGCCCTCCCAGGAGAAGTCCACCTGCCACAGGGGCGGGGTCTCCAGATAGAAGTGGTTGAGGGCCTTGAAGAACTGGTGGGCCTTCTGGTGCTCCGGATATTGGAGCAGCCCCCATTCCAGCTCTTTTTCAAAATTCCACTCGTTGGCCTGGCAGAATTCTGTGCCCATAAACAGGAGCTTTTTGCCGGGATGGGCCATCATATAGCACATAAAGGCCCGCACGCCGGCATATTTCATTTCCTCGTCCCCCGGCATCTTATTAAACAGGGAGCACTTGCCATACACCACCTCGTCGTGGGAGATGGGCAGGATAAAGTTCTCGGAGAAGGCATAGAAGAACGAGAAGGTGATATTATCGTGGTTGAACTTGCGGAACAGGGGGTCCAGGGACATATAGTGGAGCATGTCGTTCATCCATCCCATATTCCACTTGTAGTTGAAGCCCAGGCCGCCGCAGTAGGTGGGCTTGGAAACCATGGGCCAGGCGGTGGATTCCTCGGCGATCATCATGACCTCCGGGGCCGCCTCGAACACCGCTTCGTTGAGGCGCTGTAAAAAGGCCACAGCTTCCAGGTTTTCCCGGCCGCCGTCTTTATTGGGGACCCATTCCCCATCGTTGCGGCTGTAATCCAGATAGAGCATGGAGGCGACGGCGTCTACCCGGATGCCGTCAATGTGGTATTCCTTGACCCAGAACACCGCGCTGGAAACCAGGAAGCTGATGACCTCGTTGCGGCCGTAGTCAAAGACCAGGGTGCCCCAGTCCTTGTGCTCGCCTTTCCGCGGGTCTGCATACTCATAACAGGGGGTGCCGTCAAACCGGGCCAGTCCCTCGGAATCTTTCGGGAAATGGGCGGGGACCCAGTCCATGATGACGCCGATGCCCGCCTGATGGCAGCGGTCCACAAAGGCCATAAAGTCCTTGGGCTCGCCATACCGGGAGGTGGGGGCAAAATACCCCATGACCTGATAGCCCCAGCTCCCGTCAAAGGGGTACTCCGTCAGGGGCATCAATTCAATGTGGGTGTAGCCCATCTCCTTGATATAGGGGATCAGCTCATCCGCCAGCTTGCTGTAGGAGAAAACGCTCCCGTCGCTGTACTTCCGCCAGGAGCCGGCATGCATCTCATAGATATTCACCGGCTGCTCATAGTGGGGCTTGCGGGCCTTCTGCTGATACCAGGCGGCGTCAGACCACTGGTATCCGCTGATGTCGTAATAACGGGAGCTGTTGCCGGGCCGCGTCTCAAAGTGATAGGCATAGGGGTCGCTCTTCATGAGCTTGTCCCCGCCCTGGGTCACCACACAGTAGCGATACAGGGAGAAGGGGGGCAGCTCGTCTATGTAGCCTTCCCACACGCCGTCGCTGATTTTTTCCATGGGATTCGCGGCGTCGTCCCATTGGTTGAACTCCCCAACCACCGACACTTCCTTGGCATTGGGCGCCCACACACGGCACACCATACACGGCTTGCCGTCCTTTTCTGCGGGGTGCATACCCATATACTCATAGGCCCGGTAATTGGTGCCCTGATGGAATAAATACAGGGGGATATTGCCCTGTTCCTTCTTTTGTGGAGATTGCATGGTAATCATCTTCCTCCCATTTCAATTTCCGTTATTATCATCATACCATAAAACAAAAAAATATCAAGCGTTTTTCGTCATTTTTTCGGAACGTTTCAGCCTGTGATTTTTTATATTTGTGTGATATGTGCAGGAAACCCCTTTACTTATTGTGCAATAAACGCTACCCGCAGGAAAACCCATTGGATTTTCGGTATTTTTGACGAAGCCCCCCGGAAACCTCCCCCTTTCCCCTGGGGCCGGGAGGGGCCTCCAGGGCCTTTGCAGACCAGTGTACCATGAGGGGTTTGTCAAAAAAGGGCTTTCCCAGTCGCCTTGCAAAGAAATCCCCCCAGGCCCCCTAAAAACCCGCCGTAGGGCAAAAAAGCGGCTGCTACAGCCAAAAAGCCGCAGCAGCCGCCGAAATTCCGTTGTATTCTCTTAGTCCTTGGCCCGGGAAGCAATCTCCTGGGTAATCTTCTCCACAAAGTCGCCCACGGACAGGGAGCCCAAATCGCCGTTCTTGCGGTGGCGCACAGAAACCGTACCGGTCTCGGCCTCTTTTTCGCCCACTACCAGCATATAGGGGATCTTCTGCAGCTGGGCTTCCCGGATCTTGTAGCCCATTTTCTCCGGGCGGAAGTCCGCCTCTACCCGGACGCCGGCAGCTTCCAGCTCCTTCTGCACCTTTTCAGCATAGTCGTGGCACTTCTCGCTGATGGGGATGACCTTGGCCTGCACCGGAGCCAGCCAGGTGGGGAAGGCGCCGGCAAAGTGCTCGATGAGGATGCCGATAAACCGCTCGATGCTGCCGAACACTACCCGGTGGATCATCACCGGACGGTGCTTCTGGCCGTCCTCGCCGGTGTATTCCAGCTCAAAGCGCTCGGGCAGCTGCATATCCAGCTGGATGGTGCCGCACTGCCAGGTGCGCCCAATGGCGTCCACCAGATGGAAGTCCAGCTTGGGGCCATAGAAGGCGCCGTCGCCCTCGTTGACCTCATACTCCCGGCCCAAATCCTCAATGGCGCCGCGCAGGGCGTCGGTGGCCCGGGCCCAATCCTCGTCGCTGCCCATGTGGTCCTCGGGCATGGTGGAGAGCTCAATGTGGTATTCAAAGCCAAACAGGCTGTACACCTGGTCAATGAGGGACACAACCCCCTTGATCTCGTCCTTAATCTGGTCGGGGGTCATGAAGATGTGGGCGTCGTCCTGGGTGAAGCAGCGCACCCGCATCAGGCCGTGGAGGGTGCCGGACATCTCGTGGCGGTGGACAATTCCCAGCTCGCCCAGGCGCAGGGGCAGGTCCCGGTAAGAATGGAGCTGGGTCTTATACACCAGCATCCCGCCGGGGCAGTTCATGGGCTTTACGGCAAAGTCCGTATCGTCAATCACCGTGGTGTACATATTGTTCTTATAGTGGTCCCAGTGGCCGCTGCGCTCCCACAGGGCGCGGTTCAGCATCAAAGGCGTGCTGATCTCCTGATAGCCGGCCTTGGTGTGGACTTCCCGCCAGTAGTCGATGAGGGTGTTCTTCAGGACCATGCCCTTGGGCAGGAAGAAGGGGAAGCCGGGGCCTTCCTCCATGAGGGTAAAGAGGCCCAGCTCCTTGCCCAGCTTGCGGTGGTCGCGCTTCTTGGCCTCTTCCAGCATGTTCAGATAGGCTTCCAGCTCGCTGGCCTTGGGGAAGGCAATGCCGTACATCCGGCACAGGCTGTCCCGGCTGGCGTCGCCGCGCCAGTAAGCGCTGGCGGCGCTGGTGAGCTTCACGGCCTTGACCGCGCCGGTGCTCATCAGGTGGGGGCCGGCGCACAGGTCGGTGAAGTCCCCCTGGGTATAGATGGAGAGCTCCCAGCCCTTTTCGGCGTACTCTTCCAGCAGCTCCAGCTTATAGGGCTGGCCTGCAAAAATCTCGCGGCCCTCTTCCACAGTGATGGTGCGCTGCTCAATGGGCAGGTTGGCCTTGACGATTTTCTTCATCTCGGCTTCAATGGCCGGGAACTCCTCGGGGGTAAAGGGCTTCACGCCGCCGATGTCGTAGTACCAGCCGTTTTCCAGGGCCGGGCCGATGCCGAAGTGGGCCTCGGGATACAGGTGCTGGATGGCCTGGGCCATAATGTGGGCGGCGGTGTGCCAATAAGCGTGCTTGCCGTCGGGGTCGTCAAAGGTCAGGATGGCCACCTCGCAGTCCTGGGTAACCGGGGTGCGCAGGTCTACGGCCTTGCCGTTGATGCGGCCGGCGCAGGCAGCCTTATACAGGCCCATGCCAATGCTCTTGGCGATTTCAGCCACGGTAATGCCGCTCTCAAACTCCCGCACTTCTCCCTTTAATGTGACTTGAATCATGGGAATCTTCTCCTTTATCTGAAAAATAGGGGATGCAAAAAAACAAAAACGCCCGCCCCACTTCTGGGGCAGGCGTATCAGCTCTGCGGTTCCACCCGGAATTCAGCCTTTCCTCTGGGGAAAAGCCCTCCTTCGGCCCATAACGGCGCCACCCGGCCGGCCTTTAGCGGTTGCCCGCGTTCGGCGGCTGCTCCAAGGCGGTATCCCCTTTTCCCTCCTGCCGCAGGCGCTTGCAGCCGGTGACGCCCGCTCTCTTTTGCAGGAACTCCGGAAAAGGAGCTTCCTCTTCACTGCATTCTTGCTTTATTGCTTTCTGTCCTCCATGGTATCACGGTTCCCCCCGGTTGTCAAGGCGTTTTTCAGGCACAGGGGGGCGCTGGCCAGCTGATAGCCCGCAAACACCAGATAGCCCGGCTGCTGCCACTCCATCCCGGCCAGGAACAAGAGGACACAAAGGAGCATGACCGCCAAAGCAAAGGCGCACTTGATCAGGAACATCCCCCGGGTGCGCAGCCGGCGGCTCACCCACAAGTCCAGGCCCATGAAAGCGCCGTAGGCCAGCCAGCTCCCAATGGAGCAGAACACATACCCATGGGCATATTGCAGGGTCTCCGAAACCAGCCGGTCCAACGCGTTGACGCCGGCGGAAATCAACCCCAAAGGCACGCACAGGGCCAAGAGGAACAGTATGTAGCGAAGATTTTTCAAGGCAGTTCCTCCCCAGCTATTACCGTTTCCCCTTCTTTTCTGTGCGGTGGCGCAGCATAGCCTGCCGCTTGGCGTCCGCGTCGATTCGATCTTCCGCACGGTTGCGCACCCGGCTCCGGGCCGCGCCGATGCTGCCGGTGGCCGCCATCAAGACGGCGATGAGCCAGTATCCCAGCCGGATTGCCGTGCCCGGGGCAGACACCCAGTCCGTGTGCTCGTTATACTGCAGATCCATATAATAGAGCAGCTCTCCCCCGGCCTCATACCCGGTGAGCATCAGCCCGTCGGGGTGGGCCATCATGTAGACTTCGGCGAAAATCCCAAAGGCCACCAGCAAAGCGCCGGCAATGCAGATGATCAGATAGGGAATCCAGCGCCGGCGGCGGCACAGATGCACCAGGCGCACCAGCCCCACCCCGCACAAAACCAGCCCAATGGCCAGCAAAGCAATCCGCAGGGCAATGGCGCCGCCGGTGGTCCAGAAGGCGTAATCCGCCTCCCAGCCGGCATAGCCCGGCATCTGGGCAAGCTGCCCGCTTTCCAACGCGCCGGAAGGCTGGCGGACTTCCCGTCCATAGGGGTTGTTGTACAAATTCCACTCATTACAAACGGTGAACAGCAGACAAAGGGCCCCCACCAGCGTCATAATCACATCGATGGCCGCGTGTTTTTCCTTTGTCCATACTATGGGCTCCTGCTTCAACAGAGCACACTCCTTTCCTCGGCCTGCGGGGCGCCCCGCAGCCGCCTGGGTTTTCTCTATTTATTATACCATATCCAAAAAAGGAAGTCTAAATTTTCTTGGATTTTTTTACGGGGCTTCCCCTGGAAATTTTTTGGCGGCCAATCCCACACCGGAAAAGGGAAATTGGTGAAAAAAAGAGGCTGTCTTTTGCAAGACAGCCTCTTTCTATTGGCAAGAATTACTTACAGGGATTTTTGCAGGCGCTTTTTACGATACAGTACCACTGCACTGCCGCCCAGGGAGACAACCAGGAGCGCTGCAACAGGCAGATAAGCCGTCGTGTCACCGGTGGCCGGGTTGTTGCCCTGCTGGCCTTCCGATACTGTCCCTTCCGGCTTGCTGCTGGCGCTGGTATCGGTATCGGGCTTACTGGTATCCGGGGTGCTGCTATCAGGGTTGCTGGTGTCCGGCTTGCTGGTGTCCGAGTTGCCGCTATCGGGAGTTTCCGATTCGTCGTCAAGCTGGACGCGCAGCCCGCTGTCGGTATACACAATCTCGCCTTCAAAATCTGCGGGAACATTGCATTCAATTTCGTCAAACTGAGAGAGCACATTGGAGCAAGTGATAATGTCCAGGTTCTCATCAGGCTGATAATCCTCAAAGTTCAGTACCAACTTTCCGCCAAAGGAGGCGTCACCGGTAATTTGCAGCACATCGTCCGCACTGGAGACAGTCATTTCCAGAGTAGCATTGTCGCCCTGGGTATAGTCGCCGCCAATGGTCATGGTGTCCTCGGTGTTTTCCACTACCGTGCTGTTGTTGACAACATCGCCGGCACCGAAGGCGGTGCCGTAGTCAGCGCGGATGGTGCCGCCTTCCACCGTGGTGCCGCCGGTATAGCTGTTATTGCCGGAGAGGACCAGCATACCGGTTCCCTGCTTTACCAGAGCGCCGTCGCCGGAAATATCGTTCTTCCAGTTATCCGCTGCGTTCAGGCCGCCCTTGGACGCGTCCATGTTTACCGTTACATCGGTGACAAAAGCGCCGTAGCCGTTGGAGGCCTCAAACAGGTTCAGCCGGCCCCAACCCTCCGCGTCGTCCAAAACGGAATAGCCGGAGGGGACGCCCGTGGTATACAGGACATAGCGGATCTCGTCGCTGCTCAAATAGGGATACCTGCTTTCCAGAAGGACCTCCGCGCCCTTGGGGACTACCATGGGCTTTGTGGTATCGGAGCCGTCCTTCTTCAGGTTGTAGGTCATCCGGTACAGGTAGGTGGCCTTGTCCTGCTGATAGCTTTCATAGTCGGACTTCTCTTCCACCGTGATGTCATCCCCTACCAGCAATCTGCCGGCGGCAAGGCCCTGTTCCTTAGCGGCCGCCTTGTCAGAGTCATACAGATTGGAGGCGGCAATGGCGGTGGCAGTCATTCTGCCGCCGATAACGTCCAGGCAGGAGTGCATGCCCGCTACAATTCGGTCATAGCCCAACTCGCTGGCCCGAAGCATCAATTCCGAATACTGTTCCGGCACCGAGTAGGCCATGGCGATGGCAGCCACATAAGCGGCATTGGTGTGGCCGCTGGGATAACCGCCGTCGTTGCCGGGATCGGCATTTTCCATAGGCAGCAGGGAATCCAGGATGGTTACCTGGGGCAGCGTTGCATCGAATCTGGACCAGCGATAAGGGCGCATATACTTATAAAATTTTTTTGCCGGAGAGGTGCTGGCCGCGCCGCCGCGCAGGGTGGACACCAGGTTGACAATCCCGCCGTACACACCGTTGGGGTCTGCCCACTGGGCGTCGTTGTGGACATCCTTATACTTATTGGTAGAAGCATCTTCGGGGACGGTATCGCTCCACACGTCCGTGTTGTCGCCAAAATCGGCTTCGGTTTTCCCCTCTGCTACCGCAGCATTGTAATCGGCTTCCCGCATCACGTAGCTCTGAGCATTTACGCCTTTGATAAATTCATCTGCATACTCTCCCAGGCCGGAAATCATGCTGTAGTTCTTATCCCGAACGTCATCGTAAAAGGCCTGCACCTGCTGGGATTCCGGGGCGTTGTTCCGAATGTTGGCGGTTTCGGTGATATTCTGCACGTGCATATCCCGGTCCAGAACCGTGCCGTTGTTCCACTCGGTACCGGGGGTAAAATACTGCAACATCTGAGACAAAACCCCATTGGCCGGGTTTTCCAGGGTATCCTTCACCCCGTCAACGCCATTTTTTTCATAAGTATCCACATAATAGCCATACTCCGCTTCATGGGGAGCAATGGGATCCTCCTGGGCATATGCGGGGAGCTGCGCCCCAGTTCCCAGAACCATTGCGCTGACCATTGCCGCACAAAGCACTTTTTTGACCCAACGGGCCTTTCTTTTCTGCATCTTCATCTTCCCTTCTTACAAAATCCAAAACTTCCGACGTACAGGTTTTCACAAGAAAGCTCGTAAAAACTTCTGGTTTATTTTATCAGACCTTTGTCAAGCTTTCCTGCATGGTACCGTAAAAACAAAGTAAATTTTGCATTGTGTCAGTTAAAAAGTTTCAAAAAATGCAGTCCGAATTTTTCAAAAAATGTGAAAAAAGCAAAAAGGCCGGGAAAACTCCCGGCCCTTGATTGATTTTTATTTTGCGTATTCCACTGCCCGGCTTTCCCGGATAATGTTGACCTTGATTTGGCCCGGATATTCCAGGTCGCTCTCGATCTTCTTGCAGATATCCCGGGCCAGCAGGACCATTTTGTCGTCGCTGATGACTTCCGGCTTGACCATAATGCGGATTTCCCGGCCGGCCTGGATGGCATAGCAGCGGTCCACACCCTCAAAGGAGGAGGCCACTTCTTCCAGCTTCTCCAGACGCTTAATGTAGTTCTCCAGGTTCTCGCGGCGGGCGCCGGGCCGTGCGGCAGAGATGGCGTCCGCAGCCTGGACGATACAGGCGATGACGGTCTTGGCTTCCACGTCGCCATGGTGGGCGTGGATGGCATGGATCACCGCTTCGCTCTCCTTGTACTTCCGGGCCACATCCACGCCGATGTCCACATGGGAGCCTTCAATCTCGTGGTCCAAAGCCTTGCCGATGTCATGCAGCAGGCCGGCACGGCGGGCCAGGGTGGGGTCCAGGCCCAGCTCCGAGGCAATGAGCCCGGAGAGATAGGCCACTTCCAAAGAGTGGTTCAGCACATTCTGGCCATAGCTGGTGCGGTAACGCAGGCGCCCCAGCAGCTTGATCAGCTCCGGATGGATGCCGTTGACGCCGGCTTCAATGACGGCGCGCTCGCCTTCCTGCTTAATGGTCTGCTCCACTTCCCGGCGGGCCTTTTCCACCATTTCCTCAATGCGGGCGGGGTGGATGCGGCCGTCGGAAATCAGGCGTTCCAGGGCAATCCGGGCAACCTCACGGCGCACCGGCTCAAAGCAGGACAGGGTAATGGCTTCCGGCGTGTCGTCGATAATCAAATCAACGCCGGTGAGAGTTTCAATGGCGCGAATATTCCGGCCTTCCCGGCCAATAATCCGGCCCTTCATTTCATCGTTGGGCAGCGGCACCACGGAGATTGCCGCTTCCGCCACATGGTCGGCAGCGCAGCGCTGGATGGCCAGGGCGATGATTTCCCGGGCGGTCTTGTCGGCTTCTTCCCGGGTCTGCTGCTCCACTTCCATGACCTTCACGGCCTTTTCGTGGACCAGCTCGTTTTCCAGGTTTTTCAGCAGGTATTCCTTGGCCTGTTCCATGGTGAAGCCGGAAATCCGTTCCAACACCTCAAACTGGCTCTTCTTTACTTTTTCAGCTTCCTGCAGGCATTCTTCCGCCTTTTTATTCTTTTTGGCTACCGCTTCTTCCTTGGATTCCAAGCTCTCCATTTTCCGGTCCAGGCTTTCTTCCTTTTGCTGGACCCGGCGCTCCTGGCGCTGGATTTCCTTGCGGCGGTCGTTGAGTTCCTTCTCGGATTCATTGCGAAGGCGGTGGATTTCATCCTTGCCCTCGAGAATCGCTTCTTTTTTCTTTGCTTCCGATGTTTTTATTGCGTCACTGACGATCCTTTTGGCCTCCTGCTCGGCAGAGCCAATGGCCGCTTCGGCTTCTTTTTTCCGGTGGGCAACGCCAGCCAAAAATGCCACAATGCCCACGGCCGCGGCGACCAGGACCACAATGAGAACACACACCCATACAGGTACGTTCATGTCCGATGCCATACCTCCTTTTATGAAATTTTGATAATAGATGATAAAAGTTCAATCCGATAAAACCGAGTGCGTTACGCCCGGGAATGAAAGCTCCATGCCTTTCATTTCTAATTGTATCGCTATTACTGCCTCTGTGTCAAGAAATTTGTTCATATTTTCAATACAACGATTTTACAAATCCTCCAAAAGCGGCTACAAGCACAGATTTACAGCCGCTGGGTGCCCTTCTCCGTTATCGCTGCATAAAAAAGCGGACGCTTCTCTGGGGGGCGCTCCCCGATTTCCAGGGCGCCGGCCAGCAGCCGCGCCCCTTCCTGGGCCCGGCCCTCTGTAGAAGCGTACACCCAGCCCAGGGGTTCCCCCTGGCGCACCGGGTCTCCCAGCACTTTGGCGAACCGGATGCCCGCCCCGTAATCCAGAGCGCTTTCCCGGGTTTCCCGGCCGGCCCCCAAAACCACCGAGGCCCGGCCCACTTCCCGGGTGTCCACCCGGCAGAGCCAGCCGTCCTTTGGGGCCAAAACCGCCAGGGATACCGCCGCTTTGGGCAGCCGCTCCGGATGCTCCGCCACCGAGGGGTCGCCCCCCTGGGCCTGCACCATCCGGCAGAACCGCTCCAAGGCGCTCCCGTCCCGGAGCTTTTCCTCCGCCAGCGCCCGGGCCTCTTCCAGGCTGGGGGCTTTCCCGGCCATCCAGGCCATCCACGCGGCCAGCTCCACCGAAAGGGCCCGGAGGTCTCCCGGCCCTTCCCCACAGAGCACCTGGCAGGCTTCCTCCACCTCCAGGGCATTGCCAACGGCCCGGCCCAGGGGGTGGTCCATGTCCGTAATCAGGGCGGCGGTTTTCCGGCCGGCCCGGGCGCCAATGGAAACCATGGCCTGGGCCAGCTGCACCGATTCTTCCAGAGTTTTCATAAAGGCGCCGCTGCCGGTCTTGACGTCCAGGAGGATGCAGTCGCTGCCCCCTGCCAGCTTTTTGCTCATAATGCTGGAGGCAATCAGGGGGATGCTCTCCACCGTGGCGGTGACGTCCCGCAGGGCATAGAGCTTTTTGTCCGCTGGGGCCAGCTCACCGCTCTGCCCCACAATGCACACGCCCACTTCTTCGGCAATCTGGGCAAACCGCTGGGGGCTCTGCTGCGTGGAAAAACCTGGGATAGATTCCAGCTTGTCAATGGTGCCGCCGGTATACCCCAGGCCCCGGCCGCTCATTTTGGCCACCACTACGCCGCAGGCCGCCGCCAGGGGGCCTACAATCAAAGTGGTCTTATCCCCCACGCCGCCGGTGCTGTGTTTGTCCCCTTTGATTCCGGGAATTTGGGATAAATCCGCCATTTCCCCGGAATGGGCCATGGAAAGGGTCAGGTCGGCGGTTTCCCGCTCATCCATCCCCTGGATGCAGATGGCCATTAACAGGGCCGACGCCTGATAGTCGGGGATTTCCCCGGCGGTAAAGCCCCGGATGAAAAACTCGATTTCCTCCCGGCTCAGGGCCAGGCCCTCCCGCTTTTTCGCAAGAATATCATACATATGCACGGCTGCCGTCCTCCTTTTCCAGATTCCCCGGGCCAAAGCCCATGGGAGCCAGCTCCTGCAGGGAGACCTCCTTCCAGGCGGTCTCTTCCCAGGCCAAAAGGACAGCAAAATCAGGGCCGCAGAATTCCAGCATCACCTGGCGGCAGACGCCGCAGGGCGGGCAGGCTTCCCGAGGGGCTTCCCCCTGGGGGCCGCCGGCAATGGCAATGGCCGCAAAGTCCCGCGCCCCTTCGCTCACCGCCTTGCAAAAGGCTGTGCGCTCCGCGCACACCGAGGGGGCATACGCCGCCGACTCCACGTTGCAGCCGGTATACACCCGGCCGTCCCGGCAGAGCAAAGCGGCCCCCACCGCGAAATGGGAATAGGGGCAATAGGCGTTTTCCCGGGCCCGCAGGGCGGCCCGGCAGAGCTCTTCTTTTTGGCAGCGTTCCATTTCCCGCCTCCGGTTATTCCACCGCAGCAGCCAACGCAATCTCCATCATCTGGGTAAAGGTAAGCTGACGGTCCTCTGCTGAAAGGGCTTCTCCTGTCAGGGGCAGGTCGGACACCGTGAACAGGCACAGGGCTTTTTTTCCAGCCCGGGCCGCGTTCATATACAGCGCCGCCGACTCCATTTCCACTGCCAGGACGCCCATCTTTTTCCAATCTTGCAGGCTGCCGCTGTAGTCCCCATAAAACAAATCCGAGGAAACCACCGTCCCCACATGGAAGGGGACCTTCTGGGCCCGGGCAGCTGCCACCGCTTTTTCCAGCAGGCCGAAATCCGCCGTGGGGGCAAAGGTCCCCGGCAGGCGGAACTGGGCCCCATAATTGGAGTCCGTGCAGGCGCTCATGGAAATCACCACGTCCCGCAGGGCCACGCCGTGGGCAATCCCGCCGGCGGAACCAATGCGGAGAATCTGTTCCACGCCGTAAAAGTGGTACAGCTCATAGCTGTAGATGCCCATGGAGGGCATCCCCATGCCGCTGCCCATAACGGAAATCCGCTTGCCCAGGTAGGAACCGGTATATCCCAGCATATTCCGCACGGTGTTGAAGCAGACCGGGTTTTCCAGATAGGTTTCCGCGATATATTTTGCCCGAAGAGGGTCTCCGGGCATCAAAACGGTCTCGGCGATGTCGCCGGGCATTGCGCTGTTGTGAGGGGTGCTCAAGGAAACAGCCTCCTTTTATTCATGAATGGAAGAAGACGTCTTTTTCCAAAATGATTTCTGTGCATTTTTTATTATACTCTTCCCCTGCCCCCGCGTCAATGAAAGGCCGTGGATTTTTCAAAAAGTAAAAAAGAAGCGCCTTTGCGGCGCTCCTCAGCGTGTCAAGAAGGCTTTGCTTCATAGGCAAGATGCGCAAACGTGGAAGCCTTATACGGCGCAGTGCGCCGCATCGGGGAACCCCCGGCGAGGGTTTCCCACCGTAAAACGTCCCACCGGGACGTTTTACGCCCCTCCTGCGCTCTTTTTGGGCAAAATTCCGCTCTCTGCGGAGAGCGGCCACGGGCGCCATGTGCCGGTGGCACACAATCAAGGCGCCGACCGAGCCGGCAGGCGAGAACGCCGCCCCTTTGGATTCCCCGCGATTTTTTGAAAAAAATCGAGTAAAACTTTTGTGTCGCGGGGCAGCAACAGCAAATCACAACCATTATCCACGCGAACGGATTTGTGCTGTTTTTTCAATCCATTGGTTTTTTCTGTACGCTGAAGCCCTTTGCGGCTCTCATTTCTCTTTCCCTTGGGGTGCCGCCGGCCCGGCTTCCCGTCTTTTATAGAGCACTAGCTCCGGCTGGGCGCCCTGGCAGCCATATTCCGCCACCAAAAGAAAGCCCTCCCCGGCCACCAGGCCATAACACCTCTCACTGCCGGGAATCTCCACCTGGTTGCCCCAATACACCTGGTTATCCGCCAGGAATTTCACTGTCTGCCCGCCCGGCAGGGGGTATTCCAGGTTTACATAAGCCCCATTGAGCAAGTGCAGTTCCTCTATGTGCAGATGGGGGATGCCCAAGCGGTTAAACTCCCCAATGAGGGCGCTTTTGCAATCCGCCAGCCCCTGGGCTCCGCCTTTTTTGACACATTCCGCGGCCACACAGCTGCCCCCAAAGGGGTGGCCCTGGGTTTGAACACAGCCGCCGCAATCCCCTCTCCGGTCACAGCGGTCACAACAATCCATTCCGCAAATCGACAGCATACACACCTCTCCTTTGCTGTGGTTTTAAGAAATCCGGAAGTCCTCCAAATCCAGCCCCAGCAGCCGCACCGCCTCGTCCCGGTCCCCTTTTTCCAGGGCGTCCAAAATCCCGCAGTGGCAGCGCACGTCCATGGCCGGGGAAAAGCTGTTCCACTTGCCCCAATAAAACTGGGCATAGGCCCGCTTTAAAATCCCCATGGCGCTTTTCAGCTGCTGCCAGGCATACTGGTTCCCGCTGCAGGCAATCAGGGCCAGGTGGAACTGGGTGTTGGCCTCCCAGTGCCGCCACAAATCGTCCGTGGCCTTTTGGCAGGATGCATCCAGCCGGCGGAGCTCCTCCAGCCGCGCCGGGGAGAAGTCTCCCAGCCGCAGAAAGCCCCCCTCCAGCACCAGCCGGAAGGACAAAATCCCCCGGACGTCCTCCTCTGTCAGGCGGACCACCTCATAGCCATAGCGGGGCAGGTTTTTCAGCACGCCCTCGCTGCAAAGGGTAATCAGGGCTTCCCGCACCGGGGATTTGCTGCACCCGAATTTTTCCGTCAGGGCCTGCTCGTTGAGAATCTGGTTGGGGGCGTATTCCCCGGCGAAAATCCCCTCCAAAATCGCATCATAGACCATTTCCTTGCGGTTCTTCTTTTCCAAACCTGCCCGCACTCCCTTTCTCCCCTGTTGCCGGGTATCTTGCCCTTTATTATACCGTTGCCGGTTTCCCACTGTCAATAAGAAAGCCCGGTTACTGGGTTGATTTCTGATATGATTAGTGATATTATTTTATCAGAAAGCCCACCGGCTGAAACGGAATCAGAAAAGGACGGACATGCATCATGGAAAAGAAGATTTGCGACACCTATGTGGAAATCCTGCGCCAGGAGCTGGTGCCGGCCCTGGGCTGCACCGAGCCCATTGCCATCGCCTATGCCTGCGCCAAAGCCCGGGAAGTGCTGGGCTGCTTCCCGGAAGCCATGGAGGTGTGGTGCAGCGGGAACATCATCAAAAACGTAAAGGGAGTCACCGTGCCCCGCTCCGGCGGGATGCGCGGGGTGGAAGCCGCCGCCCTGCTGGGGGTTGTGGGCGGGGACGCCGGCAACAAGCTGGAAGTGCTGGCCCCCGTCACCCAGGCGCACCGGGAACAGGTGCAGGCCCTGCTGGAACAGCGGTTCTGCGTCTGCCGCCTTCAGGAAGGGGTGGAGAACCTGTATATCCGGGCACGGCTCTCTGCCGGCGGCCATTGGGCCCAAGTCACCGTCACCGGCCGGCACACCCACATTGCCAGCATCCTCCGGGACGGGGAATCCCTGCTGCAAGACGACTCCCCCTGCGCCGCCAAGAAGGGGCCGGATAAATCCCTGCTGTCGGTGGAAAAGATTCTGGAATTCGCCGACACCACTCCCCTGGACCAGGTGGCCCCTATTTTAGAGCGGCAAATCCAGATGAATTCCGCCATTGCCGACGAGGGCCTGCGCCACGCCTATGGGGCCCAGGTGGGCCGCACCATTTTAGAGGTCTACGGCAACGGGGTCAAGGCCCGGGCCAAAGCCCGGGCGGCTGCCGGCTCCGATGCCCGCATGGGTGGCTGCCCCCTGCCGGTGGTCATCAATTCCGGCAGCGGCAACCAGGGCATGACGGTTTCCCTGCCGGTCATCGAATTCGCCAAGGAATTGCAGGTTTCCCGCGAGAAGCTCCTGCGGGCCCTGATTGTCAGCAACCTGGTGGCCGTCCACCAGAAAAAATACATCGGGAGCCTCTCCGCCTACTGCGGGGCGGTGAGCGCGGCCTGCGGCAGCGGCGCGGCCATTACTTATCTTTATGGCGGCGGGTATCAGGAGGTAGCCGCCACCATTACCAACACCATCGCCAACGTAGGCGGCATTGTCTGCGACGGGGCCAAGGCCTCCTGCGCCGCCAAAATCGCCTCCGCTGTGGACGCCGCCATCCTGGGGCACTTCCTGGGCTGCCGCCACTGCACCTTCCGGCCCGGGGAGGGCTTGGTCCAGGAAAACGTGGAGGAGACCATTGAAAATGTGGGCTATATCGGCCGGGTGGGCATGAAGGAGACCGACACGGAAATCCTCCGGCTGATGATTGACCGGGAGGACAAGCTGGACGAAATCCACCAGATGGCCTGACACAAAAGCTGCATAAAAATCCCGCTGGGGGATTCCATCTCCCCCAGCGGGATTTTGTCTTAAAATTTAATTTTCGTATCGATAAAAGGGGTTGGGGTTAATCATAAAGAAGGCTATCGTCAAAAATCGTACCGTCATAAGCATACTCGTCCTCAAACACGCCATCCCGGTCCCGGTCATTCAGAATCTTCATGCTCTCTTTTACCCCATCGTCATCGGTATCATAGAACCTCCGGAGCTGGATTGCGTCCGCATATCCGTCCCCGTCCAAGTCCCGGAAAAACTGCTGTTCCCCCAATTCGCTGCCTTCCGGCTCCGTCATCAGCTGGATAAACCGGATTCTTCCGGCATTGTCATAGTTCGCCTTGCCGGTGTCAAAATCCACATCGCTGAAATCGCCGTAAAGGTACTGGACCTTGGGTTCCGCTGCATGGATTTTTACTTCGTCAAACGTCCCATTTTTATCGTGATCTGTCCACTCCACTTTCAGGTCGGTATAATGGCTGCTGTCAAGGGTGATGACCACACAGTAATCGATCAGCCCATCATAATCGCTGTCCATCATTTTCCACCCGACCCTTTCGCCAACACAGGAAATGCTATCTATTTCGCCGTCCCCATTTTCGTCTGATTCCTCCTGGGAGCTGTCCACTTCCAGCCGGGAAATGATGTCCTCGGCGTCAAAGGCCTGGTATGGGATCACCGACAGGGGCTGCCGGTAGCAATCCCCCTGCCCGACCCGGAGCTCGACTATCTCCCCGGAAGGGAACAGGTACTCCCGCAGATCCCCAATGGGTCCGCCAGGGTCTTGGATTTCCGGGCTTGTCCCCCGGGAATCTTCGGAAGGCTCCTCCATCCAACCATCAAAATCCTCTGGTTCTCCCTCCTGGGAATCCTCCAGACTGCTTTTGGGCTCCTCTGCTTCTCCGCCGCTTTCCTCTGAAAACGGCATCATATCCTCCCACGCCGGCAAATCAGCGCTCCGGCATCCCCACAGCCCGGCAGAACACAGACAAACCGCCAGAAGCAGGGCCGCTGTTTTCTTCTTTCGCATAAAACCCCTTCTTTCCCTCAAATTCGAGAAGGAAATCACACCATCCGCAAAGAATCCCCTCTCTTGCTCGAATTATAACATACTCCTCACAAAAGCAACAAGGATAAAAACGTAATTTACTAGTAAAATTTTCTAAAATCATAGCCGCCGCCTCAGCGAACCGAGACGGCGGCTATGATTTTTTTTGTTTCGATTTTACAGGCAGGGTCAAAGCTTTTCCTTGTGCTTTTTCCCGCCGCAGGCCCTCTTGTTCCCGCAGCCGGAACAGCCGCAGCAGCACTTCCCCGCCCGGCGGCGGCGAACCTGCCACACCACTGCAATCACTGCCCACAGGGCGATGACCCCAAGAATGATCCATTCCATATCAGACAAACAGCCCTCCAATCTGATACACCAGGAACGCAACGCACCAGGCCAGCACCAGCTGGAATCCCGCTGCCATGACGGTCCAGCGCCAGCTCCCCGACTCCCGGCGGATAGTGGCCAGGGTAGCGATACAGGGCACATACAGCAGGCTGAACACCATGAGGGCATAGGCGTTGAGGGCGCCGAAGCCCATGCCCCCCAGAATCCCCATAAAGGAAGCCATGCCGGCGGAAGAGGTGATATTGCTGATGCCGAAGAGCACCGAGCAGCTGGACACCACCACTTCCTTGGCGGAAATGCCGGCAATCAGGGCCACGACAATCTGCCAATACCCCAGGCCAATGGGCTGGAACACCGGGACAATCCACCGGCCCAGCATGGAGCCAAAGCTCTCCCCGATGTCCGTCACATAGCCGCCGGGGCCAAAGTTCAGAATCACCCACATGACAATGGAGGCAATAAAAATCGTGGTGCCCGCCTTGGTCAGGTAGTCCTTCACTTTCTCCCACACATAGATAAACACCGTCCGGGCGCTGGGGGCCTTGTACTCCGGCAGCTCAATGAGCAGGGTATAGCCGGATTTCTTCCGGTCGATGAGGTGGAGCACAAAGGCTACCAAGATGGCCACCAGCAGCCCCAGCACATACATGGAGTAGGCCGCCAGCATGGCGTTCTCCCCGAAGAACATCTCGGAAAACAGCACATAAATGGGCAGCCGGGCGCTGCAGGACATAAAGGGCGTCACCAGCATGGTTTTCATCCGGTCCCGGCGGTCCTCCAGAGCACGGGAGGCCATAATGGCCGGCACTGTACAGCCAAAGCCCAGAATCATGGGGATAAAGGCACGGCCCGAAAGGCCCAGCCGGCTCATAATGCCGTCCATGACATAGGCCGCCCGGGACATATAGCCGCTGTCCTCCAAAAAGGCCAGGGCCAAAAACAGAATGATAATATTGGGCAGGAAGGTGAGGATGCCGCCCACGCCGGACACAATGCCGTCCACCACCAGGGAGACCAGCATCTCGTTGATACCGGCGCCCTCCATGCCCATGCGCAGGGCTTCGGAGCCCCATTCCAGGAACTGGCTCAGGTATTCCTTCAGCCAGTCGCCGATGGTAAAGGTCAAGAGGAACACCACCGCCATAATTGCCAGGAAAATGGGGAAGCCCAGCCACCGGTGGGTGAGGAGTTTATCCACCCGGTCTGTGCGGGCCGCTTTGTCGTCCCGGTTCACCAGGGTCTCCTCCATAATCTCCTCGATAAAGTCGTACTTCTCGTTGATGATCTCCTGGCCGCAGGAATCCACCACTCCCTGGGGCAGCTCCACGGGGTATTTCTCTAAGATGACCGGGTCGCCTTCCAGAATCTTCATGGCATACCAGCGGTGGTTGGAAAGCTGGGGGTATTTCTGTTTCAGCTCCCCCTTCACCAGGTCAATTTTGTCCTCAATCCCGTCGCTGTACACCATGGCGAACTCCTGGTGATGGTCGTGGATATGGCGGGACTTGCGGCTGTCGTGGTGATGAATGAGAGGCGTGACCTCGGTGCGGTCCCGGTGGTGAATCACCGCGTGCATGAGCACATCCAGGCCCCGGCGCTTCCGGGCGCTGACGGCGATTACCGGGATACCCAGCATCTCCGGCAAACGGTGCATATCGATTTCCATGCCCCGCTTCTCCACAATGTCCATCATATTCAGGGCCAGCACCACCGGCTTGCCCAGCTCGATGAGCTGCAAGGTTAAATAGAGGTTCCGCTCCAAGGCCGAGGCGTCGGCCACGTCCACAATCACGTCCACCTCATCGCTGAGGATGTATTCCCGGGAAACCTGCTCCTCCATGGTGTAGGAGGTGAGGCTGTAGGTGCCGGGCAAATCCACCAGATGAATCTGCCACCCCTGGAACTCCATGGAGCCCTCCACCTTTTCCACGGTGACGCCGGGCCAGTTGGCCACTTTCAGGTTGGCGCCGGTATAGGCGTTGAACAGGGTGGTTTTGCCGCAGTTGGGGTTGCCGATAAAGCCCACCCGGAGCACCTTGTTTTCCGAGGGCCTGCGGGTTGTTTTCTTTGCTGCCGCTGCCGTCATGTTGCAGACGCCTCCTTTACGATGATTTTCTCCGTCATGCTCCTGCCAATGGCAAACCGGGAACCCCGGAATTTCACAATCATGGCTCCCCGGGGCTTTTTGTTCATCACAACAATATGCCCGCCGGGGGTGAGCCCCAGGGCTTCCAGGCGGCGTTCCGTCTGCATAGCCATTTTCATGGACTGCACCTGGTAGGTTTTTCCCACTTCTCCTTCACATAATCTCATGGCCGGTCTTTCCTTTCTTCGCTTGTTAGGTTGCCCTAACTTTCAAGAGCCATTGTAGCACAGCTATTTATGAATTGCAACGGGGTGCGGCAAGATTCGCCGTTTTTTGCAATTTGCGCAAAAAAATGCTATACTGGCCTCAGAGCGCCGGGAACGGAGCGGAAAGGACGGAATCTTCATGAAAATACTGGCAACGGATTTTGACGGGACTTTTTCCACCGGCGGGGACTCCATCCCCCGGAATATCCAAGCAGTGCGCCAGTGGCAGGCGGCGGGGAACCGTTTTGGCATTGTCACCGGCCGGCCCTACCCCATGCTCCGGCCCGAGTTGGAGCGTTACCACATCCCGGCGGACTTCCTGGTCTGCGTCAACGGCGCGTCCATCCACCGGCCAAACGGGGAGCTTCTCTGGTCCTCTGCCCTGCCGGAGCCCCTGTTCCAGGAAATCCTCTCCCTGCCGGAGTTTGAGGAGATGCCCGTTTATCTGGTAGCCAACGGCCAGGGCATGGCCATCTGCATCCGGGAGCACACCGACCCCTTCTGGGAAAAATTCTGGCCGGAAATCTGCAACCTGGGCTGCCTCTCCCCCCAGGGCATCCGGGGCCTCACCGGCATCACCCAAATCAGCACCATTTCCGCCAACGCCCAGGAGGCCCACGCTTTTGCCCAAAAGCTCACCCAGCAGTATCGGGGCCAGACGGCCTCCCATGTAAACCGGAACTATGTGGACACCACCGCCGCCGGCTCGGACAAAGCCCAGGGGCTTTTCCGCCTGGCCGCTTTAGAGGGCTGGGAGCCCGGGTGGATTCACACCATGGGGGACGGCTGTAACGACCTGCCCATGCTTTGTGCCTTTTCCAGCGCCGCTCCCACCCGTTCCGAGCCCCAGGTGCTGGCGGCAATCCCCCAAACCTATGACAGCGTAGCAGACTATATCCACGCCCTGCTGTAACGGGGCGGGCAGCGCCCGCAGGCAAGCCGCGAGATAGCTAGTATCTATGAGCGGGCTTGCTTCCCGCGTAAACGGGCTGGGTGCGAATTTTATTTGTTTCGCGAAGGGGGCTTCTTTAAAGGGGCTTTTCCCATGTTTTCCCGCTTTCTCTTCTTATCCATGATTCATCTATTATCTACTCTGTCGCTCATGCCGCGACGGGCACTTCCTTTTCTTCCGAAAAGAAAAGGAAGCAAAAGATTCGCAAGCCTACGCGGCTTGACCGCGAAAGATTCCACGCAAAGAAGCTATGTGAAACGGGGGCTCCGGCTCTGGAAACAACAACCTAAGCAGTCGCCCCCGTTTGGCAAACTTTCTCCAACGCACCAACCTTCATCAGCCCTCCAACTTCTCGAAGTTACTCCTATCAGGCAGGCTGTTCCGCTACTGAATGATTCGGAAAGCTGCATCTTTCCTTTTCGTCAGCGGGAGCGGACTGGTAACGCGGCGCATAGCATGCGCTCCCAAGCCGCGAGATAGCTGGCATCTATGAGCAGGCTTTTCTCCCGCGTAAGCTGCCTGAGTGGGAAAATAATAGCAACGCGAGGAGACGGGTTGTTTCTCGATGCCGCTGCCCCGCGTCTAAAAAGCTGCCCTGACCGCCTTCGAAATGCATCCGCAAGCTTGCTTGCAGGATGATTTCGCTTGGCGTGTCAATATGCCAGCCCACCTGATTCTTTTCCCCCCTTTTCTCATCCAAGGAGAAAAGGGGGTGCGGTCTGCCAGTGGCAGACAAATAGCACCGACCGAGCCGGCAGGCGAGAATGCCCTCCGCATAGGAGACTGAGGGGCACTGGGGATATTCCCCTGAAAAAAGGCAGTTTGGGAGAAGAAGGGCTGCCTCAATGCCATCTTTTCATCCAATGGGTTCCCTTTACAAATTGAAAACAGGCTGCCGGAAAACCGGCAGCCTGTTTTTTTATCCCCCGCAAAGGGAGCTATGGCATATAGAGTTTTTCTTAGTACTGGCGGCCCCAATAGAGCATATGCTTGGCGGGCTTGCCGCAGCAGACGCACACATCGCTGATGTGCTCCTCCTCAAAGGGGATGCACCGGGACTTCACGCCGCCGGTCTCCTCCTTGAGCTTGTCCTCACAAGCGGAATCCCCGCACCACATAGCCTTGATAAAGCCGGGCTTGTTGGCGGCAATGTCCAGGAACTCCTCGTGGTTATGGGCCACAAAGGTCTTTTCGTGGAGGTTCTCCAAAGCACGCTGATAGAGGCCGTCATGGACAGCGTCCAGCAGCTCGGGAATCTTGACCTCCAGCTCGTCCAGGGAAACAAAGGCCTTTTCCCGGTTATCCCGGCGCACCAGCACGCACTGGTCTTTTTCCAAATCCTTGGGGCCGATTTCCAGCCGCAGGGGCACGCCCTGCATCTCATACTGGCTGAACTTCCAGCCCGGGGACTGCTCGCTGTCGTCCAGCTTTACCCGGAACTTCTCACCCAGGCGGTCAGCCAGCTCCCGGCACTTTTCCAGGACGCCGGGCTTGTGCTGGGCGATGGGCACGATGACTACCTGCACCGGCGCAATGCGGGGCGGCAGCACCAGGCCGTTGTTGTCCCCGTGCACCATGATAATAGCGCCGATCATCCGGGTGGAAACGCCCCAGCTGGTCTGATAGGGTGCCTGGAGGGTGTTGTCCCGACCGGTGAAGGCAATGCCGAAGCTCTTGGCGAAGCCGTCGCCAAAATAGTGGCTGGTGCCGCCCTGGAGGGCCACGCCGTTGTGCATCATGGCCTCAATGGTATAGGTGGCCTGGGCGCCGGCAAATTTCTCCTTTTCGGTTTTCAGGCCGGTAACGGCGGGGATAGCCAGTGCCTCCCGGTAGAAATCCTCATAAATCTGGAAGATTTTCAGGGTGAACTCCTGGGCCTCTTCTGCGGTTTCGTGCATGGTGTGGCCTTCCTGCCACAGGAACTCCGAAGAGCGCAGGAAGGGACGGGTGGTCTTTTCCCAGCGCACCACGCTGCACCACTGGTTATAGAGCTTGGGCAGGTCCCGCCAGGACTTGATGACCTTCTGATAGTGCTCACAGAACAGCACCTCGCTGGTGGGACGCACGCACAGGCGCTCGGCCAGCTTCTCATCGCCGCCCTGGGTTACCCAGGCCACTTCCGGGGCAAAGCCCGCCACATGGTCCTTCTCCCGCTGGAGCAGGCTCTCCGGGATGAACAGGGGCATATACACATTCTGCACCCCGATCTTCTTGAACCGGGCGTCCATATCCTTCTGGATATTCTCCCAAATAGCGTAGCCATAGGGCTCAATGACCATGCAGCCCTTGACGCTGGAATAATCCATCAGCTCCGCCTTTTTGACAATATCCGTATACCATTTGGAGAAGTCCTCGTCCATGGACGTGATAGCTTCCACCATTTTTTTCTGCTGTGCCAAAGCGATCGCTCCTTATTGTTGATTGAAATTGCCGAGGGCTTCCCCGCAGTTGCGTTTTTGGAATCAGTCCTCTTTCTTGTTGCCGGTAAACCGGTTCAGGCAGAAAATCAGGATGAAGATCAGCACCATTACAATGAAGATGCCCAGCATCCCTTTGCCCATCAGTTCCAGGGACTTCCAGATGTCGTTCATCTGGACGGGACCCAGGATACTGTCAAATGCCTTGGTCAAAAAATGCATCATCATATTACATCAACCCCCACATTCCGGCCAAAGAGAGGATGATACCGCCCGCCACAACAGAGCCAATCTGACCGGCCACATTGGCGCCTACTGCGTGCATGAGCAGGTGGTTCTGGTTGTCTTCCTTCAGAGCCATTTTCTGGATGACTCGGGCGCTCATGGGGAAAGCGGAGATGCCTGCGCCGCCGACCATGGGATTGATCTTCTTGTCCTTGGGCAGGAAGAGGTTCAAAACCTTGGCGAATACCACGCCGCCGATGGTGTCGAAAATAAACGCCACCAGACCCAGAGCCATAATCAGCAGGGTGCCCCAGTTCAGGAACTGGTCTGCCTGCATCTGGAAGGCAATGGTGATGCCCAGGAAAATGGTAATCAGGTTGGCCAGAGGGCCCTGGGCCGTCTGAGAAAGGGTTTCCAGCTTGCCGCACTCGCGGATCAGGTTGCCGAACATCAAGAAGCCTACCAGGGCCACGGAGTCCGGGGCGATGAGGCCGGCAATGAGGGTTACGATAATGGGGAACAGGATCTTGGTGGTGCGGGAAACAGACTGGGGATTGTAGGGCATCCGGATCTGGCGCTCCTTCTTGGTGGTGACCAGACGGATGGCCATGGGCTGGATAATGGGCACCAGGGCCATGTAGGAATAGGCCGCCACAGCAATCGCGCCCATGTACTGGCTGCCCAGCTTCTGGGACACCAGGATGGAGGTGGGGCCGTCTGCCGCGCCGATAACACCGGCGCTCATGGCGTCCACCAGGGGGAAGCCCAGGAGCACTGCCAGCAGCACGGTGAAGAAAATGCCGAACTGGGCCGCGCCGCCAAAGAGCAGCATTTTGGGGTTGGACAGCAGGGGGCCAAAGTCAATCATGGCGCCGATGCCGACGAACAGCAGCAGGGGGAAGGCCTCCGAAGCCTCGATGCCGTGTTCAAACAGCCACTGGACAATGCCGTTGTCCCCCAGCACCCCGGGCAGGGGCAGGTTGACCAGGATTGCGCCAAAGCCCATAGGCAGCAAAAGGGCCGGCTCAAAATCCTTCTTAATGGCCAGCCAGATGAGGAGGCCGCCGATTACCCACATGATCAGCATATTCCAATGCTGGACCATATAGGATGCGCCCTCAATGAGAAAAGAAAACTCTCCCAACAGGTTTAACTCTCCTTCTTGATAAAATTAGCGGCTGCCGCCGCCAGGAATCCTCTTTATTATACCGGGTCATGCCTCAGATTTCAACCGAAAAGAACCGGAAAATGGAGAAATTCCTTGGAGCCTTTTGTGCAGCAAAATGCCGGAAAACGCAAAAATCCGCCGCAGCCCCCGGTTCCCCGGAGGCGCGCAGCGGATAAAAGACCGGCAAACGGAATCAAGCGTGATCCTCGATGTACTTTACCAGTTCACCGACAGTCTTGATGTTCTCAATCTCGGTGTCGGGCACTTCGATCTCAAACTCGTCCTCGATGGACATCAGAAGGTCCACCACATCCAGGGAATCTGCGCCCAGATCCTCGGTAATGCTGGTGTCGTTGGTAATGGTGTCTTCCTCCACGTCGAACTGCTCGCTGAGGATCGCCTTCACCTTCTCAAATACCATAATCCGTTACCTCCTTTACTGTATAGTAGTATGGGCCGAGTCCGCGGAAAACCCTTCCTGAAAGTCATGGGCTATGGACAAATCCCGGCCGGATGTGATACAATCCAGACAGCTTTCCCGGCCGCCGGCCCGTGCGGTGGGGGGATTTGCAGTTTCCATATCCAAATATTATTAGCAATTACCGTCTTTGTCAATATCAAAACGAAAAATATTGTCTTTTTTTCTTTTTATTCTCATTTTGAAAGAAGGATTCTGTCAAATGTGTACAAAACCTCTCCGGCATTTTGCCGTCATCGGCCATCCCATCGGGCATACCATGTCCCCTTTTATCCATGAGCGGCTTTTTGCCCTGGCGCAGAAAGAGCCGTCGGAATACCTGGCCCTGGACATCCCCCCGCAGGATCTGGGAAGCGCTATGGAAACCCTCCGGGGGCTGGAGGGGTTTAACGTGACCATCCCCCACAAGGAGGCCATCCTGCCCCTGCTGGACCAGCTCAGCCCCCAGGCCCGGGCCTTCGGTTCCGTGAACACGGTCTGCACCCGGGAGGGGGTCAGCACCGGCTACACCACCGACGGTATCGGCTGCCTGAAAGCCCTGGAAGCCGCCGGCGTCACCCCAGAGGGCCCCTGCCTGCTGCTGGGCAGCGGCGGCGCAGCCCGGGCCATTGCCTTTGCCCTGACGGAATCCGTCCCCGCTCCCCAGCTGACCTTTGCCGTCCGGGAGGGCAGCGTGGAAAAGGCCCGGGCCCTGTGCGCTTCCCTTTCCCAATACGCCGCCAACCTGGGGAAAACCGGCGCTTACACGGTCTGCACCTATGGCCAGCTGGAAACAGGCACGGCCCGGTTCCGGCTTCTCCTCAACTGCACCAGCGTGGGGATGTACCCCAACATCCAGGCCTGCCCGGTGTCTGAAATGGTCATAAGCCGCTGCGAAGCGGTGTTTGACGCGGTGTACAACCCCCACGAAACCCGCCTTCTCCAAACGGCCCAAAAGCTGCACCTCCCCGCCATTCACGGCATGGCCATGCTGGTGTGGCAGGCCGTGGCCGCCCACCAGATCTGGGACGGCTCCGAGTATCGCCCGGAGGACATCCAGCAGCTGATTCAGGACGCCGCCGAAGAAATGGCCCGCCGTTTTCAGGAGGGAAAAGCATGAAGGAGAACCTGATTTTATGCGGCTTTATGGGCTGCGGCAAGACCACCGTGGGCAAGCGTCTGGCCGCCGCCACCGGCCGGGAATTCATCGACATGGACCGCTTTATTGAAAACCAGGCGGGGATGACGGTTTCGGAGATTTTCGCCGCCCAGGGGGAAGGGGCCTTCCGGCAAATGGAGACCGAAGCCGCCCGGAGCCTCTCTGCCCGGGAGGGCCTGGTGATTGCCAGCGGCGGCGGCACGGTGCTCAACCCAGAGAACGTCCGGCTCTTCCGGCAGACGGGGAAAATCCTGCTTTTGGACGTGCCCCTTTCCGCCCTGCAGGAGCGGTTGAAAACCGACACCCAGCGCCCTCTGCTCCAGCGGCCGGACCGGCGGAAATTTATCGAAGCCCTCCACCGGCAGCGGATGCCCCTCTACCGGCAGGCCGCCGATTTGGTTGTCCCCGCCGGGGCCCCCGCCCGGATGGTGGTAGAGCGAATCCAGCACCTTCTTTGTCGGCCCGGGTCGCCCACCGAATAACCCAAACAAAGCCCTTTGCTGTAGCGTTTCCTTACAGCAAAGGGCTTTTTGATTTTAGGAAAACAGCTTATGGCCGGACATCCAGCAAAGACAGATACAAAGCGTCCAGCCCCTCCCAATCCTTCTTGGGGGCAGGCGGTAGTCCATCGGCCTTTTCTCTGACGTGCCGGAGCTCTTCCTCCAAATAACGATCCAGTTCCGGAATTCGGGGGCCTTCCGCTTTTTCCCCAGCGCGTTTTTTAGCCGCTACCAGGGTTTCCACTACCGGCAGCAGTTCAGCGGGGAGCTGGGCCTTTACCAGTTTCTCAAAGGGCACCGGCGGCGGGGTGGAATTTTCCAGAATCCACCGGCAGGCCAGAAGCGGCCGCAGGGCATAAAAATACTTCTTCCACTTGACAGAAGGCGTATGAAGATGATGGCGGATATTGTTCTGCGCCATATTCAGATAGTGCCCCAATCCTGCCCTGCAGGAAAAATAGCCGTCCATTTCCTCCCGGACCCACTCCCATTCCGGGGCAGCCTGATAAACGATGGGGGAATTTGCCCACTCAAACAGCGTGGGGTTGGAGCTGTGCAGCAATCGCAGGGCCTTGGGAATATCCCAGCCGCTGACGTCCAGTTCCCCCACCAGGGGCTCCTCAATGACGTCCCGAAATTTTTCCAGCCGGAGATATGCGTCCCGGGGACGCATATATAAAAAGCGCACATCATAGTCGCTGTCCGGGGAGGCAAAGCCCCAGGCCCGGCTGCCAGACTCCGCTGCATATAAAATTTTGATATTTTCCCGCTCTGCAATTTCCCGGAGCTTTTCTTCAATCGCTTTCTTCATTTCTGCTATTCCCCGCCTCTTTCTCCAATTTTTTCACCTTGTATTCCAGGATTTCCAACTTCTCTGTGTAGGCGCGCAGGGATTCGGCCACATCTTTTTCCGTCACCCACAGCACCGCCACCATCACCAGGCACAAAATTCCGGCCGTCAAAAACACCCAGCTCCCATAAGAGAGGGCCAAGGGTTCCTGGTACATCTCTTCCCCCATTAGGGGGAGCCACCGGAAAATCCGGGCGGTAAGCCCGAAAAAGACGCCCACCAGGCCCACAATCAACAGCACAATCTGGGCTTTCTGGATCCGTTCCAACATGGCTCCTTGCTCCTTTTCCACGGTTCCCGGCAGGAAAGCCGCCGGGGTTTGTTATTCCTTTTCGTTCCGCAAATCCAGGATGCGCTTGGCTTTGCCCTGGAACCGTTCCAGGGACTTGGGCTCCACCAGGGTGACCTTGGTTTCCAGGCCCAGCACGCTCTTGAGCCGGTCGTGGATGCGCTTTTGCAGGCGCTCCAGCTCGCTGAAGCTCTCCAACAGGCTGGCGTCGATGAGCTCCACCTTGACCTCCAGGGTATCCAGGAAATTCTTCTTGCGCACCACCAGCTGATAATGGGGGCCCACGTCCTCGGTGCCCACCAGCACGCTCTCAATCTGGGAGGGGAACACGTTGACGCCCTTGATGATGAGCATATCGTCGGTGCGGCCCATGACCTTCTCCATGCGGCAGCCGGTGCGCCCGCAGGGGCAGGGCTCATAGTTCAGCCGGGTGATGTCCTTGGTGCGGTAGCGCAGCACGGGCATCCCTTCCCGGAGCAGGGTGGTGACTACCAGCTCGCCGGCCTCGCCCTCGGGTTTCTGCTCCAAGGTCTCCTGGTCGATAATCTCCGGCAGGAAGGCGTCCTCGGCAAAGTGCAGGCCATTGCGGTATTCACATTCGCCGGCCACGCCGGGGCCGGTGAGCTCGGTCATGCCGTAGTTGTCCGTGACGAAAATATGCAGGTTCTTCTCAATCTGGCTGCGCATTTCTTCGGTGCAGCCCTCGCTGCCCAGCAGGCCGATGCGCAGCTTGTAGGCCTCCGGCGGGTAGCCGCCCTCCCGGACCATCTCCCCCAGATACAGGGCATAGGAGGGGGTGGCCACCAGGCCGGTGACGCCGAAATCCCGCATCATCATCAGCTGCTTCTGGGTGTTGCCGGAGGAGGCGGGAATCACCGTGGCCCCCAGCTTTTCCAGGCCGTAGTGGAGGCCCAGAGCCCCGGTAAACAGGCCGTAGCCAAAGGAAATCTGGAAAATATCCTCGGGACGGGCGCCGCCGGCCCAGGCCAGCCGGGCCACCTGCTCCGCCCAGTTTTCCAGATCCTGCTTGGTATAGGCCCCCACGGTGGGCTTGCCGGTGGTGCCGGAGGAGGCGTGGATGCGCACAATCTCCTTCATGGGCCGGGCCAGCATCCCAAAGGGGTAGTTGTCCCGGATGTCGTCCTTGGTGGTAAAGGGGATGTACTGGATATCCGACAGGGTCTTAATCCGGTCGCCGGTAATGCCGGCGGTTTTCAGCCGCTCGTGGTAGAAGGGCACATTGTTATAGCAGTAATCCACCATCCACTTGAGCCGCTGCAGCTGCATCTCCTCGATTTTTTTCCGGGGCATGGTCTCGATTTCTTTGTTGAAATATACAGAGGACACTTCTCCATCATCCTTCCTGGTCAAGAGTAACCGAAGCCCGGCGGCCGTCACCGGGCTTTTGGGTAATTGATGCTTTAACTCGAAAAAGCAGATTATCCTTATTGTAGCTTTTTTCCCGGGTTTCTGCAATAGATTTTTGTATTTTCCGCAAAAATCCCCCTGGATTTCCCCGTATTTCCGGCTTTTATGCCTTCCCCGGCGCCAAACCGGCCTCTTCCCGCAGCTCCCGGAGCAGGGAAGCCTTGTCCTCCGGGCTGCCGTGGCCGGTGATGCACCGGTCAAAGGGGAGCTCTTCCAGGGCGTCAATCATCTGCCGGAGCCGCTCCGGGTCATAGGCCCCGTCCAGGCCGTAGAAATCGCCGCACACCGCGTCCCCCAAAAAGGCAAAGCGGAGTTCCGGCAGCACCACAATGACGGAATCCTGGGAATGGGCGGCGGGGAGTTCCTGCACCTGGGCGGTAATCCCGCCCAAATTCAGGGTCAGGGCTTTCTCAAACACCATGTCGGCGGGCCGCACCTGGATGGCCTGCAAATCCGGGTATTCCCGGCGGATGTGCTCGTCGCAGAAGGGGATTTCCTCCCCGGTTTCCAGCCGCCGGGCCATGGCTTCCTCTGTCCACGCCCAGCGGGAAACCCGCTCGAGGGCCTCCTGGGTCTTTTGGCAGGCAAGGGCCGGGCACCCCAGGGCGTCCAGGCCAAAGGTGTGGTCCCAGTGCCAATGGGTGAGCACCGCCAGGGACGGGGCCGCCAGCCCCTGCTGGGCCAGGGCCCGGCGGAACTTCTCCACATGGGCCGGGGACGCCCCCGCGTCAATTTGCAGGCTCCACCGGTCGCCCCACACATAGCCCAATACCGGCCGGTCGGTTTCCTCCTCTGCCGGCAGGAACCACACCCGGATGTTGATTTGCCGCAAGGGGCTTTTTTCCTCTTTCATGGCGGATTTCCTCTCTTTCTCCTAATGGTCGCGCTTCTTTCCCATTGTATCACCCCCCGCGCCCCAGTGTAAACCGTCCCCCTGAAAAACTTTTCCGCCGTAACCCAGAAATTTTTCAATGGATAAAACCCGATAGCAGAATTTTCAAATAAAACCCGCCTCTCCCCTGTCCCGCGCCTCCACAGTTCCCCGTGTTTTCATCACTCCGGATTTTTGAGAAGTTTCGGGGTTTTCAGGGAATGAAACAGCTTCTTTCATTTTTTCACAACCTGCTTATGCAGGGGCCGTTTGTGGCTTTCTTTTGTGGAATATGGATGAAAGGTTCTGTCGAAGGCCTCTGTGAAACACAAAAAATCCAGCTTTCATGCGGGTTTTGCGCCTTGACAGACTCCCAGGGGAATGATACAATCATAACCGTACCCATGGTTTGGCAATGACGGAGAAGAAGGTTCTGCCCTTCCTTTCCGCATATATCTGGATAGAAGCAGACAATGCAAAGGAGTGTTTTATATGGCAGTCAAAAAGACAGGCGCAATCGTATCCGGTCACACGTATCTCATCATCAACAAGAAGAGCGGCAAGGTCCTCTCCGCAGAGTCCGGCGCGGATAACGGCGGTGTTGTGGAGCAGTACTTCCTCACCCAGGCGGACAATCAGCTTTGGAATGTGGAAGAAGTGGAAAAGGGCATCTGGAAGCTGGTCTCCAAGGATTCCGGCAAGTGCCTGGACGTGATCAGCGGCGGCGTAGTCAACGGCGCCTGGGTCCATCAGTGGGACTATGTAGGCAGCGAGAGCCAGCAGTGGAAGCTGGAGCCCACCAGCGACGGCTGCTATAAGATCTTTAACTGCAAGTCCGGCAAGTGCCTGGACGTTGTGGACATGAGCGATGAGGACGGCGCAGCCATCCAGATCTGGGAAGAGGCCGAGGACGCCGACAACCAGCAGTGGAAGCTGGAAGCCTGCCCGCCTATCGAGGCTCCCGCCAAGAAGGAAGCCCCGGTAAAGGAAGAGGCTCCCAAGGCAGAGCCGGCCAAGGAAGCCGCTCCCGCCAAGGAGGAGAAGAAGCCCGCCGCCAAGGCTCCGGCCAAAAAGCCCGCTGCCAAGGCAGAGCCCAAGGCCGCTGAAAAGCCCGCTGCTCCCGCCAAAAAGGAAGCTCCCGTAAAGGAAGAGACCCCCGCCAAGGCAGAGCCGGCTAAGGAAGCCGCTCCCGCTAAGGAAGCTGCCCCTGCCAAGGAGGAGAAGAAGCCTGCCGCCAAGGCTCCGGCCAAGAAGCCCGCTGCCAAAACCGCAGCCAAGAAGCCGGCCGCTAAGAGAACCACCAAGAAGGCCACCGGCACCAAGGCGTAATTCTCCCCTCTAACTCCCCCATAACAAACAAAACCCCTGTCTCCCGCACTGGGAAACAGGGTTTTTTATGTTTCGGGCTCCTCCCCCAGCAGCCAGGCAGTGGTGGTTTCCAGGGCCTGGGCCAGCCAGAGGAGTTCATAATCGGGAATGACCCGGCTGCCGGTTTCCATGCGGCTCACGGCCTTTTGGCCCAGCTCCAAACCCCGCAGCTGCAATCTGGCGGCCAACTGCTCTTGGGAAAGCCCCAAGGACTGCCGCCGCTGCCGGATTCGCTCCCCGGCAAGGTTGCATCTGCCTTCATATTGATAGAGCTTCATGGTTCACCCTCCCGCGCCTGTTTCCTATTTTCCTGCTTTCCCGGGCCCCTGCGGCCCAAAAAGCACGGCCTTCGCAAGCTGTTGCAGTCCAGTCTATCATAAAGGAATGATAAAGTAAATAGAACAAAAACAAGGACGTTTCCACAAAAAAATAGGGCTGATTTGATAGAAATCATTGGTTCCCGGGGGCGGCGCTTGCTTTTCTATCGGTTTGGTAGTATCCTATGTGCGTGCCTTACTATTTCTTAACGCCCCAGGCCCCAAAAGGGCCCGGCTTGGAGGCACGGTCAGTCGCAAACTCCTGACCTAAAAGAATACTACGGAGGAATCGAATATGAATCAAAACCTTCCCCGGCAGGGAAGCGCCCGGGTGCGCTTTCTTGCCCAGGCGGCGGTTATCGCTGCCCTGTATGCTGTGCTCACCTATGTGGCCGCAGCGGTAAACCTGGCCTATGGCCCGGTGCAGTTCCGGTTTTCCGAGGCCCTGACCATTCTGCCGGTATTCACCCCGGCGGCCATCCCCGGCCTGGCTTTGGGCTGCTTCCTGGCAAACCTGGGCAGCCCTCTGGGCGTGGTGGACTGGGTCTTTGGCACCCTGGCCACCCTGCTGGCGGCCGTGATGAGCTATGGCCTGCGGAATCTGCGCTTTAAGGGCCTGCCGGTGCTTTCGGCACTGCCCCCGGTGCTCACCAACACGGTGATTGTGGGCCTGGAGGTCTCCTGCCTGTCCAGCATCGGCGCCTTTGCCTGGCAGAACTTCTCCTGGGCCGCCTATGGGGCCAGCGCCCTTTCCGTGGGCGTGGGCGAACTGGTGGTGTGCCTGGTGCTGGGCCTGCCCCTGTTTGTGCTGCTGCAAAGGGCCAGCCTGCAAAAGCGCTTGGCCTGAACCCATTAGGCAAAAGGCCGGATGTGGAATCCCCGCCGGGAAGGCGTTTTACAAGGGCAGGCTTTTGGGCCTGCCTGCCTTTATTGGCAAAAGGAGGAAAATCAGATGGCAAATTCTCTGATCCAGCGCCAGCGGGAAACAGTGAACCTCCGCTTTGGCATGTTCCTGCACTTTAACAGCGCCACCTTCCAGTTCGCCTCCGGCGACACGGTGGACTGGGAATACGACTGCGAAAACAACGATGTGCCCCGGCAGTACCCCTTCTCCCCGGCGGACTGGAACCCCCAGGAGCTGGACTGCGCCCAGTGGGCCCGCATTGCCAAGGAGGCCGGCGCTGCTTTCGGCGTACTCACCGCCAAGCACCACGAGGGCTTCTGCCTGTGGCCCACCCGCTACACCGAGCACTGTGTGCGCAGCGCTGCTTGCAAAACCGACGTGGTGGGGGCCTATGTCCAGGCCTTCCGGGAGCAGGGGCTGCTGCCGGGGCTGTATTTTTCCATTTTGGATTTGACCCAGGGCATTGGCCGGAAACGGTGTACCCCTGAGGATAAGGAATACATCAAGGGGCAGATTACCGAGCTGCTCACCGGTTATGGGGAAATCCCCTTCCTGCTGGTGGACGGCTGGGCCGCTCCCTGGGGCGGGCCTTCCTATGAAGCGCTGCCCTTTGCAGAAGTGGACAGCTGGGTAAAGGCCCTGCAGCCGGACTGCCTGCTCATCAACATTGGCAGCGGGTGCAGCCTGGACCACACGGACATGGTGCTGTATGAAAACAATGCCGGCCAGCAGGCCGAGGACTCCTTTGTGGGCCCCGGCATGGGCTGCGACATCCTCACCGGGGCTTGGTTCTGGCGGAAAGACGACCCCGCCCGAGAGCTGCGCACTTCCCAGTGGGCGGCCGGCCGGATTGCAGAAATGAACCGGCAGAACATCACCTTTATCCTCAACGCCTCCCCCAACCAGAAGGGGCGCATTGACGCCAACGTGGAGAAGGTTTTCCAGGGGATTGCCCCCCTGCGCAAGCCCGTGCCTCCCCTGGCGGCGCTGCCGGAAGGCTGGCTCTATCGGGGCTGATTGCAGAAACGATTTTTGAGAATCCAAATTTTTGAAAAAGTGAGGTTTCACAGCATGAATCCCACATTGAGCGAACGGCTGATCCACCGCATGAAGGAAACGCCTCCGGTGCGGTTTATCGTCATCAGCTTTGCCATTATCATTACCCTGGGGACCCTTCTTCTCTGGCTCCCCATGTCTTCCCGGAACTTTGCCTTTACCCATCCTGTAGACGCCTTTTTCACCGCCGCCTCTGCCACCTGTGTGACGGGCCTGGTGCCCTTTGATACCTGGACCCACTGGAACGGCTTTGGCCAGGTGGTGATTATCCTGTTAATCCAGGTAGGCGGCCTGGGGGTGTCCTCCATTACCAGCGGCTTTGCAGTGCTCATGCGCAAAAAGATGGGCCTGCGGGAGCTGTGGCTGGCCAGTGAAAGCGCCAACGGCGACTCTCTGGACGTGCGCCGGCTGCTGGGGATTATCCTGCGCTTTACTTTAATCTGTGAAGGCGTGGGGGCGGCCCTGCTGATGATCCGGTTTCTCCCGGAATACGGCGCTTATGGCATCTGGATTTCCATCTTTACGGCGATTTCCGGGTTCTGCAACGCGGGCTTTGATGTGTTCGGCATCAAATATCCGGGGCAGAACATGATCCCTTATGTAAACGATCCGTTAGTGTGCCTGACCGTCGCCGCCCTGATTATTGTGGGCGGTATTGGGTTTGTGGTGGTCAACGAGGTATACTACAACCAGATTCGGCCCCGGGTGCTGCGCCAGTCCCGCCGCCGCCTCTCCCTTCACTCCATGACCTGCATTACTTTCACCGGCGTACTGCTGCTGTTTGGCACGGTGGTGCTCTTTTGCAGCGAGTACAATTCCACCATGAAGGATATGCATTTCCTCACCCGGCTCAACGCGTCTTTCTTCCAGTCGGTGAGCGCCCGTACTGCGGGCTTTGCTTCTGTGGACATTGCAGCGGAGCACGACTTTTCCAAGATTATCACCATTTTGCTCATGTTCATCGGCGCCTGCCCCGGCTCTACCGGCGGCGGCATTAAGGTCACCACCTTTGTGGTGCTGGCCTCCACCACCTTCAGCGTGTTCCGGGGCTGTGACGGCGTTGTTTTCCGCCGCCACCGCATCCACCGGGATATTGTCTATCGGGCCATTGCCATTACCCTGGCGGCCTTTGCCCTGGTGTGCGTGGTCACCGGCATTATCCTCACCTTCAACGAGGAGCTGGGCGGCATTGACGCCCTGTTTGAGGCGGTGTCCGCCTTTGCAACGGTGGGCATTTCCGCCGGCGTGACCCCCACCCTGGACTATGTGAGCAAGGTGTTCCTGGGCCTTTTGATGTTCATCGGCCGTGTGGGGCCGGTGTCCCTGGCCCTGGCCATCAGCGTCCATTGCAGCGGCGGCGGCGCCCGTGGCGGCGACCGCAGAGGCGGCGCAGTGCTGCCGGAAGGCAAGCTCATTGTGGGATAAGCTCTTTTTACCATCATGCCCTTCCCGGGATTCCGGGAGGGGCTTTTTGTTTTGCCGGCGAGCCGGTTACACAGGGGTTACAATTTCATGACAAAGCTGTCATCATTCTTTTAAAGAACGATTGCCCAGAGATTTCTGCTATACTAATATTTAGAAAGGTTCTGAATGCTCTGCAAAGCACCCCGGTATTTCATCAGCCGCTTCGGCGGACGAGAGGAGGGTTCTCCATGAGATTTTGCAAACGCACCCTGGCGCTTCTGGCTGCGGCGGTCATGGCCCTGGCCCTGCCGGCCTGTACCAGTGCGCCGGCCCACTCCAACGGCCCCACGGAATTTGCCAGCACCGAGGAACTGGCCTCCTATATGGCCCAGCAGGCAGACGCTGAGGAAAACCAAATCGCCCTGTTCGAGCCCCAGGTGGAGGAGGCCCAGCTGGACGTGATTCAACACAGCGGGGATTATGTCTACTACAAGTTCTTCCTGGACGGCTATGAACCGGCCCCGGAAGGGGAAGTGGCCGGTTCCGGCCAAGCTGGTTCCGGCCAAGAGGAAAGCCCCAGCTCTGAGTCCTCTGTCCCACCGGAGGGCGGCCAGGGGAACCAGGAAACCACCACAGACCAAGCCCTGCGCCACACCCTGACCATTGGCTGGAACACCACCCCGGGCGGGGAGGCCGGCCTGGAGAAATTCGTCTCTGAAAACAGCGGCAAGGTGACGGCTGTGGAAGGCTGCCCAGGGGTCTACCAGTCGGACGCCATGGATGGCTCCCAGATTTACGGCAAGGTATTCTACTGGGCCCAGGACGACCGGCTTTTCGAGGCCACCGTGCCCGAGGAAGCCACGGAGCGTCTGCTGGAAGGGATTTCCCAAGGCACATTGATAGAACCCGTTACTTACTAAATAGGACGGCAAAAGCCCCGGCCAGAGGAAACATCTCCAGCCGGGGCCTTTTATTTCTGATAAACGAGGAACTTTAATCAACGGATTTCAGGGATTCCACCATGCTGACATTCCGCAATTTCTTTTCCATCACCAGATTTACCAGGAAAGAGAACACCATCGTCAGCAGGAAAGACCACACATAGCTTAGGGGTTTGATACTCCGTCCAAACATCACCATGTCCACCTCTACGGTGTCGATCACAAAGATATGCAGTACGATTCCCAGCAACAGCCCAATCAGGCAGCCCATAAGGGTGAGCATAATGGTCTCCCGGTATACATACATGCTGACTTCCCGGTCATAGAACCCCAGCACCTTGATGGTGGCAATCTCTCGCTGCCGTTCCGTGATATTGATATTGGTCAGATTGTACAGGACAATAAAGGCCAACATCCCTGCACAGAAAATGAGAATCAACACCACCAGATCCATACTTCCCAGCATGGAACCAAAGGTCTCTTCTGTGTCTTCGGAGAAGGATACCGTGTTTACATGGTCGTTATCCAGCAGAACCTCTGACACAGCTTCCCGGTCCTCCCCGGGACAGACGCCCAATACCTGGTTGAACTCCTGGCTACCAAAAGCATCTTCGTAAGCTTTTGGCCCCATATAGATATAGTGATATACATACTGCTCGGTAATACCCGTAACCGTAACTTCCTGCCAGCGGTCGTCCACATTGACCCGAAGGGTATCCCCCACGCTAACACCAGCTTGGTTGGCCAGCTTTTCGCTGAGGATGACGCTGTTTTCATCAAAGCTTACAGGGTTATGTCCTTGGCGGGTGCGGAAGTCAACCAGCTGTGTAAAGGCCTCGCAGTCCTGGGGCGATTGCACATACACGCTTAGGCTATCGCCATCGGCTTCGGTAACTTCTGCGGATTTCTGCACAGCAAATACAGGGGTTTCCAATTCCTGCTCCACCAGGGGACGTACCTCCTCTGGATCTGTCCCATCTTCCAGTGTAATCGTGGTATCGTAGCGGTACAGTTCTCCATATTGGATGTCCAGAATATCCGAAATGGAGTCCCGCACGCCGAAACCTGTTACCAGCAAGGCGGTACAGCCGGCAATACCGGCAATCGTCATGAGAAGGCGGCGCTTATAGAGGAACAGATTCCGGGCCGTAACCTTGTGGGTAAAGGAAAGGCGCTTCCACACGGGCTTGATGCGTTCCAGCCAAATGCGTTTGCCCGCTTTCGGCGCCTTGGGCAGCATCAAACGGGCGGGCTGCTCCCGCAGGGAACTCCAGCAGGCCGAGAAAGTGGCCCCCAGCGTACACGCTAACAGCACCCCTGCAGCAATCAGGGCATAGTTTATCCGATAGGGCGGAATCATATCTGGCCCAGCGTAAACAATACGATAGGCATCCCATACCACCCAGGGAAGCAATTTAAATCCAATAATAGGCCCGATGATGCACCCGGCCAGGGTGGCCGCCCCTGCATAGAACAGATATTTAAAAGCGATCCGTCCCTTTGTATAGCCCAACGCTTTATAGGTGCCGATGATGACCCGCTCTTCCTCTACCATGCGGGTCATAGTGGTCAGGGCCACCAGAGCAGCCACCAGGAAGAAAATCACCGGGAACACTGTAGAGAGGGCGTCCATGCGGTTGGCGTCATTTTTAAAGCTCACATATCCCGCATTGGCCCCCCGGTCCAGCACATACCACTCTGCGTCTTCGATATCCTCAATTTCCTGCCGGGCGTCGTCCAACTCCTGTTGCGCGTCTGCCAGCTGCTGTTCTGCGTCGGCCTTTTGGCTTTCATATTCCGCCCGGCCCTGTTCCAGTTCCTCCTGTCCGTCTTCCAGCTCTTGCCGGGAGTCGTCCAGGGTTTGCTGGTTTTCTTCCAGTTCTGCCAGGCCGCTATTGATTTCCTGCTGCCCCTCTTCCAGCGTGGCCCGATTTTCATCAATTTCTGCTTGTCCAGCTTCCAGTTCGGCTGCCGCCGCATCTAATTGGGATTGCCCCTCTTCCAGCTGGGCATTGACCTGCGCCTCTTCTTCTGCAAGCTGCTGTTCGCCAGCCTCCAAAGCGGCTTCCCCTTGCAGGAGAGTCTGCTCTTCTTCCTGCACCTGGGCGCTTGCCTGCTCCCAGGCCTGCTGGGCAATCTGAATCTGCTGTCTCAGGGCCTCAGCCTCTTCTGTCATGCCGGCCTGTTCCAGTTGCTTCAGCTGCTCTTCCATGGCGGTAATTTGATTGGCTGTCTCCTCCAACTGGGCTTTGGCGGCTTCTAATTGGGTGCGTCCCTCTTCCAACTGGGCGCGGCGGTCGTCCAGCTCCTGGTGAGCCTGAGCAAAACCTTCTTGCGCTTCCTGCTTTTGTCTCTCAAAGGCTTCCAGCTGGGATTGATATTCCGCACGGCCCTGATCCAACTCTTCCTGGGCGGCTTCCAGCTCTGCCAGGCCGTCATTGATCTGCTGCTGGCTTTCTTCCAACTGGGCGCGGCCCTCTTCTAAGGCCTGCTGGCCGGATTCCAGTTCCGCTAAGCCGTCGTCAATCTGTTTCTGGGAGTCCTCCAGCTTTTGGGCGGCTTCCTGGAGTTCCTCCTCTGCCTGGGCCCGCTGGTCATCCAGCTCCTCTTGGCCATCTTCCACTTCGGTTAGGGCGTCGGCTTTTACCTCCTCTGTGCGCAGGACGGCCCGCTCTTCCCCTACGGTCTCCAAACGGTCCTGGACCTCATCTACCAAGGCTTCATAGTCCTTTCCAAAGGAATTCAGCTCTTTAGCGTCATTCACGGAGAGGAACAGCGATGTGTAGGCTTCCTGGTCAAAGGCGGTTTCCGGTACATAGGCATAGAGATCCAACTGACCGTTACCGATGGCTGTAGAACCAATGGTGAAGGAGAGGTAATAGGAGGTTTTCACCAAGCCTACCACCGTGAGCTCCTTTTCTTTCAGCCCATCCTCTGTCACGGTGATAGTCTGCCCCAGAATGGAGGCGGCATCGTCCCCCTCCCGCAGGCCCAGCACACATTCATCGTTGCTTTGGGGCCAACGGCCTTCTATCAGCACCGGCCGGTTCAGATAGCTGCTGTTTTCCTCCGAAAGGTCCTCCGGCAGGCTGTGAAAACGAGCGGTGAGCTCCTCTTCCCCAAAAACGACAGAAGAGTCCAACTGATAACCAGGCATAACCCCTTCCACGCCGTCAATTTCCGCGACAGCGGCGGCATCTTCTTCTGTGAGCCCCAGGGTAGACGCTATCTGAATATCCATCATATAGGTCTCGTCGTAATAGCGGTCTACGGTGTCCCGCATATCCGGGCCGCAGGAAAGCAGGCCGCAAAAGAACCCCGCTCCCAAAGCCACAATGCCAAAAATAGCGAAAAAGCGGCTCTTGGAGCGCCCTACCGAGCGGAGCACATCCCGGGCAGCAGCAGAAAGCCCACGTTTTTTTTGCTTGTTTCTCGCCATTACCACTCAATCCTTTCTGCCGGGAGGGGATTTTCATTCCGAACCATTTCGGTTACCCGCCCGCTTTTAATGCGGATAACCCGATCCGCCATAGCGGTAAAGGCCTGATTATGGGTAATGACGATGACGGTCTTCCCCGTCTCCCGGCAGGTGTCCTGGAGCAGCTTGAGGATATTTTTTCCGGTGACATAATCCAGCGCGCCGGTGGGCTCGTCGCACAAAAGGAGTTTGGGATTCTTCGCCAGCGCCCGGGCAATGGCTACCCGCTGCTGTTCGCCGCCGGAAAGCTGAGAAGGAAAGTTCTGCATCCGATCCTGAAGGCCTACCAATCGCAGGGCCTCCTTCGCGTCCATGGGGTCCCGGCAAATCTCCGAAGCCAGCTCCACGTTTTCCAGTGCCGTCAAGTTCTGTACCAGATTATAAAACTGGAAAACAAACCCCACGTCATACCGCCGGTATTCTGTGAGCTGTTTCGGCGTGTAGGCACTGACTTCCCTGCCATCCAGTAAAATCTTTCCCCCAGAGCAGGTGTCGATGCCTCCCAAAATATTGAGCACGGTGGTTTTGCCCGCGCCGCTGGGGCCCACAATGACAGCAAACTCCCCTTGTTCTACCGAAAAATCCACTCCGTCAGCGGCTGCGATCTTTTGTCCGCCCATCTCGTAATATTTGGTCACGCCATGAAACTCCACAAACGCCATATCCGTGTCCTCCGCCCTATCAAAATCCAATACCATGTTTTAATTTTCAGTATACCGCGTCTTTGTGAATAAATCTATGGTATTTTCCGAGTTTCTTATAAAAATTCGTTTGCGTCTGTACAGGGAAACAATAGTTGTGCGACAGCGTACTGAGTTGTAAGATATCATCTTTTTCAGAAAAAAATTTAAAAAAACTATTGCTTTTTCTGAATACCCATGTTATAATGAAGACGAAGAAAAAGCGAATCGGCCGAATCGCAGAAACGAGACGCAATGACAGAAGGGGGAATTTTTGTGGCATACAATATGAACCCTATGAGGTATAAGAACGGTGACTGAGAAAGCATGCATCGATTCCTTTGCAATTGCTTTTAGAACTACCTCATTCAGAAGATTGGTTGAATCACCCTTTTTGTAAGTAACTCAGAATAAAGTAACGATTTTTCAGAGAGAGTATAAAGACCGAATTTTTTATATCTCCTTTTTCAGCAAACGACCTTGCTCCGCCAAGCAAGGTCGTTTGCTTTGTGGATTTAATCGCTAATCTTGTTTATAATCCTCGATTCTGTTATGATAAGAACAGATGGATTTACAGCAAGGAGAGAATTCCATGGTTCAAATAAAAAAGAAATTGGGAGCGTGGCTGCCTTTCGCTAGCGCTGCCCTTTTTTTACTCCTGATGTTCGCTGCCGCTGATAGTTTGGAGGAACCGGAAATCATCTTCCCCGAGATGGCAGCCTTGGTTATCGGCGCATGGATTGCCAAGTCCCAGCCCTGGCAGGTCAACCGCCCACGAATGGTGATCCTGCTGTCCTTGTCGGCTTTGGCAGGGCTTCTGTTTTCCCGATACCTTCCGGAAGTCTTTTTGCTCCAGTCTTCTATTGCTTTCCTTTTCGCTCTGGGGCTGCTCTTTTTCTCTAAAACCACTTTTTTCCCCTTGCTATCCGCCTGCGTGCTGCCGGTGCTTCTCCATACGAAGAGCTTTATCTACCCCGTCTCCGTTTTCATCATGGTTACGCTGACGGCGGTCATTCAATGGGGACTGGAGCGTGTTGGCCTGCGTATGGCCAAAGAATATACCCCTGTCCCCTATCATTGGAACGCCTTCCTGCAAAGGCTCCCTTTTCTGTTGGTAGTTTTTCTGCTCCCTGCCATTGCTGCGCAATACACGAAGCTCCCTTTTCTCATCGCACCGCCTCTTCTGGTATTGCTCTTGGAAGCGTCTTCCCGGGACAGCCGTCTCCGACAGACGCCATTCCGAGTGATTCTTATGGTGCTCGCAGTCTCCGTATTAGGGACAGCGGGCCGGCTGTTCCTTCTGGATTTTCTGGGGTGGAGCTTGACACTGGCCGGAGGCGTGGTAATCCTGGCAATGCTGGCTCTTTTATACGGAAGCGGCTTGCTGATCCCACCGGTAGGCGCTTTAGGTCTTCTCCCCTTTCTTATTCCTTCTCAGGGCGCAATCTTTTACCCCCTCTGCACTACCATAACAGCAGCTTTCTTTTTAACGGCGGCCTGCAAACTCCCTTTGGCCTTGACAGAACCACCTCTATTTTGCCGCAAAAATAAAAAGTGCCAGTAAACTCCTACTTGGATTTTACTGGCATTTTATAAAAAAGCAGCTCCCGGCAAAAATTCTGCCGGGAGTATTTAATTAGATTCAGAAGGATTTTTATTTTGATTCTTCCCTTGCTGCGAAAAAAAGCTCTCCAAAGCGGGCCGTTCCAAGGACCCTACGGGGAAGTTCTCTCCAACTCGAGAAATCGTGGAATGCAAAACGATTTCTTGGTTCTGATGCAAGTCGTAAAACCGCCGGATACTCCGGTCAATTTCTACACAATCCTGCCAGCTGGAATCAATGAGCAACACCAGATAGATGCTGGTTCCATAGCGGGTATAGGTATCGCTCCGGCGAAGATTCAGCTGAAGGCCCCGCCGCAACAATTCCGCTGCTTGTTCGATTTCCACGGAATCTTTAGAAAGAGGCTGACCTTCGCCGCTTTCGGAAAAACGATAAACAACCAAGTGGCTCAGCTTCGTGCGATAGGGCATGACCCGACAGCTAATACGGTATAAATCCGTAAAGCTGGCATAACTGCAATAATAAGGGCTTTCATCCACTACCGGTTCCTGGAGGGAATCAAAAACCCCCTCTATATAGGGCCTGTCCTGTTTTTCCAGCTCCTCCAGTTGATGAAGAAGCTCCTCCAAACGACCGCTGGAATCCGTATTGAGTTCATCCGAAAGAATGCGCAGGGCCTGCCGGTACAAATCACGGGCAGCCGGAAGCTGCTTCAGCTCTATGAGACACTTCATACAGATACAGTACCAATCTTCCTGTGGATACCGCGCTGCGGCGCGGCCGGCAATCAGTAAAAGTTGTCTCCACTCGTTTTGGGCTGATAACATCTGATACAGCCGATGCAGACAGTCAAAATAACGTTCCCGGAAAAAAGACGCAACGGTCCCCACCCACGGAAGGTCATTTAAATGCGGCAGGAATTCGCCCTCGTAAAGGGATTCCGCCCGCAAAAGCGTATCGGGAGAAGAAATCCCTGGCTCCGTACAGGCGGCAAACTCCCGGATGTCCATCCACATGGGAACCCCAACCTTCAGATAATACCCGCCGCTACAGTATTGTACCTGAAAGCTTTCTCCAAGAATACTATTCTTCAAAGTTTTGCGCAGATGACTGATGGTCACCTTTAAATTGTTGGCCGGATCGGCTATGGACTCTTCTCCAAACAGCTCTTCCATCAGCATCTCTGAGGTAGCGCCGTTTTCTCCCATATACAGCAGAATTTGAAGGATCTGCATCACCTTGGTGCGGTTCGTTCGCTCTAAATGGACCAGCTCACCCTTCCAACGAATGGAAAAACCACCCAACATCCGCACCTGCACAATCCCGTCATCAGGATTCAGAACAGCGTTCTGCTGAACACTTTCCATTGTATTTACTCCCCTTGCTTCTCAAAATATGAAAGCACTGCTTTTTTGTCAAAAAGAATTATTTTTTATAGAAAAATTTTATGGTCATCCTTTATTTTAAAAAGGTAACTCTATCATATTATGAATCATATGAATTGTCAATATACTACAGTCAAGGGGAAGCGACTAAAATTGTTAAATTTCTATTTCGGACAGTATTAGCGCAATTTTTCGGCCCGGCGAGCACATAAAATCCGCCGCACACTATCCCGGGCCGTACACGTGCTCAGGGTCATCACGGTATCACCAGGCTGAACCTCTGTACCCGTATCGTACAGCGTATAGCTTGCCAAGGTTTGTAAAAACTCATCGTATATTGTCCCTTGCGTATAACCAAACGTATATACTACATCATCCTTTGGCACCTGGGCGGCCGTAAAAACGTCATATCGCCACACAGCTTCCGGCGTGTAGATACGAAAATAAGCGCCGTTCTCCTGACAGAAGCTTTCCTCCATATAGCGGTTCAGCAGGCCAAACATACTTCCGTCCGCCATATTGTGCCCGTAGACTACGGTATACAGGTCGTCAATGCTCTCATTTTCTGCGGCGAGAAAAAGACTGCCGGATGCATTATACTGGCCGTTCCACAGGTGGTGGAGGTAATAGTCGTTGTTATCCGTGTGCATAATGGGGTAGCTCAACCCAAGGGCCGGAAATTCCAGCCAGGCTACCACCTCCGGATTTTGGGCCTGGAGGCTCTCAAAATCAATTTCCAAAAGCGGCGGCTCCGACTCCCCTTCCTCCTGGGACGCCGCCGGAGAGGGCACAGCGGTGGTCATTTCCGCGCTGAGATTGGCGTAGGTGTCCGAGCCCTGCTTATACTCCAACAGGCGCAGCACCATAAACACTGCCGCCACCAGCACCACTGCCAGGATTACGCCCCGGATGATACGCACCGGCAAACTGCGTTTTGCTTTCTCTTTTTTGGCCATGGCCATCGCCTCCTTTTTCTTTTCCAGCCTTTTCTCTATCCTATTTTTCCTTTTCCATCCTCAGCGGTTTCGATTTCCCCTACCGGGGAAACGAAGAGAAACTGCATTAGGAACAGAGGTTAAGGATTCTCCGCTGCCGCTCCGGTCGGCGCCTTGGTTGTGTGCCACCGGCACACGGCGCCCCTTTTTTCTTGCAAAAGGGGACCTCTTGGGAAATATCCCACAGGGATATTTCCCAATTCACCTCCGAAAATGCGCCCTACGGAAAGGGGTATTTCGCCCATTGCGATGGGCGACCAAAGGCGCTGCCTTTGGAATCCGCCGGGCAGTGCCCGGTTTCCAATCCGCGTTTATGGTGAGTGTAAACCAGTGGCCGTTGTCCACGCGTAAAGAAACGCATCCATGTACGACCCAACTTTCACTCTCAGGCAGCCCCTCAATAAATATAGACTTGTTTTCTACTGTGCGTTGCGCGTAGGTAAAGTCCGCTGTTTGCGCTTGCCACAAACGAGAATTGGCAGCGCATACTATGCGCAGGTAAATATTTCCCCGTATTGCTTTTACCCTACTGTTATGGTATGCTTAGACCATCCGGTTCCATATAACACAAACAGGCCGCTGGCAATCAGCGACCCGCCTGCAATTATGAAATTTACATTAAAAATTTTGAAAAACAGCTTATGCTTCCTGCTCCTTCTTTCTGCGGCCAAGCACAAAGAACAGAACCAGGCCCACTACGATGACGCCTGCGCAGATGAACACGATATAATCGTCGCCCGTCTGGACATCGTCACCGCCCTGGCCTCCCTGGCCGGGCACATCACTCACGCGGAACCGGAACTCCACGCGGCCCAAGCTGGAAATATAAGCGTTGTCGGTCTGCTCTGCATCGGGCTGGATGGACAGCACCACATCGGCGGTCTCGCCGGGCTTCAGAGTGGCTACCAGGGGATACTCCGGAAGAGTCTTATTCAGCTCTTCCAGGCCCGTAGTGCCCTCACCGCCTACGATTTCACCGGTGACGGTATCCGTCTCCGCATCATAGCCCACCAGGACGTTGTCGCCTACTGTGAGGCTCACCCGGTAGCTGGTATCCTTGACGTTATCAACGCCCAGGAGGGTGCTGATAACCTCGGTATCCATGTAGAAATTAGCCTCTTTGCTGCCAGTGTTTTTCAGCTCAATAGCTCCCTCGTAGGGAACGCCGGGAAGCATATTGTCAAAGCCGGTCATTACGCCGCCATTGACATAGCTGATAGAAGTGCCATCATACTCTACAGTATCGGAAGGCTCGACTGCACCGGCGGTGATCCCCATAACCAGGGTCATGGCCAGGGCCAGCACCATGGAAAAAATACGTTTTGCCATTGTTCCTTACCTGCCTTTCCGTTACTGCTGGATGGAAGCGATGCTGCCGTCCTCATTGAGCACGGCCTCTACGCCCCATTCATACGCAATGCCATTGGCGTTGAGCTCGTTATACTGGCTGCCTGCAAACTGCACGCCTTCGGCCACTGCTTCCAGCACAATCTGCTTGTCGGTATAGCTGTTGTCCAAATCCGTGCTAAAAGAAAGGGTTTGCAGCAGCTCCTGGGTAGACTGGCCCGGGGCTACAGGTTCCTTGCAATAGAACACCGCGCCATCATCGGTAGAGGTCTCGCCCGTGCTGATCCAGTCTTCGTTATTGGCGGCCAGGCCAATGGCGGCAGGGTCCAGTTCCTCCAGACGCTGGCCATTCAGGTCGGCCCAATATGCTTTTACGGTCACGCGGATATAAGCGTCCGCGGTACCGGTATTGTCAACATTATAGATTCCAGGGTTCCCCTGAGAATCTTTCAGTTCAATGGTATCCCCGGGCATTACCCCAGAGGTATCCACTGTGACCGGAACCGTCTCGCTAGTTTCCTGACGATCGCTCCATTCAATTGAAAATGCAGCGGCTTCCAAATCGGCCACCACGGGTTTTTCGCTGCTCGCCTGCCCGGCGCCCAGCGCACTGCCTACCACCGTAGCCATAACCAAAACGGCCGCCGCGCCCATAAGCAAAAATCTCTTATTCACTTGAAACTCTCCTTCTTTATCTTGTCTGCAAGTGTCCATAGAATAAATGCCATGGCAAATATTGCTATGCAAACCGCGATTCCGCCGCCTGAGTGCAATGCCTCGGAAAGGGCGCCCAGCAGGGGGATGCTGAACACAACCTTGCCCACCACCCTGGAATAGGGGACGGGGGCCGCATCCGTCTCGGCATTCGCATCACCTTTGGTGATCAGTTGTTGTAACTGCGAATCATTTTCAACTACACGGTGCGTCTGCACCAAAGAGGTCGCCTCGTCGGGGTAATAGACAGCTATCTCGCCCGGTTCAAGGCTTTCGGGCGCACAGGGCACCGCATACACAGCACTGCCCACCGCCAAAGCGGGCTCCATGCTGGGAGTAAGGAGATTATAGATGGTAATACCAAACAGTTTGGGAATGGTAAGAGGGAGGGCGACGAGGATGACGCCAATCATCAACACCGCAGCGACGGTACTCAGGATTTTTGCTTTCACACGCCGCCCTCCGTTTCACATCATTTTAATGTTTGCAATGTTCTTACCAACAATAGGAAACTAAAACGAGAATATCTGATTAGTTTGCAAAGCCATAATCAGCTTCAAAGTGATCAACAACTCCCTTAGC
>CAJFVO010000006.1 GCA_904420555.1 Candidatus Heritagella intestinalis | reverse complement strand
GGCTTCCAGGAGCTTGTCAACGGGGAATCCGAAGAATCGGTAGCCCTGGCCGCAGATGCTCAAGTAGCTGTTGGCGGGAACGCCGTAGGGCCGTTCCTCCCGCATGATGTACACGAAAGCCCTCCTGCGCCGGAGCTTGCCGGTGCGGATACCTTTGACATCCAGCGTCATCTCGGTTTTGTAGTAGAAGCTGGGGTACCCTTCGTAGCGGTCCAGCGCCAGTTCATCCTGCTCGGTGACCTCCCAGACCGCAACGGGGACCGTGCATCCCTTCTCCGGCTCGACCGTGAGATAGGAGCCGGTCTTGCTGCCCTTGAACAGGAGCCGGTAGTCCTGCAGTTCCGCGGTGCCAATGATCCGCGCCCCAGGGCAGCGCCAGCGCATCTGCTGGACATTGAGGTTGCTCCCGTAGGCAATGTAGTATCTTTTCATTCCGTGATCCTTCCTTTCCGGGGTGCGTACCCCTTCTACCACCGAAAGCCCGCGTCAGCGGGTTCGGGGGCCTCTGGGCGGCGTCCTTCAAGCGGCGGCTCTGCCGTTGCGGAAGGCTGCGTCACCGGAAAGGCGGCGGGTCAGGATATCTGGGGCTTGGGACTGGCAGTTCGCACCGTCTTGGCCATCTGGCTGAGCGCCAGGCAAAGCTGGATGTAACTCTTCAACTGGCCGGCGTGAAGGCCGTTACGTTTTCCGTTGCCGGGGGCATCGAATTGGAAAAGCCGGAACTCGACCGTGCCCTTGGTGAAGGTGGCGTGGAAGTTGAGCATATCCACCGCATTCTGCGCCGGAAAGGATTTCGGCAGCTTAACGAGGGTGAGGACCGTAACGAGTGGTATAACTGCTCTGTAGCGGATGTGAAGGCCGCTATCGTGGAGCTGAAGGAGGGCATTGTCACCGAGTCCACCCGCACAGCCACCTTCAAAATGCGCCCGGAGCAGTATGCCGCTGTAGAGCGCACAATGAAGTATTATGCCTATGCCGAGAAAGAGGACCCCGGCAGGGCGCCTAAGTTCCTTTGGAACGCTAAAATGCGTTTCGGCAAAACCTTTGCTTCTTACGAACTGGCCAAGAAGATGGGTTTTACCCGAATCCTCGTGTTGACCTTTAAGCCGGCGGTAGAGTCCGCCTGGCGTGAGGATTTGATGACCCATGTGGACTTTGAAGGCTGGCAGTTTGTCTCCAATAAGGACGCTGCCGGCGAGCACGTAAATATTGACCGGGAATATGCCCGTGCCGATAAGTCGAAGCCCATTGTGGTGTTCGGTTCGTTCCAAGATCTGCTGGGTACCAACGAGTCCGGTGGCATAAAGGCAAAGAACGAGTTTATCCACACAGACAATTGGGATCTGGTCATTTTCGATGAGTACCACTTTGGCGCGTGGCGCGAGAATGCCAAAAAGCTGTTTGACAACCCGGACGATGAAGCGGCTGCAGACTTCGATGCCGAGAAGTATCAAGAGGAAGAGGCCGGTAACGCCTACAACGAAACCTTCCTGCCCATTACCACCTCTCACTACCTGTTCCTTTCCGGCACGCCGTTCCGCGCCCTGAACAGCGGTGAGTTTATCGAGGATCAGATTTATAACTGGACCTACTCCGATGAGCAGCGGGCCAAAGAAAACTGGGTCGGCTCCGACAACCCCTACCTGGCTCTGCCCAGAATGGTGATGCTCACTTATCGCATACCAGACAGCATTCGGCAGATTGCCATGCAGGGTGAGTTTAACGAGTTTGACCTGAATGTGTTTTTCTCTGCCAAAGGCAAAGGCGAAGAAGCCCGCTTCGTGTATGAAAACGAGGTGCAAAAATGGTTGGACCTGATTCGAGGGTCCTATCTGCCCTCTAACATTGATGACATGAAGCTGGGACAGGACAAGCGTCCTCCGATGCCTTATTCGGATACCAGGCTACTGAACGTCCTCTCCCATACATTGTGGTTCCTGCCCAACGTGGCGTCGTGCCAGGCAATGTATAACCTCATGATGCAGAAGCAGAATGCCTGGTTCAACCAGCGGTATGTGTTCAACGTCTGCGCCGGCACAAAGGCGGGCGTCGGTCTGGACGCCTTAGCTCCGGTTTTGAGATCGATGGGAGATCCCCTAAAGACGCACACCATAACCCTCTCCTGTGGTAAGCTCACCACCGGCGTGACCGTGAAACCCTGGACCGGCGTATTTATGTTGCGGAATCTGAAAAGCCCGGAAACCTACTTCCAGACTGCGTTTCGCGTTCAGTCTCCTTGGGAGATCAAGGATGAGTTCGGCAACCGTCAGATTATGAAGCAGGAGTGCTATGTGTTCGACTTTGCCCTGGACCGGGCCCTCCGGCAGATTGCTGACTATAGCTGTCGGTTGGATGTAAACGAAGCGAATCCAGAAAAGAAGGTCGCGGAATTTATTAACTTCCTGCCGGTGCTCGCCTATGACGGAAGCTCCATGCGACAGATCAACGCTCAAGACGTGTTGGACATCGCTATGGCGGGAACGTCCGCTACGCTGCTGGCAAAGCGGTGGGAGTCTGCATTGCTGGTAAATGTGGATAACGATACCCTGTCCCGTCTGATGGCCAGCAAGGAGGCCATGGATGCACTGATGAATATCGAGGGATTTCGTTCCCTTAATCAGGACATCCAGACCATAATTAATAAATCCGAGGCGGTTAAAAAGGCGAAAAAGGAAGGCGGCGAAAAGACCCCCAAGGAAAAGAAGGAGCTTTCTGACGAGGAAAAAGAATACAAGTCCATGCGGAAGAAAATCCAGGAAAAGCTCATCAAATTTGCTACCCGCATCCCCGTCTTTATGTACCTCACAGATTACCGTGAGCGGTCTCTGAAAGACGTGATTACTCAGCTGGAGCCGGGATTGTTTAAAAAGGTCACCGGCCTGAATGTAAAGGACTTTGAGCTACTTTGTTCCCTTGGGGTTTTCAATGCTAACCTCATGAACGATGCGATTTTTAAGTTTAAGCGGTATGAGGATGCCAGCCTGTCCTATACAGGTATCGATAAGCACGAGGGCAAGGATGTCGGCGGTTGGGATACCGTCATCAAACGTGCCGAGTATGACCAGCTGTTCTACAATCAGCAGGCAACGATGGAGGCCCCGACGGTTTACGAGGTTCCCCCCATTGAGGAGATCCCGGTGCCTGCCGAAACAAAGCCCGCACCGGTTGAAGTCAAGCCCAAAGTAGTACCGACTTCACAGGCAAAGCCCCCCGCCAAGCCTGCAGTTGCACCCCCATCGGTAACGACACAGTATGGTGTACGGGGCGCTATGCCTACGCAAAAGCCTGCCAAAGCCGAGGAAAACCCGGTACCAGATGTGGCGGACGGTTCCAAAGTGGTTCATAAGAGCTTTGGCGAAGGGACCGTTACCAAAATTGACAAAGCGCAAAAACATATCCGGGTCACCTTTGCCATCGGAGAAAAAACCTTCATTTTCCCAGATGCATTTAAGCAAGGCTTTTTGAAAATGAAGGATTAACCGGATAGGGTCAAAACCTGCTGCTGTAAAAGCAGAGGGGCGTTTCTCTCTATCCCGCTAAGGAGTGAGCCTATGGAAAATAAGAATGGAGTAATCTATATTCTGACAAATCCGTCTTTCCCAGACTATGTAAAAATCGGGTATGCGGATGATATTGACAAGCGGCTGAAACAGCTGAACCGGAGCGAATGTATCCCATACGCCTTTCGGGTATATGCTACATATGAGGTCTCCTCGCGCTTGTCGGATGTAAAAATCCATTCCATCATCGATAGGCTCAACCCCAACCTGCGGTCGGTAGAGAGCTTCAACGGCAAGCAGCGAGTTCGTGAGTTTTATGCTATGTCACCGGAGGATGCCTACTCCATACTTGAGGCCATCGCTGAAATTCATGGCTGTTCTGATAAGCTACAGCGGATCGCTCCCAGCGAAGAAGAGCAGCAAGCGGAACAGGTGGCGCAGGAGGTAGACACAGAGAGTAGCGAACGTGCCTCCAATTTTTCCTTTAGCAAGTGTGGGATACCCGAAGGTGCTAAAATTGAGTTCTGTGATAATCCCAGCATAACCGCAACAGTTGTTGGTGATAGAAGTGTTGAATATAATGGGGAGACTATGTCGCTGACCGCCCTTGCAAAACTTCTGACCGGCAAGCAGTACTCCATTGCCGGACCAAAATACTTCAAATACAAAGGCGAATGGCTCAACGATATCCGTCATCGGCTTGGCGTTTAAGAATAAACGATAACCCACAAATTAAACGATAGCCCTAAAAACAAACGATAGCCCACTGCCATCCGGTGCCTTTGAGCACTGGATTGGCGGCGGGCTATCGTTCTACCGGGGAGCAGCAGACATCTCAAAAGTCGGAAAGCCCTTGAAATAAGCCCATTCAGGCAAAAAGAAAGCACCGCAATCCTGATTACCGATTGTATCAAAATTGCGGTGCTTATTTGGTGGACCTGGAGGGATTCGAACCCTTGACCTCTCGGATGCGAACCGAACGCTCTCCCAGCTGAGCTACAGGCCCATTTTTCTGACAACAATAGATATTATAGCATACCATTTTCTGTTTTGCAACTGGTATTTTGAAATTTGTTTCGGGAAAATGATGCAGACTCATTGCTGTCAATTTTTCTGTCATCGCTCCTTATAAGTTTCCCTTGGCGGCTATGTGCCTGGTTTAGAACCGTTTCTGGATTTTTTCGTAGTTTCTGTACTTTTCTCTATGGAATCCGAAAATATCTCCTTGTATTTTGTCGATACTTCATGTATGATATTTTAAAAAGCAACCGGCATTCGGCAATTGCACCGGATGGGTTCTGCGAAATTCTTATAGCGAAAGGATGCAAAATCATGTCAAAATTGATTGAAAAAAGGCTGGCTGCACTGGAGCCAGGCGCACAGGTAGAGTTAAAATTCAACGACGGAGATACCGAGCAAAAATTGGCAGGTGTTGTTACAGACACCGACCACGAAGAAGGAATGATGGTCAGGACAGAACAAGGAGAAGAGGTATATCTGGCATTTCGAGAGGTGCTGGTATTTAAGCAGCTGGGGACGGCCCCGGCAGTTTCTGTGACGCCACCCACCCCGGCCCCTGCGCCAACGGCTCCCATGCAAACGCCCGCTCCTACAGTATACACGCCTCCTGCCTCTCCGGTTGCAGGGACTATCAGCTTTCGCCCATCCTATAGCCGGAAATTAGATTTTCCTCAAATGCGGGATGATGAATTAAAGCAAGCCTTTGATTCTATGCCCAAAAAGGCAAAAATGCTCTTGAGCGGACAGTATAACAGCCTACTGTATGGTTTGAAAAACTCCGACTACTCCAAATCAAAACAAGCCGCTGCTCATATCGAAGAGTTACTGAGAGAAAATCCCGAATGCGCTCGCGACCCACAGGTTGCAAAGTGCTGTGTAGGGTTGATGCGTCGTGCAGGACATGAGCCTAGCTTTGTGTTCTCTATGGGCGGCGATTACCCGGATGCGGCCCGCTTTTACTCCACACAAAAAGTCTACGATTGGGCGGGCGCTTATGCGGCGCTGGCCATTCAACAAGGCGCTCAGGACGAGACTTTGGCGGAAATGTTTACAATTCTGGACAAGGCCTGCCGAGAAACCGGAGATGTGGAAATCCTTTCCTGGCTTTTTGCTAACACTCCCGGCCTGTACCGGATGTATGCTGACGACTTGCTGTATCGTCTGGCTATTCTGACAGGTCTTCCCTTGGCTCGGGGCGGTGATTGGGAAAACTGCCTTCTGGCTCTGCGTTCCCGCTATCCCAACCGCATCCTCATGGACCATGTGTTGTATTTGCAGAAGACGATTGAAGAGGTCTCCACAGAGGAAGAAGAGATGGAACCCTCGCAAGAAGCCAAGCCTGTTTTGACGCCGGAGGAGGAAAGCCTGCTGTGCGGCAGCATTATCCGAATCAGCTGGGTCGGAGAACGGGGTACCATCCAATATGCCGACAACACGGTTTCCTTTCAATATGCCGGCATCAGTGATTTTCCCCTGCGGACGAAAATCCAGCAGCAGCTACAAGCTGACCTGGGCGGAGAACCTATCAGTGTTTGTTTCCGCCTGAAGAACAACCGGGCCGTAGATGTACAAACCGGCCCTCTGGAACGGGCTCGTACCGCCCGTGCTGAAGACAACATAAATTTTGACAGGGTTTGGGCCTGGCTGGAACGAGCTCTAACCACCTGCGCTGCGCCGGATGCACTGGCCTTCTCTCTGGATACTGCTTTGGCGGAACACAACGCCACTGCGTCGGACGCTCCCTTGACCCATGTTCTGGAGCTGTATCAGGAGCATAAATCCAGCCTGCCTGCCACGTGGCAGAACTATGTGAATTTGGCTCAGATTTACCGTCTCACCGGAGATCTTGAGACAACTCTGACCCTGGATGAGACTGCCGAGGCCCTGTGCCCTGACTTCCGCTCCTACTTGAATGTTCTCCAACGGGAACTCCACATTATGAAAAAGCAGTATGACGCTACCGGGGAGCTGTCCTGGCTGGAACGCCTGGCCAAAAAGAGCCGGCAATACCTCCAATATTGTCAGGAACACCCGGACATGCACTCCCATCCCTACATGACTTTTGCTCGGGGAAACGGTATCGTAAACATCCTGGAATATGCCTGCGCTATGGACAATACGGCTACTGTAGAAGAATTTCTCCCTCAACTGCATCAGGACAATGTCCAGCCGGAAGTGTACACCTACATCATGAACCGGATAACGGAGTTTCAGGAAAAGCACCGTCCCCAGGAGGAATTTCTGACAGAAGAGGTGCTGCCGGAAGAGGAGATTCCTGTGGAAGAAGAAGCGATTGACGAAAATGAACCCGCAAGCGCCTCTTTGGAAACAGAAAAAGCCTCTGTCCAGCCGGAAAAAGAACTGGAGAATTCGGAAGACCCTGAACCCTCCCCCTATGTGGACACGGATGGATGGGAAAAGCTGGGCCTGACTAAGGAAGATGTCGTTCTCTATGCCCTGTCTATCCAGGGAGAAGCCCGTTTGCCCCGGATGCTGGCGTATCTCAAGGCCGGAGCGGAGCTGAACCCAGAAATCTTCCCGGTTTACCGAATCGTCAGTCTGGCGGCCGACAACCCCGCCTTTGACTGCGATATCAGCATCGGCTATTTGATGGAGCTGTTGGCCAACTGTGACGCCGATTATCCGATCCTGAATTCCTACTGTATGGCGGCGGCCTGCCTACAGGCACTTTTCTCCAACAGCAGCGCCTTTGACTTTACCGTAGGCCCTCTCCGGGACAGCATTGACGCCTTTAATGAGATTGACAGCCTCCGGGAGGTCTATGACACGCTGTGCACCTTCAACAAGTGGAACGACCGCTCCCTGGACAGCTTGGCAGATTACCAGAAATTAGACACCCTCTCTCAAACGGAAAAGCTCCAGCAAACTCTGAACCGGGCTTCGGACCTGTATCAGCAGTTTATTCTGACGCCTCCCCGGGAGGAGGCCAGTTTTGCCCGGAACGTGGAAACCAAAAGGATTGCTTTTGCCCGGAACAGTATGCTGGCCATTCTGCTCAAAGAAATAATTGACGGTGACGCCGAGAGCTTGACCGCTTTCAAGGAAGAATTCCAGGCCCAATGGCTGATTGCCGGCCGGCCTTTTGCAGCCTCCTCCATTTCCTCCAACAGCATCGACCGCTATATTGACGACTGTTGGGCAAAGGCCAGTGAGGCCTTGGATGTCAAGCACCACAATACGCGGCTTCAGGGAAACCGCCGCAATAATCTCCATTCCAGCCTGAAAAACATCCTCTCCGTAATCTGCGACTGGTATAGCCTCCAAGAACAGGGGATTACCCTTCAGCAGGAAAACAGCCCCGCAGAAGCGGCCTACCAGAATCTTCGTCCCCGTATCACGGAACAGCTTCAGGCCCTGGAAGCGGACTGCACCATTCTGGAACAGGACAGCGACCCGGAAAAATCTTGCGGCGCTTATCTGCTGGGAGTGGCTGTACAGGGATTACTCCGGCGGATTGACGGCAGCTGGAATGAAGAACTCCACCGTTGCCTCTACGCTGATTTTCTCCGCAGCAACTGGGTGCTTCTGGACGAAAATTATCTCCCGGACACCAGTTTTACCTTCTGCGCTCTGGACGATTACAACATCTTGGCCCGTATCCGCCATCACTGCGAAGAAGAGCTTCCTACTCTGGAAGAACATCTTCAGGAAATTTTCACCAACGACCCCGTGCAGAACAACTATGGCACCTCTCAGTTGATTTGGCAATATTTAGAAATTCTTGAACAAGAGATCCCCTCCTCCGTACCGGATGACCCGGAGCCCTACATTGAACAGACGGCCCGCCGGGCCCAGCGGGATCTGAGCCGCTTTAGGGAGGACTATATTCTTTCCTTGAGCCGGGGACAGATTATCCAGAGCGATTCCTTCCTGATGTCAATGGACGAAACGGTCCGCCGCTTATATTTGGATTGCAGCGAAAACCGGAATTATGGCTTCTGGTTCCGCTTGGTGGAGCAGTGCTATACCCAGATTCATCAAGTGGCCGCGCAATACGGTACTCAGCTACAGGAGCAGCTTCAATCTCTGGTGGCCAATAACCAGTCCTATTTCTCTTCTTCCCCCAATGTGGAAAAGGAAATCCGCGATCTTATTGAGGCACAGAATTACACCGTGGCGGAGGACTGGATGAACCGGGTACGCCGGGGAGACTTTGACGTGCAGTTTGAATCTTCCGAGGCCATTGGCTTTTTGCAGCAATTCTGGGCGGAATTTGACAACAACTTCCGTATGGTACGGGATGCCGGTACTTCTCTGCGCTCCCTGCTCACCCATTCCGGCGCCCGCAAGGACCGCAAAGGCGGGCAGCTGTTGGTGGACAACTGGCTTTCTAACGGCCGCAGTACTTCGCCCGAACGTATCGCCCGCTTTTTGACCCTGCTGGGCTGGGATAACATTCAGGTACAACCGGTAAATTTAACCACCGGCAATACTGAAATCTATCGGGTAACAGAGCCGCATCGTCCGGTAGGAATCCGCAATCCTCTGCACCCTATTGCCGACTTCGGCTCTAAGGTGGCTACAGCGGGATTTTGCACGGTATGCCTTTATGGCACCTATGACTGTGACCGGCTGCTGGCCAAGTTTAAAGCGCTGGATGGCATCCAGGGCGCTAAGCTGGTGCTGGTGGACTATGCTTTGAGTGCTCCCGAGCGCCGCAAACTGGCCCGGAAAATTAAGAAAAAGGAAACCGGTCTGAGCAGTACCTATCTGGTGCTGGACCGGGTACTGCTGGTATACCTGGCCAACCACTACAACGACGGCGCCATCAACCGTATGCTCATGGCCATCGGGATGCCCTTCTCCTATTACCAGCCTTATGTAGCCGATTCCTCCAACCCCATGCCCCCGGAAATGTTTATCGGGCGCAAGGATGAACTCCTGAAAATTGAGCAGCCCAACGGTGTGAACCTGATCTACGGTGGCCGGCAGTTGGGTAAATCCGCACTGTTTAAAAAGGTACGCATTGACATTGACGGTAACCAGGGCCGCCGGGCCGTTCTGGTAGATCTGGCAGGCTACGACTGCGCCAAGGCAGCGTATAAGCTCTCCTGTGAACTCATAGATCTGAAAATTCTTCCTGAAGGAAGTGAAACGGAAAGCTGGTCTGACTTGGCCCGCAGCATTAAAGCACGGCTGCGCAGCGAAGAAAACCCCATCCCCTATCTGTTGATTATGTTGGACGAAGCCGATATCTTTGTGGAGGACTGCAAAGCCTACAACTATCAGCCTCTGGCCGACCTGAAGGACATCCAGCAGACCTTGCCGGAACAATTCAAATTCGTGCTGGCCGGCCTGCACAATATCGTGCGCTTTAACCGGGAGGTAGCGCTGGGACGAAATGCTGTCATTACCCACCTGCCCTCTTTGAACGTCAAGCCCTTTGAAATGCCGGAAGCCCACGAGCTGCTGGTGCAGCCCTTGAGCTATCTGGGCTTCTCTCTGGAAGACCGGGTACTGATTTCCCAGATTCTAGCCACCACCAACTATTTCCCGGGCTTAATCCAGATGTACGGCCAGAAGCTCATTGAGTCCATGCGTCAGAACAATTACGCCGGTTACAACGAAGCCTCCACTCCGCCTTACGTTATCACCGAGGACCACATCCGGCGGGTTTTGGCAGACAACAATTTCCTGGCGGAGATTCAGAACAAATTTGAGATTACCCTGCGTCTGGACCAAGATCAGGGTTCCTATTACTACACAGTGGCCCTTCTCATCGGCTGGATGTATACCGCCTGCCCCACCACGATTGGCTATACCGCAGATGACCTCATGGCCCAAGCTAATGACCTGGGATTGGAGGCACTGACTCATCTGAACCGGGAACAAATTGACGCCCTTCTGCAGGAACTCTATGACCTGAACATTCTGCGCAGCACCGGCAAGGACACCTATCTCTTTGCCAGCAAGAACTTCCACGATCTACTGGGCAACGAAAATGAAATTTTTGAGAAGCTGGGACAGATCGGGGGCAGAGAAGCATGAGCCTGTCTTCGATTTGGTGGCAGCAGGTGGGAAGTTCTTTGCGGATGCGGCAAGAAGTCGTGCGCCGTCTGCAAAATGAGGAGTCCTTTGTGCTGCGGGTTCCCCTTCGGATGCCCTGGCAGGAGGATTTCTATGAACTCATGCGGGACCGGCTGTCCTCGCTCAACGCCAACCGCATGGTGCGCTTTTTGACTTGTGACAGCGCCCTTTCTCCAGGGCAGCAGATTTTAAACGAACTTTGCTCCGAAGATGTGCGCACTTCCTATTGGCCCGGCCAGAGCTATGCCGAATATCTGGCCGGTCTGCGTGATGTGCCGTTTAACCAAATGTTTATCTGGGTAAAAAATATTATGACTTCCGCATCCCTGGAGCAATGGCGCAGCTTTGCGGCCCAGTATCGGGCCTCGAGGTCGGCAGAAGCGGGCGCTCATGCGGTGTTCATCCTGGAATATCACACGGCCAACAGCAATTCGGGTGGCTCAGGGGAAGTGATTTACTCCATTTCTGACCGGGACTGCCAGGTCTTCTGCCTGGAGGCCTCTGCCCTCTTTGAAGAGCTCCCCTGGGAATACCTTTCTACCCTGGCCCTTTGTGTAGGCAGGGGCGACCCGGAAAAATGTGCTGTCCTGATTCAGGCGGGAAAAGAATTTTTGTCTGACCCGGAAGTTACCGGACAGGAAATCCTCTCCCAGGGATACTACAGTAATGAAGAACCTTTCCCCATCCCCCAGGAGGGGACTGTACGTTCCTCGGTATGGCGGGCGCAGATTATGGTGCTTTTCCCTCTTTTGGAGGCACACCGATTCCGCTATATTTACACCAATTATGACCGGCTGCAGCGGTACCTTCCCCTGCCCGATGAAAACGGCGCTGTAATCCATCAGCCCTATGACTTGGAGTTCGGAAATCTCTATTACCTGACACGTCAGGTGGGGACGTCTTTTTCCCGGGAAGAGGCGGAAAATATCCGCATTTGCCGCAGCATTCGCAACCTTTTGGCCCACAATAACCTGGTTCCCTATGAGGACGTAATGCATCTGCTGCGCATGGAAACATCCAACTGAAAACCTTATAATAAAGCAATGCCGCCCCGAAACCCTGCCGCAAATGGGTTCCGAGGCGGCTTTTTCGCTGCCAATCTTACAGTATTACCGTTTTTCAGAATCTCGATTCTTGAAATCCAATCCACGGCGACGGCGGCGCATATCCTCTTCGATAGGGGCCTTCCAGGAAGCACCCAGGGGAGCATTGGAACGCACAGCGCCAATGGCCTGGTTCACAGCCTCATAGTTCAGGCGGGTACCCTCTCCATCGCTGCAATAGGTCACGGCCCTATCCTCCCGAATGCCGAAATCCCGGGCTGTTTCCACTGCATCGATGTTTGCCCCCAGGAACAAGAACTCCCAGCCATACTTGCTCTTCTCGTGTTCGATCATCTTTTTGACCTGCTCCTTGCTGTACTTCCGGCTGGCATTTTCCAAGCCGTCGGTAATAATGACGAACACCGTATGCTCCGGCACGTCCTCCGGCCGGGCATACTTATGAATGTTGGCAATATGGTGAATCGCACCGCCAAGAGCGTCTAAAAGGGCCGTGCAGCCTCCTACGGTGTAATCCTGCCGAGTCATAGCCGGAATCTTCTCCAGAGGAACCCGGTCATAGAGCACCTGGGTAAGAGAATTAAACAAAACAGTATTCACAAAGGCTTTGCCCTCTTCCTGTTTCTGCTTCTCAATCATAGAATTAAAGCCGCCGATAGTATCCTCCTCCAAGCCATGCATGGAGCCGCTCCGGTCCAGGATAAAGACCATTTCCGTGAGATTGTTTTTCATGCTGCATACCTCCCAAATTTTACGGAATCAATATCAATTTTTCTTGCAGCTCTATGATACCGCAAAAGAGAGGTTGTGTGGTCGCCTGGCAGGCGACATTGTAAAAGAGGAAGTACGCGCCTGATCACGCACCCAACAGGCTCTGGTCAAAGGCGAACAGGGCCTCGTTGATTTGAAAAATATCGTAGTTCCCTTGGGAAATGAAGTACTCCACAATAATGTCGAACTTATTCGAGTGAGAAAGAGCAAATCCAGCCTTTTGGAGCATTTCCTTTGTCTCTTCCAGGGATAGCTCCAAAGCAACCGCAAAGGCCAGCACGGTGGGCTTGCTGGGTTTATAATATTTATCCGAGCGGATCTTGGAAAAGAGCTTACGGCTGATATTGGCCTTTTTATAGCACTGGACGTCGGTAATACCCTTCTCGTCAATTTTACGCAGGAGCATTTCCGAAAAGCTCTCGTCTATCTGTTTCAGGGCATCCGCCAAGCTAAAAGAAGGCGCTGGGGCCTTTGGAAACATTTGGCTTTCCAAATTCTCAGAGGACTCCGGCCAAAATTCCTCACCCGACCAAATTTCCTCGTTCAACCGAATTTCTTGCCGGCGCCGGGATTCCCGACGGAAATCCCCATGCAGTTCCACATAGTGGTCGTCTATGTAAGCGGCAATCTCTCGAAAACGCTTCTTTCCAATTTGATAGGAGGCCTTATCAAAAATTACCAGATAGACCAACAGCTCGTGGTTGTCCAAAAAGGCCCCAATGGCCTGCACTGCCACCTCCAAGGCCTGGTCTTTAGGGTAACCATAGGTCCCGGAGGAAATCAGCGGAAAGGCCACCGACTGACAGTCATACTCCACAGCCAACTCCAAGGAGGTGCGGTAGCAGGAAGCCAACAGCGCTTCTTCCCCATTTTGCCCGCCGCGCCAGATAGGCCCCACAGCATGGATCACATACCGGCAGGGGAGCTGGCCCGCTCTGGTAATTTTGGCGCTGCCGGTGGGACAGCCTCCCAAAGCCCTGCACTCCTCTAAAAGGGCAGGTCCGGCCGCCCGATGGATAGCGCCGTCTACCCCGCCGCCACCCAACAAACTGCTTTTGGCAGCGTTGACAATAGCGTCTACCTGCATGGTAGTGATGTCATCTCGGATAATCTGTAATGGCATTTTGTTTCCCTCCTGCTTTATTTTTCCTGTAGAACTCCTGATTCTGCGCTGGAACCGGATAGAATAGTATCCATATTATCAATCAGGAATTGCTGGGCAGATTCATCGTAAAGCACAACTCCATATTCTCCATGCCTTCCCTGCCGAGTCTCCATAAAGATTCCCAGTTCCCGTCCGGCATCAGTGGGACACCTTTTCCGGTGACCATCGGGTTCAATTTTCTCAAATAAAAAGCCTTTTTTTACCAGCCAGCCTGTCACCAGAGTGGGTGGCAGCTTTTTCATCGTTTCCTCATCTCGGGCATTGTTAAACTGTGCGAGAAATTGAGTGATAGGTACCGGCACGGGAAGGCATCGCACTACACCGCGAATTTCTTCTGTCATTTGAAAAGGCACTTTTTTCCCGCTCCGCTTTTTGGCTACCACCTGCCCGCCGTTTTCAATCACCTGACGGAGAATATCGGAGACATAGAAAAGGCACCGAACCAGTCGCACCTGGTTTAGGATACAGTCCGGGGAGATGGCCTTTCCGCTGATCGGGTCGATTCCGTTTGCCAGTTGGTCTATGTAGCTTTTGGCGTGCTTCATTACATCCAATTCTGTCAATTGAGTTTCCTCCTTTCTGAATCCGACATTTTTGCGAAAACCGTCGTCTTCTTATTACAATAAAATTTTATCTGATTTTTCGTCGCTTTGCAATCCTAAGTCAACCAGTAAGGGGAAAATATTGTAAAATTTTCTGTCCTTCTCCCATTTCCGGGACTTGTAACTTTTTGCCGTTCTGGTATACTATAATTAACAAACAGAATTTTCTGATTCGGGGAAGGGGATGCGCGAAGATGCCCACAGAAGAAATTGTGTGCAGTTTTATGGGCCATCGGGTGGTACCGCAGGAAGAAGCTATTGCCCGGCAGGTGCGGGATTGGATTGCTCTATTGGCAAAGACAGAGCGGCCTTTGCGCTTTTTAAACGGCGGAATGGGAAACTTTGACCGTATCTGCGCCGACGAAGTGGCAAAATACCGGCAGGATCATCCCCAGTTTTCCATTCAGCAGTGGCTGGTGCTTCCTTTTCGGAACTATAAACCCAGCCCCAATCTCTTCCTCAAGCCCTATGACAAAGTCATTTTGCCGGCATCTGTGGAGTCTCTCCAGGCCCACTACGCTATCCAAGCCCGGAACCGGTGGATGATGGAACAGGCGGATTATGTGCTGGCCTATTGGGTGCGAAACCGTGGGGGCGCCTATCAAGCGCTGCGCTATGCCCTAGGCAATCCCAAAACCGTGGTGGTACAGATTGGCGGTATGGAAGAAGAGCATCTTGGAAGGAGCGAGAATCCATGAAATCATTTGGCAAAAAATCTACGTTGATTCCAACTATTCTCTATATGCTCATTGGCGCAGTATTGCTGATTTTCCCCTCTATCAGCGCTACCGTATTCTGCTGGGGACTGGGCGGCGTCCTTATCGTCTACGGCCTGCTCCATTTGTACCGGTTTTGGCAGGCAAAGCAGCAAAAACTGGCGGTAGAAGGGGAACTGGCCGTATGCTTGCTGCTGTGTTTGCTGGGACTTCTGTGCATTTCTGCTCCCCGGCTGGTGCTTTCCCTGCTGCCCTTCCTGCTGGGCGGGCTGCTGCTGGTCATGGGGCTCATCCGCATCCCTGCTGTCTGGGAGGCTTTCTCTTTGAAGATGCCTGGTCGGTGGCTCTTTGTCCTGAAGGTTGCCGTACCTTTGGCTTTGGGAATTGTCTTGCTGATCAACCCCTTCGGCCTGGTGACGGGGCTGATCTCCTTCTTTGGCCTGTGCCTGATGATCAACGGGATTCTGGAACTGCTGTGTCTCTGGAAAAGCCGGTAAATTGCAAAATATTGAAATAGTAGCCCGATTCCACGCAAAGCTGACTTCGCGTGGAATCGGGCAGTTGTTCGCACGTACTATAAACGCGGATTGCGTCCAGGCTCAGCCTGGCGGGAGCGCTTCTCCAAAAAGAGAGGCGCTCCCGCTTTTTATGAGAGATGAATAGGCAGGTGGTTTTTCTCGGCAAACTCCAAAAGTGCTTGTTTTCGCTGGGGATAGGCTTGCAAAAAATCGGAGGGGTCTGCCAGCTCCGCGTATGCCCGCAGGGATTTTTCCGGGTCAAACTGGGAGAGTTCCAGCACCGGCAGATGAAAATAGGAGGTCAGCTCCCGGGTGCGGGAATCGGACACCACGGTCAGGGCCCGCAGGCCATTCTGCATGGCGATGATATTCCCGTGAAACCGCATCCCCATGGAAAAAACAAAGCCCTGCAAAAAGGCGTCCCACTCCTCCGGAGAAAAGAAGAGCTTTCGCCGCTTTTCCAGCCAGGGTTCATAGCGGGCCGGTTCCCCGTTTTGCAATTCCCCCACCGGCTGACAGGTCTGTTCCAAAAAGGGAAGGTCTTTTGCCCGGAAGTATTCCAGGAGCTTCCACTCCGCCGGAGTCAGCCTGCCCCAGAAGGTCTTAAAATTACACACCGTGGCGGGTTCCCCTTCCGGCAAAGGCAAAAAGTTGTATTCCTCCCGGAAAAACACCGAGGGGCAGCCAATGACCTGTAAATTGCGCAGACCCCGGTCGGAAAGAATTTGAGCGGTATACTCCCCACGGACACCCAGCACGCATCGCTCCTCCATGCGCTGAAGCAGCCGCAGGGTCTGGGGATGCAGACGGAACTCCGGGTCAAAGCTGCCACACTGGAGCCCCACGGAAACGGGAATCAGGGGCCGGTCTCGAATAGCATCGAGAATTTTCTCTGTAGAGGGATAAACCTGGTTTTGGCGAATCCAGATTAAGTCCGTAGTGAGGAAAGCGTCATAGCCTCGGAGCTTTTCCTCCGAATAGTGGAGGCCGTCATAGGGACGCAGGAAATCCGGCCCAAACAGCTTGCGGATGGCACGGAAAAACACCAGATTCCCGGTATTGGCCCCCACCCGGGCAAAACGGACGTCGTCCGGCTCTCCCTCCAGGGAGAAGGCCTCGGAGAAAATGCCGAGTTTCTCATAGGTTTTCATTTACCCCTTGCCTCCTTTTCGCATCCAGTTTTTCAATCGCTTCCAAAATGCCCTGGGGTCTACCACCAACCAGAAAATCCCCTTGCTGATAATACTTTTCCGGTTTAGCCCGATTTTCATATAGAACCAATGGCACAAATCCTCTTCCCGGCGGCGCTCCTCCTCGCTTTTAGGAGCATCCCGGTACACCACCTTTTCCACCGGTCGGAGGCTGTCCCGGTCCGCCGCCCGATAGAAGGGCAGCAGCCGGTGATAGCGGATGTCCTCCTGCCACTGACGACTCAGGACAAAAGTCTGCCCCGCCCAGAGATGGTCTTCAAAAATGCAGCAGTCAAACAAGTGGGCGTCGGTCTCCGTCAGGGTGTGGAGGAAATACTCATAGGGATAGGACACATCCATATTCCGCATTTCCATAGCCTCCCAATCCTTGCCGAAAAATTCGCAGAAATCCCGGACAAAATCCAATGCTGACTCCTGGATTTCCGACAGCAGATAGGATTCAGCGTAATCCCAGGCAGGCTCTTCAAATCGGGGAACCGCTTTCTTTCCTTGCAACGTGTAACCGGTACAGGAGGGGGCGTATTGGGAAAAGAGCAATTCCCGGGCCACGCCGGTGATGGCGGGGGTGTAGTCGTAAAAACTCCGGACGGAAAACCCGTATTCCTGTTCCCGGCGGCGGCAGGCATCGTCGTTTTCGTGAATATACAGACCGTCCACGGGTTTTCCCAACAGCCGGGTAAGAAAGGCCTGGGTGCGGCCGCTGTAACCAATATCATATACAACGGTGTTCCCTTCCAGGGATTCCTCGCAATAGGCTCGCACTCCCTGGCGGTAGGCTTTGGCGGCAAAAGTGTCGTAACAGCGGGAAACGAGCAGACGGATAAATTTTGCAAAGGCTTCCCGGCTCTCAAAGGGCCGGTCGGTTGCAATGCCCTCCTTCCGGAAGTTTTCACTGTCATAGCCCCGAAGGAGGGGCTGCATCATCTCCGCCAGCTGGTCGGGGGTGCTGGCTTCCAGATTGATGCTGTCCGCCAAGCCATAGAGGTCCTCCGGCCGGGTCACCGAGGCCGCCAGGGCTGCTTTTCGGGAGGTATACAGATAGGCGGTTTTGGGCGGGTTAGTGAGCCATGGCTCCAAGAACTTCCAGGCCCGCATGGGAAGATAGCCATCCCGGGCGATAAAGGCCAGGGTGTCGTATTTCCCACCGGCGGTTTCCCGGCCAATCCACCGGACGACTCCCAGCAGGTGCATTCCCAGGGCATAGTAGCCCAAAAAGCGGGGGTCCGCGTTCATTTCCGACCAGGTGTTAAAGCTGACAAAGGGCATATCATAGAGCTTGAGCGCGGCCACCGCCAGAGCGGTGCGGGTGCCCAGATACTCCCGGGCCTTTTCCCAGTTGACCATACTGCCGGAGGGTTCGGAATAGGGACAGCAGGAATGCGTGGTGGGAATGTCGGAGATGTTGTATTGGAGACACTCCACCGGGGCGGGATAAAACAGGGCGTTGCACTTTTTCCGTCGTGGGGACTCTACATCGGAAACCCAGTTGTCCCCGATATGGAGCACCTGGCCCGGAGAAAGGCCCGTCTCCTCCAGAAGCAGGTCAAATAGCGTCCCGGTCCGCTTGGTTTTCCCGGTTTCGCAGGAAATCAGCAGGCCGTCAAAATCGCGGTAGCCGTTTTGTTCCAGCAAATGGAGAAGCGTCGCCCGGTCCAGATACATATCCGTGGTAAAATAGATCTTTTTGCCGCAGGCTCGGGCGATTTCATAGAGGTTCTGCACGCTCTTTCGAGGGCGGCAGAAAGTTAGCTCCATGGAAACCTCTTCCTCCATCAGCCGCCGGATGGCCCTGTCCGGCAATCCCGTCTCCTCCTGAAAACGGCGGTAGATTTCCGAAAGGCACACTTCCTCCTGCCGGGGTGGCTTGCAGTAGATGACCTCCCGACGCAGAGACTTTTCCGCTTCCGTGCGCAGAGTGTAAAAATCCCGGGGACTATCCGGAGCCAGCCGGCGAAAGACACCCTCCATGAGCCGGAACAAGTCTGTAGGGGTATAAAAAGGCCGGCAAATAGCGGTATCGAATATATCAAAGCTGACGCACTGCACTCCCGGGGAGGCAATGGTATCCACCAGCCGGAGATACCGGTCGTCAAATCGGGTGGTGACCCGATAAAACCAATCCGGATTCCTAGGCTGGGGAGCGGTTTCCTCCAACTCCGACTGCAAGAGCTCTTCCAGCCAGCGGCGGTCGGTGCGGGGAAGCTCCGCCCGGCGCAGGTTTCCCTCCCAAAAATAGGCATACAGCTGCCGCCACCGCAGAAAGTTTTCCTCCCACTTTCCCCCGGCGTCTCCCTTGAGAAAACGGTGGACAAACCGGAAGGCAAGGCCCAAATCCCGGATATTCTTTTCCAACTTGGCAGCGCCGCCCTTGAGGCTGGTGGAAGCGCCGCTGTGCTGAAAATAATAATACCGGCTATACTGAACGCTGGTGAGCTTTTCGGCATAGAAAAACAGCACCGAGGAAAATACAAAGTCCTCTGTCATAATCAAATGGCAGGTTTGGCGGCGGAGCACCGGCAGGGCTTTTTCCCACAGCCGGCGGTTATACAGCTTATTCCACACCGTATGCCAGATAAAGCACCGGCCCTCCTGCTCCCAGTATTTTTCCGCTGGGGCCTGGCCCTCCAAGGTTCCGAAATCGTAGGTATCATAGGTATTGTGGAGATAGCGGTATCCCTTTTCATCCTCATGCACCAGGCGGCCCACCACAATGTCGGAACCGTTCTCTTGGGCATTTTCCGCCAGTTCCCGGAAAAAGTCCCGGGAAACATAGTCGTCGCTGTCCACAAAGCCGATATACTGCCCCTTAGCCTGCTCCACGCCGGTGAGCCGGGCATGATAGAGGCCCCGGTTTTCCTCATGGGAAACCATGCGGATGCGCTTGTCCTCCTTCATCATGGCGGACACCAACTCCGGAGAATGGTCGGTAGAGGCATCATTGACCACAATGATCTCCATGTCCTGAAGGGTCTGATTCCGAAGGCTCTCCAAACACCGGCGGATATAGGCTTCTGTGTTGTAAAGGGGAACGATTACCGACACCAAAGGGGTTTTCATCCCTGCATCCTTCCTTTCCCGTATCGATTCTAAGGGTTAGTATGGCTTTCCAGAACCCGGCTATTCTCCGGGCCGGGATACCACAAGGCCTGCCAGCCCATACGCCGGGCCTGCTGTACATCAGAACCATAATTGTCGCCAATGTGCAGGATGCGCTTTTCCTTTTCCAGCTCCTGCCGGGCAATCTGAAAGAGGCCGCCCCGGTGTTTGGACTGCCGGTATTCACAGGAAACGAACAACCGAGTCGGAGCACTGTATCCGGCCTTTTCTAAAAGCCTTTCCAAAAAGCTGGCGGGAAGATACATATCCGACAGGACAATGAGGGGCTTTCCCGCCTTGTGCAGCTCCTCCCACAGGCGGAGCATATAGGAATCGGCAAAGCAGAGGGACGATTCCAATTCCAGCTCCAGGGATTTGGCCGTTTCCTTTCCGGGAAAAGAACCCATGGCCAGATAAATTTCCTCCAAGGTCACTTCCCCGGAGGGGCGGCCCTGCCGGGCCCTTTGCTCTGCCTGGATGCGCCTGGAAGCAAACCGGGAATCCCCCAACTTTTCCCCTACCAGCCGGAAAATCTCCGTGGGCTTTTCCACTGGGCGGCGGAGCAGGGTATCGAAGAGGTCGAAGGACACCACGTCCCAGGATTCCAGGGAGCGGGCCAGCTTTTCCGGGGGCCTCTGGAATGCCGCGGCATTTTCCCGGCGGATTTTCTCCTGGAGGAACCGGCGGTAGACCGCCCAAAACAGCAGCAGTCCCCCAACCACCAATACGCCCTCCACCAGCAAAATCAGACCGCTGTAAGCCCTGCCTCCCGGCTGGGCCAAAAGCCACACTTCCATTACGTTTCCCCCTTTCCCAAATAGGCGTCCAACACCTGAGGCATCACCGCGGAAATCAAATAGGATTTCATGTCCCGGGGATTCCAGCTCTTTCTGGGACGCTCCAACAAGGCTGTCAGGGCCTTTTGTGCTCCTTCCCGGTCTTTCAGAGAAAACAAAACGCCGTTCTCTCCGGGAATCACCAGCTCCCGATGGCCCTTGATGTCGGACACCGCCACGGGCTTTTCCAGATACAGGGCTTCCATCACGGAAAAGGGCAAGCCCTCGCAGCGGCTGGCGCTGACCAGCCCGTCACAGGCGGCCAGCAAGGCGGGGATATCCCGGCGCTGGCCCAGAAACACCACCTGGGTTCCCAAGTTGTGGCGGCGAACCCACTTTTGGCAGGAAGAGAGGGTTTCCCCCTCCCCGGCCAGGTACAACCGGGCCTGGGGGAATTTCGCTGCAATCCGAGAAAAGGCCCGCAGTAGGCACATCTGGTTTTTCCGGGGGGAAAACTCCCCCACGCACAAGAGCAGGATTTCCCCTTTTTGCAGGCCCAGAGAATGCCGCATGGCTTTCCGAACAGCCTCCGGGTCTTTGGGGAACGCCTCGGTCGAAAGCCCCATACCGGGAATCTCCCGGATGCAGGAACACAACCGGTACTTTCGGGCGATGGCACCATCCTCCCCATTCATCACCAGCAGGCAGTCTGGGGAAAAGCGCTTCTCACACCAGAGGAACAGCCGGCTTTTCAGGCTGCCATCATCTCGGAAGAGATAGCCGTGACACACCTGCACCAGCCGGGCCCGGCACCCGGAAAAGGCCGCTGCCGCCCGGGTCAGCAAACCGGCCAGGGAGGTGTGGGCCACAATCAAATCATATCTTCTCCGGCGTAATAGAGCAGTCAGACGCAGAAGCGCAGCCGCGTTCTTTGGGGAAAATATCCGTTTGCGGAAAGCCATCTCCCAATGAATACCGGGGAGTTCTCCCGGGCCCTGGGAGACCGTCTCCACCTGCCAGCCATGGGCATGAAACCAGCGGAGATAGGGCAGATGAAACTGTACCAGATGGGACGTGCGGGAAGCGCACATCAACAGCGTTTTCATGGGAAATCCCTCCTTGGCAGGATTCAGTTTTGGGAATAGGCCCGGCAAACCTCCCGGGAGGGGCCGTCCATGCGGACACGGCCCTTTTCCAGCCAGATGGCCCGGCGGCAGACCTTTTCCACCTGGGCGGCAGAGTGGGACACAAACAGGATGGTGGTGCCCTCATCCAGCATATCCTGCATCCGGGCCTCGCATTTTTTCCGGAACCGGGCGTCCCCCACAGACAGCACCTCGTCGGCAATGACGATATCTGCGTTGGAAAGGGTGGCGATGGCGAACCCCAGCCGGGAGAGCATTCCGGAGGAATAATTGGCCACCGGCACATCCACAAACTTTTCCAGCTCAGCGAAAGCGATAATCTCGTCAAAGCGGCTCTCCATATAGGCCCGGGTATGGCCGTGCATGGCCCCGGTAAGGTAGATATTTTCCCGGGCGGAAAGGGTGCGGTCAAACCCGCCATTGATTTCAATTAACGGCGCTATGGAGCCCCGCACCTGCACTTTCCCCTCTGTAGGGCGCATGATGCCCGCAATGAGCTTTAGCAGAGTGGACTTTCCCGACCCGTTGGCCCCGATAAGTCCCAGGGATTCCCCCCGCTCCAACTGGAAGGAAACATCCCGCAGGGCCCAGAACTCCTCATAGGCCAGCCGGCCCCGGAGCACATTGAGAAGGTATTCCTTGACACGGTATTCCCGATTCCGGCTCAGGCGGAACATCATGGAGACATTTTGCACGGAAACCACCGGCAGCATACAACCCCTCCTTTAGAGATGGACATAAAACCGGTCCTGATACCGCCGGAACACCCAGACCCCCAGGCCCAAAAACAGCAGGCTGTACCCGGTAGCAATGAGCAGGGTGCGGCTGGCGGGCATGACCTGATACAGCACCAAATCCCGCAGAATTTCCACATAGTGATACAGGGGATTCAGTTCCCAGAGAAAACGGAACCGTTCCGGCACAATGGAAAGGGGGTAAAACATGGGGGTCAGGTACGTCCACACGGTGGTGATAATGCCGTACAGATAGGTCATGTCCCGAAAAAACACCCCCACGGTGCTCAGCAGCAGGGAAAGCCCGGTGGTAAACAGGAGCACATATAGCAGCGGAAACGGGACTAAAAGCAACCAGGGGGTTAGGGGCAAACCCGAAAACAGGGCCACCACCAAAAGGGGAGCCAGGGAAAGCACCAGGGTAAATCCGTTGACGGCCACGGTGGACAGGCAGAACAGATAGGCGGGCACATGGATTTTCCGCAGCAGATCCCCGTTGGCCGGCAGGCAACCCAAGGCCTGAGAGGTAGCCACGTTGTTGAAGTTCAGCAGAATGTAGGCGCAGAGATAGTAGACCGGATAGTGCTCGATGGAGCGGCGGAACAGAGTGGAAAAAATCAGCGTCATCACCAGCATCATCAATAAGGGATTTAAGAGCGTCCACAGCACGCCCAGGACGGATTTGTAGTACTTTTTCTTTAAGTCCCGCTTAAACAGTTCCCAGAGAAAATTCAGGGAATCCAGGAATTCCGTCATTCGCCCTCTCCCCCTTTTTCGGGAAGACGCCGATGATAATGCCAATCCTTGAGGGCTTCCAGCATCCGGGGAGGCAGCAGCCCCACGGCCAAGGGCTTGGCCGCCCACAGGAAGCCTTCCGGCAATAATCCCAAATTACGATAGCCTTCCAGCCGCACCAGCGCTTCTTCCACCCGGTGGCGATATTTCCGCCGCTGACGGGCGTTTTGGTCCTCCCGGTAGGCGTAAAGGGCTTCCGGCAGGGTATAGCCCCGGGAGCCGCGGAGATACATCTGCAAAAACAGCTCCAAATCCTCGCACCGGCGGGTGCGAGGGGAATCCAAATAGCAGCCCGCCGCTTCCACCGCCTCTTTCCGCATGGCGCAGGCCCCGTGGCAAAAAGGCAGGGCAAAGAGAAAGTCCCGGGGTTCCGGGGTTTCCGGATAGCGCATCAAACCCCAGGTTCCCCGACTGTCAAAGAGCTGCACATTGCTGGAAACCATATCGTACTGAGGATGGGTTTCCAGAAACGCCGTGAGGGCTTCCAGCCGGCCGGGCCGAGAGCGGTCGTCCCCGTCCTGACGGATGAGGATGGGCCCCTTTGCTTTTCCAATACACCGATTCAGGGAAAAGGCCAAGCCCCGGTTTTTCCGATTCCGCAACAGGCGCACCCGATGGTTCCGGGCAGCCAAATCTGTGAGGAATTCCGCCATTTCCGGGCCGGAGCCATCATCGCAGAGCACCAGCTCGAAATCCTGGAACTCCTGGGACAGGATAGAGGCCACGGCTTCCAGCACCTGCCCCCGCTCCCCATTATAGACGCTCATAATCACCGAAGCCCGCATTTATCTCCCTCCTTTTCGGTTTCGCAAATTCCAGGCAGTTTCCCACCAGTAGAGATGGCGGCGGTACCGGCTTTTCTGTGGCAGGCGAGAGACTGCCAGAGAGCCACAGGGCCAAAAATGAGGCTCCGGATTGGCGCCGCCCCGGTTTTGCAGCCGGCAATGGAACAGAAATCCCGCCGCCTGCTCCCGGCTCAGGGGACGCACCAGGCTCTTTCGGGCGCTCTCCGAAGTATCCCCGCAGAAAAGCACGCCGGAAAAGGCCATGGCTTCCTGACGGGTGGGCTTCCAGCAGAGCTTTTCCAGCCGCCGGCGGACTTCTTTTTCCAAATGGCCGGCGTCAAGCCCCGGGGCTTTCGCCAGCATCTCCCGGCAAAAGGTCATTAGAATCGCCTCCCGCTGCAAAAAGAGCGGGCTTGTCTCTGGCTCCTCCCCCGGCCGGAACCGGGGCACGTATTCCCCGGCCCGGCAGGTGTAGCCCACAGTCATGGGGTGAGGAGCAGCGCACAAGGCTTCCAGGACGTTATTGTTGAACTTCACTATTCGGGAAACGGGGGAATCCGGGGCAAAATACCAGGAATGATATTCTCCATCCGCCGGACTGACCGGCTGTCGGTACAGGCCGAAATACAGTCCTGCTAAGGATCCGGAGCGGCCCATATGCTCCAACAGCATTCGGAGAGAGCGCTGCATAGAGCCGGTCCAGCCGGTATCCACCAGTACCACGGGCCGGCCATCCAGCAGGCCCTCTTGGCGAAAATAGCCCTCCGTCTGCCGGAATGCTTCCTGGGAGCGCCCCTGGGCAAAAGCGGCGAATCCCCGGTGATGCTGCATCCGCAGGCGGAATCCGTTCATTTCCTCCCGGGTCAACGGGCGTTCTCGTTCCTTTGGGGGAATCCCCGCCAAATCGGCCCAATGGGATGCTTCTTCCCGGGAAAGCCCAAGCCGTCCCAGGGCCCCCAGCAGGGAAATTCCCGGCGCCGGTTGGAAGAGCTGTTCCCAGCCTTCCTCTCCGGCCAAGTGAAAACAGGGCGCCCGCCAGGCCATCCGGGAAGCGTAGAGATAGCGGCATTCCAGCTCCAAGCCCAAGGCCCGGCTGATTTCCTCGCAGAGCATCCGCATCCAATAGCCGTCCCGGGAAAGGAAGTACAGCCGTTTCCAGCCCCGGGCGGCGGCGGTATCCACAACCCAACGGCAAAAAGCGTACAGGGCCGGTGCGGCATATTGGGCCGTCACCTCCAAAAGGGGGTGGGACCCCGGGGCCTGCATCCGGGCGTGGTTACACACCGCTTGCAGCCCTTCCCGCAGTTGGTTTTGTGATGGTTTCATTCTCTCTCCCCCTTTCCCGCTGTTGGCGGAAGATCTGCCCGCAGGCGGAAAGCCGTGCGGAACAAAATTTTTATATCCAGCCAAAAGCTCCAATTTTCCAAATAGGCCATATCGTATTGAATCCGCTTGGAAATAGAGGTGCCCCCACCCCGCAGGCCGTGGATTTGGGCCCAGCCTGTCATGCCCGGGCGCACGGCGTGTTTCCACATATAGGAGGGGATGGACTCCATAAACTGCTCCACAAAGGCCGGGATTTCCGGCCGGGGCCCCACCAGGCTCATGTCCCCTTTGAGGACATTGACCAGTTGGGGCAGTTCGTCAATGCTGTACTTTCGCAAAAACGCCCCTACTCGGGTGCAGCGGCTGTCCCCGGCTGCGGCGGCCATTTTTACCACGGACTCCGTCTCCACCCGCATAGAGCGGAACTTATACATGACAAAAGTGCGTCGGTTGGCCCCCACCCGCACCTGCCGGAAAATCACCGGCCCCGGAGAGGAAACCCTCACACCAATGGCCGCCGCCAGCAATATGGGGCTAAAGGCCAATAAGCAGAGCAGGGAAACTCCTATGTCAAAAGCGCGTTTGTACAGGCGCTTGACAGGATCATCCAGGGGAAACTGCCGCAGCCGCAGCACCGGTAATCCCGCAAAGTCGCTTAAAAATGCCCGGGAGGGCAGATTGGCAAAGAGATTGGGCACAATGGCACAGGGAATGCCGAATTTGGCCAGCAGTTCCCACTCCTTTTCGGGGGGCGATTCTTCCCGGCACAGGAGAAAAGCCTGGTCTACCAGGGCGCCTTTTAAATAGGTTTCCAACTCCGAAGGCTTGCCCAGATAGGACAGCGGGGTTTCCGGGTGATTTTGCCAATCCAGATAGCCTAAAATCTCGTAGCCGGATTCCGGAGCGGCCTGCATCTTTTCCGCCAGCCGGGGCGCACAGCTATTCCATCCCAGAAACAGCAGGTATTTGCGGTTGTATCCCCGCCGGCGCAGCCACCGCAGCAGCCGGTATAGAATCCGACGCAAAAAGAGCTGCAAAGCGGAATTCACAAAGAAAAACAGCGTGACCGCCGCCCGTACCTGGGTGAGGATGGCCATCCAATAGAAAAAGGCCGCTAAAATCCCCCAGGAAATCAGGTTGGCTTTCAGCACCCCAGAGGCCAGCTCTCCAAAGGGCCGGCCCCGATAGGACCGGTAAATGCCTGTCATGCGGCACACCGCCACGTGGAGCAGGCCAATGAGCACATAGGCCCCTGCCGTCACCGGCCGGGAATAGCGGAACAGAGTAAAGGGTTCATCGGACAGCAGCAGGGTTTCCATCCAGGAGGCCAGCCCCATGGCAAAAACCGCTGTGAAAAAATCCAGAATCTTCTGGGTGGTATGGAGGATTTTTTCGTTCTGCCGGATCATCTTTCTCCCCCTTTTCTGCCGCGCTTTTACCAGCTTTTCCGGATTCCGCCGGGTTATACAGGAATATCCCCTTCTCCTTCTGGGCACACTGTTCCCGAGGTGATGAAACTATGCAGCTGACACAAAAGGAATCCGGCCTTCTCAAGGATTTGAAGGGCCAGGAAAAGCTCTGCGCGGAAAAGTACACCCAATATTCTTCCCGGGCAGCAGACCCCCAACTGAAAAATCTCTTTACCCAGATTGCGCAGATTGAACAGCAGCATCTGGAAACCCTGACCCAGATTGAAACCGGCACGCCTCCGGCTCCAAGCGGCGGCTCCCAGGCCCAACCCAGCTTTACGGCGGCCTACACCGGGGATACCCCGGAAAAGCAGGCGGACTGCTACCTGTGCTCCGATGTGCTGGCAACGGAAAAACACGCTTCCAGCCTCTATGACACCTGCATTTTTGAATTCCAGGACGAGGCCGTGCGGAACACCCTGAACCACATTCAAAAGGAGGAACAGGGCCACGGCAAAATGATTTTCGACTATATGAGCGTCAACGGAATGTATGAGGCCCAGCCCGGCGGCAGCGCCCAGGGGTGAAACCTCCCAAAATCCCAAACGCCTCCCAGACCCGCCGGATTCGGCAAGGGCTGGGAGGCGTTTTCTCGTGGAAAATAGTATTTACGGAACCAAAACAGCAATTTAGTCGGTTTTTGGCTTGTTAGGAAGAGAATCTGCAAAAGGGATGGGGATTCTTCCAGCCAGATTTCTGGCAGAATTCCTTTGGGAAAAGCCGTGCAAACCGGCGCAAAACCCTCAAAGCCCTGGTATTTGCAGCAATTATCGCAGGAAGAAAGAATCCGCATTTGATAGGGGTCGCCGTCAAATACGCCATCCTGCATCCAAAAGCCTGTTCGGTAGTCTACTTCATTCATGTAAATACCGTCGCCCAACCTTACCGCCGAAGAAAACGTCATTCTCTCCATGGAGATTGCCGGGATAAAGCTGGGAGACAAACGCCTGCTGGCAAGAGACCTGCTGGAAAAAGTGGGGCTGGACAGCCGGGAAATCAGCCGCCTGATCCTGAAGCTTTCCGGCGGGCAGCAGCAGCGGGTAGCCATTGCCCGGGCCCTGGCCTATGACCCCCACATCATCCTGGCCGACGAGCCTACGGGCAACCTGGACGGGGAAACCCAAGAGGAAATCATGGAAATCTTCCGCCATTTGGCCCATCAGGAAGGCCGCTGCATTATCATTGTCACCCACTCCCCAGCCATTGCGGAAGAATCGGACGAAGTGTTCCGGCTGGCACGGGAAACCGGGCGGAAAAAACAGCCTGCAAAACGAGTGGCGCCGGCAAAAACAGAAGAGCCGTCACAGGCACCGGACTCACCGGGAAAAATGGATTCCCCTGCTCCCAGCCGCACGGATACCCCAGTGATTTTTTCTCCCCCTCCTGCCCGCTCTTCCCGGCCGGCAAGCAAGCGGCCCCATGAGATTTCCCGGAAGGTGATCAGCCGCCAAGAGGAAAAGGAATATCAGGAGGCCTTGCAGAGCTTCCTCAACGCCCAGCCCGTGGAGAAAAAAAGAAAGAAAAAGAAATCCTGACATGGCAGAATCTCCGGCATCCCCTTCAGGTGGACGCCGGAGATTCCCCCTTCCCTTATGTATGAACGATCTTTTTCTCCAAATCCTCCAGGTACTTCCCTACCGAGCGGCTCATTTCCCGGGAAAAATCAACCTCATACTTTCGAGCGCAAAACATCTGCATCCAGGAATCGAAATCCTTCTGCCCGGTCCGCCCGTCAAACATAGCGCGCAGCTCTTTCCCATCCATATGGCGATAGCCGTTCTCGTGGACAATGCAGTCCATGGGAGCCCGCTGGGGTTTCTCCCGCTCCAACTGCTGCTGGGTGGGCCAGCCTATAACCAGCATCACCGCCGGCATCACCCATTCCGGCAGGTGCAGCAGGTTTCGGTGGGCCTCATACTGCTCCAAAATATCCCCAATATAACAGGAGCCCAAGCCGAAGCTCTCTGCCGCCACCACGGCATTCTGGGCGGCGATAGCAGTATCCGTCACCGCCAAAAGCATATCTCCCGGGCCGGGATTCCGGGGCTTCATCCCCGCTTCCACATAGGCATCGTACCACTTGCGGCAGTCCGCACAGAAAACCAACACCACCGGGGCTGTAGCGATAAAGGGCTGGTCATCGCAGGTTTTGGCCAAGGCATCCTTTAAGCTCTGGTCGGTAATATCCAAAATCGTGTAGAGCTGCTGGCAACCGGCAGAGGGGGCCTGGCAGGCCGCCTCCAAAATTGCTCTCTTCATTTCCGCATCCACCGGCCGGTCTTCATAGACCCGCACGGACTTGCGGCGATACAGGCTTTCCAGTATTTCGTTCATCATCGGTCTCCCCTTTCCCCCTCCCTTACTGGGAGGGCTCTTCCTATTGTAGCACGCAGCTTCCCAGGGCACAAGCGCCCATAGCCCGGCAGATACTTTTTTATTGCCGGCGGCAAATTCCCCATCTTCGGCCATTGCCTTGGGGCGTGGGATTCATTATAATACACATAGGGGCTTCCTCTGTAGAGCCCTTATCCCCTCTTTACTGATTGCAAAGGAGCTGGCTTGTGGAAATCATCATTCTTGCTGCGGCTGCGGGAATTTTCCTAATCCTTGCAGCATGCACGTTATACCGCCGCCCGGCTCTGTTCCGGCGCCTTCCAGCCACGCTTTTCAGCGCGGCGGAAACCGCACGGCTCCGGGAACAGATTGCTGCGGAACCAGATAAACGAATATTGGTAGCTTTTTTCTCCTATTCCGACCGCACCCGCCTGATGGCTCAAGCTATCAGCAGGGAAACCGGTGGGGATTTGTTTGAGATTCTGCCCCGCACGCCCTATGAAAACGTGTATCGGGAATCCCGCCGTGAGATTTTTCGGCGGGAATGGCCGGAATTAGCCCACCTTCCCCCCTCACTGCAGCCCTATCAGGTGGTGTTTATCGGTTACCCTGTGTGGTGGCACGCTGCCCCGGCGCTGGTGAGCAGTTTTCTAAAAAGCGGCGATTTTTCCGGCAAGCTGCTGATTCCCTTCTGCACCAGCAGCCGCAGCAGTATTGAAGAGACCCTTCCCTCTCTGCTGGACGCCTGCGGCCCTGTGGCAGTATGCGGAGAAAAACGTCTGGAAGGCAGCGCCCAGATTTCCCCCTGGCTGGATTCTCTGGGTTTGGGCCTGGAAAAAAGATGATGCTCCCCTTCTTACAGCACCAAATCGCACCATACAAAAACGCCTGGATGGGGCCTTTGCGGCCCTTTCCAGGCGTAATTTTTTAGAGGAACTCCAGCTTCGCCAACGTTTCCATGAGCTGCTCTTTCCGCTCCCGATAGAGCTGCGGGTTATTGTATTCCCCGATTCCCACATAGGCTTCCAGAAGGAGATACACCGAGCGGTACAATAGCTTGCGCCGTTTCCGCTGCCAACTCCAAGTCTCCGGCGGTTCCAGGCCATATCCCGCCTCCATGGGTGGGATATTCATCCAGGGGCTGGAAAATTCAAAATCCGGGTCGCCGAACATGGCCCGGTCACTGTCGATAATGGCCTTCACTTCCAAGGTGTCCCGGTCCAAAAGGACGTTGCCCGCCCACAAATCCGTATGCAGCAGATGCGGGGTCTGGATTTCATCCAACAGCTTCCGATTGCGCTCCTCATAGAAGGGCCTGCGGATAGCTTCCCCTTCCTCTGGGCTTGCGCCGCCGGCACGCTCTAACTTGCCGGACATATCCTCCACTTCAAAAGCCAAGGCGTCGCTCCATTTGGAAAAGGCCTTCCCCTCCAAAAGCCGGGAAACAAAGCCAAAGCTCTGGCCGGTTACCCCATGGAACTGTCGCAGGTACTCCCCCAGCCGGAAATACAGGGAATCCTGCTGTTCCCTTGTCAACGGTGCATTGGACATGACCACCGAAGGAATGTATTCCACAATCATGAAATCCCGGTCGATGAGCTGCCGGGAGGTATCGCAGGCAAGGACATTGGAGCAGGGAATCCCGATTTCCTGGCACAGGTCGTATACGTATTCCTCTGCCCGCATGAGGTTTTCTTCAAAACCCATGAGCCGTTCCCGATTTACCGGCCCCAGACGCAGGACCGCTTGCCGCTCTTTTCCCTCTTGGCCATAAATTACAAAATAGGTAGTGTTAAACATCCCGCCGTCCAAAAGCCGGGCCTCCCGAATGGAATCCTCGTGGAGCACACCGGCGAAAATTTCCCGGATGGCCTCCAGGGAGACCTCCCGGAACAGACTGGACTGAAAATTCATAAAAGGTCTTCCTTTCTCAGATGCTGCTCTGCAAACATGGATACGGATACTATCCGCACTGTTGTCCGCATAGGGATAAAACAACGGTTTTTCATTATGCTACAGGAATTCCTCTCCCCTGTCAATGGGAGAAATTCAGAAAGGACGGGTGTAAATGAACGGGAGGAGACGGTTACGGAGTTTTCGGATTCGGTATCACAGGCTATTGACCGTAGGACTGCTGGCGGTGGCCGTAGCGGTGACCATGATTGTGGGGGCTTTCTCCGGGCCAACGGAAACGGCTCAGGAAAACGGAACATATAGCAGCAAAAGTAGTTCTTCAGAAGGGGGAGAGCCGGCAGTGGCAGAAACCAGTGCGGCGGAAGAAATGCGGGGCGTCTGGGTTCCCATGATGTCTCTGCAAATGGAGAAGCCGGGAGAAGAAGCCTTTCAGAAGAAGTTCGACAACATTATTCAGGTCGCTCAGGAAAAAGGCATGAATGCCCTTATTGTCCATGTGCGGCCCTATGGGGATGCCCTCTATCCCTCGGAGTATTTCCCCTGGTCCCACATTGTCAGCGGTACCCAGGGGGTAGACCCGGGATTTGACCCATTGGCCTATATGGTGGAGGCCACCCACCAGGCCGGTATGGAGTTTCACGCCTGGGTGAATCCCCTGCGTATCCAGAGCGGCGACGCGCCCTCCATCCTTTCCCAGGACAATCCCTATCATCAGTGGAAAGGGGATGACGCCAAAAAGGGATGGACCGTGAAAACGGACAGTGGTATCTACTATAATCCGGCCTATGAAGGGGTACGCAGCTATATTGCGGAAGGAGTGGCGGAGATCGTCCGGAATTACGATGTGGACGGCGTACAATTTGACGATTACTTTTACCCCACTCAGGACGCCTCTTTTGATAAGGCTGCCTATGAGGCCTATACCGCTGCATCAAAAAAGGCTGGGGATACTGTTCTGCCCTTGGAAGATTGGCGCAAGGCCAATATCAACGCCCTAGTATCCCTGGTGTATCAAAAAATCAAGGCAGAAAATCCGGAAGTGGTTTTTGGAATTTCCCCTCAGGGAAACCTGTCCAATGACGAGAAAATGGGAGCGGATGTTGCCACTTGGTGTGCGGCCAAAGGCTATCTGGATTATATCTGCCCCCAAATGTACGTGAATTTCGAAAACGATGCGCTGCCTTTCACCTCCACTCTGGAAACTTGGAAAAGCCTGATTCAGGAGGACTCCATCGAACTGTATGTGGGCCTGGCGGCATATAAAGCGGGCTCGGATATGGATGACGGTACCTGGAAAAATGCCGATGATATTCTAGCCCGGCAGGTATCGGCGGGAAGAGAACTGGATTGCAGCGGGTTTCTGTTCTATTCCTGGGACTATCTCGATACCCAGCAGACCCAGGCGGAAATGGAAAATGTCATGAAGGTGCTGGGATAGCATCCCGAGATTTCTCTGGGGCTGGATTTTTCCTCTCCTTTGCCGTATAATAGGAACATCTGTAAAAAACGGCAGGCGGCTTCGGCCGCAGGAAAGGACGTGGAACCCTATGACGGAAGGAAAGCTTCCGGAAGAGATGAATACCCCGGAGGTCCGCCCATGGGTGGAGCGCCTTGGCCGGCAGCGGGGCCGCCTGGTGCGCAAACGGATTTTTGACATCGGGGCTTCCCTGATAATTCTGCTGATTACTTCGCCCTTTCTTCTTCTGTTGGCCCTGGCCATTAAGCTGGATTCCCCTGGCCCGGTGTTTTACCGGCAGGTGCGAGTGGGGCGGTACGGGAAAGATTTCCGCATCTTCAAGTTCCGCACCATGGTTCAGGACGCCGACAAAAAAGGGCTCTCCCTGACTACCGGCCACGACCCCCGCATTACCCGAGTGGGCCGCTTTATCCGCAAGCTCCGCCTGGATGAATTCTCCCAGCTCCTCAATGTCCTCAAAGGGGAAATGAGTTTAGTGGGCCCCCGGCCGGAGGTGCGCCGGTATGTAGAGGCCTACGCCCCGGAATATTGGGCCACTTTGCTGGTGCGTCCAGGGATTACGGCCCCCTCCAGCATCGCCTTCCGGAATGAAGACGCCCTTTTGAGCGCCGGCGGCGACCCGGAGGAAATTTACATCCAACAGATTTTGCCGGAAAAATGCCGGTTGAATCTGGAATATCTAAAAAACATCTCTGTGTGCCGGGATATTGCCGTGATGTTCCAGACGGTGACAGCAGTATTGGAATAGCGCTGGAATAAAATCAACGAGAATGGATTGCCTTCGGGAGGGGAAACCTATCCCGGAGGTGATTTTTTATGAAACAGAAACCCCAGCATCCGGAAAATAAAACGGCTGTCCAACAAAAGGCTATGGCAGTGGCCAGGGCCTTACACGAGCAGAACCGGGAAGAAATCCCTTCGGATGTCACCGGCAGCTACACCGGCCAGGCCCGGGATGGCAGCCGTCCACAGCAGGACGCCGATGATTTGTAAGGCATAAAGAACCGACTTTTCCGCATATCATAGACAAGACGCCCAAAGGGAGGAGATGCCTGTGAAAACGCGGAATCTGGTAATCGGGTGCAGCGCAGGGTTGGTAGCGGTGATTGCCGCGGCCCTGTGCTGTTTTCTTTGCCTGCCGGAAGAGGGGGTTCCAGCCTCCGGGCAAAAGGTGATTCAATATGTGGAGTTCAATCCCACTTACGCGGCCCTGGACCGGGCCCTGGCGGAGGATATCCGCGCTCACGAAGATGGCGAAGAACGGGATTGGATTGACACCCTCAGCTATCTGGGAGCCAAATACGGCGGAGATTTCAGCCGTTACCAGGCCAAGGATATGGACGCCCTGTTTCAGGCATTGGATGAGAGGGAGACCATAAAGACCCTCACCGAGAAAATGGAACACTACGCTTACTATCGGGAGGCCTATGGCGCAGTGTTAGATGGCCTGGTGGGAGAATATCGGGAAGAGAAAGAACAGGACGGCCAAACCGTCTGGCAGGACTGCTACGGTCTGAAGGCGTTTTTCCCTCTGGCAAGGAATTTCTCCTACGAACACTACAACGATTTTGGAGCCCGGCGCACCTATGGCTATACCCGGCCCCATCTGGGCCACGACATGATGGCGGCTACCGGTACCCCGGTGGTGGCCATTGAAAGCGGCGTGGTGGAGGTGATGGGCTGGAACCAATACGGGGGCTGGCGCATCGGCATCCGCAGCGGCGAGGGGCGGCGGTATTATTATTATGCCCACCTTCGCCAGAACCGGCCCTTTGCCCAAGGGTTAGAGGAAGGCCAGCAGGTGCAGGCCGGGCAGGTGATCGGCTACGTGGGCCACACGGGCTACAGCACCGAAGAAAACGTCAACAACATCCAAATCCCCCATCTGCATTTGGGATTGGAGCTGATTTTTGAAGAATCCCAAAAGGAAAGCGACAATGAAATCTGGGTGGACGTGTATGCCCTGACGCAGCTGCTCTCCAGGCATACCAGCGAGACGGTGCGAAATCCGGAAACCAAGGAGCACACCCGCCGGTTTGCCTTTGAAGAAACAGTTGCTGAGGAATAAGTCTGCCGGAATACAAAATGCGTCGGTGGCCTTCCAATAGGTTATGAAAACTGCATTTGCATTTTTTCACAGGATGTGGTATACTACCTTTTGTCAAAATGCTCTCCCAGAAAAGGACGGTCATTAGACATACCAATGCCGCTATGGTGGAATAGGCAGACACAAGAGACTTAAAATCTCTCGGAAGAAATTCCGTACCGGTTCGACCCCGGTTAGCGGCACCAGAGTCTGGACGCAATTTGCGCTCAGGCTCTTTCTTTTGCTCGAAGTGAGGCGCTCGCGCTGAAAGCTGGGTATCTTTTTATAGAGTAAACCCAGCGACAGTGTTTGCCCCCAAGTCGCGCACTCCATTTTGTGGAGTGCGTTTTATTTTATCTTCTATAGGATTTGATTCCAGGCGAGAAAGGAAGACTGCAGATGTTTCTTTGGGAAATCCGTTGGTGGCTGCTGTCCGGATGGCTGGTACTTCTCAACCTGATTGCCATCATCGTCACCATCCATGATAAAAAGCAAGCGCAAAGAGAGGGCTGGCGGGTGCGAGAAAGCACTCTGCTGCTGATAGGGGTTTTGGGTGGCTCTCCCGCCATGCTGCTGACCATGCGGAAAATCCGCCACAAGACCCGGCATGCCAAATTTATGGTGGGGCTGCCGGTCATCCTGGTATTGCAGGCCGCTTTACTGGCGTTGGCTATATGGAAATGGGGGTTCTGAGGTATGAAAAATATCCGCTATCCGATTTTGCTGCTGGACGCCGACCGGACGCTGTTTGACTTTGAAAAATCCAAGGCAGCCGCTCTGCAAGCCGCTTATCAGGGAGCCGGGCTGGAAGCCGTGCAGACCTATTCCCCGGAAATTCTTGCCCGATACAGCGACATCAACGAAAGCTGGTGGCGCCGGCTGGAAAGAGGGGAATGCACCAAGCCCCAATTACAGATTGGGCGGTTTCGGGAATTCTTTGCCGCTTTGGAGGTGCAGGCCGACCCCGCCGCCTTTAACCAGATGTATATGAACGAACTGGGCAACGGCTCTTATCTATTGCCCCACGCCCTGGAAGTTTGCCGGGAATTGGCCAAAGACTGCCGCCTGTATATCGTTACCAACGGGGTTTCTGAAACCCAACGGCGGCGCATCGGCGCTTCCCCTTTGGCGGAGCTGCTCTCCGGCATTTTCATCTCGGAAGAAGCGGGTTTCCCCAAGCCGGACGTCCGCTATTTTGATTATGTGTTTTCCCGGATACCCGGTGTGGAACGGCGGGAAATCCTGCTGGTGGGGGACTCCCTGACCTCCGATATGCAGGGGGCTGAAAACGCCGGGCTGGATTCCTGCTGGTTTAACCCCGCCGGACAAAAACGGCCCTCTCAGCCCGCCATTACGTATGAGATACAAGACCTGCGGCAGCTTCCGGCCCTGGTGCGCACCGGATGCCTTTCGGAAGAGAACCCCCTCTAAAAATGCCCGCAAAAAAGAGCCCGCTGCCCTTGTAACAACTTTTGCCCCTTTGCCATACACTGTAGTGTAATTCGAAAGGAGGCAACACAATATGTGCAACAACTTTGGTGGCGGATGCTCCTGGATTATCATCATTCTCCTGATCCTGTGCTGCTGCGGCGGCTGCGGCAACGGCTTTGGCGGGAATAACGACTGCGGCTGCAACAACTGCGGCTGCTAAGGTCTCCTTTAAGACCTGGCACAAAAAACGAAGGCGGGCGCGTCTGCGTCCGCCTTCGGGCTTTTTACGGGAAATAAAGCGCTCTTTTGAAAATCTCTGAAAAGAGCCGCTTTCTTCATGATTTCTTTTTCTCCTCTCCCGTCTTTCTCCCATTTCCCACCTTACACACGGTATTGGCCAGCACGATAATCGCCGCAATCACCAGCAGGAATCCCCAGGGAACGATCCAATCCAGGCCATAGGGGAACTGGAAATCCCACAAAATTCCCACGGCCAGCATGATGGCCAGCAGCAGGAACCCTCCCCCGGCCACCCGGCACAAGCGTTTTTCATTGTATTGGGCTTTTTCTTCCGGGGAAGCGGTGTTATATCCCGCCAAAAGAAAAGCGCCCTTTCCCGCTAAAAATACTACTGCCAAAACGGCCAGCAGCGCTGCCACCATCCACAGGGTTGCTTCCATCTTTTCTTCCTCCTTCACCGGCAAGAAGTTTATGGGCTATTTGTGATATTTCCCGTGGTTCTGAATCTGAAAGGCCCGATAAATCTGTTCGCAGAGCATGACCCGGGCCAGCTGATGGGGAAAAGTCATGGGGGACATGGAGAGGCGCAGCACCCCAGCTTTCTTTACTTTCGGGGACAAGCCAAAGGAGCTGCCAATGACGAAGCTCACAGAAGAGGTTCCCTGGGAGGCCAGCTCCCCCATTTTCCGGGCCAGGCTGGGGGAATCCAGTTCTTTGCCCTCGATGCACAGAGGAATCAACGCGCTGCCCTTGGCTGCCGCCAGGAGCTTCTCCCCCTCTTCCTCCAGGGCCTTGTCAATGAGGGCCTGGGAGGGGTTGTCCGGTAACCGGCTTTCCGGCAGCTCTGTGATGATAAAATTGCAGAAAGCCCGGAGCCGTTTGGCGTATTCGGCGCAGGCCTCCCGCCAATAGGCTTCCTTCAGCTTCCCGATACAGAGAATCTGCACATTCATCATGGGAAACTTCTCCTTTGCTATAAAAACAGCGGCCGCATAGGACCGCGTATTTTTAAAACACCGACAGCAGTACCCCAGCTTCTATGAAGACCAAGGCGCTCAGAACAAAATGGTCTGGCCGGCGGTATTCTCCCGAGGAGCAACCGACAGGGAAAAATCCCGGTCCAGGTGCAGGCCCGCCATCTGCAAAGAACACAGGGCGGTCTGATAGGCCAGCTCCGGGGTATTATTTTCCTGGCTCAAATGGGCCAACAGAAACCGGGTAGTGCCCTTCCCGGCCAAGTGGGGCAGCAAATCGGCACAGGTTTCGTTGGAAAGATGCCCTTTCGCAGAGAGAATCCGGCGCTTCAGAGGATAGGGATAAGGCCCGCTTTGGAGCATTCCCACATCGTGGTTGGACTCCACCACCACAAAATCAGCGCCCTCCATGGATTCCGCCACTTCCGGAGTGACGACTCCCAAATCCGTGGAAAAGCTCACCCGATGGTCATCGGTAGTTTTCACCAGGTAGCCGTAACCTTCGGCGCAATCGTGAGAGGTGTGAAAGGGCACAATCTCCATGCCGGCGCAAACCATTCCCTCCAAGCCAATGGCTGTGCAGGGAAACTTGCCGTCTAAAATCTGGGCGTCATTGAGGGCTTCCAGGGTGCCCAAAGAAGCATAAACCGGAATTTTATTCCGGCCGGCAAACACCCGCAGGCCCTTCACATGGTCGCTGTGTTCGTGGGTAACAAAGATTCCCTCAATGGCAGACAGCGGAATCCCGCATTTTTGCAGCATTTCCGTGGTCTGCTTGGCGCTCCGGCCCACATCAATCAGAATACCCCGATCCCGGGAACCAATATAATAGCTGTTTCCGTTGCTGCCGCTGAAAAGGGGACAAAGCCGTGCCAAAATCTATGTACCTCCTGCTGAATCACATCATGAAAAGCAGCCAAAAAGGCCGCAAGAAATCAGCCTACCAGAACCGCCGAAGCCTCCGGTACGCTGACGCGGCGGATATCCGCCCCCAAAGAACAGAGCTTCTCCACGATGTGGTCATAGCCCCGCTCAATATACTTAATATCTTCGATTTGGGTCGTGCCCTGGGCGCAGAGAGCCGCAATCACCATTGCCGCGCCGCCCCGCAAATCCATGGCCTTTACCGGAGCGGCCACCAGATGGTCCACCCCTTCGACTACCGCCATGCGGCCGTCTACGGAAACCTGAGCGCCCATCCGGCGCAGCTCTTCCACATAGCGGAAACGGTTATCCCACACGCCTTCGGTGATAATGCTGGTCCCCTTGGCAATGGACAGCAGCACCGCAATCTGCGGCTGCATATCCGTGGGGAAGCCGGGATGCGGCATGGTCTTTACATTGCACTTATTCAATCCGCCGGAACGGCAAACCCGGACGGAATCATCGTATTCCTCAATCTGCACGCCCATTTCCTCCAGCTTGGCGGTAATGGATTCCAGGTGCTTGGGAATCACATTCTTCACGAGGACGTCACCGCTGGTAGCCGCAGCCGCCACCATATAGGTGCCCGCCTCAATCTGGTCGGGGATAATGGAATAGGTGGTGCCGTGAAGATGCTGCACGCCGCGGATTTTGATGACGTCGGTGCCGGCGCCGCGGATATCCGCGCCCATGCTGTTGAGGAAGTTGGCGAGATCTACAATATGGGGCTCCTTGGCGGCGTTTTCAATCACCGTAAGGCCCTTTGCCTTTACAGCCGCCAACATGATGTTCATGGTAGCGCCTACCGTTACCACGTCCATATACACATGGCTGCCCACCAACTCGTCCGCCACTACGTCTACCATACCGCCGTCCAGGCTGTAGGTAGCGCCCAGGGAGACAAAGCCCTTCAAATGCTGGTCAATGGGGCGCACCCCAAAATTGCAGCCGCCGGGCATGCCCACTACTGCGTGATGATAACGGCCCAGCAGGGCGCCCAACAGGTAATAAGAGGCGCGCATCTGACGCACCAACTCATAGGGAGCTACATAAGTCCCCACCGTACGGGGGTCAATTTCCAAGGTAGTGTTGTTGATAAACCGGACGCCGGCCCCCATCTCCTGGAGAATATGGGCCATGGTGTTGACGTCGGTAATATTGGGAATATTTTCAATCCGGCACACATCGTCGGACAGAATCACTGCAGGAAGGATGGCGACAGCGGCATTCTTTGCACCGCTGATGGTCACTTCGCCAGACAGCCGATTGCCGCCTGTAATTACAAACTTATCCAAAATGACACACTCCTACTATCGAAGATCTGACGGCAGAAAAACCACCGCCGAAATAATATGCAACGGGCATAGGCCCAAAATACACGCTTGTTTATCAAAAGGCTTGCGCCAAAAGAAAGAGCATCTGCGTTGAAAACCTTTACTTATTCTCTTCCCAGATGCTCCGTTCTATTTTATGTCTCTTTAAATCATAATACACGAAAATTTAAAAGTCAATATCTAACAAAAAAAACCCGAGTCTCTTGTCTATTTGCTTTCTCATTTTCTGCCTAAATCGCAAAAAATTAGGAAACATCGGCATTTTTCTGACAAAAATACCCGGCCCAACAGAAAAGCCAGGCCGGGTATCAGGCGGGATTAGCCCTGCAAATAAGGCAGGGGGTCCACTTTGGTGCCGTTCTTGATGATCTCGAAGTGGAGGTGCGCGCCGGTAGAATCGCCGGTATTGCCAATTTGGGCGATGGGCTGGCCTTTAGCCACCTTTTGTCCGGCGCTTACCAATATTTTACTGGCGTGGGCATACATGGTCTGATAGCCGTTGCCGTGGTCGATGACCAGATGATAGCCGTAGCCGTAATTTTGCAGCTTTACATAAGAAACCGTGCCGCCATCCGCTGCCACGATGGTCTGGCCGTAGGAATTGCCATTGGAGAAGTCCAGGCCCTGGTGGGTGGTGCCCCAGCGGGAACCGTAATAAGAGGAAATATTCCGCACCACCGGGGAGGGCCAGGTAAAGGTGCCGCTGGCTTCTCCAGGCGTTTTGCCGGTGGGGCGCTTTTTGGTGCCCACTACCACTACCCGGTCCACCGCCTCTTTGGTCACGGTCCGGGAGACCTCTTCCCGGCCTACCTCTTCCTCACCCACATAGGAAACCTTGTCCACACAGGTGCGCACACCGTTTTCCCCTTCCTGGGTTACTTTGGAATAATCGGTATATTGGGAACTGTCCTTTTGGGTGACCGTACGGTAGGGAATCTCTTCTTCATAGGTCTCCTCCCGCACCACCTGGATATGCAGGCGGTTTTTCAGCTGACTCTGCAGGGTTTGCACCGAAACGATTCTATCAGTTGGGAACAGGCCGTTGACAATCTCCAGGCTTTCCAGATATTCCGCGGAATCCGCTTCCTGGGCCTTTTGTTCCGCATTGAGCATATTGCGAAGCACATAGCGCAGGTCTGTACTGCTGCGCACCACGCCTCCCATCTCGCCGTTAATATAGAGGCCCGCTCCATCGCTAATAATATCTCCGGAGCTTTCAATCAGGGTATCGCAGATCACCCCGGCATCCTCATACAGGGAAGTATCCACAATTCCCAGCCGGTAGGAGGCCATAGGGGCCACATTGGTCTCTGCCGCCGTATCATAGGCCATGCGCTGCTTCATCATCTCCGCAGCATCGTCAAAGACCCCTTCGTCCTCCACCACAGCGGAGTCGCCGCTGCCATATTCCACATACAGCCCATAGCTCTGCTGGTTCCAGAACCAGATGCTGCCTGCCAAGAACAGCAGCGCTCCGGCAGGCAGCACTACCTGCATTACCGTAGCCAGCACCGCCCGGTGCCGCTGGGAATCCTTCATCCGGGAAAGAGCCGATTTCAGGCCGTCCTCCCGATGGGCTTTCCGAATATGCCGGGCCTCGCCCTGGAGGTCCTTCTTCACCCGAAAAGAAGCAAACCGGACAAACCGCACCCGCCGACGCAGAAACCGGGCATACAGCCGCCGGAACAAATCTTCCAGAGGCGCCAGAAACCGCTCTACCCGGGTCTCCATCCGTTTCAAAATCCGAAGGGTTTGGATGCCGGTGATATAAATCAGGTTATAAAGGGTTTGCAGGAAGCATACCATGCCTCTGCGAATCCCCTTCCCTATTTTTTGCATCATTGGCCGCACGGGATTCCCGTCCTTTCAAAAAAGTTACAATTTGTAATCATTTGCTCCTATCATACTCCAGGAACGGGAATTTTGCAAGCGGTTGGGCATAAAAACCGGAACTTTCCAAATATCCCAGGGATTCCCCCTTTCGCTTTTTGTGCAGTTTTAAAAGAATTTTCCTTGAGCTAAGGCTTCCGGCTCTCCGTCCGGGAAATTCTTCACTAAGAACCAGGCGTCCTCCACCGCCTGGTCAAAGAGCTGGAAGAAATCCTCTGTGTGAGCCGCCCCCTCCCGGTCATTCCAGGAAGCATGGTTGACGTTGGCGTAGTCCCAGTCCCCGCCCTCCAACATTCCGCGCAAATGGCAGGAAATATTCCGGCGGCCCTTTTTCTCGATTTTCTCCATGAGCTGCTTTTTCAGGCTAGTCCGGTCATCCAGAGCCCGGAACACCAGCCGGGCGTCCTTTTCCGCCTGAAGCACTTGCCGCTCTTTTCCGGGAAGGCCCAGCAGCTCCCGGAGCAGGGCATCATACAGGCCGGCAATGGCCTCCTGGACTTCCTGATTTTTCGGCAAGGTTTTTGGCAGGCGGAATTCCGTCACCAGATTCCCCGTCTCCCAGCGGAACAGGATGCCGTCCAGGGCGGATTCTATCTCATTGTGGAAAATGCCCTCGGTCTGGGAGGAGTCAGCTTCCAGCATCTCCCGGGAGAGGAACTCAATATAGGGGTGGCAGGTGCGGTCCAGGCTGTAGTGGCACAGAAACCCCAGGATATACGAGCGGGCCGCTGCTCCCGGCTGTTCCCGCCAAAGCTGCTGCAGCGCCCGCAGGGTATTTTCCGGAGGCTCTTCGTGCAGCCGGTTTCCCAGCTCCTGCAAGCTCTCCCCTTTCTGCCAGGGAAAAAACCGGTGACAAAACAGGAAGTCCGGCCCCTGTTTTCCCCAATCAAAGGCATCTTTGATAAGCCTTTCTTTTTGTACGCGGCCCGTTTTTTCCAGTTCGCTCCAAATTTTTTCTCCGTGCAAATAATGTGCAATGGCAGCCGGCATATCCATCCCCCGTTTCCCAATCATTCAAAATAAAAAAGCCGGCCGCCCCGAAACCAGGGCCGCCGGCCTTGCGGATATTACTATCATACACAAAAACCCAGAGGATTACAAGTAAGGCGGAGACGCCTTCTCCTGAGAGCTGCGTCCGGAACGCCTCGATTTTGAGGCGGACACGGCTCGGGACTGACTAAAAAAGAAGGGCCGGGAACCAAGTCCCAGCCCTTTTAACTTACAATACTTTGGAGAGGAAATCCTGCAAACGGGGATTCTTCGGATTGCTGAAGAACTCCGCCGGGGGCGCTTCCTCCAGCACCTTGCCCTGGTCCATAAACAGCACCCGTGTGGCAACCTCCCGGGCAAAGCCCATTTCGTGGGTCACCACCACCATGGTCATGCCCTCGTCTGCCAGCTGCTTCATAACTTCCAGCACCTCGCCTACCATCTCCGGGTCCAGAGCGGAGGTGGGCTCGTCAAAGAGCATCACATCGGGCTTCATGGCCAAGGCCCGCACAATGGCAATACGCTGCTTCTGTCCGCCGGAAAGCTGGTTGGGATAGGCGTCCGCTTTGTCGGCCAGGCCTACCCGCTGCAAAAGGCTCATGGCCAGCTCGTCGGCCTCTTTCTGGCCCATGAGCTTGAGATGCACCGGAGCCAGGGTAATGTTTTTCTTTACGGTCAGATGGGGGAACAGGTTAAAGTGCTGGAACACCATGCCCATTTTCCGGCGCAGACGGTTGATGTCGCATTGGGGATCGTTGATCTTCTCCCCTTCAAACCAGATTTCTCCGCCGGTAGGGACTTCCAACAAGTTCAGGCAGCGGAGGAAGGTGCTTTTGCCGGAGCCGGAGGGCCCCACAATTACTACCTTTTCCCCTTTTTCGATTTCCTGATTGATGCCGTTGAGCACCTTGTTGTCGCCAAAGGCTTTTTCCAGATTTTTAACGGATATCACTCTTGCGCAGCCTCCTTTCCAGGCAGCCCAGCAGGCTTGTCAGGCCCAGCACCAACACCAGGTAGACAATGCCCGCGCTGATGAGGGGCGTAAAGGAATCGTATGTAGTGGAACGGATAATATCGGAGCCCTTGGTCAGGTCGTGGATACCGATATAGCCCGCCACGGAGGTTTCCTTGAGCAGGGCGATAAACTCATTGCCCAAGGCCGGGAGCACATTCTTCAAAGCCTGGGGGAAAATGATTTTGAACATGGTGGTGGTCTGGGTCAGGCCCAGGGAACGGCCCGCCTCCATCTGGCCCTTATCTACGGAAAGAATGCCGGTGCGCACCACTTCGGCCACATACGCGCCGGAGTTAATGCCGAAGGCGATGCAGGCCACCACAACGCCGTTGCTGATGTTGATGAGAATAATGTAGTACATAATCATCAGCTGCAAAATCATAGGCGTACCGCGGATAACCGTCAGGTACAGGCTGCAAATGACATCCAGCACCTTGAAAATCCCCTTCATCACCGGGTTCTTGGGAGCGAACACCCTGGCCTTGACCATGGCCACCAAAGTGCCGATGACAATACCCAGCAGGATAGCGCACACAGTGATAATCAGGGTGTTCCCCAAGCCCCAGAGGATTTGGAGATAGCGGTCGTCTACGATCATGGTCTCATAAAACTGATTGCCAATGTTCGTCAACCACGTCATAAACCTTCCTCCTTATTCTTGTTGTAGTTTTGACGGCTTGTTTATGAAAGGAAAAGGAGAAAGCAGGGCGGCCGGAGGACTGCCCTGCTTCCCGTTTTCCCGCATTACTGCAGGTATTTATCAAAGATTTCGTCCAGTTCGCCGCTCTCTTCCAGCTCATCCAGGACCTCGTTGACAGTATTCAGCATTTCCGTATCGCCCTTGGGTACGGCAATGGCATAGTCTTCGCCGGTGAGCTCTTCGTCCAGCTTCTTGATCTTGTCGGGATTCCGCTCGATGAGCTTATCGGCCGGGAAATCGTCCACGATAACAGCGTCCAGACGGCCGGCGATCAAATCGCTGGTAGCGTCCATAAACTTATTGTAGCGCTTGACTTCGGCAATGCCATGGTTGTATTCCTTGTCCTCATCGGTGGCATAGGTGTCGCCGGTGGTGCCGGTCTGCACGCCCACAGTCTTGCCCTTCAGGTCGGCGCTGGAAGTGATCTCGGTTTCATCGGAGCGCACCAGAATCACCTGGGTGGTGCTGTAATAGGTGTCGGAGAAGTCCACGTTCTTCAGACGATCCTCATTGATGGTCAGGCCGGCGGCGGCAAAATCAGCCTTGCCGCTGGTGAGCTCCGCAATGACGGACTCAAAAGCCACGTTGTGGATTTCCAGCTCCGCGCCCATCTTCTCGGCGATCTTCTGGGAAATCTCAATGTCAATGCCCTTATACTCGGTGCCGTCCATATACTCGAATGGCTCGAATTCTGCGTTGGTGGCCATTACCACGGTGCTGCTGCCCTGGGAATCCCCGGTACTCTGGGAAGAATCAGAGGTATCCGTGGTGGAAGAGCTGGAAACACAACCCGCCATTCCTACAGTCATCAGAGCGGCCAGCAACAGGGCGGCCAGCTTTTTGGTTTTCTTCATAATCAATACCCCTTTCCCGCTTACAGGCCCCAGCGCCTTCTCCACTCTGCCGGGACAAATTACAGCGGTAATATAAATCTTGTCTCCGATTATAGCGCATAAACATACAGAAAGCAAGTGCTTTATAGTATTTTTATAAATTCAGTTTTCCTCTCCGCCAAATTGCTCCAAAAAATCCTCTTGTGGGAAAAATCCAGGGAAAGCTTCCCGAAAATCCCGGGGCAGAGGGGCCGTGAAAACCTGCCCGGTGTCCCGGCGAAGGGCTTCCCGGCAGTGGAGGGCTTGCCGGGAAATCACCGTCCGGCTGCCGCCATACAGGTCGTCACCAGCCAGCGGACAGCCAATAGCGGCCAGATGCACCCGGATTTGGTGGGTGCGGCCGGTTTCCAAGGTGAGGGCCAGGAGCGTGTGGGAGCCGTCTCCGGCCAGGGCTTTCCAGTGGGTCACGGCGGGAACCGGGTTCACCGCCTGCTCTCCGGTGCAGCGCCGGATGCGGCTTCCCGGCTCCAATCCAATAGGCAGGGAGATGGTTCCTTCCCCTTGCAGCTTTCCCTCACACACCGCCCAATAGGTCTTTTGCAGAAATTCCGGCAAACGGGCGGCGGTATAACCGTCCTTGGCCAGGAGCATCAGGCCGGTGGTGTCCTTGTCCAGGCGGTAGAGGGGCCGGAAAGCCAGCGCCCCTGTTTTCTCCCGTTCCAGCCAGCCGGAGAAGGCGTTAAGGAGGCTGTCACAGTCGTGGCCGGGGGAAGGATGCACCGGCATCCCGGCAGGTTTATTGACAACGATAAGCCGATGGTCCTCCGCCAACACCGGGAAGGGCAAATCTGCTCCCGGCGCCCGGGTGCTTCCAGTGGGGGGAAACAGCTCTACCACGTCCCCGGCCCGAAGGCGGACAATGACAAACACCGGCACGCCGTTGAGACGGATGCCGCCTTCCGTGCGCTTGAGCCGGCTTAGGAACCGGGCAGTGACCCCCGCTTCTTTTCGGAGAAAATCTTTGAGCAGGGCCCCTTCCCAGTTTTCCGGCACAAGAAATCGCAGGGGCGGACGTTCCGTTCTCTCAGTGGTCACGGTTTTGCAGGGCCAGGGCCAACTCCGCCAGAGGCTGGGCCTTCTCTCCAAACACCGCCAGGGCATCCACTGCCGTGCGGGTCAAACGCTCCACGGTTTCCCGGGCTTTTTCCACTCCCAGCAGGCTCACATAGGTGCTCTTTTCCCGGACGGAATCCATGCCGGTATTCTTTCCCAGGAGAGCGGCGTCTCCGGTGACGTCCAGCAGGTCGTCCTCAATCTGGAAGGCCAAGCCGATAGAACGGGCGTAGACCTCCGCAGCTTTTTTCTGGTCTTCCGAAGCCCCGGCCAGAATACAGCCCATGCGGCAGGCCGCTAAAATCAACGCGCCGGTCTTGCCCTCGTCCATTTTTTCCAGCACTTCCAGGGGCACTTGCTTCCCCTCGGATTCCAGGTCGATGATCTGCCCCCCTACCATGCCGTGAGCTCCGGCGGCCCGGGCCAGCTCCCCGACGGCGGCGGCGGCGCGGTCTGCCCCTACGGCCTGCACGCTCTCCGGAGAAAGCATGGTCTCAAAGGCCAAGGTCAGCAGAGCGTCCCCGGCCAGCAGGGCAGCAGCTTCCCCATAGACCTTGTGGTTGGTGGGCTTGCCCCGGCGCAGGTCGTCGTCGTCCATACAGGGCAGGTCATCGTGGATGAGGGAATAGGAGTGAATCATCTCCACCGCGCAGGCAAAGGGCATGGCCTGCTCTTCGCTGCCCCCGCACAGGCGGCAGAATTCCAGCACCAGCTGGGGACGCAGCCGCTTGCCCCCGGCCATAAGGCTGTATTCCATGCTTGCAAACAGGGTTTTCCGCAAATCCTTTTCCTGAGGAAGATAGCCTTTTAAGGCTTCTTCGATCTTCTGCTTTTCTGTAGTCATTTTCCGCACCTCCATTTTGGCTGGAATCAGGATTCCTCGACCTGCTTTTCTTCCAGCTTGGTGATTTCGGTAATTTTCTGCTGGGCGTTCTGCAATTTCTCATAGCAGAAGGAAGAGAGCTTGGCCCCTTCCTCGAAGAGCTTCAAAGAATTGTCCAGCGTCTCTTTCCCGCTTTCCAGCCGGGCCACAATGTCCCGGAGCTTTTCCAGCGCTTCTTCGTAACTCATTTTGCGGTTCATGGCGTTTCCTCCTTTTCCAGAGTTTCACACAGGGCCTCCCCGTCCCGGAGCCGCAGCCGGAAAGCCTTCCCCGGTTCCAGTTCCGACACCGAGCGGATGGGCGTTCCCTCCTGATCGCTGGCAATGGCATAGCCTCGGCCCAATACTTCCAGAGGGCTGAGGCTGTGGAGGGCTCCCGACAACCGGGAAAGCTCCTCCCGGGCCTTGCCCAGGGAGAGGGAAGCTCCGGCAGCCAGCCGCCGGGAAAGGTGCTCCAACTCCGTCTCCCGCCGGGCGACCCCTTCCAGGGGCGCTTGCAGGCTCCGGCTGCTGGTCAGGGAATCCAGCTCCATCCGGCGCTCCGCCAAAGCGGACTCCATATATTTTTGCAAGGCGTACCGGGCGGATTCCAGCACCAGCAATTCCTCCGTCTGGTCGGGCACTGCCAGCTCTGCGGCGGCGCTGGGGGTGGAGGCTCGCAGGTCTGCGGCAAAATCGCAGATGGTGAAGTCCGTTTCGTGGCCCACTGCGGAAATCACCGGAATCCGGGAAGATGCCACAGCCCGGGCCACGGGCTCCTCGTTAAAGGCCCAGAGGTCCTCCAAAGAGCCGCCGCCGCGGCCCATGATAATCACGTCCACCTTATCAATGCGGTTCATCCGGGCCAGGGCCTCCACTAACTGGGGCGCGGCGCCGTCTCCCTGCACCAGCACCGGGCAAAAGACAATTTCCGCCATGGGCCAGCGCCGGCCTAAAATCCGGCAGATGTCCTGAACCGCCGCCCCAGTGGGAGAGGTAATCACGCCGATGCGCCGGGGATACCGAGGCAAGGGACGCTTGCGGTCTGCATCGAAAAGGCCCTCTTTGGACAGCTTCTCCTTTAGCTGCTCATAGGCCAGGTTCAAGGCCCCCAGGCCATCGGGCTGCATATCATCCACATAGAGCTGATATTGGCCTCCTGCTTCGTAAACGGTAACCCGGCCCCGGCAGAGAACCTTCATGCCGTCCTGGGGGCGGAACCGCAGGCGGCGGGCATGGGAAGCGAACATCACCGCCTTGAGGACTGCCTTTTCATCTTTTAAGGAAAAATACAGGTGGCCGGAGCGGTAGTGGTCGGTAAAGTTGGAAATCTCCCCGGATACATACACGGGATTCAGGTTCTTGTCTCCATCCAGCAGGGACTTCACATAGGCGTTGACCTGGCTCACTGTCAAGGTGGACAAACTCACAGGACTCCCTCCTTCCGGGCGGCGAGAACGGCGGCCCCTGCTGCGTTATCAGCGGAAAAGGCCGGTTCTGCAAACACGGCGCCGTATTTTTCCGTCAGGGCCCGGCGCAGAATGGAATTGGACATGACGCCCCCGGCAAAGAGTACCGGCATGGAACCGTATTCCGCAAGGAGCGCCCCGCACATACCATCCAAAGCCGCCAGCAGGGCTTCCAGGCAATAGCGGGCGATTTCCTCTTTAGGATGGCCCTGGTCAAAGAGCTTTTTGCACTGGTTTTCGATGCCGGAAAGAGAGCAGTCGCAGCCCTTGAGCACCGGGCGCACCTTCATGGGCTTGCCCCACTGAAGGGCCAGCTTTTCCAGCTCCGGCCCTGCGGGGAAGGGAAGCCCCAAAAGCACCCCGGCACGGTCTACGGCCTGTCCGCCCTTTAAATCCAGAGAGCGGGCCACAATCTCTGCATGGAGGATTTCTTCCTGGTCCGGGGTGACAAGCACCGCCTCAGTGGTCCCGCCGGAAACGTGAAAGGCCAGGAACTTCCCTTCCAGTAAGTCCAGCCGGCCGGCGGAATACAGGGCCGCTGCAATATGCCCCGCCTGGTGGGAAAACCGGTGCAGCGCAGCCCCGGCCTGGGTGGCCAGCATCCGGGCGGCTCCCAGCCCCACAGTAAAGCAGGGCATATAGGAACCCTCCTGGGCCCGGGGCCGGTCGGAAACCCCCACGGCGCGAAGGGCGGGGGCGTCCTCCAACAGGGGCGCTAAAATGTCCGGAAGCTGCTGCACATGGTGGAACACCGCGTCGCTTTGGCGCAGGCCCAGCTGCCCCGGCTTGACCGGCAGGAGCTTTTTGTTCTGCCGGAGGTTTTCCCCTTCCAGCCGTGCGGCGGAGGTGGTATAGTTGCTGGTGTCAATGCCCAGAATCACCGGCTCACGGCTGCTCATGAGCGTTGTCTCCCTCTTTGTCCCGGATGACGCTGGCCAGCACCCCGTTGACAAAAGCGGCGTCTTCGGCGGCTCCATACTTTTTGGCCAGCTCCACGGCCTCATTGGCGGAGACCTGGGCGGGGATATCCTCTTCAAAGCAAATTTCACAGACGGCCAGCCGCAGAATGGTCAGGGCCGTTTTGGAAAGGCGCTCCATTTTCCAGCCCCGGATGTACCGGCTAATTATTTCGTCCAGCTCTTCCCGATGGTCCTCCACCCCCTGGGCCAGCTTCTCGGCGAAATCATCGGCAATCAAATCCCGGCTCATGCCGGCGGCATCGATGATATGCTGAATACTGTCGTGGTTCATGGTCTGCTCAAAGGACAGGATAAAGGCCTGCTCCCGTGCTTCTCGACGTTTCATAGCTACTTCCTTTCTCGGCGGGCCGATGCGGGGCCCGCTGGGAGATCATTTTGACAGAAGCCGGATTTTTTCAAAGAAAAAGAGCCCTCCACAGCGGAGGGCCCTCTCATCGCCAAAAGGCGCGCAATGCATACACTCTTTTTCTGTCAAGCTCCACTGTACCCCTTAGTATACCACATTTTCGGGCAGGAGCAAACTATTTTGACGCCTCTGATTCCACAATTTTGATTTTCTCCGGAGAGAAGTCCGTTTGGCCGGCTACAATGTCCTGAATCACCACAGCGTCGCTCTCGTTTTGCAGCTTGCCGCTGACAATAACGCTGCACTCGCCGTTTTGAATCACGGCCACGCAATCTGAATACCCTTTGGCCTTCACCAGGTTCTCAATGTTATTCTCCCGGAGCACATTCTGGGCGATTTCCGCCGATTGGGCCACTGCCTCTTTTTTGGCTTCATCGCTACTCTCGGCATCCTTAATAATCCCCTCCAGCAGCTCCACCGCCTCATCCCGGGCCTGCTGCCGGGAAAGCCTCGCCTGGGTAAACTGGGCCTCTCCAGTCTCCGCCGTACTTTGGGCGGCGGTTTCCTCCTCGCTCTCTGTTCCACTTTCTGCTTCGCCGTTGACCAGCTGGGCGGTGCCCAACTCCTTTTCGGAGCTGAGAGTATCGGCGGCCAGCAGCTGCTGGTTCCCGGAGAACTGCCAGTTCAGATATACCGCCGCCCCCAGGGCCATCACCAGGGCCGCCAACACCAGCTGCCGTTTGCCGCTCTTCTTCCGGGGCGGCTTGGAAGGTGCTTGGGCCTGGGCATATTCCTCTTCCAGCTCCTCCTCTTCCTCTGGAAGCTCGCTGTCCAGGTCCTCCATAGGAACCTCCCCCCAGGAAGCAGAATGACGGTGGATGTATTCTTCCCGGACTGGTTCCTGCACCTGCTCTTCGCCGGGTGGATGATACTCCAGCACCGGGTCCCCTGCTTCCTTCTTCTTCCCCAAGAATCCAATGAATTTCATATTTTTACCCCCTGCCTACCACACATACCCGTGTGGATGAAATTTGCAGCGCGGTCGTAACCGCATTGATAATATTCTGCTGAAGCTCCGCATCGCTGCCCTTGCCGCAGACCACCACCACCCCCCGAATCTCCGGGGAAATTTCCGTGACGGACAGGGCTTTCTGGGAGCCGTCGGAATCCTCCACCAGGATATAGCTGGTTTCGGTATCATCGGTAGATTGGGAACGGACGGTGGAATCGCTTGCCTGCTCCTCGCTGTTCCCAGCGCTTTTGCGCTCCTCCTGAGCATATACCTGACGGCTGCTGCTCTCTAAGGTCACCATGACCTGGGCGTCCTCCTCGCCGGTAATGGCCCGGATGATTTCCAGCAGGCTTTCTTCCAGCTGCTGGGTGTATTCCCCGGTGGCAGCGGACTCCTGAGGCGTCTCTTCCGCCGGCTTTTCCCCGCCGGAACTGAAAAAGCCGGAAAGAAAAATCAGCGCAATGCCCACCAGGCCTGCAATGAGAATCCAGCGCCGGATTTTATCGTTGCTCATGGCTTTTTGTACCCATCCAACGGTGCTGGCGTTGTCATGTTTCATTAGCCGTTACCTCCGTTTCCAGCCCCAGGGATTCCCGCAGCAGGGCTTCGGCTCGTTCCACGTCCTGACTCTGAGAGACGGTAACTTGTATCTGCCTTATTACTATGCGGTCTTCCTCGCTGGTATCCATGGAAACTGCAATTTTTTCAAAAGGGATACCCTCCTGCACCAGCTCCGTGCGGATCAGACTCTCCAAAGAACTCTCCATGAGCGCCCCGGAGCGGTCCTCTGCCTGGGAGGTAAAATCCTCCGCCTGCTCCATGGCATCGTCATAGCTCTGCTCCGGCCGAGAAAGGCTCTGGACCAACTCCCCCAAAGGCTGGAGCAGGGCGCAGAGGACGAAGGCTCCCAGGATTATCCGAAGCAGACGGGAAAATCCCCCTTCTGGGCAGACCATCCGCAACAGAGCCGCCGCCAGCACCGTGAGGCACACAGCCGCCGCCCACATCTCCACGCCCCGCATTATCCGCTGCCTCCTCCCTGCATAATCAGCACCGCCGACACCAGCATCACCACTGCGCAGCTCACCACAATGGCCAGCAGGGTTTGGAGCACCTGAGAAGCGGCTTTCAGCAGCCCGGTGATTTCCGATTGCCCCAACAGGTCTCCCGCCGCCCCGCAGAGGGTACAGCAGAAAATCCACAAAAGGCACTGGGCTACCACCGGCAGGAAAATACACAGGGCCGCCAAAAGCCCAAAGGCCCCTACCCCGGATTTCAGCAGCCGTACACAGCTCTGCACGGTGCCCATAGCGTCTCCCAGCACATTCCCTACCACCGGGACAAAGCCCGCAAAGAGCTTGGCCGCCTTGACAGAGGCGCCGTCAGCGGAGGCGGAGATGAGGCTCTGGGCAGAAAGCAGGCTGGTAAAGATGGTCACCGCCAGCACCAGCACCCATCGCACCGTTTTGGCAAAGACCCCGCACAGGCTGTCCAGACGGATGTCCGGCGACACCGCCGACACCAAAGAAAAGGCCAGGAAAATATGCATCACCGGCAGGAGCACTACCGAGGACAACAGGGAAATCCCGTTGCCCGCCGCCAGGAGGAACACTGTCCAGCCGCTGGCGGAAACCGGCTGCCCGCAGGCCAGCATCAGGCCGGCCAGCACCGGGGCCCCGGCCAGCAGGAATCCTCCGGCCCCCTCAATCAGCGTGGAGGCCTGCTGGATACAGGAAATCACCGGCGGGGCGATGACCGCGCAGGCACACAGGGTGCCCACCATGCCCAGCACGCTGCCGGTTTGCCGCTCCCCAAAGGAGAGCTTCATGCCATTCGTCAGGGCGCAGACCAGCATAATCCCCAGCAGAGACGCCCCTGCCGCCAAGGGCTGGGAAAGCCCTCCGGTGAAGAAGCCCAGAAGCATTTCAAAGAAACTCTGGGGCTCCACCGTCGCCAGGGACTCCCACCCCACCCCTTCCACCCCCAGCTCTTCCAGCAGCTCCTGGGTTTCTTCCGGCAGGGAATCCCACAGGTCCTGGGCGCCGCTTTCCTCCATCTGCTCTTCATAAAGGCTCTGGTCAAAGGTCTCCCCAGTCTCCCCGGTTTCCGCTGCCTGCACCGGCCAAGCAAAGCCCAGCAAACACACCAGACACAGCCCCGCCAGAATCCGACGCATCCTTTTCCCTCCTTCCTTTGGAAATTCCTCCGATTCATCCCCCGATCAGACCCAAGGCCGTATCCGCCACCTGCTGAAACAGGGGCAGGGCCGCCGCCGTCATGGCCAACCGGGCCGCCAGCTCCACCCGGGAAGCCAAAGCGCTTTCCCCGGCATCCCGGCAGGCGTCCCCGGCAAACTGGGCCAGAAAGCAGATGCCCACCACTTTAAAGAGAATCTCTCCATATTCCGCCGCTGCCCCGGCCCGGGAAAGCAGGCTGTTCACCTCTGCCACCACCGGCAGCAGAGAAGAGAGCATTTGCAGCACAATGAGGATACCCGCTCCCACACTGACCAGCAGGGCGTATTCGTTGTGATACCTCCGCAGCAGGGCGCAAAGGGCCGCAGTGGCCAAGGCCAGCCCTGCAATTGCCGCCACATCCATGGCTACAGCCCAAAAATGGACTTGATGGCCTGAAACAGGGCGTCAATCTGCTGGATGACCATCATCAACACCACAATGAGCCCGGCCAGGGTGGTCATCATGGCCTGCTCCTCCCGGCCGGAACGTATTAAAAGCTGGTTGAGCACCGCCACGATAATCCCAATGGCGGCAATTTTGAAAATCAGGTCAATGTCCATTTTCCCATCCCTTTCCGGCCGGAACCTTCCCGCCTTTTCTAAGCGGCTTACCAGAGCACCAGCGCCAGGGCCAGGCCCCCAAAAACGCCCAGCTGCCGGTAGAGCTTCCCCTTTTTCTCCAGGTCCCGCCGGGCTTCTTCCAGGCGCGTCCGGGCCAGCTCCCGATACAGCTGAAAATGGGAAAGCTGCCCTTCCAGCCCGGTGGCGCCCAGCCCCCGGCCAAACTCCGCTAAAAACGCCTGGTCCGGCCCGCCCCAGCGCTTCACTGCCCCCCGCCACGCCTCGGGGAATCGACTTCCCTGTTCCAGCTGGCGGGCGCAATCCTCCAACAGAGGCCCCTGTTGACGGCAGGACAGTACCAGTTCCCCCACCGGCACCAGGCCATAATGAATCTCTGCTTCCGCAACCGTGAGAAATTTCCGGAAGCTTTCCAACAGTACCGCCCGATCCCGGAGTTTACGGGATTCCGCCAGGCCAATCCCGGCGCAGGCCGCCGCCAACAGCAGCAGTCCTACCAGCTTGACCAAGAAGATCACCTGCCTTTTCCACAGAGAGGACTTTTCCCGGCGCACTCCTGCCGGCCAGCTGCACCACATGGGCAAAGGCCCCGGTCTCCAGGAGCCGGCGGCACACTGGCCGTTCCCGGAGCTCCTCCCGGCTGCCGGCGTGAACCGTAGCCACAATGGAGGCCCCGGCAAACATCCCCGCCTCCACAGCCCGGGCGTCCTTTTCTCCCCCCAGCTCATCGCAGAGGATGTATTCCGGGGAAAGGGAGCGCACTGCCTGGAGGATCCCCTGCTCCTTGGGATAGCCACTGAGCAGGTCCGCCGTCAGGCCCAGATCGTTTTCCGCCAGGCCCCGGCAGGCGCTCCCCAGCTCCCCTCGCTCGTCCACCACCGCCACCCGGCAATACCGCCCCCGGCTGCCGTTAGCCAACTGCCGGGCCAGATCACGGAGCACTGTGGTCTTGCCGCTGGAAGGCGCTCCGGCAATGAGCAGACCGCCTTCCGGAAGCCCCAGCCGGCGGAAAATCTCATCGGCTGCCCCGGGGTATTCCCGGGAAATGCGGATACACAGGGTGCTGATGTCCCGGAGGGAAGACACCTCCCCGTCCCGGACCACCGCGGTGCCACAAACCCCTGCCCGGTGGCCGCCCCGCAAGGTGAGATATCCTTCCCGGATTTCCGGCTCTCGGCTATAGAGGGAATCGGCGCACAGCCCCCGGAACAACGATTGCAGCTCCCCTGGAGAAACCGACGGGCATAAAGAGGAAGCCTGGGGCAGCAGCGCCCCGCTCCCCGTCAGGAACCAGGTGCGCCTTCCGGTACACACCGTCACCGGCTTGCCTGCCCGGAACCGGATTTCCTGGGCTTCCTCCTTCACCTCTTCCGGGATCTTCCCCAAAAGGGGCCCCCAGCCTCCCAGCAGACCGGCTGCTTCTTCAAACCGCCGGACCGGGCCTTTTCTCCTGCTTTCCATTGCCATCGCCCACCATTCCTTTCTCTTTGCGTCCCCGGAACACGCCGGGTTTTCGCCGTCAACCCATATCTATGGGACAGCCCCCAGGGTTTAGAACCTCTTTTATCGGAGAATTCTAAAAGTCGTGTCTTTCAAAGGGAAAAGCTTCATGATATAATGGAAAAGGAATTCTGCACTGGCAGAAAAACTTCTTTCCGGACAAATTTTCCTGGCCAAATAGAAACTTTTTCGAGGAGCGTTTCTACAATTTCTCTAAAAAAACTCCGTCGAAATTCACAAAACATATTTTCGTGCCTATTATGATACAACTTTGATGCATTTACATGCTATGCTGATAGAGGAAGCTTCCGGCTTCCAAACCCAGCCGCGAAAGGATGCGTTTTGCTCCATGAATAAAATTCTCATTGTGGAAGATGAACCGCCGATTTCCAATCTCATTGCCATGAACCTGCAACAGGCGGGCTATCTCTGCGAATGTGCTTTTGACGGTGAAAAAGCCGCTGATATGATTGCTCCCGGAATCTACGACCTGATCCTACTGGACGTCATGCTGCCGAAAGTCAATGGCTTTGAGCTGCTGGAATATATCCAACCCATGAATATCCCCGTGATCTTTATCACGGCCCGTACCGAAGTGCCTGACCGGGTCCGTGGGCTGCGCCAGGGAGCTGACGATTACATCACCAAGCCCTTTGAAGTGGCGGAGCTGCTGGCCCGGGTGGAATCCGTCCTGCGGCGCTACCGGAAAACTGAACGGTTCCTCCGGGCGGGGGATGTAGAAATCGATACGGAATCCCACACTGTCCATAAAGCCGGGCAGCCGGTCGATCTCACCACAAAGGAATATGACCTTTTATTGCTCTTTGCCCAAAAACAGGGGATCGCCCTATACCGGGAAATGATCTATGAACGGGTATGGGGCAGCACCTATATGGGAGACACCCGCACCGTAGACCTGCACGTACAGCGGCTGCGGAAAAAGTTGGGTTGGGAGCACTGCCTCCACTCTGTTTACAAGGTAGGCTACCGCCTGGATATCGATTGACAGGAAGGAGTACTGGCCTGTGAAATTCTCCTGGAAAGTGTTTATCTCTTCTATTATCGTCACAGCCCTGGCTTTTGGCCTTGGCGGCACCCTGATGATTTCTTCCCTGTTTCAGGGAATGCTGGATCAGGAAATACAGATGGCGATCCAGGAAAACCGGTATCTGTGCTTTTCCTTTCAGACTGCTGTCAACTCCCTTTCTGGCGATGAAACCCTACGGCCTGCCGCCATTGTGGCCCAACTGGAAAAAGCCTCCATCTCCAAAAATACCCAGATGAACATTACCCGTGCTTCTGGAGTGAGCTTTTTGGATGGCCAGGACTTTGCCCGGGGAATCGAAGTCAATCAGCGGGCCAGCCGGGTTGTGCGGGATGAAAACGGCATAGCTTACGTCCAAGTGGTGAGCTATTTTTTCATTGACAACACCGACTATTACCTGGAAAATATTACTGATATTTCCGCTGTATACCAAATGCGGGAACAGTATGTCCTGTTGTACCGCTGGATTCTGTTGGCAGTGGTAGGGATAGCCTCTTTACTAATGGGAGTATTGACTCATTTTCTCACCCGGCCCTTAAAACGCCTCACCGCCACTGCCCAGGAAATTGCCGCAGGCTCTTTCTCCACCCGGGCCCAGGACGGGGGCAGTGATGAAATCGGCACCCTGACTCGGGCTTTTAATTCCATGGCAGAAGTCGTGGAAGAAAAAATTTATGTGCTGGAAGAGACTGCCCGCCAGCGGGAAGACTTTGTGGCCAGCTTTGCCCATGAGCTGAAAACCCCGCTGACCTCCATTATCGGCTATGCGGATATGCTCCGCTCCTACGATATGGACGCCGCTGACCGGCATACCGCCGCCAACTATATTTTCAGCGAAGGAAAGCGCCTGGAATCCCTCTCCCTGCACCTGCTGGACCTCATCGTCCTGCACAAACAGGATTTCCCCTTGGAAAAGGTGAACAGCAGCGGCTTTTTCCGGGAGGTCGTGCAGATTTTGCAGCCCCTGCTGCAAAAATACCAACAGCGCCTGGAAGTTACCGTACAACCAGCCCTGCTGCTGCTGGAACCCAGCCTGCTGAAAACTTTGGTTTATAACCTCATCGACAATGCCTGCAAGGCTTCCCCGGAAAATGGAAGGATTCTCCTTACCGGCCGCCGGGCAGAGGACGTGGGCTACACCCTTTCGGTGCAGGATTTTGGGCGGGGCATCCCTAAAGAAGAGATTCCCCATATTATCGAGCCCTTTTACATGGTGGACAAGTCCCGGGCCCGGAGCCAAAACGGCGCTGGTATCGGCCTTGCCCTGTGTCAGGAGATCGCTGCGATTCACGGCGGAAGCCTGCATATTGAAAGCACTCTCGGCGAGGGGACCTGTGTTTCCCTTCCCCTGAAGGAGGCGGAACCCGATGAAAATCATGAATCTTCTGAAAACCCTGAAAACTAAGACGCCCTATTTCCTCACCGGCCTGCTGGTTCTGGCTATAGTATGTGCCGCTCTGTTCAGCCCGGAAGTTTATTTCCGCATTGAAGACTGGGCCGCAGAGGCCAATCCTCAAACAGAGGATGCAACGCTTCAGGGCCGGGAAAATGACTTTATCACAAGCGAAAAACTGCAAATGCTGGGAAGTCTTGACATTCCCTTCTTGGATAATTATTCCGATACGACCTTCAATACGCCATTGGGCAATATCCGGCTTTCTAAAACCTTTATCGCCTCCGGCAGTGAAATTCCCCGGAAGGATCTTTCTGTTACTATTAAAGACCAGCTGCAAACCATCTGCACCTACTTTGATCCCAGCACCTACACTTATACGCTCCTGTCAGAACTGTCGGAAGACGTTATGACCCGTTTGCCTTCGGGTAAGATGTATGAAATCGTCTCCCTTGCCTCTACTTCCCAGGGATTTGTGGTGTGGGATGTAAACTATACCTTTGATAACGGGACTTGCTCCCTTCTGATGGATGCTGTTAACGGCCGCATCTACTACCTGACAGTCAACCAAAATAAGAACGGGTATTATGCATGGCAATATGATACCTGGCAGGAAACCAATCCTATTGAAGAAAATAACGATCTGCTGGTGCGGAATTTCTACCAGTTTGCCACCTCTTACTGGGGCTTGCCCATCTCCCCTGAAAACACCCGCTACAGTACCAACAATCTGCTGGGCTGCGATTCTTTGGAAACGGGTTGCAGCGCTGAAATGTACTATCAATTCGATTTTTACAGTAATTTATTCACATTTTATGTTACTTCTAAAGACGAGGAGTCATAATTGGCTTTTGACTATTTGCATGACCTGATTAGGAGGATTTCTTTTATGCGTATTCAACGTTCCCGCCGCCGTTCCGCCGCACCCGTGCTCTGTGCCGCTATCCTGATCCTGGCCGCCGCCATTACCGGCCTGGCTTCCTGCCAGAATCAGAGAGACAATACGGATCAGACCACTTCCCTATCGGTTTCCGGTTCTCCCTCGCCGGATGCTTCCTCCTCTTCATCTTCCTCTGACGCTTCCCAATCGGAGGATCCAAAGGAGGATACCCTTTCCTCTGACTGGCGGCTTCTGCTGGTCAACCGCGACCATCCCCTCACGGATTACCAGCCTGAGCTGAAGCTGGTCTCCAATAACTCGGAAGTGGACGTGCGGATCTACGACGATTTGGTGGCGCTGCTGGAAGCCGGTCGGGCCGACGGCATCTCCCTGTTCCCCTGCTCCGGCTACCGCTCCTATGAATTGCAGGTGGAACTCTATAACGACAAAGTGGACCGGCTGATGGAGCAGGGCCTCTCCCGCGAGGAAGCCGAAGCTCAGGCGGCCACAGAAGTGGCGCAGCCCGGCACCAGCGAGCACATTACCGGCCTGTGTGCGGATATCGTAAGCATTGAATATCAGCTTTTGGACGATGGTTTTGCCGACACGGACGCTGCCCGCTGGCTGGCAGAGCACGCTTGGGAATATGGGTTTATCCTCCGCTTCCCGGAGGGGAAAGAGGACATTACCGGCGTCATCTATGAGCCCTGGCACTACCGCTATGTGGGCAAAGAGGCGGCTAAGGAAATCCACGAGAAGGGAATTACTTTAGAAGAATATCTGGGGGCTGTATAACCATGGAACACACGGAGAAGGTATTGCTTTTAAATTTTGGAAGTCCGGAAGAACGGTATGAATACGAGCAGTTTGTTTCCCGCCATCCCTACGGGAGCTTTTCCCAATCCCTGGCCTGGCGGCAGGTAAAGGAAAACTGGGGCCATGAGGCCGTGGTGGTCCGGGGCCCGGACGGGAATATCCGGGCAGCCATGCTGATCCTAGTGAAGCCCCTGCCTCTGCTTCATTCCAGCTTCCTCTATGCCCCCCGGGGGCCGGTGTGCTTCCCGGAGGAAACCGAGCTGCTGCCCCTTCTGTTCCAGGGAATCATCCAGGCGGCCAAAAAGCACCGGGCCTGCCTTTTCCGTATGGACCCTATGATCCCGGAAAACGACGCGCGATTTCTGGGCGCTATGGCCTGCCTGGGATTTTCCCACACGCCTAAGGCCAGCGAGGATACGACAGTGCAATGCCGTTCCCACTATCACCTGCCATTGGACGGGAAAACCCAGGAAGAAATCTTCTCCGCCTTTAAAAGCAAATGGCGCTACAACATCCGTTTAGCTAGCCGCCGGGGCGTAACCTGCGGATACTATGGGCCAGAACGCCTGGACGACTTTATGAAGCTCATGCGGGAGACGGGACATCGGGATCACTTTGCCATCCGCAGCCGGGAGTACTTTCTCCGCCTCATGGACGCCTTTGGCTCTGCCTGCCGTCTCTATCTCTGTGAATACAATGGGGAGTCCCTCTCCGGGGCCATCGCCATCCAATATGCCGGCAAGACTTCCTATGTGTATGGCGCCTCTTCCAATGAACATCGAAACCTGATGCCTTGTTATCTGATGCAGTGGTCGATGATCCAGTGGGCCATAGAGAGCGGATGCAGCCTCTATGATTTCCAGGGCATTCCCCATTTTGACGAGCCCGACCATCCCAACTACGGCGTCTATCGCTTTAAGCAGGGATTTTCCGGGGAAGTGGTGGTGTATGCGGGAGAATTCGACTATATTTTCAGTCCCTGCAAAAAAGCTGTCATGGACTTCTGTCAAACCGGGTTCCGGCGGCTGGTACATCTGCGGCTTTTGGCACAGGATACCGAGAAAAAGGTCATGGAAAAGCTCCTGCCCTCTAAAAAAGTATCCGCCATGCCCGCCCCCATTCCAGAAAAATAAATATGCATAAAAAGCGCCTCCGGAGCAGCTTGTTGCTGCCATCCGGAGGCATTTTCTATGCAATCTGAATGGTTTATTTTAGAGCGGCCAACAGCTCTGCCGGGCGGTTTAAAACCATCACCGGGGCATACGGGGCTGTTTCTTCCTTTTGCCGGAAGCCCCAGCCATACAGGACAGCGGCAAAGTCCATGGGAACTTCCCTAGCGCCTTTCCCGTCATAGGCGCTGTCCCCTACCAGAAGGCTCTCTTCTGGGGAAACCTCCGTGAGGGTGCAGGCTTTGCGGAGCAGGCCGCTTTTGGTTTCGCTGCCGGTATAAGCGCACACCGCATCAAAAAGGCCGTCAATGTCATTGTCCTCCAGCATCCCGTGAATAAACCGCTCGTGCTTGAGGGTGGCCACTGCCAAACGAAATTGGAGCTTTTTCAACACCATCAGGGTCTCCCGCATCCCGTCATACAGGGGAGCGGGGAGTTTTCTTCCCTCCGAGGCATAGCGCTCCCGGTACTGCACCACAGCCCTGGAAATTTCCTCCGGGGTCATCTGGGGCCAGAGCTTGTGAAAGCCGTCCTCCAAGGAGCCGCCAATCACCCCGAAAAAGTCCTCCCGGGCCAGGTGGGGCACATAGCCCATGGCATCAGCGGTGGCATTATAGCAATAACGGATGCCCGGAGAGGTATCCGCCAGGGTGCCGTCGTAATCGAAAATAATCAGGCGTTTCGAGGTCATTCTTTCCCCTTCTTTCCCGCTTCAATATAGCTGTTCAGACGCTTTTCCGTGGCGGCCAGCACCCCTTCCAGCAGGCGGATTTTCTCCGCCTCAGAGCGGCTGATGCCGTCCATTTCCACCGTGACGCCGGTGTAGGGCAGTTCCTTCACCTGATGGAATTTTTCCGCGATTTCCATAATTTCCCGCTCCTTTGTATAGACTGTAATCTGCCGGGTCTCTGCGCCCATGCGCAGGGTGATGGGCCGCACATACCGGAAAATCTCCTGGTTCCGGCCGGTAAAGAAGGAATAGGCTTCCTGCTCCTGGCAGAACACCACCACCCGGAATTTTCCCCGGGACAGCAGGGAGGAGATTTCCTCCGCCCGCTGAATGGGGTCAGGTGCTTCGCCGTTTTCGTCTGCCCCGGCCAAGTCGCTGATGACCAGGGCCTGGGCGGAGAGGTGCAGCTCCTCCGGGTGGGAGAAGGCGATTTCCTTCCCGGAACACCGGGAGAGCTCCTGGAGCAAGCCCTCGTCCCCATCGGTTTCCGCTTCCTGGATGCCCGCCGCCTGCAAAAAGCGTACCGCGCAGTCATACAGGGGCAGATAACGCCAATCCTGCAAAATCCGGCTGTCAAAGCAGAGAGTCTCGTCTGCAATGTGGCCCATAGACCGCACCGATGTGGAGTAAGCCGCCGCGGCCTTTTGGAACCGGCCCCGGATACAGTAGGCCATGAGCTCCGAGGGCATGGCAAAGGGCAGCACCACGGCGTCCTCCCCAAAGACCCGGTGATAGGTGCCGGCGATGTCGTCGGGGTGGGGCTTGATGACCAGCTGGCTCCCTTTGGGGAAGAGATAATCCGCAAAGAGGGTGTACAGCCGGTGCTGTTCCGGCAGCGTCATCAGGCCCAAATTGGCCATGTGCTGGGTCAGGAGCAGCACGCTGTTTTCCCGAAGAGATACCGTCTCCCCTGCGCCGAAAAAGGCCAGCACACGATGGCGCTCCTCTTCCGGCATTTCCCGGAGAATCCGGTCCACGGAGAAATCCGTCATTTTGGGATTGGTATAGCCGGGCTTCTGCTTCTCCTTATCCGCCAGCACCTCTGTAGCCAGGTCGTTGTCCCCAAAGCAGCCCAGAGCAAAACACAGGTGATACTGGGTCTTGTTCCGCTTCATATTGTTCAGGGCAAAATCCCGGTCCGAAAGAACGCCGCTGCCCTCCTCAAAGCAGTGGTAGGGCAGGCGGTTTTTGATGACATACCAGCCAAAGGGGAAGTGGTCCGGGCACAGGTACAGGTCCTGGCCTTTGAGAGAGAGGCCCTCCCCTTTCAGGGTGTCCTCCATCCGGCGGCAGCTGGCCCGGAGAATCATCTTCACCGGGAGCTTTTTCCGCTCCAAATATTTCTGATGTTCCAGCACGGCGGCCTCCTGTAAAATTACCACCCGGCTGAAAATGCCGGACTCCCGATAGCGCTGGGCAAAGGCCGCAGAGTTGCGGTGGATGTCCGAGAGGACCAGCACCGCCTCCTCCTTTGGGTGAACGGTCATTTTGTGGAGGACACAGCACAGAACATGATAGGTTGTCAGGGCGTAATAGAGCATGGTCTTCCCCCTTAGTATTGATATTCCCGCTCCATGAGCTGGGAGAGGGTCTCCATCTCATGGGAGGAAGTGCCCACCGCCCGGTTCACCGGGTAGTCGGCAAAGAGGTTCCGGAAGTAATCCGGACGGGAAATAATGAACCGGCACACATGGTAGGCGTCTTCCCCGCTGATGTGCAGCATGGCGGGATAGTCCCGGAAGGCCCGGCAGTAATCGTCGGCAAATTCCAGAATGCCCCGCTGCAGCTCCCGGATCATTTCATAGCCCTCCACTTCCGGCAAATCAAAGCGGAAAGCTGGGGCCCCGTCCTCCCCCAGCTCATACTGGAGGAAAGAGGGACTGGGCGAAGCCAGCATCATTTCAATAAATACGCTGTAGAGCTGGCCCACACGATGCTGCCGCTTTAATTCCCGGTTCTTCTGCTGGGAGAACATATAGGATTCGATGTCCCCATTGGTCAGGGGCGCTTCGATGATATTCTGGTCGTGGAGGTAATTGGCGCCGGACACAAAGCCGTAGATTTTGCAGTCCAGGTGCCAGATGTCCTCCACCAGCACCTTCAAAGCGGAGACACCGCTGGCAGCCCAGCCTACATCCACCGCCGCAGCAGAGGAAACCCCCTGGAGCTTTTCGGCATAATAGAGCCGGGCGGCCTTGCCGCTGTCCGCGTAGGCGGATTCCACCACATCCCAATGCTGCAAAAACACCGAGACAATGTCCTCGTAGTTCTCCGCTGTCAGGACGGTATCCGGCAAAAAGCCCTTTTCCGTCAGGAAATCCTGCATCTGGGGCAGCTCCATGGCCGTGAGCATCTGGGTCATGTTGATTTTGCGGGAAATCTTATACTTGATATACCGGAGGAAAAACTCATTGCGGAAATAGCCAGCGGTGAGCCGGGTGGCCGCCGCCCGGGACCAATAGACGTATTCGGTATCCGCTTCCGGGTAGAGCTTCTGGTAAACCTTTTGGAGGATGTCCCCATCCCGGGAGAGAAACAGGAGCTTCTGGATGCCCTTGGCTTGGACCCGCTCATGAATCCACGCACAGTAGCCCAAAACGTAAAATCCCGCATAGGCGTAGCCGTATTCAAAATACTGGTTCTCCCGGAAAGCGCCGCAGCACAGCCGGTTGTTGACAATTCCCCGGTAGGCGCTGCCGATAAGCGCCGTCAAATCGGCGCAGCGGTGAGGATTTCCCAGGCGGTTGACATTGGGATAATAGGCGGCGTCAAAGCCCGCTTCTTTGGCCCGGAGAAAGTCGGCGGTGTAGTTATCCCCCATATGGAAATACCGCTTCTCCTCCCCCAGCTGCTCCTTCACATAGGGGAACAGCCGGCCGCTGCGCTTGGAAAAGCCACAGTCCCGAGAGAGGAAGATTCGGGAAAGCTGGGTATAGCCGTTTTTGGCCAGGGCCTCCTGCAAAACCGGCAGGGGCAGATACATATCCGTCACGGCAATCACCGTCTTGCCCAGCTCCACTGCAATGTCATAGAGCTGCTTCACATAGGGGTTGGCCTGAAGCAGGGAAAGCTCGATTTCCGCTTCCAGAGCGGCGGCTTTCTCCACGTCCACCGCCACATACCGCTGCATTTTTTCATAGATGTCCTCCAGGGTCACCTCGTTGTAGCCGGTCTTTTCCAGGGCCTCCTGGCGAGCCTGCTTTTCGGCCAGCACACGATAACGGGTAAAGGAGGGGCAATGGAGCCTCTCCCCTACCAGATAAAAGACAGTCTTGGGGTCGTCAAAGGGCCGCAGGAGAAGGGTATCGAACACGTCAAAGGAGATGACGTCGCACAGGAGAATCCGCTTGGCTAAGGCCGTGTAGCTCATGCGCCGGTGAGAGCGGGATTCCGGCCGGTGGACGAAAATCCGGTTGGTATAGTCCCTGCGCTCGGCAGCGGTGGCCCGATGGGAATAAGCCTTCCCGGTAACGGAAGCCAGGCACAGCAGTCCCAGGGTGAGTCCCCGGCGGAAAAAGCCCAGCTCCGGAGAACGTTCCCGGTAGTAGGCTTCGGTAATCATCCGGTTGTGCATGGTGAACTTCCGGATAAGCCGGTCCATCCGGCGCTTTATCGCGCGGTTTTTTCGTTTGGTATACTGGTAGATCTGACTGAGCACTCAATCTTCACCCTTTTGGTTTTGAATTTTGTACAGGCTGGGCGTCAGGAACACAAGGTTCAGTTCCTTGGCCCGCTTGTTCAGCTGGACATTGATCTCCTCGTTCTTCACCCGCAGAGGAATGTCGTAGTTGAGCACGGCATAATCCGGGGCGTAGTAGTTGGAAAGGGGGTCGTCGCTAAAGCCATCCATACCGGCCAGGTACACGTCCTTGACGGTACACTTCACCAGGAGCTTCAAAAGCATGGCGCCGGCGCTGTCGGAGGCATAGAGAGAGGTGTTCAGCAAAGAGGAATAATTCACCGTCAGGGCCTCCCCGGGCAGTTCCCGGATGTTGGAGGTGGCGATGGTCTTATTCCAGTCGATTTCCTCCCGGGTCTCCTCATAGCGGCGGTCGTTGGTGAGGAACAGCAAATCATACCGGTACTGGTGAGGCACAAAGTTCACGCTGATAATGAGGGGGTCCTCCTCGTCGATGAATTCCTGTATCCGGTCCTGATAGGCGGCGATGGATTTGCCCGGGGCCAGCACCAGCACTTTGCGGCCCTCCATTTTTTGACGCAGGGCATCAATGGCGTCCAGGTCGTTCACTGCGTGGGACTGGTATTTCTGATACAGGTGCTCAATGAGCTGCTTGTCAAACTGCTCCCGACGTTCCTGGGGAATCTGGTCCAGCAGCTCGGAAACAGCGCTCACCGACACTGTCTGCTTACTCATCAGGTAAGAGGCATAGTTAGGGTGGCAGTCCTGGGAGGCCGCCAGGAAGTAGGGGCAGGAATAGCCCCAGCGGCTGGTGAGGGAAATGGCGGTAATGTACTTATCCACCACTTCCAGCACCGGCAGCACATGATAGCGGTTCTCGAACTCGTTGTTGTAGTAGTTAAGAACCAGCTCGGTGCAGAGATTGCCTGCCCCACGGCCCATGCCGCTGGCAGAGCAGTCGATAATCATGCCCCGGTCGGTTTTGAATTCCAGGAGCTTTTGCGCATTGGCAAAGGACATCTGCAAATTATTGTGGGAGTGGTAGCCGATGCGGATACCCGGGGCCAGGTTGTTGTCCGCCAGAATCACCTGACGGAGCAGCAGCTTACCGTACATGGTGCCCAAGGTGTCCACCAGATAGAAGGCGTAGGGGTTCAGCTGGTTCACCCGCTTAATCAGGCGGATGAGCTCTTCATCGGTATAGCCCGCTGTGCCCACCGGCTGCATAAAGAGCCGGTAGCCCTTGCGCTGAATCATCTCGCCATAGCAGAAGGCCTTATCGATTTCGTCGGGATGGAAGGTCAAGCGGATGCCCCCCAGGCCCGTTTCGGCGGCATCGGACAGCAGAGCGGGATTGATTTCTTTCTCCCCAATGGCGATCATAGCCACAAACAGCGATTGGCTGTTTTCCGGCAGCAGGGCGTTAATCTCCTCCACGGAATGAAACAGGGACTGATCCGGGTCGCTGGGCAGATCCGTCAAAAAACCGCACTCGATAATGTCCACCCCGGAACTGGAAAACCGGCGGATCATATCCCGGATAGTCTCCCGGCCGAACTTCCAGTTGTTGACGTATCCTCCGTCCCGGAGGGTGCAGTCCAAAAATTTTACCTGGCTCATTTGGCGCCTCCTTTTCGGATACAGCGGTTAAAGATCATGTCGGCCACTTCAAAGTCAAAGGGCTCGTTGATGTCGCAGGCCTCTACATCGCTGACAGGAATCAGATAGGGCTTTTCCCCGGTGCGGCGGTTGTGCTCCATAAGGAGCTCCCGCTTATAGACATACAGGCCCGTGGTTTCTGCGTAGAGATCCCCTAAATCCTGGGTGCGGGGAATGCAGGTGGTATCGTAGAGGGGCTTGCCGTTGAGCCACAGGAATTCCCGGAGCTTCTTCACGGTCATAGCACTGTCATACTCCCCGCTGTTCACCGCCAGGATGCCGGACTCCACCGAAGCCACCGAGATAAAGGGAGCGGTGGCGTGGGCCAGTACATAGGTGTCCGCCGGCACATCCTCGGCAAAGGCCCGGAGCACTTCCAGAATCAAAGTGGAGGAAGAATCCAGGCGGGGGTCTCGGGGCAGCCAGGCGACCCCTTTGGGCAGGTATTCCTGAATGGCAGGGTCGCTGCAATAGACATAGATGCTGTCCAGGCCCCGGCACTGCAGCAGGGTTTGCAGGATATAGTGAATCAGGGGTTCCCCATTGTGGAAGGGCTTGGTATTCTTTCCGGGCAGGCGCTCGTTATTGAGCTTGACCGGGACAAAGGCAACGGTTTTCATAGAATTTCACTCTCCTCATGATTTTTGGCTTCGATTTCCTCTTCTGTGAGAAGTTTCGACTGGATTTGCAATTTCGCCCGGGAAAAGGGCAGCTCCCGGACAAAATCCAGGGGCGGAAGCTGGGAAAGCATCCCGGGGCAGGGGGCTGTCAGGTACAGGAGAAATCCATTCTCTGTCAGCAGGCTCCCCTCTTCCGGCAGCAGAGTGCCCCGCAGCTCCAGGGCCTGGCCGGCCCGGGGAAGCACCGGGGATTTTCCGGAACTGCGCTCTCCGGCAATCCAGAGCACGGCACCGCCCGGCGCTTCCGGGGGCGCGCCCCCTGTCACCAGCACAGGCGCGCCGGTTTCCATTTGAGGGACCTCCAAAATCCGGAGGAAATTTTCCAGCTGGACGGCGTTGACCCTTTGGAGGGACAGATGCAGGGGGCCCCAAGCCTTCGCCGCCTCTCCCAAAAACACTGCTGCCAAATACACCGCGTGGAGGTGCTCAAACCGGGTTTCGATTTCCGTGGTGAACTGAAAGACCTCCTGGGCAAAGGGAGCCATGCCCCCCACCGAGGTGGAGCTGGCGGTAAGGACCCGCTGCACGGGCTGGTCAAAGAGGAAGGGAATCAGCTCGGAGTTGATATTGGGGGGAAGCAGCACAGCCTCGGGAAACATCCGGCGGTAATTGAGCCATTGGTCCTTGGGGTGGGGCTTAATGACCAGCTGGAATCCCTGGGCAAAGTAATCCACCAGCAGGTTGGTAATCTGCTCCTGGACGTCCAAATCCTTGACGGCCATGGATTTCAGGTACTGGGTCATGTACATACACACGGGACGGCCCTGGGGGACTGTCACCGGCTTTGCCCCGTAAAAGTCCAGGATTTCCGGCGCCTTCTGGGGGATTTCTTCCTTGAGGGCGTCGTAGATTGAAAAATTGACTGCCTTCTCATCGGTAAAGCCCGGGACAAAATTCCGCATATCGCACAGCCGGGCTGTCTCATATTCGCTGGTGCCTGCGCCGTGGAGGTATTGGGAAATTACATAGTTGGTCAAGCTGATTTCCCGGGTAATTTTCATATATCGCTCCCGCTGGGAGAGCATTCCGCTGGCGTCCTCAATATACACATGGGGAATTTGATTGGCCAGGCAGTAGATGCCGAAGGACCACTGGTCGGAGCCTATGTAGATGGGGGAAAACTGCTTTACATCCATGCCCAGCCAGCCCTGGACACAAGCGCAGATATTCCGGATGACCCCTTCAATCTCCTGAGGGGAGCTGGATTCCGTCAGGGAGTTGCCCCGCCGGAGCTTAAACTGGTTCTCCGGCACCAGCCGCACAAAGGAAAACCAGCCGGTATCCAGCAGCCGCTGCACCGTCTCCTTGCGCCGGGCTTCGGGAAAAATATATTCCACCAGCAGCAGCCCGGCCCCCTCCCTGGGATGGCGGGCCAAACGGTGGGTGATGCAGTAGAGAAGCTGATAGGTGGTAGATACGTGATATAAAACCATGAGGGTTTGCTCCTTTTATACAGAGACCGTTGTGCCGGCGGAAATTTCCCTTTCCGCCAGCAGCTGTTCCATATTGCGCTGGCCCGCACGATACAGCCCCAGGGCATCTTTCAGGGGAATGGGGGAACAACCGGTAAACCGGGTGTATTCCCGACAAAAATCCCGGATGCCGTCGGAGAAGTCGCTGGGTTCTTCCCCGAAGAGGCAGGCCAGCGGGGAATCCTCCCCCTGCACGGTCTCCGCCAGGGAAATCACCTGGATCTGGGCCTGGGGATTGTTCTTTTGCAGGGAATCCAAAAATGTGGAAAAGTCCGCCCGGCCGGTATCCAACACACGGATGCGGGTTTGTGAGAACGCTTTCGCCCCTTGGAGGGTGCAAACAGTATGAGGGCCTGCCAGCATGGCCACCAAGGAATGGCGGCTCCCATGACAAACACACAGCTCCTCCTGGGAAAACAGCAGGCTGTACACCAAGGGGCCGGCACAAAGGTAGCCCAATTCATACAGGAAGGACGGGCGCTTTCTGCCGGAAAACACCCGGGCGCCGCAGACATGGTCATATGGGACCCGGAAATCCGGGGAAAGCCAGGGATGGGCGGCGTCCTCCATGAGCTGGGCCGGCTCCCGGTAATAAATGGATTTTGCGCCCCGGCGAACCAGAGGCCGCAGGAAGCCGTTGAAATCAGCGGACACCGCGCCGAACTTTTCCAAATGCAGGGCCTCGGCCATCTGGGTTTTGGATTTCCCAGTTTCGCAGGAAACGGAAAGGCTGTCCCAAGTAACGCCGTTCTTCTGTAAAAGCTCTTCGTAAAAGGAAGCAGGATAGCAGGAATCCACCGTGAGATGGATGCCCACCTGATGATAGGCGGCAATATCCAACAGGCGAATGACATACCGATTGGGGATGCGGTTCTGCCGGGCCAATTCCAGCTCTTTCTCCCAGGAGAGACTCACAGAAAGGGCCTGGTTGATGGCTTGATAAATCTCCTGAATGGACATTCCCGGCTTTTCCAGCCGACGGCGCAGCCGGGTAAAGCCGGGGCAGTCAAAATCCCGCTCCAGCTTTTCAAAAAAGCGCTTATCGTCCCACACTGGGAGCAGCAGGCTGCCCTCCACATCACACACCGCATGGGGATTCTCCAAAATTTCCGAAGCCAAATCCTCTACCGGAAGCCGCAGATAGTGCCGGGTGAGATAGTCGCGGCCAATCCGCCGGCCCACCGGCAGATCCCGGAGCAAAGGCAGGCGATACCACACGTTATATCCCAGCAGCTTGAGGCCGAACTCCACCGGCCGGTTGGCGGCCTTCTCCCGGTCCTGGTTCTGCATACAAATCGTGTAAAATTTGATCTGCGCGTTGCCATTGGTCAAAATGGAAAAGAGCTTCCGAACAAAATCCACCGACAGCTTTTCTAGCATATTCCCGATTCTTCCTTTCTGCGAGACAGCCCTTGTAACTGCATCATTATACAATGGGCCTGTAAAGGTCAAAAGCAGACTTTTGTAAAATCTGTGTAACAGAGACTGGCCAATGAGCGCAAAAAAACGTCCCGCAGCCGAAGCTACAGGACGTTTTGGATACTATGGGTATTGTGGGAACGATTTTAGCCGTGGTGCTCCTGGCGAACCGGAAGCAGCCCTTTTGCATAGGCGGGAACCACCGGCAGGGAGACCTCCGAACGAATCCCCACCGAGGAATATACCAGCAGGAACAACAGTCCTGTCTGGAGCCACATCACGGTGGTATCCGTCATACCATGGGCAAAAGTGGCGAAGGTCATAACCAGCAGCAGCACGCCGGTGGAGGAGCTGATTCCCCGGCGAATCCGGCGGATGACCAAGCGGAGCTGGTACAGCAGGAAAAAGCCGATGAGGGAAGCCCCCACCACACCGTAATTCAGGAAGGTATCCAGAATCAGGTTGTGGGCGTGATGGGTGGCGTAGCCGCTGAACTGGGTGTAGATCATCTCATAAGTGACGGGGCCCTGGCCGAAGAGGGGGTGCTGCAAAATCCCCTGGAGGGCTGTATGCCAAATGGACAGGCGCTGGTCCATGGAATGGTCGGCGTCGGAAGCACGGGGGAAGATAATGGGCAGCACGGTAAGGGCGGCTATTACGGCCACGGCGCCCAGGGCGGTGAAGATCACGCAGTATTTATAGCGGCCCCGGAGCAGCAGGAACAGCAAAATACTGCCGCACACCACTGCCGCTGCGGAAATGCTGGCGCAAAAATAAATTCCCAGCAGGGAGCTGGCCAGCACCACCATATAGAACCGGCGGTTCTTTTCCGTGCCAAAAAGACGGTACAGGGCAATAATCGCTACAAACTCCATGAGCATCCCATAATAGTTGGGGTTCATGCAGACAGATTCGGCCCGGAGTTCATCGCCGGTGCCGGCATAGTAGAGGATCTGCCCAAAAGCCACCATGGTAGAGGAAAGGCTGCACAGGCAGGCAACATCCAGCAGGGAGTGAAACAGCCGCTGGGTCATAAAGGAGCGCAAATAGAAGGCCGTCAGCAGGGCGGCCACGATTATCAAGGCAACCCCCGCGCCCAGGAAGTTCTGATAGGCCAGGGAAATCAGGCTCCACAAGGGGAACACTGCCAGGATCAGGCGGCTGAAGGGCTCGGCCATTGCCCAGGCCCGGCGCTCCCGGCCGCACAGCACATAAATGCCGCCGGCAGCGATGGCCGCCGCTGTAACATAATAAGGCAGAAAAATGGAAACCACTATACAAAACGCAAAAATCTTTTGCTTTTTCTCATCTGATAAAGATTGGTGAATCTCTTGTGTCAAAGAGTACTCCTCCTTTCGCAGTCTCTGCGCCGCGCCGGCCCCAGGCTGGGCGGATATCCGAAGATTTTACTTTTATTTTACACAAGCCACACATTGCCCATACTATTGATTTATTATAGCGGCCCCGAACCAAGAAAACAATACCCAAATTCCATAGCTTTTTCTGCACACTTTCCCCTATGCCTTGGGCAATATTGCAGAATATTCCCTTACATTTTTGTTAGATACACAAAAACGTCAAATTATTCATGATATTTTCATGAAGCACCTGTATACTGTATTTCATATGTATTCCTATCCGAACAGCAAAGGCAGGCGGCAATATGCAGCACAAACACAGCAGGCGTCAGCCCAAAGCAGCGCAGTCCCAAAGCCCCGCTTCCCCCTCTCCGGCGCAGCGGTTTTCCCCCAGCCCGGACCAGGGCCTGCGCGCCTCCCAGGTGGAGCAGCGGGTGCGGGAGGGCCTCACCAACGGCAGCGGCGCTATTAAGACCCAAAGCGAACGGGATATTATCCTGAAAAATGTCATTACCCCTTTTAACATCTTAAACTTCGTCCTAGCTGCCCTGGTGCTGCTGGTGGGTTCCTTTAAAAATATGCTGTTTATGGGGGTCATCCTCTGCAACATCCTCATCGGCAGCTTTCAGGAGATTCGGGCCAAGCACACCATTGACAAGCTCTCCCTGGTGGCCGCCCCCAGGGCCCATGTCGTCCGGGATGGGAAGCTATTGGAAATCCCGGTGGAGGAAATCGTGCTGGACGATATTCTCCGGCTTTCCGCAGGCGGGCAGGTATGCGCCGACTGCATTTTGGTCAGCGGACAGTGTGAAGTCAACGAATCCCTCCTCACTGGCGAATCTGACCCCATCGTCAAGGGCCCCGGCGACCTGCTCCTCTCCGGCAGCTTTGTGGTCAGCGGCTCCTGTTTGGCCAAGGCCGAGCACGTAGGGGCGGACAATTATGCCAGCCAGATTACCAACAGCGCCAAATATGTGAAAAAGCCCAATTCGGAAATCCTGTATTGGATTAACCGTATCATTAAATGGGTCAGCGTGGTCATTGCACCGGTGGGCCTGCTCCTGTTCTGCAAGCAGTATTTTCTCACAGACAGCGGTATCCAGGACAGTGTGGTGAGCACCGTGGCCGCCCTGGTGGGGATGATTCCCGAAGGGCTGGTGCTGCTGACCAGCGTGGTGCTGGCGGTGAGCGTGCTGCGGCTTTCCCGGCACAAGACTTTGGTTCAGGAGCTCTACTGCATCGAGACTCTGGCCCGGGTGGACACCCTTTGCCTGGACAAGACCGGCACCATCACCGAAGGCTCCATGCAGGTGGACGAGCTGGCGCCTTTGGATGGAAGCCCAGCGGAGGCCGAGGCCGCTCTCTCCGCCCTGGCCGCCCATCTGCCCGACGAAAACCCCACCGCCCTGGCCATCAAAGCCCGCTATTCCCAGGACCCGGGCTGGGATTGCACCCAGGTACAGCCCTTCTCCTCTGCCCGAAAGTGGAGCGGCGCTTCCTTTCAGGGGAAGGGCACTTATGTGATGGGCGCCGCAGAATTCATTTTAGGAGAAGCCGCCGCACCTCTCCGGGAGCAGATAGAAGCGTATTCCCAAAAAGGGCAACGGGTGCTGCTGCTGGCCTGGTCTGCCGGGGAATTCCAGGAAAAAGGGCTGCCGGCGGACATGAAGCCCTTGGCCCTGGTGCTTCTCAGTGACACCATCCGGAAAGAAGCGCCGGAAACCCTGCGGTATTTTGCCGAGCAGGGGGTGGATATTAAGGTAATCTCCGGGGACAACCCGGTAACGGTGGCCAACATCGCCCAAAAGGCCGGCCTTGCCAATGCCGGCGCTTATGTGGACGCCTCCACCCTCTCTACAGAAAAAGCCCTGCGGGAAGCCGCCCGGCGCTATTCCGTGTTCGGCCGGGTGACGCCCCAGCAAAAGCTGGATTTGGTCAAGGCATTGAAGGCTGACGGGCACACCGTGGCCATGACGGGAGACGGCGTCAACGACGTGCTGGCCCTGAAGGAATCCGATTGCAGCATTGCCATGGCTTCCGGCAGCGACGCCGCCCGCACAGTTTCCCAGCTGGTGCTGCTGGATTCCAACTTTGCTTCTATGCCCCGGGTGGTTCAGGAGGGCCGGCGCTCCATCAACAATTTGCAGCGTTCCGCCTCCCTGTTCCTGGTAAAATCCATCTTTTCCGTGCTCCTGGCCTTCTTCTTTATTTTTATCCCCAGAGACTACCCCTTTGAGCCCATTCAGATGACCCTCATCAGCGCGTTGACCATTGGCGCTCCCTCCTTTATTTTGGCGTTGGAGCCCAACCGGGAGCGTATTCGAGGCAAATTCATCATTAACGTCCTGCAAAAGGCCTTGCCGGCAGCGCTGACCATTGTGCTGAACATCCTGCTGCTGACAGCGGTAAGCGGCTTGCTGGGCCTGAGCGAGGCGCAGCTCTCCACTTTGTCGGTGTACATCACCGGAGGCACCGGGCTGATGATGCTCTTCCGGGTGTGCTCCCCCTTTAATTTCCTGCGTGGGGCTCTTTGGGGTGTGATGACTGCCGCTTTTATCCTGGCGGCCGTATTCTTCGGACAATTTTTCAGCCTGGCGCCCATGACTCTCTCTATGGCTCTGGTGCTGGCGGCTATGCTTCTCTTCGCTTTCTGCTCCATGGCCTTTTTCCTGTATGGCGTGGACCGCTTGCTGGCCCCCAGGCTGGAGGCTATTTCCACCCAAATGGAGCAAAAGGGACTGCGCTGGAAGCTCCTCCGGCGGATGCGAAGGCGCCTGCCCTTCCTGCTCCGTCCCCATTCACGAAAAAAAGGAGGCGGAAAATAAACCGTCTCCTTTCCAACCGGCAGAGTATCTTGCTGCTATTTTCTGTAGGCGCTTCTATCTCCGATTTTCTTTCCCATAACGCCGCCTACACCTGGATATACTCCGCGCTGGCGTAGCCAATAATGCCGTGGACCTCCACCACGTACCAGCCCTGCCATTTTCCCAAAACTGTGAGCTGCTCTCCCTTTTGGGCCTGGGTAAGGACCTGGGCCTGGGTAGAAGGCCGCTTCCGGATATTCAGGGGGCTGCTCTGGGTAACCACTGTTCCCGTTTGCGGCGGCTGGGGATCGGCGATAAAGGGAATCCCAAAATAGAGGCACAGCCCCTGGACGATATTGGCCGCAATGGCCTGGATATTTTCCTTAATCCAACGGGCGTCCTCCGGGTTGTCGTGATAAGCGATCTCCATGAGGACAGCCGGCGCGTTGGTTTTGGTGAGCTCCACCAGGCTGGTAGTGGGCACTGCCCGGACCTTAGAGGGGTCCGGGTATATTTTTTTGAAGTTTTCCGCCAGCACCTCTGCCGCCCGCCTGCCCTGGGTGCTTCCGGTATAATAATAGACGTCGGTACCCTGGAGCTTGCCGGAAAGGCTCTCTGGGGCGGCATTGGAGTGGAGGGCCAGATGCAGGTCATAGTAACCGGCGTTTGACTCCCGGATGGCTTCCCCCAAAGTCATGCCGATGCGGTTTCGGGTGAACCGGATGCCTGCCGCCCGGAGGTAAGGCTCCATGGCGTCGGCTACCTGGTTCATAACCGTCTGCTCGTCACCGCCGTTGACGTACTTGTTAAAGGGCTGCAAGGAAGGGCTCAAATAAATCGTGGGCATACGGACTTCCGCCTTTCTATTATAATATAGGTTTTATGAATCTGCTGCACCCAGTGCCTTTGCCAGGAATTCTTCACCGGAAATGCCGTGGGGCCGCAGGAACCGCCCCAAAACCAGATGCTTTTCCCCTTTGGTGATTTGATTGGAACGGTTTGCGCAGGTAAACACGCACCGGAACCCCATTTCCCAAATTACCTCCTGGGCGCCGTCGGAAATTTTGCCGAAGGGGAACACAAAAACCCGGGGCGTATAACCGGTTTCCTGCAGGAAACGCCTCTGCATCTTTCCAATATCCTCCCGGAGAAGGGCTTGATAATCGTCCAGGCTCTCGTTCCAGAGCCGCCCTGCCCCCAAGCGCCCGTTTTTGCTTTCGTGGAGGTCATAGGTATGGTTCTGGAACTCCACCAAGCCACAATCCATCATCTCCCGGATACGCCCCCAAGTGAGATAGGAATAATTAGCGTTTTCTTCCCCGGTTTCCGTGAAGGTGTCCACGCACTTGCCGATGGGCGCGATGATGATTTTCATCTGGTATTTCTCCGCCAAGGGCAGGGCATACACATAATTATTGTAGTTGCCGTCGTCAAAGGACAGCACCACCGGCTTTTCCGGCAGCTCCCCTTCCCCGTCCTGCCAGCGGAACACCTCCTCCATATGGACGGGGGTAAAGCCCTGCTTCTGGAGCGCACACATATCCTGTTCCAGCTCATCGGGAGAGATGACATAGTCGCCCTGGGCAGCCGGGTTCCGGAGCAGGCTGTGATACATAATCACCGGCAGCTCTATGGTTTCTTCCTGCACTGACGCCGGACTGCTGGACTGGATTCCCGCCAAAGTGGAGGAAACCGCCAGTGCCAGTGCCAGCACACCGGCAAACGCCGCCAGCCAGAAGGCCCTTTTTCTGCACGGACGTCCCATACGCAATCAGCCCCTTTCCCGATACTACCAATCATAGTCGGGAAAGGGGCAATTTATTACAACGCTGCTTTTCCTATTGGCAAAAAGCAAGCGGGCCGCCGTTCCGCAGCCCGCTCAGATCTATTTCAAATCTCCCCTTTTTTATTACTCCTCTTTGGATGTCCCGCTGACAATATGGTAATAGGCCCCGGAAGTAATGCGGTAGACCAATACATAGAACAGGGCAAACACCAGATAAGCGCACACCGTCACCAGTATCAGCAAGTGGAGGTTGGTCAGGCTGAAGAGAATCAACAACCGGTAGATGAGGGGGAAGGCAAAGGCCAGATGGACCCCCGCCACCAGCAACGGCAGAAAGAACACCGTAAGCACCTGGGAATTGACGCTCTTGCGAATCTCTTTTTTGGTCATGCCCACCTTCTGCATGATTTCAAACCGGGACTGATCTTCGTATCCCTCGGAAATCTGCTTGTAGTACATAATCAGCACAGCGGCAAAGATAAACACAATTCCCAGCAGGATACCCAGGAAGAACAAGCCACCATACAGGCCGTAGAAGCTGCTGCGCTCCTGAGCCCGGCCCTCCACCAGAACGTTGAGCTGCTCCTGAGATTCGGAAAGAGGTTCCAGAGCCTGGTCCAGACGGTTCCAAACCTGTATCTGGGCATCATCTTGGGCCTCTATATCATATCCATAAAACCAGTGGAATTCCACAATGGAGATGGTGCTGCTGTCGCTGATGGTTCGGCCCATGAGAGGGCGGACTACCTCCTCCACATCCGGCACAAAAATGTACATGGAGGAAAATATCTGGGAGGTGTCAATGCCATTGTCCTGAAAATCCGAAACCTGCTTTTTGATGGTCAGGGGCTGGGAATCTTCAATGGCAATGGTATCCCCTTCATATGGGGTTTTGGTGGTGTAGACAAGGGCCTGGCCGGGCTCCAGGGTTTCGTTTTCCCCCATGAGGCGGTTGTAGTCCTCCAGGGAAACCACAAATACCTGCCAAACACTCGCATAGTCGTACATGGTGGATTCCGTCACAATAAAGCGGTCGTCCTCCAAGGTGCCTGCAAAGGCAGCCATCTGGTAATCCAGCAGGTTCTCCGGCTCCAAACCCTCGTCTTCCGTTATCTGCTGCGCTGTCCGGCGCACTTCATCGGTGATTTCCGAACTCAGATTGGCGGGGTCGCTGGCGGAAATATCCACATTCATATGCCGGGGATACCGATTTTGCAGGGTATCCTCGGTGCCGATGTACAGGCACACTGTGGAGGACAGCATCACCAGCACCATGGTACACAGGATACAGATAGATGCCAGCCCTGCGCCGTTGCGCTTCATGCGGTAGACCATGGACGAAATCGAGACAAAGTGGTTGGTCTTATAATAGTAGTTCTTCTTCTTTTGCAGCAGCCGGCAAAAAGCAACGGAGCCGGAAACAAACAGCAGATACGTTGCGATGATGACCATGACCACAGCCACAAAGAACCATACCAGGGCCGTGATGGGGTCTTCAATGGTAATCGCCAGGTAATAGGCCGCTCCCAGAAGCAGCAGCCCTGCCACCGCAAAGAACCAGTTGGCCTTGGGCGGCTTCTCGCCGGAATTCTCGCTGTGGAGCAGCTCGATGGGGTTGGACAGATGAATCTGCCGCAGGCCGTTGAGGAAGAGCAGCAGGAAGATAATGCCGAAAAGAATCACGGAATCCCGGATGGCCAGGGGTTCCAGGCTCAGAGCGAAGGTTGCCTGGGTCCGCAGGATATTCACCATGCCCAGCTCTGCCAGCTTGGAAAGCACAATGCCGGCAAACAAGCCCACGGCCAGAGCAATCACCGCGATAATCAAAGTCTCCCAAAACAGGACGCGTCCCAGGTTCCACTTTCCCATGCCCAAGATGTTATAGAGGCCGAATTCCTTCTTCCGCCTGCGAATCAGGAAGGAGTTGGTGTAAAACAGGAAAATCAGGGAAAACACGCCCATCACCCCGCCGCCGAAACTCAGCATAGACTGCATGGTCGCTCCGCCGGGAAGGGTTTCCAATACGCTGCTGGTGGACAGGAAGCAGATGATATAGAACATCATGACCATGCCGATGCAGGTGAGGATATAGGGGGTATACAGCCGTTTGTTTTTCCGGATTCCCGTCCAGGCCAGCTTACTGTAAAAACCTTTCTTCATAGGTCAAAACCACCTTTTCAAAAAATCGCTGTGGGCCTTTACTGGCCGGCCCGTGTGGCCAACACGGTGAGGGTATCGGAAATCTTCTGATAGAGCTGCTCGTTGGTGCTGTTCCCACGGTAGATCTGGTGGAAGACTTCCCCGTCCTTGATGAACAGTACCCGGCCGGCATGGCTGGCAGCCTTTACCGAGTGGGTAACCATGAGGATGGTCTGGCCGTTGTGGTTAATCTCCCCAAAGAGCTTTAAGAGCTCGTCGGTGGCCTTGGAATCCAGCGCGCCGGTGGGTTCATCCGCCAGAATCAAGCGGGGGTTGGTAATCAGCGCCCGGGCCACAGCCGCCCGCTGCTTCTGCTCGCCGGAGACCTCATAGGGATACTTCTTCAAAATATCGGAAATCCCCAGCTGCGCCGCAATGGGGGCAAGGCGTTCCTTCATTTCTGGATAGCGCTTACCGGCCAGCACCAGAGGCAGGTAGATGTTGTCCTCCAAAGAGAAGGTGTCCAGCAGGTTGAACTCCTGGAACACAAAGCCCAGGTGATCCCGGCGGAAGGCCGCCACATTGGATTCCTTGATATGGGAGAGGTCTTTCCCATCCAAACGGACCGTGCCGCCGGTAGGCTTATCCAGGGCGGCCAGAATATTCAGCAGGGTGGTTTTGCCGGAGCCGGACTCGCCCATAATGGCCACATATTCCCCTTCTTCCACGCTGAAGGAAACGCTCCGCAGGGCCTCGACCCGGTTGCCTCCAAAGCGGGTGGTATAGGTTTTCTTTAATCCCGTAACTTCCAATATACTCATCGAATCATTCCTCCTATGGGATTGGTGATTGGTTTCTGTGGCTTTATTGTAACAAAAAAGGAAAATGCAAACCATCGAATGGGCTTACATTTTCCTTCCGACTTCTTACGCTTTTGTCACAGGTTGAAATAAATGCAGGCAAGGCCTGTTGGAATCCATATATTCCCGTGACGGCGCCTATTCTTTGCCTAGCTTCACCTGCTCCAAACGGATACGCACCACGGTTCCGCTGTCCAGGGAGGAATCCACAGAAATAACATGGTTCAGGTTCTTACAAATCCGCCGGCACAGATACAATCCGATGCCGCTGGCCTTCTTATCATTCCGGCCGTTATAGCCGGTATATCCCTTTTCGAATACCCGTGGGAGATCCTCCGGCGCAATCCCTATGCCCGTGTCCCGGATGCAGAGGGTTTTCGGTTCCTCCAAATCAATGGTCACCGTACCGGCGGCTGGGGTGTATTTCAGGGCATTGGATAACACCTGCTCCACAACAAAGAGAAGCCATTTCTCGTCCGTCACCACCCGGGTATGCAGGGGTTGGTAGTCCAGGCGGATTTTGCGGCGGATAAACTGCCCGGCAAATTTCCGCACGGCCTGCTTGACAATGCTGTCCAAATCGTATTCCTGGAACACATAGTCCGTGGAACTGGAATCCAGCCGCAGATAGCACAGCACCATCTCCACATACTGCTCAATGCGCAATAAGTCCTCCGAAAGCCGCCGGGAAAGCTCGGAGTCCTCGTTTTGCAGGGTCAGCCGCATAGAGGCAATGGGGGTTTTGATCTGATGGGCCCAGATCGTGTAATACTCCACCATCTCCTCATAGCGCAGGGCCATGCCGCTTTCCAGCTGCTTCTGTCCCTCCCGCAAGGTCCGGATGATCTCCTGATATTCCGCGGCTTCCATGGTATCCGGCTCCGGAAAGGGTTCCATCAGGGGAGCTGGCAGCGTCTTTAAAATTTCCAGCTGCCGGTAAGTACGCCAGGCACGATGCATATCCAGCGCCAAAAATATCAGCCCCAACAGGCCGCAAAGAATCGCCGGATACACCACTGCCTCTATGGAAATCCCATACAGCAGAAAGACGCCGAGGAAAATCAGGCTAAAAAGCAGGAAAATCCCCAAGCCCTTCCTGCACTGTTTCCAATAGGCTTTCAAAAATGGCGCCATACCGTTTCCTCCTTTCCTGATTTTCTCAATCAATAATATATCCCACCCGGAACTTGGTAGTGATAAAATCCTGCAGGCCCACGGCGTCCAGTTTTTTCCGCAGGCGGTTGACATTGACGGTCAGGGTATTGTCGTCCACAAAGCTGTCGGTTTCCCACAGGCGCTCCATGAGACGTTCCCGGCTGACCACTTTGCCCTTATTTTCCATGAGGGCCAGCAAAATGCGGTATTCATTTTTGGTCAGGGAAACCTGCTCTCCTTCATAGGTAAGGGTATTATCCCCGGTATTCAGCAGAGCGCCCCGGTGTTCCAGCACCGGCACGGCGGCGGCGAAATCATAGGTGCGGCGCAGTAAAGCCTGGATTTTGGCAATGAGGACACTCTGGTCAAAGGGCTTGGCGATAAAGTCATCCGCCCCCATGTTCATGGCCATGACAATATTCATATTGTCCGACGCGGAGGAAATAAAGATAATAGGCACCTTGGAGACCTGCCGGATCTCACTGCACCAATGGTACCCGTTATAAAAGGGCAGGGAGATGTCCAGCAGCACCAGGTGCGGGTCGTAACCGGCAAACTCCGCCAGCACATTCCGGAAATCCCCGGCGCATTTGGCCTGGAGGCCCCACATTTCCGCCTGCTCCTGGATGGCCTGGGCAATTCCCCGGTCGTCCTCCACAATAAAGATCCGGTACATAAAGTCTTTCTCCTCTCTGTTTTTCAAAATATCCGGTATAGGAAACCGGTTTCCAGCAAAGAATAAAGTCGGAGGTGAATCAAATGCCGGAAATGAACCGATCTTTCCCCCAGTCCTCTGGGACTTACGAGTCCGCAGCAGCCCAGCAGGAGCGCATGCGCCAATATTTCGCTTCGCTGCCCCCCTATATCCAGGAAGGCATCCATCAAAGCGGGGTAAACCTGCGCACCGAAGCAGAGCTGCGCCAGTTTGCCGAAAACCTCATGGGCTATTCCGCTCACTGAGAAAAGGGCCTCATCCACAAAGAGCGCCGGCAGGTTCCAGGCCGTAACGGCCTATGCCTGCCGGCACTTTTTGGCTTTCGGATACTCTCGAAAAAATCAAAAATCAGAGCACTTCTCCATCGTCAAAGTCCTCGTCCCCCGGGTCTCCGTCCATCAGCTCACCAATGCGCACCCTTCTCTGAAGCTTCATCTCTTCTACCTGCTGATGAAGGAGCTCTTTAACTTCTTCGCTGTTTTTGATGTTCTTCAATTCCAAAGAGGGGGTCGTTTGATCGGAAGAATACACAACAACGCTCCCCACCCCGAAGATTCGCTGGCCCAAAGACCGCTTTAAGCTGATGTCGCGCACCCGGTAGAGGAGCAGTTCATCGGTGGAGAGGTTTAAAAAGCCTTTCTTAATAAACAGCCGGTCCTCCGACATGGAATATTTGGTAAAGGTAATGGGCATTCCCAGAATCCGCTTCCGGTCCTGCCAAATCATTTCTGGCATAGTCTTTCCTCCTGGATGGTATATATCGTGGAAGGCCGAACCCCTTTCAGCGGGAACCCTCCCTAAAAATCAAAAAGCCGGACGCGAAGTCCGGCCTTTTGATCTTGAGAAGGAATCATGAAAAAGAAGGGTTTTATGAAATCGCCTGTTGGGACAGGCTCTTGTACTCGTTTCCATGGCTTTAGTATACCTTAGAAATATGACCCTTTTGTCTCAAAGCTGCGAATATTTCAAAAAGGTTTCTTAGCCAAATTATGAACGATTACAAAAGAACCCGTTCTTTCTCCCTATTCCTCTCCTGCCTAAGCCCAGTTTCTCAGGCCCACAGCTCCTTCATCAGCTCCGGATAGGAATCATCGCAGATGCGCAGGGCACGCAGCATAGCCTCCGTGCAGATTGCCCCGATATCGTGCTGCCGGAAAATCAGGTCGATCTCCAGCTGGATGGTGTCATCCTTCGTATCCAGGCAGAACTTAGCGAAGCGGTACTTATTGTTCAAGTCGTTAATAACCTTGATCATCTTATTGGATTTCATTTCCGGCACCTTGACAATGTCAAAAATGCGGACGCCTGCATCCTCACTGTCATCGGAGAAGAAGAACTGAATGACAATATCGCTGATGTTCTCGCCGCCGAACTTCACGATCACACGGTCTTTCCCGGACTCCGGGTCTTCCGCTTCATGAAGAGTGTACTTCAGCTCTTCCTTCTTCAAATGGTTGACGAACTCCTGGGTTGCGTAAAACATATTCCATCCTCCTTTTTGACCGCTTTCTGCAGCCAAATTTTTGGTATCTACCTTCTTATATTACACAATTTCTCGTTCAAAGTCAACAAAAACCCGCAATCTTTAAACGGTTTATTTTTAGGAATTTTCTGGTTTCGCTTGGAAATCTCCCATCGCTTCCAGCAGTGTGGGAAACACCATGTCACAGGTACTTACAGCCCGGTTCAAAGCCTCAAAGCAAAGCTGCGCCCCATTGTCCTCCTGATAGAGGACGTCCACCGCGATCTCCACAAAGCCGCTGCTGGGATCCAGGTAAAACTTGGCCAAAACAAACCGGCGGTTCCACTGGTTGAGCAGGCGCAGAACCTCTTCCCGTTTTTCCACCGGCACCTGAGCCACCCGGAAAATCCGTACACCAGCCAGCTGTACCTTTTCCGGAAAGAAAACGCAGGTTTCCATGGAGGCGTAGTGCCCCTGGAATTTCATGAGTACCCGGTCGTCCGGCGCGTTAGGGCCTTCCGCTTCTAAAACGCGATAACGCAGGTTCTTCTCATCTAAAAGTTTGGTAAATTGGCTTGTAGAATTAAACATTGGTATCATCCTTCCCACAGCCGCTCAAGCGGCCGCTTATTCATCCTGTTTCAATTTAGACCTCTCCGCGCGCTGTCATCCTCCCGGCAAATCCCCCGGATGCCACAGGCACCGCTTTAGATCCGCCCGGCCATCCGACAGGAAGGGGATGCCTTCCCCTTCCAACAGCTCCCGCTGACGGCCCGGCCCGCCGAAAATCTCTCCCGGGCACAGGGAGCCATCCCGGTACAGCACCCGGTGGCAGGGAAGCCCTGCCGGCGCCCGGTACATGGCGGCCCCCACAATCCGGGCGGCACGAGGACTGCCCGCCAGAAAGGCGATCTGCCCATAGGTGCTCACTTTCCCCCGGGGGATCCGGGCGGTAATATCATACACCCGCCGGAGAAATCCCTCTTCCATGGGTTAAAAGATCTCCCAGAAGGCGGCGAAGAAGGGGGGCAGCTCGCTGCCGCCGCCAAAATCGTGGACTTCCCCGGTAATCAAATCCCGGGCACGGCCCGCCTGGGCGTCAAAGTGGGCATGATAAGGCTCCGCCGACGCGTTGATGGCCACCAGCACCCGCTGGTCCTCATACTTCCGCTCAAAGATGAGCTGATGATTCTGCTGCATCACGGTTTTATAGCTTCCATATTGCAGGGCCTTACTGCCGGAAAACGCCTTGGCGCAAGCGGCAATCCACTGGGTCAGGTCATTCTCTTCGGGCTTCTCAAAGCAGGGACGCAGAGCCGGGTCGCCGTCCTGCTTTTTCCCCTGGGCGCCCCACTCGCTGCCATAATAGACACAGGGAATGCCGGGCATTCCAAAGAGCAGGCCGTAGATGGGCTTCAGATGCCGGGGCTCGGTGAGAATGCTGGCTACCCGGGTAACATCGTGATTATCCACGAAATTCAGCAGGTGCTTGCCCTTATACAGGGTCCAGTTTTCCGGGCCGAACTGCCGGTTCAGAGAAAATCCGATTTCAAACAGATTCATGGAATTAAAGCTGGAATACAGGCCCTTATAGCACTCATAGTTGGTGACGCTATGGAGCATCTGGTCGTTCATGCGCTGGTTATAGTCCCCGTGGAGCATCTCCCCCAGGAGGAAAAACTCCGGCTTCAGGCTGTCGCAGAAGCTCCGCAGCCGGCGCAGAAAGTCCAAGTCCAGGCTGTAGGCCACATCCAGACGCAGGCCGTCAATATCGAACTCCTCTACCCAGCCCCGGATGCAATGCAGAAGATACTCCACCACTTCCGGGTTCCGCAGGTTCAGCTTCACCAGCTCAAAGTGGCCCTCCCAGCCCTCATACCAGAGGCCGTCGTTGTAGCCGTTGTTGCCGCCGAAATTGATGCAGAACCAGTCCTTATAGGGGGAACCCTCCCGGTTGCGCAGGACATCCTGGAAAGCCCAGAAGCCCCGGCCCACATGATTGAAAACGCCGTCCAGCACTACCCGGATGCCGGCCTTGTGCAGTGCCTGACAAACGGCCTTGAAATCCTCGTTGCTGCCCAAGCGGCAATCAATTTTGGTGAAATCCCGGGTGTCATAGCCGTGGTTGTCCGACTCGAATATGGGGGAAAAATAAATGGCCCCAATGTGCAGGGCTTGCAGGTGAGGAATCCACTCCTCCACCTTGCGGATACGAGGCACCTGCACCCCATCATTGGAAAGCGGGGCCCCGCAGAACCCCAGCGGATAGATTTGATAAAACACAGATTCGTATGCCCACATAGTAACTCCTACTCCCTTCTGCCGCAGCCATGCAGTTTGCGCCGCCGCAGCGCCATGGTATTTTACAGGGCCGAGCAGCGGAGCAGCTTCGGCCGTCGCCAGAAGCGACCTTTCCTATTATACCATAATTCGAGAGAAAAGCAACATCATAAACAAAAGATTAGATTTTCTCACGAATTTGTTGTGCGTAATTTAGCAAAACAGCCGAGGTATTGTCGAGCTCCCCTTCGGACACCGCTTCCAAAAGCCGGCGGAGCACCCGCCCCATCTCCGGGCCGGGGTTCATGCCGGCGGCGATTAAGTCCCGGCCGGAAATGGCCAGGGCGTCCATAGTCAGGCAGGGGCGTTCCGCTAAAATCTGCCGGGCCAGCTCCCCCACCTGGGCCAGCTGGGGCAGCCGCTGGGAGCGATAAGGCTCCGCCTGGCCCAAGGTGTCCGCCGTCTGCACGGCCAGGAGCTGGAAGAAGGCCTCCTCCCCTAACTGCCGCAGCCGCCGGCGGATGAGCTTTTCATTGCCAATCATGGGGCCGTCGTGATACCGCACCAGAAGCATCACCCGCTCTCGCAGAGCATTGTCCAGCCGCAGGCTCCGGCAAACTGCATCGGCTATCTCGGTGCTTTTGGCGGCGTGGCCGTAAAAGTGCCCTACCCCGTTTTCCTCCCGGGAAAAGCAGGCCGGCTTGCCAATATCGTGAAGCAGCACCGCCAGACGCACCGGCAAAATGGGCTCCGCGTGCTCCAATGCCGCCAGGGTGTGCTCCCATACCGTGCCGAAGTGGTGGGGGTTGTACTGCTGCTGTCCAAAACAGGGCTCCAGCTCGGGAATCATCTCCCACACTGCCGGGGCAAACGCTCCCAAAATTCGGGCCGCTCCCGGGGCGCAGAGGAGCTTTTTCAGTTCATCGGCAATGCGCTCCCGGGCCAAATACCGCAGCCGCTCCTTTTGGGCTAAAATCGCCTCACCGGTAGCCGGCTCGATGGAAAAATCCAGCACCGCCGAAAACCGCATAGCCCGGACAATCCGCAGGGCGTCCTCAGTAAATCGCTGTTCCGGGTTTCCCACACAGCGGAGCACCTTAGCCTGCAAATCCTCCTGGCCGCCAAACAAGTCCACCAGCCCTCTTTTCGGGGAGTAGGCCATGGCGTTGACGGTGAAATCCCGCCGGGAAAGGTCGGTTTCCAAGCTCCGGGTGAAGGTGACAGTGTCCGGGTGGCGACTGTCGCCGTAACTGCCGTCCTGGCGAAACGTGGTGGTTTCCACCGCCTCCCCTTGGTTGCGCACGGTGAGGGTTCCGTGACGGATACCGGTCTCCGCCAAACGGAACCGGGAAAGGGCCTGCTTCATTTCTTCCGGCCGGGCGGCGGTGGCCACGTCCCAGTCATGAGGCGTTTTCCCCAGTAAGCTATCCCGGACACAGCCCCCTACCACCACTGCGGGGAATCCGGCCGCTTCCAGGGCCGAGAGGATTTCCTCTACCGGCTGGGGAATCGCAATCTGAAACATTTTACTCACTCCTTTTCCCAAGTTGTATGAAGTCTTGAAAATCCGGCCATACTGAAAATGCAGAACATGAAAAAACACACAGCAACAGCACAGCGAAAGGGCCGGTGAAAAATATGCAGTATAATAAAGTCGAAATTTGCGGCGTCAACACCTCCAAGCTGAAGGTCCTCACCGAGAAAGAAAAGCTGGAGCTTCTCCGGAAAATGCGGGACGGCACCCCGGAGGAGGCCCGCCGCGCCCGGGAAGAACTCATCAGCGGAAACCTGCGTTTGGTGCTCAGCGTCATCCAGCGCTTTACCAACCGGGGAGAAAACCTGGACGACCTGTTCCAGGTGGGATGCATCGGGCTGATGAAGGCCATCGACCACTTCGATGTGGAGCAGGGAGTGCGGTTCTCTACCTATGGCGTGCCCATGATTATCGGGGAAATCCGCCGCTATCTCCGGGACAACAACACCATCCGGGTGAGCCGCTCCATGCGGGACATCGCCTACAAGGCCATGCAGGCCCGGGAAAAAATGACCGCCGAAAAGGGGGCCGAGCCCAGCGTGGAGGAGATTGCCCAAGCCATTGGAGTCAAGCGGGAAAATGTGGTGCTGGCCCTGGAGGCCATTGTGGAGCCCCTCTCCCTCTATGAGCCAGTGTTCTCCGACGGGGGCGACACCATCTACGTCATGGACCAGGTGGGAGACAAAAACGATGACCGGAACTGGCTGGACGAAATTGCCCTGAAGCAGGCGGTCAACGATTTGAACCAGCGGGAAAAGCGCATCCTCTCCCTGCGGTTTTTCCAGGGCAAAACCCAAATGGAAGTGGCGGCGGAAATCGGCATCAGCCAGGCCCAGGTTTCCCGGCTGGAAAAAGGAGCCCTGGAGAAAATAAAAAAAGACCTATAGCGCCCCACAGGGCCGAAAAAAGGGCCCGGGAGACCCATTTCCCAAGGCCCTTCTAATAAAACGTTTACCGGCAGAAATCGTCCAAATACCGGTCCATACAGCTTTTGATAATCTCCAACGCGGAATCCCGGTCCCGCACATCATCGATTTCCGTTTTCTTCCCGGTTTCCAACTGCTTGTACACGGAGAAAAAGTGACTCATTTCCGCAAAAATATGGGTGGGCAGCTCCCGGATATCCCGGTAGGTATTGTAGGTGGGGTCGTTAAAGGGAATGGCGATGATTTTTTCGTCTTTCTCGCCGCCGTCTTCCATGATGATCACCCCGATGGGGTAACAGCGCACCAGGGATAGAGGCTCAATCTTCTCAGAGCACAGCACCAGCACATCCAGAGGGTCCCCGTCCTGGGCGTAGGTCCGGGGAATAAAACCGTAGTTGGCGGGATAATGGGTAGAGGTATAAAGGATACGGTCCATCATCAGCAGGCCGGTTTCCTTGTCCAGCTCGTATTTTACTTTTCCGCCCCGGGTAATCTCAATGACCGCGTAGAAGTCCTCCGGGTGAATCCGCTTCGGGGAAATGTCATGCCAAATATTCATGGAACCTCTCTGCCTTTCCGGGCCGCTTTTGGGGAAAATCCCGAAAGCGGCTTTTTTCTTATTGTACCATAGAGGAAAACAAAACACAACGGCCGCATAGAAATGAAGAAAGAAAGGTTCTGAAACCGCAGAAAGGAGCGCTGACCCTTATGATTTGCAGATTGGCCGATTTCAAGCGCAGGGAGGTCATCAGCCTGCAGAACGGGGCCCGGCTGGGCTATGTGGGCGATATAGAGCTGGACACCGAGGGCGCCTGCCTTTCCGCCCTGATTGTCTACGGCCGGCCTCGGCTGCTGGGGCTTTTGGGCCGGGAGGACGACCTGGTAATCCGCTGGGAGGATATCCAGGTAATCGGGGAGGAAACCATTTTGGTGCGCTCCGGCACCGTCTGCCGCCGGAGGAAGCGAAACCTGCTCTCCGTCTTTTTCACAGAATAATTTACAAATCTTTTACAAATTTCGCCTGCTCCCTCCAGCCCGGTTAGACAAATTCCCAAATCTTTTTTAATTCTTTTAAAGAATAAAAAAACCTTCTTTGGGTTCTATAATACAGAATAAGAAAGTAGATGCCGGAATCGCCGGATCTCTACACTGCATATGTAGATTTTGATGGAAAGGAAGACGAAGCCGTGCTGAAAAGTTTCAGTCCGTTTGCTGTGCTGCTCTGTAACATCGCCTTGGTGGCCGGGTGGCATGTGGTGGTATTTATCCTCTGTGTGCGCCTTCCCAGAGATGTTTTTGACAGCCAGCGCAAGCGTTATCAACCTAAGCACTGGGAAAAAGGCGGCCGCTGGTATAAAGACCACCTGAAAATCCAGCTCTGGAAGGATAAAGTTCCCCAGTTTGTCGCCAAAGACGGGTTTTCTAAATCCCACATCACGGATCTTTCCCTGAAATATCTGGATGAATTTATTATGGAGACCTGCCGGGGAGAATGGATGCATCTGGCCAACTGCCTGTGCGCCGTGGTGCTTATTGTGATTAACGCCTTCCCCCTGGGATTGATTTTTGGCGCTCTGGTCGTGCTGGGCAACCTGCCCTTTGCGATTATCCAGCGCTATAACCGCTTCCGGCTGGACACCGTCCGCCGCAAGAAGATTCGGGATTTGCAGCATGCCGCAACCATCTCCCAGGGCCAAGAGCCCTCCCGGGTTTCTTCTTGATTTCCCTGACAGCAAAATTTCAGCCCGCCTCCCATGGCTTGTGACAGCCAGGAGGCGGGCTTTTTTATGTAAATGATACCCATTAGCTGGATACATGGAGCTGTTGGCGTTCCATTTCTGTTTTGGCCAGCACCTCCCCGATTTTCCCCCGGAAGCACAAATCCGCATCCCGGTCCGCGCTGGTTTCCGACCGGTTGATGAGGACCATCCGCCGTCCCCGGTAATATTGGAGCAGGCCCGCCGCCGGATAGACCACCAGGCTGGTGCCGCCCACAATGAGCAAGTCCGACTGCTCCAACGCCTGCACCGACTGGAACAGCACCGAGGAATCCAAGGATTCCCCGTAGAGCACTACCTCCGGCTTAACAATGCCGCCGCAGGTACACCGGGGAACCCCCTGGCTTTGGAGCACCCACTCCAAGGGCCACTCCTTGCCGCAAGTCATGCACCGGTTCCGATGGACAGAGCCGTGAAGCTCCAAGACATTTTGGCTGCCGGCCATTTGGTGCAGGCCGTCGATATTCTGGGTAATCACGGCTGAAAGGCGGCCCTGGGCCTCCCAGGCGGCCAAAACCTCGTGGGCCCGGTTTGGCTTGGCGTTAGGGGCCACCATCTTAGCCCGATAAAAATCGAAAAACTCCTCCGGGCAGGCGTCAAAGAACTCCCGGCTGAGCATTTCTTCCGGGGAACGGGAAAACCGCTGGCGGTATAGGCCGTCCTCGCTTCGGAAATCGGGAATTCCGCTCTCCGTGGACACCCCTGCTCCGCCGAAAAAGACAATCCGGCGGCTCTCCTCCACCCATTGGGCCAATGTTTTGATATCCTGCAAGCTGTCTGTCATGGAAGATTCCTCCTTTTTCTGGCGTTCCTTTATTTCATCAGGAACCGGGCCAGCTTTTCAAACTTCTCGTATGGCGCATACCGCACTGGCAAATCCACCCGCCGGGAAGAAATCAACACGCTTTTGTAGTGGGTAAAGGCATCGAAGCCGGCTTTGCCGTGATACTGTCCCATGCCGCTCTCCCCCAGGCCCCCAAAGGGAAGCCCCGGGGCAGTGAGGTGCAGCACTGTATCATTGACGCAGCCTCCGCCAAAGGGGATTTCCCGAAGCAGATAACGGGCGGTCTCCCGGCGGTTAGTGAACACATACAGGGCCAGGGGCCGAGGCCGACTGTTTACCCGGTCAACGGCTTCTTTCAGAGAATCATAAGGCAGCACCGGCAGAATCGGGCCGAAAAGCTCCTCCTCCATCACCGCGCTGTCCCAGGTGACCTCTGTGAGCACAGTGGGGGCAATCTGCCGGGTTTCCGGGTTCCAGGGAGTGGGGGACACCCGATGCAGGCGGCAGCCCTCTTCTTCCGCCCGCTCCAACAGGCCCCGCAGCCGCTGAAAATGCTTCTCATTGATGATGCGCCCATAATCCCGGCTTTGAAGGGGCTCCCTTCCATAAAAGGCTTTCACCGCTTCCAGAAGCCGCCGGGTCAGGGCCTCTACCTGGGAATGATGCACCAGCACATAGTCCGGGGCCACACAGGTCTGGCCGGAATTCAGGAGCTTTCCCCAGACAATCCGCCGGGCAGCCAAATCCAGGTCAGCCGCCCTGTCCACAATCACCGGGCTTTTCCCTCCCAGCTCCAACGTCACCGGGGTCAAATGGCGGGAAGCTGCCTCCATCACCACCCGCCCCACCTTGGGGCTGCCGGTAAAGAAAATTGTATCCCATTTCTGTTCCAGCAAAAGGGTGTTTTCCCGGGCCCCTCCCTGGAATACCGCCACTTCCTCCCGGGGAAACGCTTCTTCCAGCATGGCCTCCAACACCCGGGAGGTGTTGACGGAATACGGGGACAACTTCAGCACACAGGGGCATCCCGCCGCCAAAGCCGCCGTCAGCGGGGCAAGGGTCAGCTGTACCGGATAATTCCACGGGGAGAAAATCAGGGCCATCCCCATGGGCTCCGGCAAACGGTAGCCCCGGGATGGAAAGCTGGCTGTTCCCGTCTTTCCCCGTACCGGACGGTTCCATTTGGGAAGGCATCGAATGGCCTCCCGGATTTCCCCATAAACCATCCCCAGCTCGGCAATATAGGATTCAAAAGGCGGCTTTCCCAAATCCGCCTGCATGGCCTTCAGAAGCTGGGGCTCCCACTTTTTTATGGCTTGATACAGCGTTCCCAATCGGGCCTGACGGGCTTTGGTTTCCCGAAGAACCCCATGCTCTAAGGCTTCTTTTTGGGCCTTCCGAATCTCCTGTAATTCCTCCAAACGGCTCATAAATATCCCTCCCGATTTTCACCTTTTCTCTTATTATACCCCATCTTCCAAGAAAATCCCAGTGTCGGCCTCCTTCTTTCGCCCTCTTCCCCCTTGTGATACTATGGATTACAAACCAAAGGGAAGACGTGCACTGCGTCTCTCGGCGCTGCCGTTGCCCGGGTTAAAATTCCGCGCCGGATTTTAGAAATGCATATTTCCTGAAATCAGGCGCAGGCTGAAAAAATGGAGGAATTGTTATGGACGAAAAGACCTATGGATACATAAGGGTATCCACCAGGGAACAAAACGAAGACCGCCAGCTCATTGCTTTGCAGGAATTTCCGATTCCGGCCAGGCGGATCTTCATGGACAAAATGAGCGGGAAGGATTTCCAGCGGCCCCAATACCAGCGCCTGCTCCGGCTTTTGAAGCCCGGAAACATCCTGGTAGTCAAAAGCATCGACCGCCTGGGGCGGAACTATCAGGAGATTTTGGAGCAGTGGCGCCTTTTGACGAAACAGAAAAGGGTCCACATTGTGGTGCTGGATATGCCCCTGCTGGATACCCGCCGGGAAAACGACCTCATCGGCACCCTCATTGCGGACATTGTTTTGCAGCTCCTCTCCTATGTGGCCCAGACAGAGCGGGAAAATATCCGCCAGCGTCAGGCAGAGGGCATCGCCGCCGCAAAGGCACGGGGCGTCAAATTTGGCCGGCCCCGGAAAGTCATTCCCAAAGAATTCCCTGCGGTCAGGGCTTTGTGGACCAGTGGAAAAATCAATTCCCGGGAAGCTGCCCGCCGGCTCTCGGTAGCCCAGGACACCTTCCTCCGGTGGGCACGCCAGGAAGACGCGAAGCGCTCCTGACGCTCTCGCCCTCGGGTTCCTGAAACTCCGTCATGTCCCCCCAATACCGCTTGGGCAGATGGCTCATGCGGCATTGGGGGTTTTCCCTTTCCCGAATCGCCACAGTATCATAAAACTTCCGCCACATCTGGCGATAACTGCGCTCCTCTTCATCTGGGGACGGCGGGGTAAATTCCTCCACCGGCAGCAGCAGGGCCTGGCCCGGCCGGTGAATCAGAGCTTCCCGATGGGTTTTATCATAGAGTAAAAAGGCTTCGCTGGGATAACGATCGCAGAAATACGATTTCAGCAGCGGCAGCACACGGTTTTTAGGGGTAATAGCCCCGGTCATCACCCGGTCATGGATGGAAAACCGCACGAATCCCCGGAAAAGGTGCGCTTCGTTGTATAAATGCTTCAGGGCGCTGTGCAAGGCATGGACCGTCTCATCTGCCAGCATATCCGCCACACTGGGACCCAGCTCATAACCCCGGGCAATAAACCGGCACAGAAGCATTTCTTTCTCCGGCGCACAGGTCAGAAAGCCGTCGCGAACCATCCGGGCGCCCCGGGCCCCCAGCTTTTTGGGCAGGGAGCGCCACACGCGCCCGGCATGGGCCTCCTGGGTGAGGATTTCCCGTTCCGGGTATAGGGTGGCAGGGCTGTCCGGGGTGAGAATTTGTGCTGGGAATTCTTTACGGGTATACATCTCGTAGACACAGCACAAAATGCCGCGAAAGCTGCCATCACAGCGATAAGCGATATTTTTTTCTTTCACTACGATTCTCTCCTTTCCCAAGAAGGTCAATATAGGGAGAGCCTACGCATGACAAAGGGAAACCGTAGGACCCCCCGACTTCTCTGTTACATCTCCTCCATCCCCTATGGTTTCGATTTCCCCTACCGGGGAAACGAAGGAAAACAGCATCAGGATCGAGGCCAGGGCCCCTTTTTTCTTGCAAAAGGGGCCCTCTCGGGAAACATCCCGCCGGGATATTTCCCAATTCACCCCCGAAAATGCGCCCTACGGAAAGGGGGATTTCGCCCATTGCGATGGGCGACCAAGGGCTTCTCGCCCCTGGACCCTCGGCGGCAAGTTGCCGCTCCCAATCCGCGCCTAAAGAGAGCGCAAACCATTCTCTTAGTCCACGCGCGGCTACCTTCACGATAAAACAAAGCTGTTTCTTGCTGTAAGTTTCCCCGTGCTTAGGCAAGGCTTTCAAAAAGGGAAAGCTGCTGGAAGGGTTCCTTAGGCAACAGGTCCCGGCCTTGCTGGGTGATGAGATTCCGCAAAACGGCATCCTGAGACACATACAATCCCTCCATGGCTTTTCCCCGGCAGGTGAGGAAATATTGAGCCCGCTTGAGAACCACTCCCAGCTTTTTCAGGTCCGGGAAATCCAAAGAAGCCACACGCCGGGCCCTGAGGATCGCCCGGGCGCTCTTTACCCCAATCCCCGGTACCCGGAGCAGCACCTCATAGTCCGCCCGGTTTACCTCCACAGGGAATTGCTCCATGTGGTGCAGGGCCCAGTTGGCCTTGGGATCAATGAGGGGATTGAAATTGGGATGGGCCTCGTCCAGCAGCTCTTCCGCTGTAAACCCGTAATACCGCAGGAGCCAGTCCGCCTGGTAGAGCCGGTGCTCCCGGAGCAGGGGCGGCCGGGTGCCCGCCGGAGGCAGCAGGGCCGTGGTGTTTACCGGCACATAAGCGGAGAAAAACACCCGCTTGAGCCGATACTTCCGGTACAGCCCCTGTGTCAGCCGGAGAATCTGCCAATCGCTCTCCGGGGTGGCCCCGATAATCATCTGGGTACTCTGCCCTGCCGGAGAAAAGGGCTGGGCATGGCGATAACGCACCATCTCTGAGGAATGCTCCTGAATCTTCCCGGAAATCAAACCCATGGGGGCAAAAATAGAGTGGCGGGATTTTTCCGGCGCCAGCCGCCGGAGGCTCCCCTCGCTAGGCAGCTCAATATTCACGCTCATCCGGTCGGCCAGAAGGCCCATTCGAGACAGCAATAAAGGGTCCGCCCCGGGAATCGCCTTGGCGTGGATATATCCCCGGAACCGGTATTCCTCCCGGAGGATGCGCAGGGTTTCCAAAAGCTGCTCACAGGTATAGTCGGGATTCCGTATCACGGCGGAGCTGAGAAACAGGCCTTCAATATAGTTCCGGCGATAAAATCCCATGGTCAGGTCCGCCAGTTCCCTGGGGATAAAAGAAGCCCGGCGCACCTGGTTGGAACAGCGGTTGATACAGTATTCGCAGTTATAAATGCAGGCGTTGGAAAACAGCACCTTTAGCAAAGAAATGCACCGGCCATCCGCCGAAAAACTATGGCAAATCCCGCAGGCCGCCGAGCTCCCGATACTGCCCTGTTTTCCCGCCCGGTCAACCCCACTGGAAGTGCAGGCAACATCGTATTTGGCGGCATCCGTAAGAATCTCCAGCTTCTCCATGACCGTCATAGGCATCCTTCTTTCTCGAACGTTTGTTTTTATCAGTATACCACTTTCTCCATTTCTGTCAAGAGGTTTTCGAACAAATTTTCTAATTTTCTAAGAATTTCCAATCCACAATGCAGAAGGCCGGGAGCATTACCAGCTCCCGGCCTTCTGCATGAGAAAGGGATTTTTATGAAGAAGGAATCTATAAAAACGCCCTGTCGGGCACTTGTACTTGGTCTGCCATACCGCCGGCTCGGTATTCCGTCCTTTCCGGCGCAGTAAATCAATTTAGGAATCAACAGGTCTTGATCCTGTCTGCTTCTCTTTCCTGCTGACATAAGGATACCGCCGGAATGTGATGGTTTTCTGATGAACCTGGGAAGATTCTGGGGTGTTTTTATCAACAACTTATGAACGAATATTTTTCTGGATAGCAAAAGGGACCGGAGGTGGCTTTCCGGTCCCTTTAAACAAGGAGGTTTTATGAAAAAGAATTCTATAGAAACGCCCTGTCGGGCACTTGTACTTGGTCTGCCGGCCAGCCGGCCCGGTATTCCGTCCTTCTCCGGCAGGCATGTGGCAGTAAATCTATGAAATCAAAACACGAAATTTCGTGGAGACCTTGTTGATTGGCATCCTCCTTTCTTTTTGGAAGCTGTCTCTATTCTATCGGGGAAATGTGATGATTCTCTGATATCATTCAGAACTTTTTAGGAGGTTTTTATCAATAAATTATGAATACATATGTCAAACCTTACAAAAACTAAAAGACCGAAGCGCTCGCTCCGGTCTTTTAGTTTTTGAGAAGGAATAATGAAAAAGAAGGGTTTTATGAAAACGCCTGCAATAGGCACTTATACTTGGTCTGCCATGCCATCCGGGCCGGTATTCCGTCCTTCCCCGGTAAGCTCCGGCAGTTATGAGAGAAACGCGATTTTTTTATTTCCAAAACTCACTCCGTTTGATTCCGTTTCTGTGATTTCAGTATAACCCTAAAATGTGTCCCAATTTTGAAGGGTTTGGAAAGGAAATCCGAAGAAACCGTAACAAAATTCAAACAGCCCTTTCCCTTCCAGCGACAGACATCCTGGCGGCTCAAAAAACAAAACTCCGGGCCTCGCAAGAAAGCCCGGAGAAAATCATTTGTCAAAGCGTTCCGAAAATCCGGTCGCCGGCATCCCCCAGCCCTGGGAGGATATAGCCGTTTTCATTGAGCCGGTCATCCACCGCAGCGCAGTACACCTGGACGTCCGGATGGGCCTGGGTCAGGGCACGAACCCCCTCCGGGGCCGCAATGATGCACAGGAACTTAATGCTCTTGGGCTGACTCCTCTTGATAATGCTGATTGCGTCAATGGCGGAGCCGCCGGTGGCCAGCATGGGGTCCAGCACCAAGACGTCCCTCTGGGGCAAATCAGAGGGTAGCTTGCTGTAATATTCCACCGGCTGCAGGGTCTCGTGATCCCGGTACAGGCCGATGTGCCCCACTTTTGCCGCGGGAACCAGCGTCAGCACACCGTCCACCATTCCCAGCCCAGCCCGGAGAATGGGCACTAAAGCCAGCTTGCGCCCGGCAATCACTTTGGTTTTGGCCTTGACCAGGGGCGTTTCGATTTCCGTCTCTTCCAAAGGCAGATCCCGGGTGGCTTCATAGCACACCAGCGTGGCAATTTCACTGACCAGCGCCCGGAATTCTTTGGAGCCGGTATTTTTGTCCCGCAGATACGTCAGCTTATGCTGAATCAACGGATGATCCATGACAAATACCTGTTTGTCCATGAAGGTTTCCTCCCTTATCCTGTTGTTTTTTATCACTCAGAGCCCTTTGCTCTCTATTTGCCCAATGTATGCCACCCGCCGGGCATGGCGGCCGCCTTCAAAGGGGGTGGTCAGAAAGATCTCCGTCAGGCGCACTGCCGTCTCTTCATCGATCACCCGGCCCCCCATACAGAGGATATTGGCGTCGTTGTGGCGGCGGGTCATCTCCGCACAGAAATCATTGGTCACCACTGCCGCACGGATTCCAGGCACTTTATTGGCCGCTATAGAAATCCCAATGCCGGTGCCGCAGCAGAGGATCCCCCGCTCGGCCTTTCCCTCTGCCACAAAACGCGCCACCTGCTCGGCAATGGGGGCATAATCTACGGATTCCTCACTGTTAGCGCCGAAATCCCGGTAGGGAATCTGCTTTTCCTCCAGATACCGCTTCACGGCCTCCTTCAATCGGTAACCGCCGTGATCCGCGCCCAATGCGATACCGGCCGCAGCCTCCTCTTTGGGCGCTGCAAAATCCACGGCTTCCTCTTCGATTTTATGGATATACGCCACTCGCCGGGTATGGCGGCCGCCCTCAAAGGGGGTCGTCAGAAAAATCTCCGTCAGGCGCACCGCCGTCTCTTCATCGATCACCCGACCACCCATACAGAGGATATTGGCGTCGTTGTGGCGGCGGGTCATCTCCGCGCAGAAATCATTGGTCACCACTGCCGCACGGATTCCAGGCACTTTATTAGCCGCTATGGAAATCCCGATGCCAGTGCCGCAGCAAAGGATGCCCCGCTGGGCCTTTCCCTCTGCCACAAAACGCGCTACCTGCTCGGCAACCGGGCCATAATCTATGGATTCCTCGCTGTCAGTCCCGAAATCCCGGTAGGGAATCTGCTTCTCCTCCAGATACCGCTTCACGGCCTCCTTCAATCGGTAACCGCCGTGATCCGCGCCCAATGCGATCATGCTTTCCATCCGCCTTTCTCTTATTGATGATTTTCCCGTTCCGCCTTCTTCTGCTGCTCCTGCCGCTTTTTCAGCTCCCGTTGGGCTTGGGGAAGCCGCAGATACACCGGGGCCAATTCTGCCGGGGAAACCGTCTTTCCCTCCAAAGCTGCCCGGCGGGCAGTTTCCGCCACACCGGAAGCCCGCTGCATCCGCAAGTGCTCCGGGGCCAGCTGCCGGGGAAGGGCCGCAAAGGCCGGAGCGTCAAAGCAAAGCTGGGCCCCATCTCCCACTAAAACCAAAGGTTTGCCGGTTTTTTCCATCCAGTTGGGACACTCTGCCGCCAACTCTTCTATGGAGAGGGCACGGTCCTCTGTCAACCGGCGCACTTCTCCCTCGCCAGTTTCAAACAGGGCATTGTACACCTGGCCGCACCGGGCGTCCATCACCGCGCAGACCAGCGCGCTGCTCTGCCGCAGGTTCATGGCCATGGCCTCCAGGGTAGAAACACCGCAGCAGGGAGTATCATTGGGGAAAGCCATCCCCTTGACACAGGCCACCCCGATGCGCACACCGGTAAACGAGCCCGGCCCAGCCGACACTGCCAGCAAATCCAAATCCTTCACCTGGGTGCCGGTGTCCCGAAGCAGGGTGCGCACCATGGGCAGCAGGGTCTGGCTGTGGGTCTGCCGGGTGTTGCTATAGAACTCCCCCAATATTTTTCCGTCCTCCTGGATGCAGGCCGAAGCCGCCACCGCAGAGGATTCCAGCGCCAATATTCGCATTGCTTTTGTCCCCAACCTTTCTTAACTAAGAAACTCTCTGCTCATTCTTCCAGGCTGGACACCTGGATTACCCGTTGGTTTTCCTCTTCTCCCCGGCTGAACCGGATGCGAATGGCGTCTTTCGGCAGAGCATCCTCAATATTCTCGCTCCATTCAATGAGAAGCACCGCACCGGTATCCAGATAATCGAAAAATCCGGTGGAATACAGGTCCTCCCAGCTGGAAACCCGGAACATATCAAAGTGATACAGGGGGATTTTACCCCGATATTCGTGTACCAGGGCGAACGTCGGACTGGAAACCGCATCGTCACTGCCCAGGCCCCGAGCCAACCCCCGGGCAAAAGCCGTTTTTCCCATGCCCATGCCGCCAAAGCAGGCCAGCACCTCGCCGCCCCGAAGCCCGGCGGCCAGTGTTTCCCCCAGGGCTTCGGTTTCTTCCGGAGAATAAGTCCGGTATTCCTTCATATGCCGCCTCCCTATGCAAGGCCTGTTTAGAACAAGCCGGAAATTACGCCGTTTTTATCTACATCAATCTTCTCTGCCGCAGGAACCTTGGGCAGGCCGGGCATGGTCATAATATCCCCGGCATAGGCCACCACGAAGCCCGCGCCGCTGGACAGCCGCAAATCCCGGATGGTGATAGTAAAGCCCGTAGGCCGGCCCAACAGGGCGGCATTGTCCGACAGGGAATACTGGGTCTTGGCGATACAGACAGGCATGGCGTCGCCACCCAGATCGTGGATTTCCTTCAGGGCCTTTTTGGCGGGGTTAGTGTACACCACGCCGTCGGCGCCGTAAATTTCCCGGGCAATAGTCTCGATTTTCTCCTCTACCGTCAGGGAATCGCCGTAAATGGGGGCGAAGCCTGCGCTGGTGTCCTCTTTGTCCACAATCTCCATAATGACCTTGGCCAGCTCTACGCCGCCTTCGCCGCCCTTGGCAAAGACCTCGCTGAGGGCATAGGGCACCTGCATCTCCCGGCACATCGCATCCACAGCATCCAGCTCCGCCTGGGTATCCGAGGGGAAGCGGTTAATGGCCACCACTACCGGCACGCCGTATTTGCGCATATTCTCCACATGGGCCCGCAGGTTCACGGAACCCTTTTCCAGGGCCTCCACATTCTCCGCGCCCAGCTCTGCCTTGGGAACGCCGCCGTTGTACTTCAGAGCCCGCACAGTGGCCACCACCACCACGCAGGAGGGGGCCAGGCCCGCCATGCGGCACTTAATGTCCATAAACTTCTCTGCGCCCAGGTCGGAACCGAAGCCCGCCTCGGTGATGCAGTAATCCCCCAGCTTCAGTGCCAGGCGGGTAGCCCGGACAGAGTTACAGCCATGGGCAATGTTGGCGAAGGGGCCGCCGTGCATAATGGCCGGGGTTCCCTCCAGAGTCTGCACCAGATTGGGATTAATGGCGTCCTTGAGCAGGGCGGCCATAGCGCCGTCCGCCTTCAAATCCCGGGCATACACCGGCTGACCGCTGCGAGTATAGGCCACCAGGATATTCCCCAAGCGGCGCTTCAAATCCTCCCGGTCCGTTGCCAGGCACAGGATTGCCATGACCTCACTGGCCACGGTGATGATAAAGCCGTCCTCACGGGGAACGCCGTTGATCTTGCCTCCCAGGCCCACAACGATATTCCGCAGGGCCCGGTCGTTCATATCCAGGCACCGCTTGATGAGAATCCGCCGCTGGTCGATGTCCAGGGCGTTGCCCTGCTGCATATGGTTGTCCAGCATGGCGCAGAGCAGGTTGTTGGCGCTGGTAATGGCATGCATATCCCCGGTGAAGTGGAGGTTGATGTCCTCCATGGGCAGCACCTGGGCATAGCCGCCGCCGGCTGCGCCGCCCTTAATGCCGAACACCGGCCCCAGGGAAGGCTCCCGCAGGGCGATGACGGCCTTCTTGCCGATTTTCGCCATGGCCTCACCCAATCCCACAGAGGTGGTGGTCTTACCCTCACCGGCAGGGGTAGGGTTAATGGCTGTCACCAGGATGAGCTTGCCATCGGGCTTCTCTTCCAGGCGGGTAAAGAGGGCTTCGTTGACCTTGGCCTTATAGCGGCCATAGGGTTCCAGTTCTTCTTCCTGGATGCCCAGGTTTTGAGCAATCTCAGAAATGGGGCGCAGGGTTGCCTGCTGTGCAATTTCAATGTCAGTCAGCATGAAATTCTTCACCTCTCAAAAAAATAACCGGCGGAGCTGTGCCCTTTCTGCATTTCCGAGCCAGAAGGGCGCCGCACGGCTTATCAATTGTTTTCTATTATATCACATCCTTCTACACGGGAAAAGTATTTTCCCGAAATTCCGGCAAGTTCTCCCGAATCTCCCCAGGGGATGCCGGGGAACTTAGCGGGTACCACAAAAAAAGAAGCCGGTGTAAAATACGCTTCCACACCGGCTTCCCTTTATACAGATTTTTATATGATGGGCAGGGATTCTTCCCGATAGATTTCCCCGTTAATGGTCTTGAACACCAGGCTTTCTTCCTCTAAAATCACATAGCTTTGGGTGCTTCCCTCCTTGGGAATGGACACAGAGCCGGGATTGAGATAGTAAGCCTCCCCCATTCTCTCCCACTTGGGCACATGGGTGTGGCCGTTTAAAAGGATATCCCCGGGCCGCAGGAAGGGCGGATTCTGGGGATTGATGTGGTGGCCATGGGTAGCGAAAATCGCCCGGCCATTCCAATACAAAAAGCAGGAATCCGAGAGGATGGGAAATTCCAGCACCATTTGATCCACCTCGGTGTCGCAGTTGCCCCGCACGCAAAGCAGGGATTCCTTCACGCCGTTGAGCATGGAAATCACCTCTTTGGGGAGATATTGCAGAGGCAGGTCGTTGCGGGGCCCGTGATAGAGCAGGTCTCCCAGCAAAAGCAGCCGGTCCGGCTGTTCCTTTTCAAAGGCATCCAGTAACTTGCGGCAGTAAAAAGCCGAACCATGGATATCCGAAGCAATCATCAATTTCAAAATTTCTCATCCTTTCTCAGGGTGTCTTTCCGCAGGATTTCCTCTATCTGCTGTACAATCGCCGAATAATCCACCCGGGAAAAATCCGTGCAGTCTACGCGGAACACCGCGCCGCCAGGATGAAACCGGGCAAAGCCTCTGGCCTCCATCCCCCAGCGGAAATCCTCCAGGCTCATGGGGCAATAGGGCGCAGGCTCGCTGGCTTCCGGATACTGGGTATTCACCACATGCCCCCGATGCCTTGGCGGGGACTGATCCCGGAGGATAAACCGTTGATAGAGAACCTCTATATCGCCGTCAAACAAAACCGTTATGGGGAAACAGCCGTACTTTTCCAGCAGGGAGACCAGCCCTTCCCGGGAGGAATCCTCAAAGTTATTTTCCAGGATAAACGGCAGCCCTGCCGCAAGGTGGGTTTGTGCAAATGCATACAGGATTTTCTCCGCAGCGGTTCCCAGCGCCACTTTTTCCTGCCGGGAACGAAACCCTACAATATCGAAAAGCAGCTCCTTGATCTGGTCCTTCGACATACACGGCAGATGCTTTTCCCGGCTCAGCCAGGCTGCAAAGGTAGATTTTCCGGAAGCCGGCATACCGGCCACGAGAATACAGTACATAGCTTCCTCTTTCTAAAAGCAAAACCGCCTGCCCATTGCAGGCAGGCGGTCCATCAGCAAATCCTAAAATTACAGCTTGGTCACAGCGGCCAGAACATCCTCCGGCAGCTCGCTCTCGTCAGCGGAGATGGAGAGGGTAAAGGTGACGTTGGCAGTCTCAGAGAGCTTCGCCATCTTGGCGATGAGCTCAGACAGGGCAGCCATATCCGTGCCGATAATCTTCAAAGTGGAATCCAGCAGAATATCCGTCACGTCGTAGTTGCCGGCGCAAATGCCGCACAGGAAGCCCTCAAGAGCCTCCAGTCCCTGAATCCCATAGGCATCGCTGTCGATGAGGCGGGCTCTGTGAGAGATATCATAGGTCAGCTTCAGGCCCTTTTCGATGACCACTACGTTGCCGTTGGACTTCTCCACAGCGCGGTTGGCGTAATCGATGAGCTTCTTGGTCTTGCCGGAGCCTTTCTTGCCGATAAAAACATTAATCATAATGGGGACCTCCTAAAATTGGGTTTCCGCCGCATCCGGCAATGCCGGATGCAGGCTTATTTGTGCAGTCTTGCCTCCAAAGCAGCCTTGGCGTCTTCATAGCCGGGCTTACCCAGCAGGGCAAACATATTCTTCTTGTAGCTCTCCACGCCAGGCTGGTCAAAGGGGTTCACGCCCATGAGATAGCCGGAAATGGCGCAGGCTTTCTCGAAGAAGTAAATGAGACGGCCCAGGGAATCCTCGGAGAAATCGGGGACACGGATCAGGCCGTTGGGCACGCCGCCGTCGCAGTGGGCCAGCACGGTGCCTTCAAAGGCCTTCTCGTTGATGTAGGACATGGTCTTGCCTTCCAGGAAGTTCAGGCCATCCACGTTCTCGGGGTCGTTGCCAATGGTAATTTCCTTCTTGGCCTTGTCGAAGAGGACAACGGTCTCAAAGAGATTGCGGCTGCCGTCCTGGATAAACTGGCCCATGGAGTGCAGGTCTGTGGAGAACACCACAGACGCCGGGAACAGGCCCTTGTGGTCCTTGCCCTCGCTCTCGCCGTAGAGCTGCTTCCACCACTCGTTCATCATGGTGTAGCAGGGCTCATAGCTGACCATAACCTCCACAGCCTTGCCCTTGCGGTACAGGATGTTCCGGGTAGCGGCATACTGATAGCAGGGGTTGGTTTCCAGGTCGGGGTTGTTGTATTCTGCCTGGGCAGCGGCAGCGCCGGCCATCAGGGCGTCGATATTCGCGCCGCTGACAGCGATGGGCAGCAGGCCCACAGCAGTAAGCACGGAATAACGACCGCCTACGTCATCGGGCACCACAAAGGTCTCATAGCCTTCCCGGTCGGCCAGCTGCTTCAAAGTGCCGCGGGCACGGTCGGTGGTGCAGTAAATGCGCTTGCGGGCTTCTTCCTTGCCGTACTTCTTCTCCAGCAGTTCCCGGAACACCCGGAACGCAATGGCGGGCTCCGTGGTGGTGCCGGACTTGGAGATCATGTTGATGGACACGTCCCGGCCCTCACAGATTTCCAGCAGCTCGGCCAGAGCGGTGGAGCTGATGCTGTTGCCGGCGAAGTAGATGTCGGGGGTATCCTTCTTCATGTCGTTATAGCGGTCGGACTTCAGGAACTCGATAGCAGCCCGGGCTCCCAGATAGGAACCGCCGATGCCGATGACTACAAAGACGTCGGTGTCCTTCTTAATCTTTTCCGCTGCGGCTTTGATGCGGGCGAATTCCTCTTTGTCATAGTCCGTGGGCAGGGTAACCCATCCGATAAAATCATTGCCCAGACCCGTTCCGCTGTGGAGCATTTCGTGGGCAAGCTTTACCTGCGGGGCGATGGCGCAGTATTCCTTTTCGCCGATAAAGGAAGAGAGGTGCTGTTTTTCAAATCTGAGTGACATTTTTTAGCCTCCTCATTTTTATGGTAAGGTTTCATCTGCATATATTCTACAATATTCCGGTTTGATTTGCAAGGGATTTGATAAGATTCATAAAATATTTTCTTTTACCCAGGGGCAACCCTTTCCGGATTCTCCCGTCAGAGGGGAAACAGCAGACAAATCCCTATACAAAAGCGCACAGGCTCCGCAGCAATTCCCAGAAGCACCCTCCCAGGCTCAGGGCCTCCATCCCTTCCGAAGCATACAGGGGAACCTGGGCCAAGGTGTCCTCCCCCAGCCGGAAAACCACTTCTCCCAGACGCTGGCCCTCTTCCACAGGGGCCCGGATACTTTCCGGCAGGGAAACCGCTGTTTCCACCTGCTCCGCCTGGCCCTTGGGTACCAGAACCGAAATTGGCCCCTCTGTTTCCGCTGTTACCGCCACTTGATCCGTCACGCCGTTTTCTACCGCTACACTGGGCAGACTGGGCATGGGCAGCTCCACGCAGGCCCAATTAGCAAAGCCATAATCCAGGAGCTTGGCGGCGGCGTCAAACCGGTCTTTGGTAGAGGAAGCCCCCAGCACCACCCCAATGAGGCTCAAGCCGTCCCGCTCCGCTGTGGCGGAAATACAGCTTCCCGCTTTGCCGGTAGTGCCGGTTTTCAGGCCGGTGATGCCGTCATAGGTCTTTAGGAGCTTATTGGTATTCACCAGCTGGGTCTCCCCATTCCGGACGCTGTCCATCCACACCTGGCTATAGTCGAAAATCTTCTCGTGGGCAATGAGGGCCCGGCTCATCAGGGCCACATCATAGGCGCTGGTTACATGGCCGTCCTCGTCCAGGCCGTTACAGTTTTTGAAAACCGTGTCCTCCATGCCCAGCTGTGCGGCCCGCTGATCCATTTGGGAGACGAAATCCTCCTCGCTGCCGGCCACATATTCCGCCAGCACCACGGCTGCGTCATTGGCGCTCATAATCACTGTAGCTTTAAGAAGGTCGTCAACGGTCATGACCTCCCCTTCTTTCAGCCAGATGTCCGAGCCGCCCATGGAAGCCGCGTGGGCGCTGGCCGCCACCTGGTCTTCCAGCTTGATTTTCCCGGCGTCCAGGGCCTCCATGACCAGCAGCAAGGTCATGACTTTGGTGATGGAAGCGCAGGGCCGCTGCTCGTGGGCATTTTTCTCATAGAGCACCCGCCCGGTACCGGCTTCCATGAGCACCGCCGATGGGGCGGGAACATCATCTAAGGCCAGGGCCGTTCCACCCAAATTCCACAAAAGCGCCGCCGTCAGCACCAGGGGCACGCACCGTTTCCAAATCTTTCCTCCCAAGACAGGCACCTCCCTTTTCTTTCCTGCTGCTAACCTATATGCACAGCCATCCAAAATCATGCCCGGGCAGTGCCCGGTTCCAGTCCGCGAGGAAGCTGGCATTAAGGAGCGGCCTTTCTTCCCGCGTAAACAGCTTGGGTGCGGCGCATAGTATACGCTCCCAGGCCGCGCCGGACAATGTCCGGTGCCGATCCGCGAGGAAGTTGACATCGAGGAGCGGCCCTTCTTCCCGCGTAAACAGCCTGGGTGCTACGCACAGTGCGCTCCCAAGCCGCGCCGGGCAGTGCCCGGTTTCAGTCCGCGGCGGACAGTGTCCGCTTCCAGGCCGCGAGAAACTTGGCATCGAGGAACAGCCTTTCTTCCCGCGTAAACAGCCTGGGTGCGGCACATAGTATGCGCTCCCAACCCGAAGGATAGCGGCATTGAGAAGTATCCTCCAAGCTGCTATAGATGCAACTTTCTGGGAGACACTCCGCGGCGGCGGGCATATACTGGAAAGGGCCTTCCCAAAAAGGAGGTGTTTTTGTGGAAGCTCTTACGGATTTTATCCGACCGGAACTGCTCATCCTGATTCCCGCCCTCTATGTGCTGGGTGTGGGGCTGCGGCGCAGCAAAAAATTTCCCGACGCCTTGATTCCCGCCACCCTTGGCGGCGTCAGCGTGATTCTTGCCCTGGTATGGGTGCTGTCCGTCTCTCCCCTCTCCGACTGGCAGTCGGTGTTGGCCGCTATCTTTACTGGTATAGTCCAAGGTATCCTCTGCGCTGGCTGCGCGGTGTATATCCATCAACTGGGCAAACAGGCCATAAAAGGCGATTAGCCCTCCCGCTCTTTCTCCAAAAACGACGCGAAGATAGTGGAAAGGCAACATTCCTCTCTGTTGGAATACAAGCACGGCTTGACAGTTTCCGTCCTTTCCCACTACAATGAAGAAAAAACAACGGAGGACTTTCATGCGACGGTTTTTCCAATTTTTGAAAAAGAACCTTGCCTTAAAACGGCTTTGGCTGCTGATTTTGTTCCCCCTGGGGCTGCTGCTCACGGGCTTTGCGGCAGCGTGGCCCGACTTTGCCGAAGGCTGGGCCCGCACGGTGTACCGCTACCTCTCCCAGGGGGTGAATTTTCTCACTTCCCTGCTGCCCTTCTCCCTGGCGGAAATTCTCCTGTATTTACTGATAATCGGTGTGCTGGCCTATTTCGTTGTGGGGATTACTCGCCTGGTTCGCCGCCGGGAAAAACGTGGGCAACGGCTGTTTCGCTTCCTGATTACACCCCTGTGCGCCCTCTCAGTAGTCTATTTTGTCTTTGTGACCTTCTGCGGCATCAACTATTCCCGCTATACCTTCGCCCAAGTCAGCGGCCTGCCGGTGCGGGATTCCTCGGTGGAGGAGCTGTATACCCTGTGCCTTTCCCTGGTGGAAGACGTCAACAGCCTCCGAGCCCAGCTTCCCGAGGACGGGCAAGGAGTCATGGTCAGCGGCTTCTCTTCCCAGGCGGAAAAAGCCCAGCAGGCCCGGGTCAGCTACGACACCCTGGAAGCCCAATACCCCACCCTGACAGCGGGCTACGGCGCGCCCAAGCCAGTGCTGGCCTCCCGACTAATGTCCTGGTGTGATATTACCGGCATCTTCGTCCCCTTCACCTTTGAGGCCAATGTGAACACCGATGTGCCGGACTACTCCCAGCCTGCCACTATGTGCCACGAACTCAGCCACCTGCGGGGCTATATGCGGGAGGACGAAGCCAATTTTATCGCTTATCTGGCCTGCCGGAACAGTGAGAGTATTGAATTTCAATATTCCGGGGCTATGCTGGCCTTTGTCCACACCAATAACGCCCTGTACAGTGCCGACCAGGAACTGTGGCAGGCCGCCTATGCTACGCTCAGCGAGGGGGTACGGCGGGATTTGGCCTTTAACTCCGCTTACTGGCAACAGTTTGAGGGGCCGGTTTCGGAGATTTCCAGAACCGTAAACAACGCCTATCTCCAAGCCAACCGACAGGAGGACGGCGTACAGAGCTATGGCCGCGTGGTAGATTTGCTGCTGGCAGACTACCGGGCAAACCATTCCTAACAGTAAAAGCCGTATCCCCGAAAAAAGGGATACGGCTTTGATTTTACTTAATTCTATGATAAATGCTGACAGAAAAACGCAACGTGATTCCCTGCCCAAAGGCTTACTTTGTCTGCCAGCCGGTAAGTAATTGAGGAACCTGCCCCACGATGACCGTCTCCGTCAACACCGCGCTGGTCTCCGATTCCACCCGGCTGGACGCTCCGGGTACATAGGAAAAGGCCTCCACTTTGACGGTAAGTACAATCCGGTGACAGGTCTGGTTGACCCCGGCAGAGGAAAAGCTGCTCTCATAATCCACCTGCACATTGCCGTCCGCCGTAACCCGCAGGGGCACCGAAGGCCCCCGACCATGGAGAAGCGCGCTTCCCAGCAAGGTTCCCAGGGGAATCCCCGTTTCCCCGTGCTCTCCGGAAAGGCGCTCCTGCACTCCCAAGGCCACCTGGCTTTTGACCCGGTTCATGGCGGCGGAATCCACCGTCAGGCTCTGCAATGCGCCGTCCTCTCCCTGCGCCATTTCCACCAGGGAAAGCTCCTGCCCGGAGACCTCCTCCACCGTCTCCTCCACTGCCTGGGTGATCATCCGCTGTACCTGCTGATAGGTCACATCGGAGAAAACGCTGTGGATACGCCATTCTATCAGTCCCGCTACTACCAGACAGAAAAGCAGCACCAGGGTAAAAAATCCCCGCCGGTTCAGCCTGCGCCCGCGCCGTCTTCTCCGAAACCGCCTCATGTGGAACCGCCCTCCTCTTCTTCCCATATACACCCATACACCAGTCTATGAGGATGGCCTGTCTTTTGGTTCCGGGAATTGCAGGCGGTTATTTTTTCCGCAGAAGCAGGACGGTGGCAAAGTGCGGAATGGTAAAGGGCTCGGGGACAGCGGCAAGAAACGCCCGATGCTCTTCATCAAAACGGGCGATTTCCTCCTCCGGCAGAGAGGACGCCCCAATCCCCCGGCAGGCGCGGATGCGGCCGTTCCAGGTTTCCCGGGTAAAGGGGATATCTAAATCAAAGCCGAACCGTTCCTCCACGTCAAACAGCCCCTTGGATTCCTCGGGAATCTCCGGCAGGGCCCGGGTCATATGGGCGCCGGTCCAGTTAGGGTTATAGCGCAGAACCAGCTCCTCTGTTTTGGCGGCAATGGGGCTTTCCTCCGGCAGCCAGGCCATAAACAGGATGCAGAAACGGCCCTCGGGCTTCAAAACCCGGTGCAGCTCCGGAAACAGGCGTTGCCGGTCAAAATACTGAAAGCACTGGCAGGCCGTTACCACATCAAAGGTTTCCTCGGGAAAATCCAACTCCTCCCCAGGCGACACCCGGTAGGCAATTTTCATGCCGGCTTCTTGGGTGAGGCGTTCCGCCTGGGCAATCTGGTTTTCCGAAATATCCACGCCGGTGAACTCCGCTCCCCAAGAGTAGAGATTCCGGGGCAGCACGCCGGTACCCGTGCCCAAATCCAGCACCTTCTGCCCTTTTCGGCACAGTCCCAGCCCCAAAATCTTTTCATAAAACGCCGGCGGGTAAATGTCCCGATAGCGGGCGTATTCCCGGGAGGCCCGGCCCCAGTCAAAGGGCTTTCCATGGTCGATTTCTATATTTTTCATTTTCGCACTCCTCGTATTGGATATAGCATATGGCCCCATAAGCGGGCGCGCAGACACAAAAAGCCCCTCTTCCCAAGAATGGGAGGAGAGGCTTCCGTTATTCTTCGGCAAACACCGCCAATTCCCGGACCACCCGGGCAATAGGCAGGCCCACAATGGTGTAGTAATCCCCTGTAATACGGCGCACTAAGAGGGCTCCCTTGCCCTGGATTCCATAAGCCCCGGCCTTGTCCATGGGCTCCCCGGAAGCCACATAGCGGGCAATCTCCTCCTCTGTCAGGGGATAGAATTCCACCTGGGCAGTTTCGTGAAACACGCGCTCCTTTTCCCCTCTGCGCAGGCAGACGCCGGTATGTACCTGGTGGATTTTCCCGGAAAGCTCCGCGAGAATCCGCCGGGCGTCCTCTTCGTTTTGGGGCTTGCCGTAGATTTTCCCATCCAGGGCCACTACGGTATCCGCCGCCAAAATCAGCTCTGTTTGGGAGGGGATGCTCCGGGCTTTCCGCTGGGCCAAAATCTCCACTGCCTTTTCGGGAGGCAGGCCCTGGGGCAGGGTTTCGTCCGCCTGGGAGACCTGCACCCGGAAGGGGATGCCGGCCAGGGCCAACAGCTCCCGCCGGCGGGGGGAGCCGGAAGCCAGAATCATGGGTTCGTTCATGGGGATTCCTCCTTTTGCGGATAGCATTTGCTGGCAATTATCGTTTTCGCGGGGTGTGGGTACTGGTGCTCCACTTTAACAACCGCGCTCCTTTGAAAAATGCGAAAGGCCTTCCCTGGCCCACACCAGCAGGTTTCCGGATAGGGACTGGAATTTTTCTGGGGAAAGGGGCCTCTCCCGGCTTTCGTGTCCCCACGCTAAAATTTTCCGGTCATCAGGCTGCAAGCGGGCCGCCAGCTTTTCCCGGGTTTTCTCATAAACGCCGGTTTGGAGATAACAAATCGCCTGCAGGGTAAAGGTTGCAGACTTATACAGGCCCTGGAGAATATCCGGGTCTTTCTCGTGAACCATATTGTGGGCGCACAGGTGGTACACATTGCAGAGCCCCGTCCAGGCCGCCCGGCGAATATCCTCACGGGAAACCCGCTCCCGCAGGGGCTCCAGGCTGCCCAACACCGACGTGGTGTCATAGAGGAACTGGAACAAATCCGAAGGCTCCCAAGAAAAGAGCTCGTCTTTTCCGGAAATAAAGCCGCAGACCTTATCCCGGCCCGGCAGGCGGTCCAGCATGGCGCTGTAGGTGGCCAAATCCGCCGGGGAAACCCGATCTAGAATGACCACGGCGTCAATATCGCTCTGGGCCGTGGCCTCTCCCCGGGCATAGCTGCCCTGGAGGCCCACAAACCACAGGCGGCTGCCAAAGGTATCCCGCAATGCCCCGGCGTATTGCTCCATCCAGGAATGAATTTTGCTGTCCATGGTCTTGTCCTCCTTTTGAAAAAGCGCACACAGCGTGACGGGGAGTTCTAGGGGCTTTCTTCTATTCTTCTCGCTTATTCTCCTTATCGTTCTATGCATCGATTGACCACCTTGTCGCTCATGCCGCGACGGGCACTTCCTTTTCTTAACGAAAAGAAAAGGAAGCAAAAGATTCGTAGGGGGTGGCAGGTTGACACGCCGAGCGAAATCGCCTGCAAGCGAGCTTGCGTCAATTTCGATGGCGGTCAGAGAAGCGGCATCGCTCGCTGTATGGCTTTCCATGTTATCCACGTGTAACTACCTTCGCGAGAATATTCAGCTTGCGTCAAGGCTCAGCCTTGTAGCCGTTGGGGTTTTGGGATTGCCAGCGCCAGGAATCAGCGCACATATCGTCCAGGGTCTTTTTGGCTTCCCAGTGAAGCTCCTCCTTGGCCTTGGCGCAGTCCGCGTAAAGGGCAGGCACGTCTCCCGGACGGCGGGGGGCAATCTCATAGGGAATGGGCCGGCCTACTGCCTTCCCAAAGGCCTTGACCATATCCAGCACCGAATATCCCACGCCGGTACCCAGGTTATAAATCCGCAGGCCGCAGTTCGCCTTGCCGTCTTCGCCGAAGAGCTTCAGGGCTGCTACGTGGCCCCCAGCCAAATCCACCACGTGGATATAGTCCCGCACGCCGGTGCCGTCATGGGTGGGATAATCGTCTCCGAACACCCGGAGCTTTTCCAGCTTGCCAATGGCCACCTGGGTAATATAGGGAACCAGATTGTTGGGGATGCCGTTGGGGTCTTCCCCGATTTTGCCGCTTTCATGGGCCCCCACCGGATTGAAATATCGGAGCAGAATGGGATTAAATTCCGGGTCCGCTTTGGCCATGTCCTTGAGCATGGTTTCAATCATCAGCTTGGTGGCGCCGTAGGGATTAGTAACCGACAGGGGAAAGTCCTCGGTAATGGGCACGGTGGCCGGATTGCCGTACACCGTGGCGGAAGAGCTGAACACCAGATTCTTCACGCCGTGGCGCTGCATGGTTTCCAGCAGAACCAGCGTAGAAATCAGGTTGTTCTCATAGTATCGCAGGGGCACCCGCACCGATTCGCCCACCGCCTTCAGGCCAGCAAAATGAATCACCGCGCCGATAGTCTCCTTGGAGAAAAGGGTCTCCATAGCATCCCGGTCGCAGACGTCTACTTCGTAAAAAGTCAAAGACTTTCCAGTAATTTCTTCCACACGGTCCAGGGCTTCTTTTTTACTGTTTACCAGATTATCCGCCACAACCACTTCATAGCCGGCTTCCAAAAGGGAAACGCAGGTATGGCTGCCGATATAGCCAGCGCCGCCGGTGACTAAAATTTTCATCATGGAAATCATCCTCTCTTTTTCGTCTCTGAAGTTGTACCGCCATTATAGCACGATTTTCTGTGAAATTATAGTACGCCGTGGAAAAAATCTCCGGAGAGTATCCGGCTCTTTCCGGGCCATGCTAATGGGGAAGAATTTTACTCGGGAAAGGAGTTTCTAAGTAGTATGCCCAAAAACGCAGCCCTCTTTCTTACGGGAAGCACTCTTTATCCCCTGCTGGAGATTCTCTGGCGGGGACACACTCACCCCTCTATGGCCGCCGCCGGGGGAATCTGCCTGCCCATCATTCATCGGGTGTGCAATAACAAAAAAATGCGCCGCCGGCCAATGGCACAGCGCTGCTTGGCCGGGGCGCTCTCTATTACGGCAGTGGAATTCTGCTTTGGGGTGGTGTTCAATCTAGTTCTGCGCCGGAATGTATGGGACTACTCCAAAATGCCCCTGAACCTGCTGGGACAAGTCTGTCTGCCCTACACCCTCCTGTGGGGAGTTCTTTGCCTGCCCGCTATGGGCCTGTGCCAACGGATGCAGGGAAAGAATAGGCCTTAACTCCGGGCAGCACAATCACCGTATCAAATACAGAACCATCAAAAGCATGAAATTACAGCTCTTCCAGCTCCTGACGGACGTACTCCAAAAACGCTTCTGCCTCACCATGGGGATTGGCCAATTTAGTGGCCTCTAAATCATACCAGGCATATTCTAAGCCATGGACAATAATGGGAATCTTCTTGTGAAATCGTTTTTCCAAGAAACCTTCCTCTTGAAGCTGCCGGGCCACTTCCGCCGCCAGCATCAGCAGCTGGTAATGCCCCTCAGGACCCTTGCCCACATAATTCATCTCTTCATCGTAGTCGTCGTCTTCGGATTCGCTGCCAATATGGGTCAGGCCCTGCTGGCGATACCAATCAAACAGCAAAGCCATTTCCGGGTCATCATCGCTCGCCGTGATTACCGGTTCCTCCTCCTGGTTCCAAAACGCATAATTCCAGCGCTCTTCGTCCAGAGGGCCGGCATCTTCGCAGTCCTCCTCCCGGTTGCAGCTGACCATCCATTCCGACACGTTGGAAACACCGCGGAAGGTATTGTCCTCGTTAAAGTCCACCAAGAAGGAAACCGCATAAATGCCGTGATCCTCCCAGCCCTCCATGATATTCCGAACCTTACGCAGCAAAACTTCCTTGATTTCCACAGTGATTCCTCCCATCTATTGCTTTCTAAAGTTTATTCTATCAAACAACAAATCGGATTGCAACAATCATTTATGAAAACGACAGCATTTGCAAATACACCAGCACCTGCTCCACTACGAACACCGCCGCTACCGCGCCTAAAGCCACGGTGAGGAGGCTGCGGTTTTTCCAGGCCAGGAGCAGGGCCACTGCCAACCCTGCCAGGGCCGACCACAGGCTGGAAGTGGATTCCAGAATGGCCGGGAAGGTCATAGCCGCCAGCACCGCATAGGGCACATAGGCCAGGAAAGAACGAACAAACCGGTTGTTAATGCGCTTGCGGAAGATGGTCAGGGGCAGCATCCGCACCAAATAGGTGACCGCCGCCATGAGGAAAATACAGGTGAGGACATACGGGAGGTTCTTCATGAGGCCGCCTCCTTTGCTTCCTCTTCCCCTTCCTCCACCGGCCAACGCAGAGCAGCAAAGGCGGCTGCCGGGATGGCACAGAGCAAAATGGCCCAGCCGGAGGAAACGGCGCTCAGGCCGGGAACCCATTTGAACAGGCAGCTGAGCACCACGGCTACGATCACCACCACAGCCACGGGTTTGGCCTTCACAGCCGGCGGGATGATAATGGCCAGGAACATCCCGTAAATGGCGATGCCCAAAGCGCTGCGCACCGGCGCCGGAAGGATTCCCGCTGCCGTGGCCCCCAGGAGCGTGCCCAGGGCCCAGCCCACATAGGGCATGGAAATGAGTCCCGTCAGGTACCGGGAATTCACCGGTTCCTTTTGCTGTACGGCTACGGCGAAAATCTCATCAGTGATGCCAAAGGACAGCAGGAACCGTTCCAGACGGCTCATGGCCGGGTCCACTTTCTGGGAAAGGGACAGGGACATGAGCAGATACCGCACATTGATGACAAAGGTGGTCACCGCCACCTCGAGATACAGGCCGCCACTGAGAATCAGCTCCAGGCCAGCAAATTGTCCGGCGGAGGTCAGGTTGGTCATGGAGATGAGCAGCCCCACCCATGCCGGCAGGCCCCCTTCCACCGCCATCATGCCGAAAGCAAAGGACACCGACACATATCCCAGACAAATGGGCAGCCCGTCCCTTACTCCCTTGCGAAAAGTCAATTCCATTTTTCTCCCATCTCCCCCTTCTTTGGGATGCCGGGGCGTTGCCCCGGACCCCATTTAGGGAACTTTTTTGTAAAAAAGATTCCCTAAAAACCCTCAAAAAACTTTCATTTGTCCCCGGGTATCCCCTCTCATAGAGGGGATACCCGGGGACGTATAAAATTCTTCGAGATTCTTAAGAACCTTCTTATAAGAAGGTTCTTAAGCGGGGCCTGGGGCAGAGCCCCAGCTTCCCCAAGGAAAGGGAGGTTACAGGAGGGAAGCGACCAGGTCGCCCATCTGGGTGCAGGAGACCTTGTCCATGCCCTCCACCCAAATATCCGGGGTACGGGCCAGGGTCAGGGCCTTGGCCACGGCATCGTCAATGGCCTGGGCGGCTTCCGGCTGCTCCAGAGAATACTTGAGCATCATGCCCACAGACAGGATAGTGGCCAGAGGGTTGGCGATATTCTGCCCGGCAATATCGGGAGCAGAACCGTGAATAGGCTCATACAGGCCATTTTTACTGCCGTTCAGGCTAGCAGAAGCCAGCATTCCAATAGAACCGGAAATCATAGAGGCCTCATCGGAGAGGATGTCGCCGAACATATTGGAGGTAACAATGACGTCGAACTGACCGGGGTCCCGCACCAGCTGCATGGCGCAGTTATCCACATACAGATGGTTCAGCTCCACGTCCGGGTACTCCTGGCCCACCCGAATGACGGTTTCCCGCCACAGCCGGGAGGATTCCAGCACATTGGCCTTGTCCACACTGCACAGCTTGTGGTTGCGCTTCCGGGCCATTTCAAAGGCCACCCGGGCAATGCGCTCGATTTCCGGCACGGAATATTTCTCCGTATCGTAGGCCGCCGGGACGCCGTTTTCCTCACAGCGGCCCCGCTCTCCAAAGTAGATGCCGCCGGTGAGCTCCCGCACCACCAGCACGTCAATGCCCCCGCCGATAATCTCGGGTTTCAGGGGGGAAGCCTCCCGCAGGGGCTCGAAAATCACGGCCGGGCGCAGGTTGGCGAAGAGGCCCAATGCGGAACGGATTCCCAAGAGCCCCTTTTCCGGGCGGTTATTGCCGGGCTGGTTATCCCACTGGGGGCCGCCCACAGCGCCAAGGAGAGTAGCATCGGCACCTTTGCAGATGTCCACCGTCTCCTGGGGCAGGGGCACGCCAGTAGCGTCAATGGCGCAGCCCCCCAGCAGGGCCTCCTGATACTTTACGGCGAAACCGAACTTTTCGCCGGCCTTATCCAGCACCTTCTGCGCTTGTTCTACAATTTCAGGGCCAATGCCGTCGCCTTTGAGGACGGCAATACGGTATTCTTTCATAGCGGTATTTCCTTTCTGTGTGAGTTTCGATTATAAAACATTAAAGATTAAAGCCTTGACATCCTCGCCATGCATTAAATAGAGGAAAATGCAGCTCGGCCTATGCACGGGGCCACCTCCGCGAGAAGATAGGCCGCTAATCGATGTCTACCTTCCCGCGGATTACCTCCAAGCTTAGCTTGGTTAGGTGCGGCTGGCGCGGTTGATGGCGCAGATGATGCCCTTGATGGAGGCCAGGCTGATATTGCCGTCCAGGCCCACGCCAAAGACAGTCTTGTTCTCCGGGGTGCGGATTTGGATATAGGACAGCGCCTTGGAGTCCGCGCCGGAGGAAACTGCGTGCTCACTGTAGGACACGAACTCGTAGTCGTTGATGCCCACAGAGCGCAGGGCGCCGAAGAACGCGTCAATGGGGCCGTTGCCCACGCCGCTGATTTCGTGGTCCACATTCTGGAACCGGAGCACACCCTCAAAATGCACCTGGGCCTCCCCATCCTGGCCGTCATGCTCCTCATAGAGCTTATAGCGCTTCAGATGGTAGGGGTATTTAATCTCAAAATATTCCTTGTGGAACAAATCAAAAATCTCTTCCGGCTTTAACTCCCGGCCCTCCGCGTCACAGGCTGCCTTGACTGTCGCGCCGAATTCCGGGTGCATGGCTTTAGGAAGATAATACCCGAAGTTCTGCTGCATAATAAAAGCCGCGCCGCCTTTACCGCTTTGACTGTTGATGCGGATAATGGGCTCATATTGCCGGCCTACGTCCGCCGGGTCAATAGGCAGATAGGGCACCTCCCAATAGGGGGAATTACTCTGGGCCATGTAGTCTACGCCCTTCTTGATGGCGTCCTGGTGAGAACCGGAAAAAGCGGTGAATACCAGCTCGCCGGCATAAGGGTGCCGCTCGTGAACCTTCATCTTGGTGCAGGATTCATAGATATGCCGGATGTGATTGATATTGGAGAAGTCCAGCTTGGGGTCCACGCCCTGGGAATACATATTCATGGCCACTACCATAATGTCCGCATTGCCGGTGCGCTCGCCGTTGCCGAAGAGGGTGCCCTCCACCCGCTCTGCGCCAGCCATGAGGCCCAGCTCCGTGGCCGCTACACCGCAGCCCCGGTCATTGTGGGCGTGGAGGCTGATGATGGCGCTGTCCCGGCCCTTTAAGTGGCGGCAGAAATACTCGATCTGGTCGGCGTGGCAGTTGGGGGTGCTGCCCTCCACGGTGTTGGGCAGGTTGAGGATGACCTTATTTTCCGGCGTAGCGCCCAGCTCTTCCAGCACCCGGTCGCAGATGAGGACGGCGTTGTCCATTTCCGTGCCGGAAAAGCTCTCGGGGGAATACTCGTACCGGATATTGATGCCGCTGCGGGCCACTTCTTCCTCGGTGAGCTTCCGAATGAGCCGGGCCCCCTCTACCGCAATGTCAATGACGCCCTGCATATCCGTGTGGAATACCACCTTGCGCTGGAGAGTGGAAGTGGAATTATAGAAATGGACAATGACATTTTTGGCGCCCTGGATTGCCTCAAAGGTCTTCTGAATCAAATGGGGCCGGGCCTGCACCAACACCTGGATGGTCACATCATCGGGAATCAGGTTCCGTTCGATGAGGGTGCGGAGAATTTCGTACTCCGTTTCGGAAGCGGAGGGGAATCCCACTTCAATCTCTTTAAACCCGATATCCACCAGCATCTGGAAAAATTGCAGCTTCTCTTCCAGATTCATGGGGTTGATAAGGGCCTGGTTACCGTCCCGCAGGTCCACGCTGCACCAAATCGGCGCCTCGGTAATCACTTTGTCCGGCCATGTGCGGTCCTTCAGCTGTACCGGCTGAAACGGAATGTACTTTTTGAAACCCTGATACATAAAAACCATCTCCCAGTAAAAATTTGCTGTTGGGAATTCGCAGAGAAGGGACCTGGGCAAACAAAACGCCCCGGATACGGCAAACGCCATATCCGGGGCGAAACAGTTCGATTTCGCGGTACCACCCTTGTGCAGCTGCCGCTTACACGGACAGCCCTCTACAGCCTCCAACAAGGCTACGGCCTTTAACGGCGCCACCCGTCCGCCCCTTATCAGGACGGCGACTCCGGGATGAGTTATACACGAACGGCACTTCGCCGGCTCGCACCTTCCGCCGGCTCTCTGAAGAAGCTCTCCTTCGTCTTTTTCCCTTCACAGTCTTTTGGTGTATTGGATTCTGTGGTTTATTATACTACCACGCTAGAAAAATTGTCAAGGGCCTTTTTGCAAACCCTTCTGCGTCATGGGCTCTCATTTGAAAGGGGCGCAGAAAAACGAAGCACATAGTCCCCGGTATCCAACAGAAGAGATGCCTCTTCCTCCCCGTTCTGGTATCGTGTGACGCCAGTGGTAAGCAGACCCTCTCCATCGTCTTCGAAAGCAACTTCATACACAGCTGTCCCCTGGTGGTCAGGAGCGTGGATCTGGCGATAGGTTTCCCGCCAATTTTTTCTTTCTGCCTCGTCTGTCAGGGTAATCTCCCCCGCCTCCATGACGCAGGAAAGGGCTTTTTCTTTTGCCTCAGGCCAACCATCTTCCCCGGGCCCTGCAAAAAGCACTTCACCGGTCTCCTGCTCCTGTACCGTACACAGCTGCCAATCCAGAGCTTCTACCGGGAAGGCTTCCCTGTTAGAACAGCCGGAAAGCACCAACAGCAGACAAGCCGCTGCTCCCCATATGGATTTTTTCATGTAACTCTTTCCTTTCATGGATTACCGCACCGGGGTATAGGAGATCTCCGCTTCCTCCCCGGTAGTTTCCAGCTTGAAGATTACCGGGCGCAGGCCGTCGTTGCAGCTGCAAATAGCCACTCCGGGCTTGCGAATCCAGTCTCCATAATAGAAAAGGTCTTTATCCGCCCCATGGGCTAAAGCGAATACATACTGATAGATGGCCTTCCAAGCCTCGTCGCACAGCCCCTCCGGCTTGGCATAATCTGCGTAAAAGACCTGCCCCTCCGTCATCATGGGACACGCCGTCAGCCCTGGTACGCCGTATTCCGCCGCCAGTTCCCGATCCAGTGTCGTTTTCAATACGGTAATTTTCACTTTTTTCAAAGCTATTCACTCCCAGCGGAAAGCGTCCCATAACAGCAAAGAAGCTTTCCAAAATTTCTGCTTCCATTATAGATGGATTCCGGCAGAAACGCAATAATGGAGGTCGATATTCGGCCCCGAACAAACAAAAAGAAAAATGTAGGTTTGTCAAACATCTTGTACAACGAGAGATTCAAAGAAAGCATATACGACCGACTCTTGTTGTATTTCCGGCTTGCACGGCTCACGCCATATTTGGCTGCATACTGCATTAGGGATTGCCGATACCGCATGTCTTGTGTT
>CAJFVO010000005.1 GCA_904420555.1 Candidatus Heritagella intestinalis | reverse complement strand
TAGAAAGACGCCAACATGAATATTCCTCAATAGCTCAGCCGGTAGAGCATGCGACTGTTAATCGCAGGGTCGTTGGTTCGAGTCCAACTTGGGGAGCCAAAAGAGGTCAGCCAATAGGCTGGCCTTTTTACTTTGTGTGCGGATATTTTTAGAATTGTCATCCATAAAAATAAGGCGGGGACTTCCGGATGGAGAAGTCCCCGCCTTGCTTTGTGGGGGAAATATTTACGGTTTGGCGCGCATCGTCAGAGCCAGACGGAAGGTGAATTCCGGCTCTTCAAAGCGATAGGGCGCTTCGGTGAGGGGGCCGCAGCTGTTGGAGCCAATGCCGTTCTGCTTGTAGTCCAGGCAGAGCACCGTATAGCCGCTGGTTTCCAGCTGGTAGTTGTGGGCCTTGGACGTCAGTTCCTCCTGGGTGAAGGGGGAAACCGAGAAGGAGAAGGGCCGGTCGCTGCTGGCCCGGAGACTGGCGAAACCGCTTTCCACAGCTGCCCACCGGGTGCCAAAGTGACTGCCGTTTTCCTGGGGCTTACTATAGTCCTCGTGCTGGTCCTCTACCCGGGAAGTAAACCGCCCCAGATAGGAGGCCAAATGCTTGTCGCTGTAGCTCTCCATGGGGCCCCAGCCCAAATAGTCCACTTGGCCGAATGTCTCCGGCAGGAAAAGCCGCAGACCGAACCGAGGCAGGGGCACCAATTCCGGTTTCCCTTCCGGGGCAAAGGTAAAGTCCCCGTTGCGCACACAGTGGAATTCCCCTTCCACGTGGCCGGCAGCGTCGATGCGCCAGCAGGCCTCGATGTCCATAATGCGCTGGAGATACACCGCCGAGAGGGCCAGCCGGCAGCGAATCACCGCAGTGTCGTCGCTGCATGCTTCCTGGGATTCGTATACCCGCACGGTAATGCGGTCAAACCCGGCGGCTCGCCAGGTGTCCGCCAGATAGCGGTCGTTGTCCGTAGGGGCGCGCCACAGGTTCCATTCCATAGGCCGGGCCAAATAGGGGATGTTCCGGCTGGTGAGGGCGTCGAACAGGCCGGTTTTGCGGTTGAAAACATAGCGGAAATCATTTCCGGAAATCACGAACTGATTGCCCTTTTCTGCAAGGGAAATTTCCCCGGGAACCGGCGTCGGGAAAGCTGGGCAGGCGGGCTCTCCATAGGGGAAGAGCTGTTCAAAGCCGGTTTCGTGGCCAGCAGGCACCAGAGGAGTGCTTTTCTTTGTATAAGAGGTGATGAGCAGCGAGCATCCTTGGGGCAGATGGCCCGGGAAGTCCACAGACCGTTCTTCCCGGGGCGGAATCACCGGCAGGGGCAGCTCTCCGGCAGACAGCGCTTCCCCTTGGGGGGACAGCACCGTGTATTTTGCCCCGATACAAGCGGACAGCTCGGTGAAATCCAGGCAGTTCCGGATGACCAGGCCGCCTGCTTCCCACCGGGCCTGCAGGGGCCGGATGGCGTTTTTGTATTCCAGCAGGCCGTTGTGGGGGGTGCGGTCGGGATAGGTCAGGCCGTCCATGCAGAAGTTGCCGTCGTGGGGGAATTCCCCAAAATCGCCGCCGTAGCCGTACATATCCAGATTCTCCGGCGTTCGGCCCTGATAGACGCCGTGGTCGCACCACTCCCAGACAAAGCCGCCGCAGAAGCCGGGATAGTTTTCCATCCGCTCCATATATTCCTGGACGCATCCCGGGCCGTTGCCCATGGCGTGGATAAATTCGCACAGCACCAGGGGCTTTTTGGGGCCGCCGGTCATGGGGTCCTGGGGGTCGGCAAAGTAACGGTCAATCCAGGTGGGGGAGGGGTACATCCGGCTGAACACATCCAGCATGGAGAGGTCGTACGCCTTGTCTTTCTCAGAGTACAGGACGTTTTCATAGTGGAGGAGCCGGCTGGGGTCGTAGGATTTCGCCCAGCGGGCGGTCTCCACAAAATTGGGGCCCCAGCCGGATTCGTTGCCCAAAGACCACATGAAAATGCAGGCGTTGTTCTTGTCCCGGATTACATTGCGCTGCACCCGGTCCAGAATGGCCTTGGCAAACTGGGGGTCTCGGGCCAGGTCGCCGTAGGTTTCGTTTCCGCCGTTGAAAACCATGGCGGCCCCGTGGCTCTCCACATCGCTTTCCCCGATGACGTAGAAGCCATATTCACTGCACAGCTGGGGGAACCAGGGGGCATTGGGATAGTGGCTGGTGCGGATGGCGTTAATATTGTGTTGTTTCATGAGCAGTAAATCTTTCCGGGCCTGCTCCCGGCTGATGGTATATCCGGTAACAGGGTCGCTGTCATGACGGTTGACGCCCTTAAACTTAATGGGTGCGCCGTTGTAGTACAAAACGCCGTCCCGGGTTTCCACTTTGAAAACGCCCACTTTTTGGTGGATGCACTCCTCCTCTGTCCAAAGGAGCAGCTCATACTGGTCCGGCTGTTCCGCGTTCCAAAGCCGGGGGGATTCCACCTGGAAGGAAAGCTGTCCCTCCTGGGCCGCGCTCTCGGCCAGGCATTCTCCCTCCGGGCTGTAAAGCCGGCCCCATACAGCGGGGGAACCCACTGTATCCACATCAACCGTCATATGGGCAGTGGAAAAATCCTCTTCCAGCTGGGTGTGGACAAAGTAGTCCCGGATATGCTCCTTGGGCCGGAACAGCAGGTACACGTCCCGGAAAATGCCGGACATCCGCAGTTTGTCCTGATCCTCTAAATAGCTGCCGTCGCACCACTTGAGCACCAGCACCACCAGCTGGTTTTCCCCTTCCCGCACCAGGCCGGACAGGTCAAATTCGCTGGTGGAATGGGAAACCTGGCTGTAGCCCGCGAATTCCCCGTTGACCCACAGATAAAAGCAGGAATCCACCCCTTCAAAGTTCAAATAGCATCCCATTTCCATTTGTTCGGCTGTCAGGGAGAAGGTGCGGGTATACAGGCCGCAGGGGTTGTCCTCGGGGACGTAGGGCGGGTCAAAGGGGAAGGGATAGCGGATGTTGGTATACTGGTGGGAATCAAAGCCCTGAGTCTGCCAGCAGGAGGGCACGGGGATTTCCCCGAAATCTTCCAAGTGGATGAGAAGCTGGCCTTCTTCTGCTTCTGGAAAAGCTTTGGCAAAACTGGGCTCATAGCGGAATCCCCACACGCCGTTGAGGGACAGCACCCGGGAAGAAAGGCCCTCTCGGTCGGTTTCCCCGGGAGCACAGGGAATGTAATAGGAACGGTTGGGGCAAGTGCCCACATGGAGCACTTGGGGATTTTCGTGGAACTTGGGTAGCTGCATAAAACAACGCCTCCTTGGACAGGTAGGAAAAGGCGGCGGGAATCCCGCTTTTCCTTGACTTTACCTATCCGGTATTTTATCATAGACAGTATGGCGGCGGGGCCGGCCCGGGCGGTTTGCCGCGGCTTTTCTCTTTGATTGGAGAAGGCCCGCCGGATTTCCTGTTCATTATACTATGTTCCCATAGAAAAGAACAGATTTCTTTACAAAATTTTAGGGAGCTTGTCTCCTTTGGCTGGATAGAATGGGAGGTCATCATGGCGATACAACTGACAGTTTGCGCGGTATATGCAGTGCTGGGGATTGTGCTCTGCTGGAAGGTCTGGGCCAGAAACAGTGGCCGGCGGCTGCAAAGCTCCCTGCCCCTTTTATTCTTATTTGGAGGAGCGTTGGCGCTCCGGCTGGTGATGGGGGCCGCCTTTACCGGCTACGAAACCGACATGAATACCTTTAAGGCCTGGGCTGGCCTGGTGGATAGCTTAGGCATGAACAATATTTACTATAGTGATGTGTTCCTGGACTACCCACCAGGCTATTTGACGGTTTTATGGCTGCTGGAAAAGCTGCGGCAGCTTTTGGGGCTGGACGTTTCTGGAAGCGGGTTTACCTTGCTCATCAAGCTGCCTTCTATTCTGGCAGATTTGGCCTGCGGCTGGCTCCTATACCGGTTGACGGAAAAAAAGGCCGGCTCTTACCTGGGCGTTTTGGCGGCGGGACTCTATCTCTTCTGCCCGGCAGTGCTCATCAACAGCACCATCTGGGGCCAGGCGGACAGCTTCTGTGTGATGCTTCTACTGGGGGCCATGCTGCTGCTTTTCCGGGAAAAATCCGGCTGGATGGCCGCCGCCGGGGCCCTCTACGGCCTTGGCGTGCTCATGAAGCCCCAGATGCTCCTGTTTGCGCCGGTGTTCCTGTTCTTTGTACTGAAGAGGAAGGATTGGAGAGGGCTGGCTTTGGGGCTGATCTCCGCTTTTGTGGTGATTTTCCTGCTGGCCTTACCCTACACACAGGGCTGGGATTTCAGTTGGCTGCCGGCTCGATACCTGCTGGCTATGTCCAATTACAATTACTTCACTATCAACGCCTATAACCTCTATGGGCTTTTGGGTCTGAACTGGTACGACATTTCTTCGGTTCCTCTGTGGGTGCCGTCTTTGCTGACCTTTGGGACAGCAGTGTTCGCGGTGGTTCTCTCCGGGGTATTTTACTGGAAGAGTCGAAGAAAAGGGGCTCTTTTTGCCGTGCCCTGCATCATCATGCTGACAGTGTACCTCTTCGCTCCGAAAATGCACGAGCGCTACCTGTTTCCGGCGCTGTTCTTCCTGCTGCTCTGCGCCGCCCGCACCGGGGACCGCCGGCTGTTCGGTTCCTTCTTTGGCCTGTCGGCCCTCCATTTCCTCAATGTTTCCTATGTGCTGTATCTCAATAACAGCTATGTTTCCCCCACGTCCCCGGTGATTCTGCTGCTCTCGGCCCTGCATCTGGCCGCCGGGGCCTATACGGTGTTTGCCCTGTGGCAGGTGTTTGTCCGGGAGCGGGTACAGGCGTTCCCCGCCCCTCCGGCCCACCTGCAACAGCCCTCCGGCGCCCTTTCCGGGCCGGAAGAGCCCCAGCGGGCCCGGCGGATGGCACCCCGGGACTGGCTTCTAGCCGGAGGAATCGCCCTGGCCTATGGGGTGCTGGGATTCTGGTGTCTGGGTTCTACGAGTATGCCGGAGACGGCCTGGGCGCCCCAGCCGGGGGAGAGCGTCACGGTTTCCCTCTCCCAGGACGGCGGGGCGTTGCGCTATCTGCCAGGGCTGACGGTGCCCGTAAAGGGGGAAGCCGCCCATGTGGGGGTGGATGTGGCCGTAGAAGTTTCCCCAGACGGGGTCACCTGGGAGAGCGCCGGTTCCCTCACCGATGACAGCGTGTTTGCCTGGCAGGAGTTCTCCCTGCCGGCAGAATCCCGCTATCTGCGCCTGACGGCGGTTTCCGGCACGCCGGTGCTCAACGAGATTGCCGTCACTTCCATCGATGGAGAATCCCTCCTGTCCCTGACCCTGCTGGATGGGGAGGGACAATCATTGGTGGACGAGCAGGGAGAGGTGCCCCTGCATCCCACCTGGTACGACTCCACTTATTTTGACGAAATCTACCACGCCCGCACGGCCTATGAGCACCTGCTGGGGGCGGAACCCTATGAGAACACCCACCCCACCCTGGGGAAACTCATCATGAGCCTGGGCATCCTGCTCTTTGGCATGAACCCCTTTGGCTGGCGGTTTATGGGGGCCCTGTTTGGGGTGCTGATGTTGCCCATCCTCTATCACCTCATCAAACGGCTTTTCGGCAAGACCTGGCTGGCAGCGGGGGGAACTATTCTCTTTGCCCTGGACTTTATGCACTTCACCCAGACCCGCATTGCCACCATTGACACCTATGCGGTGTTTTTCCTGCTGCTCATGTACGACGCTATGCTGTGTTTCTGCCAGCAGGATGTGCGGGCCGCGCCCATGAGAAAGCTCCTTTTGCCCCTGTTCCTCTGCGGGGCCTTTACCGGTCTGGGCATTGCCGCCAAGTGGACGGCGGCCTACGGGGCTGTGGGGCTGGCGGTGCTGTTTTTCTGGCGGCTGTGGCGGGCCTGGCGGGATTGTCCCGCAGAAGAGCGGTCCGGCCTGGGCCGGCGGACAGCGGGCCTGCTGTTGTGGTGCTGCCTGTTTTTCCTAGTGATTCCCTTTGGCATTTACTACGCGGCCTTTTTGCCGGTGCTGCTGCTCCCAGGCCATGACGCTTCCCTGTCCGGCTGGTGGGGCTATCAGATGCATATGTATAACTACCATTCCACCCTTCAGGCGGAGCACAGCTTTTCCTCTCCCTGGTATCAGTGGCCCATCATGGCCCGGCCTGTGTGGTACCACATCACCTATGACGCCGGGGGCGTGCCCGGAGCGGTGTGTACCATCTCCTCCTTTGGCAACCCGGTGCTCTGGTGGGGCTCTATTCCGGCCCTGCTCTGGGCTTTGTGGCGAGGGATTGTCCGGCGGGATCGAAAAGCGGGCTTCCTCCTCACCGGCTTTTTGGCGGCCTATCTGCCCTGGGTGCTGGTGCCCCGGCTGACTTTCCTGTACCACTACTTTACCGCCCTGCCCTTTGCTTTGTTAGCCCTGCTGCTGGTGTTTGACCACTTGGAGGAATCCGGCCGGTTTGCGGGGGCCCTCCGGGTGGGCCCGGTTTCCATAGCCCTTCCCCGGTGCCTGTGGGGCGGCGTGTTGGTGGCGGCGGCAGTGCTGTTTGCAGTGTTTTTTCCGGTGATTTCCGGGGCCGTCACCACAGCGGACTACGCTCACAGCCTCCAATGGCTGCCGGGCTGGTTCTTCTGCGGTTAACCGCTAGATTGAGCCTGAGGTTCCGCAAAATTCAGATACAAATTGTCATAAAATAACTTTAAAATACAAATCGTATAGAAAATGGAGAGAATTTCCCTATGAGAATGCGAAAAAAAGACTGGGCCCGGCCTGAGCTGGCGGCCTGCCCTTATTACACCGATGCACCCCAGGAACTGAAAGGGAAGTGGCAGTCCCGGTTTGCCAAGGAGCAGCCCCTGCATCTGGACTTGGGCTGCGGCAAATGCACCTTCCTGGCAGAGCTGGCTTTTCGCCATCCGGAAGTGAATTATATCGGCATTGACCAGAGCCCCGATGTGCTGGGGGTAGCCCGGCGGAATATCGAAGGAGTTTTCACTGATGGAGACCGGAAGGTGGAAAACGTCATGCTTACCGCCTATGATATTGAGAAAATTTCCGCGATCCTGGATGGGGAGCGGGATCAAGTAGAGCGAATTTACATCAACTTCTGCAATCCCTGGCCCAAGGCCCGGCACCACAAGCGCCGCCTGACTCACACCATCCAGCTAAAAAAATACCGCTCTCTGCTCCGAGAGGGAGGGGAAATCTGGTTTAAAACCGATAACGACGACCTGTTTCTGGCCACTCAGCGGTATCTGGAAGAGGCGGGCTTCGCCATCTACGCCAAGACCTTTGACCTCCACGGGGAGAACGACCCGGAGAATATCGAGTCGGAGCACGAGGTGATGTTCACGGCCCAGGGCATCCGCACCAAGGCCTTAAAGGCCCGGATGCTGCCCCTGTCGGAAGAAGCGGAGAGCGCTGCCGGCCAATGAAAAATGGAGGCCCGAAGGCCTCCATTTTCCGTTACAATAGGGGGAATCAGCAGCGGTCGCTGCACCCGCAGTCTCCGGCCTTAGGCGGGAAGAATTCATCTGTGGGGAACTCAATGCGGCGGAACAGCTCGCAGGGGTTGTCGGAAGAAGCTTCGCATTCTTTCTCGGGAATGCAGAAATCGTAGGCGGGAATGAGCATCTGGACGTTGCGGACAATCTGCACGATGATAAACAGGCCAATGGTAGCGTACACCGTGCGGGGGCAGGCGCCGGTTTCGAATTCCCCGCCGTACCGGCTGCAGATGCATTCGGGAATCCGGCAGCAGGATTCGCAGCCGCAGGGGCTGCCGTCGCAGATGCGGGCGGAAAGGGCAATGGGCTGGGCTACCTGTACCGTGGCTTTGGGAAGCACTTTGCAGTCGGTGCTGTCGATTTCGTCGGCGGAACCGTCGGAAGAGAACATCTTCACGTTGCCCTCGCTGCCGTACAGGATCACCTTCTTGCTGAAGATGGAAATGCCATGTACTGCAATGGGGCCGGACGCCGGAGCCCGGAACAGGTCCAGGGAGACGTCAAAGAAGAAGGTCATATCCACGGAGTAGAAGCCCTTGTTAAAGGGCACGGGCTGCAAATCCAGATAGACCGTCAGCACCTCAACGTCCCGGATGCGGACGTTGGTGGCGCAGTTGACCAGTTCCTGCTGGGATTTGGGGAACAGCACGCGGATATCCTCCAAGCAGTCCTTATCGCTACAGGAATCATAGATTCGCATCGCATCGATACAGACGGCTTCTTTAAAGCTCCCACTGGCGTCAGGGGAAAAATCATGCTCGGCCATATGAAATCCTCCTTTTCGGGCGATATACGCCCTGGTTTCCTTCCTATAATATGGAAACCGGCGGGTTTTGTGCATTTGGAGGATTCTCTGGGGCCTTAGGTTCCTTCTGTCAGCTCCAGAAAAATTTGACGGTCTACTTGCGGGTTTAAGGCCCGGTTAATGGCCATCCCCACCATGGAAGCCGCCCGGGCAATGAGCAGGTCTACTTCCCGCACGGTCACCGTCAAAGGCGGGAATGTGGCCAGAGGCTCTAACCGTTCCCGTTCGGTTTCGTCCAGGTGCAGCAGCCCTGCCGCCAGGGTCATGCCGTCCACCACTGTAGGCACCCCCACCCCAATAACCGGCACCCCCATGGAGTCCTGGTCCAGCCGGGGCCGGCAGTTCCCCACCCCAGATCCCGGGGCAATGCCGCTGTCGGAAAGCTGCACCGTGCGGCCCATCCGATGCAAATCCATGGCCGCTAAAGCGTCTACTGCCACTACCGCCGCCGGCTGCAGCTCCTGCACCAGGGAGCGCAGGATTTCCGCTGTCTCAATGCCCGTAATCCCCAGAACCCCGGGGGAGGACACCGCCACAGGACGCAAGTTTTCCAGCCCCGCCACCCGGGCCAGTTCTTCCCGGATGTGCCGGGTAGCCAGTACCCGGTCGGCGGTTTTTGGGCCCAGGGCGTCCGCCGTCAGGGAACGGTTTCCCAGGCCCATGACCAGGATTTCCCCTTGGGGCGGCAGCATTTCCCGGAGCTTTTTGGCGATGAGGGATTCCCCCTTGCCCTCCGGGTCTACCGCGTCGGAAAAGGGGGGCAGCTCAATGGTGCAGTATTTCCCCATGGGTTTTTGCAGGCGCTCTGCCGCTTCAGGGGTGCGGATTTCCACTGTGACGGCGCTGCGGCCGGAAAAGGCTTCCCGCCGGACAGTATAGCCCTCCTGTCCGCCGCCAAATGCGGCGGCTGCTTCCAGCGCCAGGTCGGTACGATACATCATTGCCAAAATTCTTCCTTTCTCAAAAGAGATTTCTGTCATCGGAAAAACGGGGAATTTTCAAAAAAATCTTGCATTTTCCCCGTTTCCGTGCTATGATTACTTGTACGCGAAAACGTGTAGAAGGAGGTGTGACCATGCCGAATATTAAGTCTGCCAAGAAGCGCGTTAAGGTGATTGCCACCAAGACCATGCGGAACAAGGCCATCAATTCCGCCCTGAAGACGGATATGAAGAAGGCCAATATTGCCATTGAGAACAATGCTGCCGATAAGGCCGAGGCTGTCCGCGTTGCCATCAAGAAGATTGACCAGGCTGCTGCCAAGGGCATTATGCACAAGAACACTGCTGCCAGAAAGAAGTCCGCTCTGGCCCGCAAGCTGAACGCCAGCGCCTGATTGGGATCAGAAGCGGTTTCGGCCGATGGTCCAACTCTTGATTTACCGGAACTTCCGGACTTAAAAGAAGCAGAGTATTGCACTCTGCTTTTTATTTTTGCCCGAAAAACAGGATTTTATTTGACTTTTTCACAAAATTTGGGTATCATAAGGGATAGGAACCTTTTGATTTGTCAATTCGTTTCTCTCAATGTGATTTTTCTTGAATTTTGGAGGTGCTCAGGTATGAAAAAGTGCAACAAAGCCGGTCTGATTATCGGGATTGTTACGATTGCGGCAGCAGTGGCCACTGCTGTCACTGCGATCCTTCTGTTCCTGGATCGGAAGAAGAAGGACGAGGAAGAACTGGAGCGCTATCTGGACTGCTCTATCCAGTGATTTCCCGGTTTCCGCATGTTGGGATTCCGCCTGCCCGGCGGAGTCCCATTTTTCTTATCTGGAAATCCCCAAAAGGCCATGAGAAAGGAAGATTCGCCTATGTATATTGCCGACCTCCATATCCACTCCCGGTTTTCCCGGGCCACCAGTAAGGAAGGGGACGCGCCCCATTTGGACTTGTGGGCCCGGTATAAGGGCATTGGGGTAGTGGGTACCGGGGACTTTACCCATCCGGCCTGGCGGCAGGAATTAGGGGAGATGCTGGTTCCCGCCGAAGAGGGCTTTTACACCCTGCGTCCCGAGCTGCGTCTGGAAGGCGCCCCGGCAAACGCGCCGGATCCCCGCTTTGTCATTACCGGGGAAATCAGCACCATTTACAAAAAGAACGGCCGCACCCGGAAGGTTCACCATGTGATTCTGCTCCCCAGCCTGGAAGCGGCGGGATCCCTCTCGCAAAAGCTGGAGGCTATTGGAAACCTCCACTCCGATGGCCGGCCCATTTTAGGATTGGACAGCCGGGATTTGCTGGAAATTGTCCTGGAAACCTGCCCGGAGGCCGTGTACATCCCCGCCCACATCTGGACGCCTCATTTTTCCCTGTTCGGGGCCTTTTCCGGCTTTGACACCATAGAGGAATGCTATGAGGATTTAACCCCCTATGTCCACGCTTTGGAAACAGGCCTTTCCTCGGACCCGCCCATGAACTGGCAGGTTTCTGCCCTGGACGGGCTGACCCTGGTGTCCCACTCCGACGCCCATTCTCCCCAAAAGCTGGGCCGGGAGGCGGATGTAATCGACACAGAGCTTTCCTATCCCGCCATGGCCCGGGCCATCCAGACCGGGGAGGGCTTTGCCGGCACTCTGGAATTTTTCCCGGAGGAAGGGAAATACCATTTGGACGGCCACCGGAACTGCCGCCTGTGTTTGGAGCCCTCCCAGGCATTGGAGCTGGGGGGCCGCTGCCCGGTGTGCGGGAAAAAGCTCACTATCGGGGTCCAGCACCGGGTAGAGGAACTGGCCGACCGGCCCGCCGGGTTCCGCCCGGCCAACGCCAAGCCCTTTGAGAGCCTCATGCCCCTGCCGGAGCTCATCGCCTCGTCTACGGGGCTTTCCGCGGGTTCCAAAAAAGTCCAGGAGCAGTATTTCCACATGCTCCGGGCTTTGGGGCCGGAATTCACCATTCTCCGGGAAGCGCCCCTGGAAGAGGTCTCCCGGGCCTTCGGGCCCCTCATTGCCGAGGGGCTCCGGCGGATGCGGGCCGGGGAAGTGCGGAAATCTGCCGGCTATGACGGGGAATACGGAGTGATTTCCGTGTTTTCCCAGGAGGAGCGGGAGAACTTTTTGGGGCAGACCTCCCTGTTCCAGGCAACGGAACAGGCCATCCTCCCCAAGAAGCCGGCCAAAAAACCGGTGCAGAAGGCCGCCCCCTCGCCGGTGGAAAAGGCTCCGGCCCCGGCTGCCGGCCTGAACCCGGAACAGCAGGCGGCGGTGGAGTCCCCGGCGGCGGTCACCGCCGTGGTGGCTGGCCCGGGAGCGGGCAAGACCCGTACCCTCATCGCCCGGATTGCCTGGCTCCTGCAAAGCGGTCGGGCCAAGCCCTCGGAAATCACCGCCGTCACCTTTACCCAGGCGGCGGCCCAGGAGCTGCGCAGCCGTCTGGAAGAAGAGCTGGGAGGTAAAAAAGCCCTCCGGGGCCTGACAGTGGGCACTTTCCACGGAGTGAGCCTCTCCCTGTTGGAGCGGCGTCCCCTGCTCTCCGACCGGGAAGTATTGGAGGAAATCCGCAGCCTGCTCGCTGAAATGGGGAGCAAGGAATCCCCCAAAAAGGTGCGGACAGCCCTTTCCAACCTGCGAAACGGCCTTCCCGGCAGTGAGGAAGCCCTGGAATCCCTGGCCCCGGGAATGGCCCAGGCCTATGAGGCCCGGTTGCAATCCCTGGGGGCCCGGGACGTGGACAGCCTGCTTCTGGACGCCCTGAAAATGGACGTGGCAAAAAAGAAGTGCTTTACCCATGTGCTGGTGGACGAGTTCCAGGATAGTAACCCGGTGCAGCGCCAACTGGTGGCCCATTGGAGCGGGCACAGCAAGAGCCTGTTTGTCATCGGCGACCCGGACCAGTCTATCTACGGCTTCCGAGGAGCAGACGCCGCCTGCTTTGACCGGTTGCTGGCTGACTTTCCGGAAGCCGCCTGTATCCGCCTGACGGACAACTACCGTTCCGCCCCGGCCATTTTGCAGGCGGCGGGGGAAGTAATCGGCCACAATCCCGGCGAAGAGCGGGTGATGAAGGCCCATGCCCCGGCGGCCAATCCGGTGCGGCTGGTGCAGGCAGCCACCCTCTTTGACGAGAGCGTGTGGATTGCCAAGGAGATTCGCCGGATGACCGGCGGCGTGGATATGCTGGAGGCCCAGGAAATGGGCGGCCCGGAGGAAGCCCCTCGCTCCTTCTCGGAAATTGCCATACTGTGCCGCACCCGCCGCCGGTTGGAGCAGGTGGAAAAGGCCCTGATTCACGACAGCATCCCCTGTGTGGTTTCCGGCCGGGGCCGGCTGCTGGAAGAGGACGATGTCCAGGGGGCTTTGGCCTTTTACCGGTTTTTGCTGAATTCCCAGGACACCGTGGCCCTGGCCACTTGCCTGCGTCTGGTGTGGGACTGCCCGGCTCATTTAGTAGGCTGGATGCAGGAGATTTTTTCCACGGAGAATCCCCCTGGACTGGAGCCTTTGCGGGAAGAGCTGGGGGGCTTTGGCCATCTGGCCTTGTGGCTGGAAGAATACGAAAAGGGGCTTCCCCTGGTGAGAAGGGAGAAGCCCCGGAAGCTGCTAGACGGCTGGCGGGAGCGTCATGGGGACAGCCCCGCCATGGAGCAGCTGTGTGAAACTGCGGTGTTTTACGATACCATGGCTGATTTGCTCAGCGCGCTGGACTTGGGAGAAGAGGGCGACGTGCGCCGGAGCCGGAAGCGGTATCCCTCCGGGGCGGTGCGCCTCATGACCCTCCACGCCGCCAAGGGGTTGGAGTTCCCGGTGGTGTTCCTGGCCGGGCTGGAAGAAGGGACCCTTCCCTTAGAGCGGGAGGGAGAGCCGGTGAATCTGGAAGAAGAACGGCGGCTGTTCTTTGTGGGCATGACCCGAGCCCGGGAGGAGCTGCTCCTCACCAGTGGGGGTAAGCCCTCCGCCTTTGCCGGGGAGCTCCCCAAGGAAGTGCTGCGGGAAACCGCCCGTTCCTACCGAAAGCCGGAGGTTCAGCAGCTGAGCCTCTTTTAAAATATCAGGACTTATTCCGGGGCTTAGAAATCAATGCTGCCAGTAAAGCGAAGAATACAGCGGCCGCCACCCCGGCGGCGCAGGCAGTGACGCCTCCCATAAAGGCCCCCAGGAATCCGTTTTCCAGAACAGCCTGTTCCACCCCTTTGGCCAAAGAGTAGCCGAAGCCGCTGAGAGGCACCGTGGCCCCGGCCCCAGCCCACTCTACTAAAGGTTCATACAGCCCCACGGCTGTGAGGATGACCCCCGCTGTGACGTATCCCACCAGGATGCGGGCGGGGGTCAATTTTGTTTTGTCGATGAGGAGCTGCCCGATGAGGCACAGGGCGCCCCCTACCAGAAAGGCTTTGAGATATTCCACTGCGAGCCATCCTTTCTCTGATAAAGTTACCCTATTTTTCCCAGAAACGGCAGCGTTATGCTGTAAAGCTGGGATTGGCTCCACGATTTCCTCTTTTTTGCCATCCGCGGCCCAGCGGATGGCTTTCCTTTTACAATTTTATTTTGAAAATTAGGAGAGGAGTGTTGACAAACAATATTATACGAAATATAATATTGTCAGATTCGTAAATGCGGTGGTTAACGCATAAAGGAGGTGAGGAAATGGTGTTTCCAACCAGTGCCGCTTTATTGGACGCTTGTGTGCTGGCCGTGCTTTCAAAAGGGGACACCTACGGATATGCCCTGACGCAGCAAATCAAAGAAAAGCTGGGGGTCTCCGAGTCTACATTGTATCCGGTACTGCGGCGGCTCCAACGGGAGGCGTTTCTGACGGCCTATGACCAGCCCTTTGATGGGCGGAACCGGCGGTACTATCAAATCACCCCGGAAGGGGAACGGCAGCTCGCCTGGTACCGAGAGGAGTGGAAGACCTACCGGTCGGGCATTGATTCCATTTTGCTGACGGATACAGAAAGGAATGGTGACAAGGATGAATAAGACGGAATATCTCAACCGCCTGGGGCGGCTCCTCCGGCGGCTGCCAAAGGAAGAACGGGAAACGGCCCTGCGGTATTACGAGGAATTTTTTGAAGAGGCCGGCCCCGAACATGAGGCGGAAGTTATCGCCCAGCTGGGGACTCCGGAGCAGGTAGCAGCGGGAATCATCGGAGAATATGCCGTGCGGCAGGAGGATTCCGGAGCCAAAAATGGTCTGCACACATTGGGCATGGTGCTGGCGGCTCTGTTTGCCGCGCCCATTGCACTGCCGGTTGCTCTGGCAGTGCTGGTGACGGCAGCGGCCATGGTGGTGGTCTTGTTGGCGATTATCCTGGCTTTTGGTTGTGCCGGGGCCAGCTTGGTGCTGGCAGGGGTCTTCACCTTTGGAAGTGCCCTGGTGCTGTTGGTGTCGTCCCCGGCTACGGGGCTGTTCTTCGGGGGAATCGGCTTGATAGTAGCCTGTATTGGCGGGGCATTGGTATTTGCTACAGTTTGTCTCTGTAAAAAGGGATTTTCCGGTGTGGCCAAATTTGCTGGGAAGGTTTTGGTAAGGAGGAAGAACAAATGAAAAAGAGCAATCGGGTCTTTTGGAGTGTCCTGGGCGGCCTGACAGCCTGCGGAATCCTTCTTTCAGCGGTAGGGTTTGCCCTTGGTTCGGAACCGGGGATGGTAGTGGATGCTTCCGGTATACACGCCATTACCCGGGAGGAGCAGACAGCTTCCCATGCCATCGACCAGCCGGAAACGGAAGAATTTTCCCGGGTAGAGCTGGAAACCGGTTCCGCACAAGTGGAATTTGTTCCCTCGGACCACTGTGGCTTTTCCGTGCAGTGGCAGGGCCAGGATTCCTACCAGTGGCGGGTGGAAAACGGGACGCTGACCATCCAGCGCCTCCCCCGGGAACAGGGCAATGTCTATTTGCAGCTGTATCTGCCTTTCTGGGAATTACTGGGTGAGTCTCACAAGGTGACGGTCTATTATCCGGCGGAAGCGCCTTTGGAGACAGTTTCCATTTCCGGCAGTGGGGATGACTTTGCCCTGGAAAATCTAAATGCCAATCGATTGGAAATCAATAACGATTACGGGGATATCTCCCTTTTGAATGTGACGGCCCAGGAGGCGGAGATTACCGCCCAGTCCGGGAATATCCATTTGTCCTCCGGGGAGATTGGCCAGTTGTCCCTGACAGACGAATATGGGGATGTTTCTTTGGAGCAGGTGACAGCGCAGGCCCTTTCGGCCCAGCTCTCTTCGGGGACCTTCGCTGCTTCTGCTTGTTCGGCTGATACGGTACAGATAGAGGACCTCTATGGGGATGTGACTCTGGAGGAGGCAACTGTCGGAAATTTGAAGATTTCTTGCCAAAATGGAGCGATTACCGCCCAGGGAGACCTGGGCGGCGGTACGATAGAGAGCCAATACGGGGATGTGTTCTACCGGACCTCCCGGCCGGAAACAGATTTTTCCTATACGGCCCTGTGCAGTGCTGGGGAAATTTTGCTGAATGGCGCGGAACAGGAAACCCAAGCCGTCCAGGGAGGCGGCGGCACAGAAACCCTGACAGTTTCCAGCAAGTCGGGGGACGTGGGCCTGGAATTCGGCAAGGCCGCATCTTGACGGAAAAATGCTATCGGTCTATTGATAGACGCATCTCCCTTTTTCCCGTAATTTTGCGGGGCTTGTCCGGTATAGTGGAGGGGAACTCCAATGCAGAGAGGAAAGGTGTGAACAGCTATGGGAGTCCGGCTCCTTTTGCGGGACGATACGTTAACCGCCCGCATTACCGGTGAAATTGACCACCATACCGCCCGGTCTGTCCGGGAGGAGATTGACGGTGCGGCACAAAAAGTGAAGCCCCTGCGCCTGTGCCTGGATTTTTCTGAGGTGCCTTTTATGGACAGTTCTGGGGTGGGGCTGATTCTGGGCCGCCACCGGCTCATGCAAATGTGGCATGGCCGGGTGATTTTGGAAAATCTCTCCCCTCAGGTGGAAAAGCTGGTAGGGCTTTCCGGCCTAGACCGGTTGGTCGCTATCGAAAGGAGGGAACCTCATGAAACCAATGAATGAAATGTCTGTCTCTTTTCCCAGTGTTTCTTCCAATGAGGGCTTTGCCCGGGCAGTGGTATCGGCCTTCGCCGCCCAGCTGGACCCTACCCTGGACCAGCTGGCGGATTTGAAAACGGCGGTTTCGGAGGCCGTCACCAACGCCATTGTCCACGGCTACCGGGAGACTATCGGTAAGGTCACCATTACCGCCCGGCTGTATGAGACCGGGAAAGTCGTGGTAAAAATCCGGGATAAAGGCGTGGGCATTGAGGACGTGGAGAAAGCCATGGAGCCCCTGTATACCACCGGAGGCGAGGAGCGGGCCGGCTTGGGTTTTGCCGTCATGCAGAGCTTCTGTGACAAGGTGTCGGTGCGCTCTCAGCCGGGAAAGGGCACCACTGTCACCCTGCAAAAGAACCTGCTCCGCCGGGCCAGGGAACATGGATGACCGGCAGGCCTTTATCGCCGGCAATACCGGCCTGGTCCATGCCTGTGCCCAGCGGTTCCGGGGACGGGGCATTGAATACGATGACCTGTTCCAGGCTGGCTGCGTGGGGTTGGTAAAGGCGGCAGACCGGTTTGATGCAGGCCGGGGGCTGCGGTTTTCTACATATGCTGTACCGGTGATTTTAGGGGAAATCAAGCGGCTGTTCCGGGAGAATACCACGGTTTCCGTATCCCGGAGCCTGCGGGAATTATCCATGAAGGCCCGGCGGGAATCCGAATCCTTTGCCGCCCGGGAGGGCCGGACACCGGCTGTCAGTGAGCTGGCGGAAATCCTGGGGGTAACGGTGGAAGAGGCGGCGCTGGCCCTGGAGGCCGGTTTGCCGGCCCTTTCCCTGACAGTGGGGGACGATGGGGAAGAGGAATCCCAGCGGGATGTGGCCCAGGAGGCTCCCCAGGAGGCGGTTTCCGAGCGGGTGGCCCTGGAACAGGCCCTGGACACCTTGGAGGAGCGGGACCGGAAACTCATCACCACCCGGTATTTCGGTCACTGTACCCAGAGTGAAACGGCCCGGCAGCTTGGCATGACCCAGGTGCAGGTAAGCCGGAGGGAAAAGAAAATCCTGCAAATTCTCCGTTCGGCGCTGTTGTAATAGGATAAAGTGTAAAATCGTTTATCTTGACAAGGCTATTGGAAAAACGTATAATAATTCATGGAAAAGGCGCTGCGGGTCTGCCGCAACGCCTTTCTTTGCAAAGCGTATATTTTGCAGGGACCTTTTCCCAATCCTGCACCCTACTGATTCCATGAAAGAAAGGACGTTTCCCATGAGCCAGACCATCATTCCCCCACAGTATGACCCCGCTAAGGGGCTGACCCTTTTTGAGACCCAGCAGGCAATCGACAAAATCAAGGTGAATTTTATCCTGAATCTGGAAAACGCCCTGAATCTGACCCGCGTCTCCGCCCCCTTATTCGTGGATGCTTCCTCCGGCCTCAACGATGATTTGAATAATGTAGAGCGTCCGGTATCCTTTGACATCCGGGAAACCGGTACTTGCGCCCAGGTTGTCCATTCCCTGGCCAAGTGGAAGCGCTATGCCCTGTACCGCTATGGTTTTGCGCCGGGCTATGGCCTGGTGACGGACATGAACGCCATCCGCCGGGACGAGGATATGGATAATCTCCACTCCATTTATGTGGACCAGTGGGACTGGGAAGCCATTATCCCCGATGGCCGCCGGAATATCGAATTTCTGAAAGAGACGGTACAAAAGATCGTGGAGTCCATTTGCGCCACCGCCGATATGCTCCGGGAATCCTATCCTTCCCTGCACGTGCCGGTGCTGGAACGGGAAATCTCCTTTGTCACCGCCCAGGAGCTGGAGGATTTGTATCCCAACAAGAGCCCCAAAGAGAGGGAAAACCTGTATGTCCGGGAGCATAAGACTACCTTCCTCATGGAAATCGGGGATACTATGCATTCCGGCCGCCGTCACGATGGCCGGGCTCCGGACTATGACGACTGGCATATGAACGGCGACCTGCTGTTCTGGAACGAGATTCTGGGAGAGGCCATGGAGGTTTCCAGCATGGGAATCCGGGTAGACGCCCGGACCATGGACGCCCAGCTTTCCAAGGCCGGCTGTGATGACCGCCGCCGGTTCCCCTTCCATCAAATGGTGCTGGATGGCACCCTGCCCCTGACCATTGGCGGCGGTATCGGCCAATCCCGGCTGTGTATGCTGCTGCTGGGCAAGGCTCATATCGGCGAAGTACAGGTGTCTGTTTGGGATGACGGAACCCGGGCGGCCTGTGAAGCCGCAGGCGTAACTCTGCTGTAAGGATATAGAAGATCTGTTGGAGCGGAGGCCTTGATTCTCCGCTCTTTTTATCATAGGAAAGGAGGGCCCATATGGTGGATGTAGATCTAGACCGATTTGTCAGAGCACATAGGGAAAATTACCGGCAGGCGTTAGCGGAGCTTCGCCAGGGGAAGCGGGAAGGCCAGTGGATGTGGTTTATGTTTCCCCAGATCAAGGACCTGGGGCAGACCTCCCGGGATTACAGCCTTTCGGATGTGCGGGAGGCTCGAATCTTTTTAAACCATCCCATGTTGGGCGTTCATCTGATGGAAGCCACCAGGGTTTTGCTGGGGCTGGAAGGAAAGAGCGCCGAGGAGATTTTTGGGCCTGTAGACAGCCAAAGGCTGTGCGCGTCCATGACGCTGTTTGCCTTGGCGGATACCAAGGAGCCCCTGTTCCGGCAGGTTTTGAAAAAATATTTTGCCGGGAAGCCGGACCGTCGGACCCTGGAACGGATGGGCCTGCGGTAAAGGCCCCAGCAGAAAAACACCCCGTTGCTTTGGAGCGGCACTGTCCAAGGCGGCGGGGTGTTTTGTTGGCTGTGTTTACGCTGGCCTCACTGGATTTCTTGCTCTAGTGCATCGAATTCCGGAGTAGAGAAGAATTCCCCTAAGGTGATTTCCAAAGCGTCGCACATTTTTTGATCGTCATCATTTTAGGTCCTCGGCTTTTTCCGTTTAAAATTTTTCGAAGGCCCGATGAGGATATCCCGCACACCCTCGCAAGCTCGCCAATAGAGATTTCCTTTGCCTTGCATAACTCTAAAACCCGTTTTTTTAACGCATAAGACATATCCATAGAAACTTCTCCAAAAACTTATTTTTATGCAAAAAGTGTAACATTTACACGAAGAGAATGTCAGTGATAAATCACTAATTGCTGAAGATTTTGATAGAGTTTCCTTTGCAAGATTGACATTTCAAGAAAAAATGTTATCATAAAAACAGAAAAGGCAATCCATCAACGGTTTGCCCTCCAGTTTTTAGCTAAGAAATAGCCGTCAACTTTTCGAGGGGTTGGGCGGCTATTTCTTTTTTATGTTGGAAGCGGCTGCAATAAACAAACCAGCTAAACCGATTAGCACTAAGCAGAACTGAAACAGATCTGAATCAGTAACATACATCGGCGGAGTAGCCTCCGCTGGCAGTCCGCGTTTAAGGCCGAGGAAAACAACAACCTGATTCCTCGCGGAGTATGGATATACATCTATAGGAAGCTCTTTTTTCACTTCCCATTACCTTCGCGAGAAAACAGGCTGTTGATAGATGCCTGCTCTCCCGCGGGTTGGGTGCGCATACTATGCGCCCGCCCTTATAGTGATGGACTGCTTTTTCGATGTTATTTTATCATATCTTTATGAAATCTAGAAGAGACGAGAAGAGATGAGAAAAAACTAAAAATATAACTTACCTCCGCACAGCCCTACCTGTTCCCGCGAATTGAATGAGAACTCTCTCCGTCAGCCAAAACGCCCGTGTTTCCGGAAAATCTGCCGGGAAACCGGGCTTTTCCTTTTCATTCCTTCCGGGGTGTGCTATAATAAAACGGATTATCCGGGAATGCCCGGCGGAAGGAGCGTTTTTGTGATTATTTTAGGCCTGGACCCGGGCTATGCCATTGTAGGATACGGGGTTGTGCGCGCGGACAGCGGCCGCTACCGCTCTTTGGAGCATGGAGCTATCGTCACCAAGGCGGGACAGCCCTTTGAGCGGCGGCTGGAAATTATCTATGACGCCCTTTCTTCGGTGCTGGAAAAGTGGAAGCCGGAATCCATGGCTTTGGAAAAGCTGTTTTTCAGCAATAACAAGACCACGGCTATCGGCGTGGCCGAGGCCCGGGGGGTCATCCTGCTGGCGGCCCAAAAAGCCCGGGTGCCGGTGTTTGAATATACCCCTATGCAGGTGAAAATGGCGGTGACAGGTTATGGCGGGGCCAAAAAGCCCCAGGTCATGGAGATGACCCGGCGCCTCTTGTGTTTGCAGGAGATTCCCAAGCCGGACGATACCGCCGATGCGTTGGCTATGGCCATTTGTCATGGCCAGGCGGCGGGGTCTGCCCTGCGGAGAAGCCTGCTTCGGCGGGGTTAATAGGGAGGTCATATTTGTGTTTTATAGTGTGAAAGGCAAGCTGACCCATTCAGAAATGGGTTTTGTGGTGGTGGAGTGCGGCGGCGTGGGCTTTAAGTGCCTCACGTCCCTGAGCACCCAGCGGAACCTGCCCCCTTTGGGGGAGACCGTCACCCTGTACACCCACCTGAATGTCCGGGAGGATGCGCTGGACTTGTTTGGTTTTGCCACCCAGAGCGAGCTGAACTGCTTCAAAATGCTCACCGGCGTCAGCGGCGTGGGCCCCAAGGTGGGGCTGGCCATTCTCTCGGAGCTGAGCCCGGAGCGGGTGGCCATGGCAGTGGCTTCCGGGGACAGCAAGGCCCTGACCCGGGCCAGTGGCGTGGGCCCCAAGCTGGCCCAGCGGATTGCCCTGGAATTAAAGGATAAAGTCAAGAAAATGGGAGGGGACGCCAGTGTGGGCCTCTCCATGGACGATATGCAGGCGGCGGGCGCGGTGTCCGCTTCCTCCAACGCGGCAGAAGCGGTGAACGCCCTGGCAGTGCTGGGCTATACCCCCAGCGACGCGGCGGCGGTAGTGGGCAAGCTGGATTCCTCCCTGCCGGTGGAGGAACTCATCCGCCAGGCCCTGCGGGCGCTGGCGCCTAAGTGGGATTAAAAACAGCGGTGTAGATTGGGGGTGAAAGCTTGGATTTTGGATATGAAGGATACGAAGGGTCGGAAATGGACTTTGAAAACCGGATGGTAGACCCGGCCTATAACCCGGAGGACGCGGCAGTGGAGAATCCCCTGCGGCCCCGGCATCTCTCCGATTATATTGGACAGGAGAAAGTCAAGGAAAATCTGGCGGTGTTTATCGAGGCGGCCCGGCAGCGGAAGGAGTCCTTGGACCATGTGCTGCTCTACGGCCCTCCGGGCCTGGGCAAAACCACCCTGGCGGGGATTATCGCCAACGAGCTGGGGGTGAGCCTGCGGGTGACCAGCGGCCCGGCCATTGAAAAGCCCGGAGATTTGGCAGCCCTGCTCACCAACCTGAATCCCGGGGATGTGCTGTTTATCGACGAGGTTCACCGGCTTTCCCGGAGTGTGGAGGAAATCCTCTACCCCGCCATGGAGGACTTTGCCCTGGACATCATTACCGGCAAGGGCCAGATGGCGGCTTCCTACCACCTGCCCCTGCCTAAATTTACCCTGGTGGGAGCCACCACCCGGGCCGGGCAGCTGACGGCCCCTCTCCGGGACCGGTTTGGCGTGGTACTCCGGCTGGAAATGTACTCCCCGGAAGAGCTGTCCCAGATTGTCACCCGGAGCGCCAAGATTTTGGGCATTGACATTGCGGCGGACGGCGCTTTGGAGATTGCCCGGCGTTCCCGGGGTACGCCCCGGATTGCCAACCGGCTGCTGAAGCGGGTGCGGGATTTCGCCCAGGTTATCAGCAATGGGATCATTGACCAGAATAGTGCGGGCATCGCCCTGGACCGGCTGGAAATCGACGAGCTGGGCCTGGATTCCGGCGACCGCCGGATGATGCGGGCCATGATCGACTACTACAATGGCGGCCCCGTTGGCCTGGATACCCTGGCGGCGGCCATCGGGGAGGAGGCCGTGACCATTGAGGACGTAATTGAGCCGTACCTCATGCAGATTGGCTTTTTAAGCCGTACTCCCCGGGGCCGCTGCGTCACCCCGGCGGCGTACCACCATTTGGGGCTGAAGCCCCCAGGGGAAGTTTCCAACGGCCAGCAGAGCCTTTTTCATGAGGGCTGAGCGGGCCCTGCCCGGCGGAAGCCAACAATGTGAGGAAAAGGAGAATGCCGTGTTGGCCGATGAGGTGCAGACAGAATAGGGCGTCATGCAGCGGTATTGGATTACCCTGTGACCCATTCCAAAAAGGAGGTTCTTCGATGATTCCAAGTATTCAACAGGCGGAAACTTATCTGCGGGAAGGGTTTTGGCAAAATCAGGGCCTTTGGGCAGACCACAGCCGTTATGTGGGACAGGCCGCCCGGCTCATTGCAGAGCGGGTTCCCGGACTGGACCCGGACAGAGCCCAGGTGCTGGGGATGCTCCACGATATTGGCCGGCGGTTCGGCATTACCGGAAACCTGCACATTATCGACGGCTACGACTTTATGATGCGCCAGGGTTTCCCGGATGTGGCGAGAATTTGCCTGACCCACAGCTTTCCCTTGCAGGATATTGAAAGCTGCTTCGGCTCCTGGCAGCCGCGAAAGAGCCTGAAGCGGGACGGGGAGGCGGAAAAGCAGCGGGTAGCGGAGCTCCTCTCCGGGATAACCTATGACGAGTACGACCGGCTCATCCAGCTTTGCGATGCATTGGCTACTTCCAAGGGGTTCTGCCTCATGGAAAAACGCTGGGTCAACGTGGTCATGCGCTACGGCCCCAATCCCTACATGGTTCCCAAGTGGAAGGCTACTTACAAAATCAAGGAACATTTTGAAAAACAGATGGGGGTCTCCGTTTATGAGATCCTCCCAGGCGTAAAAGAAAATACCTTTGCATAATATTGAAAAAGTAAAAAAATCCACACCGTGCCAGGGGCGGCAGGCTCCGGCGGAAAAATGGAAGAAATGGAGTTGCGTATTATGGGAAGACTTTTCGGTACGGACGGTGTCCGGGGAATCGCCAATAGTGAGCTCACCTGTGAGCTGGCCATGAAGATTGGCCGGGCCGCCGCAATGGTGCTGACGGATGAAGACCGCCTCCACCCCAAAATCCTCATCGGCAAGGATACCCGGCTCTCCAGCGATATGCTGGAAAGCGCCCTGACTGCCGGCCTGTGCAGCGTAGGGGCCAATGTGGTGCAGCTGGGCGTGGTGCCCACCCCGGCAGTGGCGTTTCTGGTGGGAAAGTATAAAGCCGATGCGGGCATTATGATTTCCGCCTCCCACAATCCCTGCGAGTTCAACGGCATTAAGATTTTCAGCGGCGACGGTTACAAGCTCCCCGACGCCCTGGAAGAACGCATTGAATCCATTGTGCTGGACGAGGCCCTGACCCCGTCTTGTCCTACCGGCGGGAATGTGGGAAAGGTGCTGCCTACCCCTAACGTAGTGCGGGACTATGTGGACCATATTAAATCCACGGTTCTCTACTCTCTGGACGGCATGGAGATTGCCATTGACTGCGCCAACGGTTCCGCGTCCCGGACGGCCGAGCTGCTGTTCACGGAACTGGGGGCCAAGTGTCACATCCTCCACGCGGAGCCCAACGGGGTGAACATCAACGATAACTGCGGTTCCACCCACATGGAGCCCCTGATGGAATATGTCCGGGAGCACCACTGTGATGCCGGCGTGGCCTTTGACGGCGATGCGGACCGCTGTCTGGCAGTGGACGAAAACGGCAACCTGGTGGACGGGGATTTCTTCATGGCCATCTGCGCTATGGATATGAAGTCCCGGGGCAAGCTGGCCAAGAACGCCGTGGTGGGCACCATTATGACCAACATGGGCTTTGCCAAGTTCTGCGAGGCCCACGGCATGGATTTTGTGGCTACCAAGGTAGGGGACCGGTATGTGCTGGAAGAGATGCTCCTGCAGGGGTATAATTTTGGCGGTGAGCAGAGCGGGCACTTTATTTTCCTGGATTTCGCCACTACCGGCGATGGGCAGATGTCCGCCTGCCAGCTCATGAGCATCCTGCGCCGGCGGGAAGCGAAGCTCTCGGATTTGGCTTCCGCTATGAGCCGGTATCCCCAGGTGCTTCTGAATCTGCAGGTGAGCAATGAAGGCAAGCTCCGGTTCTACACGGACACCAAGGTGCGTCAGGCTGTGGACAACGCCAAAAAAACCCTGGGCAGCCGGGGCCGGGTAGTGGTGCGCCCCTCCGGCACAGAACCCCTCCTGCGGGTCATGGTGGAAGGGGAAGACGAGGACGAGATTCGCGCCATCGCCGAAGGCGTTGTGGAAGTCATGCGCCAGGAACTCTCCTAACCGGCGGAGTGGTCTCCGCTGCCGCTTCGGTCGGTGCCTTATCTGTGTGCCACCGGCACACGGCACCTCCGCAGGCAATCCGCGTTTGGGGCAGGTGCAAACAACGGTCCGGTTCCACGCGTAGGAAGATGCATCGAACAATCACCTCGGGAGCGCCCAAATACGCGCGGAGAGAGTTTTTTCATAATGATTGCCTGGACGCGTCAAAAAGAAGCCCGCCTGACCGCCATCGAAACCATTCCTCCGTGAATGGTTTCGCCCGGCGTGTCAAGATGCCAGCCCCTAACGAATCTTTTCCCCCTTTTTCTTTTCGTCAAGAAAAAGGGGTGCCCGTCGCGGCATGAGCGACAAGGTGGTTATTCGATGAATAAAGGATAAGAAGAGAAAACGGGAAAATATGGAGTAAACCTATGAAAACCCTCTCTCCGCCACGCAGACGCGTGCCGCCAAATATGATTGAAAAATCAATGAAAAACCACATGAGAGAAAGGGGCCCGGCCCCGGGAAAGAAAGGAATGGCGCCATGAGAGCCGCAAACTGGAAGGACTATGAACTCTTGGATACCTCTGCGGGGGAACGGCTGGAGCGGTGGGGAGATGTGATCCTCATCCGTCCGGACCCCCAGATCATCTGGGATACCCCAAAAAAGCACCCCCTGTGGCGGCAGGCCAACGCCCGGTATCACCGCTCCAACACCGGAGGCGGCCAGTGGCAGAATTACCGGCCTGTGCCCCCTATGTGGAAGATCGGCTATCAAGGCCTGACTTTCCAGCTCAAGACCATGGGCTTTAAGCATACGGGAATTTTCCCCGAGCAGGCAGTCAACTGGGATTTCGCCATGGAGAAGATTCAAAAGGCCGGCAGGCCGGTGAAGATTCTCAACCTCTTCGGCTATACCGGGGCCGCTACCCTGGCCTGTATGAAGGCCGGGGCCCATGTGACCCATGTGGACGCTTCCAAAGGCATGGTGGCCTGGGCCAAGGAAAATGCCCAGGCCAGCGGCCTTGCAGACCGTCCGGTGCGCTGGCTGGTGGACGACTGCATGAAATTCGTCCAGCGGGAACAGCGCCGGGGCAACACCTACGACGGCATTATCATGGATCCGCCCTCCTATGGCCGTGGGCCTGGGGGCGAGGTGTGGAAGCTGGAAGAGCAGCTGTACAGCTTGGTGAGCCAGTGCATCCCCATTTTGGCGGACAAGCCCCTGTTCTTTATTTTGAATTCCTACACCACCGGCCTTTCCCCGTCGGTGATGGAATACCTGCTGGGGGTGCTGCTGCAGACGAAATTCGGCGGCAAGGTGTCGTCGGATGAAATCGGCCTGCCGGTAACGTCCAGCGGGCTGGTGCTTCCCTGCGGGAGCACGGCGATTTTTGAAGGTTAATGTTTGATACGGAGAGAATAAGAAAGATGGAATAAGCCCAAGAGGCGGGAAGCCTCCCTGGGGCATTTCACATCGAAAGGAGTTACTCATGAAATTTATCAGGGCAGACAATGTGCATTTTGCCTATGAACCCGCCGAGGGCGAAGCGCCACGGGAGGTTCTTCACGGCGTAACCCTGGACATTGCCAAGGGCGAATTCGTTGCCCTGCTGGGCCATAACGGCTGCGGCAAATCCACCATGGCTAAGCTGTTTAACGGGATGCTCCAGCCCACAGAGGGCCGCATTACCGTAGACGGCATGGACACCACCCAAGAGGAGACCATCTATGAGGTGCGCCGCCGGGTGGGCCTGGTGCAGCAGAACCCAGACAACCAGCTGGTGGCCAGCATTGTAGAGGAAGACGTGGCCTTTGGGCCGGAGAACCTGGGGGTGGAGCCCAAGGAAATCCGCCGCCGGGTGGATGAGGCTTTGAAAGCGGTGGATATGTACGAATACCGGGAAAACGCCCCGTATAAGCTCTCCGGCGGCCAGAAGCAGCGGGTAGCCATTGCGGGCATTATCGCCATGGAGCCCGACTGCATTGTGCTGGACGAGCCCACCGCCATGCTGGACCCCCGGGGCCGCGACGAGGTCATGAGCACCATTCAGAAGCTCAACCGGGAAAAGGGCATCACCATTATCCTCATTACCCACTACATGGACGAGGCGGTTCAGGCCGGGCGCGTGGTGGTCATGGACGAGGGGAATATCCTCACCCAGGGAACCCCTCAAGAGGTATTCTCTCAGGTAGAGCTGTTAAAGCAGCATCATCTGGACGTGCCCCAGGCAACGGAGCTGGCCTACCGGCTCCGGGCCTGCGGCTGCAAGCTTCCAGACGGAATCCTCAACGAAGAAGAATGTGTCGGGGCGCTGTATGCCCTGCTGAGAAAGGAGTGAGCCCATGGCAGCGGTTTTGGAAACCCAGGATTTAACCTATGTATACAGTCCCGGCTCTCCCTTTGCCCGGACTGCCGTGGACCATGTGAACCTCTCCATTGAGGAAGGGGAGTTCGTGGGGGTCATCGGCCACACCGGCAGCGGAAAATCTACCCTGATTCAGCAGCTCAACGGCCTGCTGCGGCCCACCTCCGGCAAAATTCTCCTCCATGGCAAGGACATTTGGGCCGAGCCGAAAAAAATTCGGGCGGTGCGCTTTCAGGTGGGCATGGTGTTCCAGTATCCGGAATACCAGCTCTTTGAAGAGACGGTTTTGAAGGACATCGCCTTTGGCCCCAAAAACAAGGGCTTGACAGAAGAAGAGGCCATGGAAAAGGCCAAGGAGGCCGCCGAATTTACTGGATTGAAGCCCTCTCTGTGGGACAAATCTCCCTTTGAGCTTTCCGGCGGCGAAAAGCGCCGGGCGGCCATTGCCGGGGTCATCGCCATGGACCCGGACGTGCTGGTGCTGGACGAGCCCGCGGCTGGCCTGGACCCCAAGGGCCGGGACGTGCTGTTGGCCCAAATCGGCAGCTATCACCAGCACCGGAAGAATACGGTTCTGCTGGTCTCCCACAGCATGGAGGACATTGCCCGCACTGCCGACCGGGTGCTGGTGATGAACCAGGGCAAAGCCGCTATGTTCGACACCACGCCCAAGGTGTTCGCCAGAAGCCAGGAGCTGGAATCCATGGGCCTGCGGGTGCCCCAGGTGACGGCTATTATGACCCGGTTGCGGAATATGGGCTGCCCGGTGCCCTCTGGGGTACTGACCCTGGAGCAGGCCGTGAGGGCCCTGCTCCCCCTGGTAAAGAGAGAGGAGGAAGACCATGCTCAGTGACATCACGTTAGGCCAATATTTTCCCGGCCGCTCTATTCTGCACCGTTTAGACCCTCGGGTCAAGCTGGTGCTGACTCTGGCCGCCATTGTATTGATTTTCGTTGCCTTTAATTTTGTGTCCATGGCCCTGGTAGTGGGCCTGATTCTCACAGGGATGCTCCTTTCCGGGGTGCCGGTGAAGATGTATCTCAAGAGCATGAAGGCCATTCTGTTTATTGTGGCCTTTACCTCTATCCTGAACCTGTTTTACGGCAGTGGGGAGCCGATTTTCCAGTTTGGTTTTATGCAGATTACCATGAACGGCATTTACCGCTGTATCTTTATTGCCATTCGCATTACCGCCCTGATTTTGTGCAGCTCCATTCTCACCTTTACCACCTCTCCCACTCAGCTCACCGACGCCATGGAGCGGCTGATGAAGCCCCTGAATGTTCTCCGGGTGCCGGTTCACGACATCGCCATGATGATGAGCATTGCCCTGCGGTTTGTGCCCACCCTGCTGGAGGAGACGGACAAGATTATGAGCGCCCAGAAGGCCCGTGGCGCGGACATGGAGAGCGGCGGCCTGATCCAGCGGGTCAAGGCCATGATCCCCATTTTGATTCCCCTGTTTGTGTCGGCCTTCCGTCGGGCCTACGATTTGGCCATGGCCATGGAGTGCCGGTGCTATAACAGCCGGATTAAGCCTACCAAGATGAAGCAGCTTCACGCAGGCAAGCGGGATGTAATTGCCACAGTGGTAACTCTGATTGTGCTGGCCGGCGTGGTGCTGGGAGACATCTTCCTCCCCGCCCTGGCCTAGCGGAGCGCCTCCGCTGGCAATCCGCGGGAAAGCGGCATCGAGAAACAGACTATTCTGTCGCGGGGCTGACTACGCGTGGCGCATAGGATGTGCTCCCAATCCGCGTTTATGGCCGGGCGCAAACAACGGCCCGATACCACGCGCAGATACCCCCGTATATTTGTAAATATCCTATATCATAAGAAGGAGGGGCCCTATGGCAGCCCGCAACGTACTTATTACCCTGTGCTACGACGGCTCCGGCTATCACGGCTGGCAGGTGCAGCAGAACGCTGTGTCGGTGCAGCAGGTGTTTCAGGAAGCGCTTTATAAAATTTTGTCGGAACGCCCTTCCCTGAAGGGATGCAGCCGCACGGACACCGGCGTCCACGCCCGGCAGTTCTGTATCAGTATGCAGCTGGAAAGCGCTATCCCCTGCCAGCGGCTGCAAGGGGCCCTGAACCACTTTCTGCCCGCCGATATGGCGGTATTAGACTGCCGGGAAGTGCCCATGAACTTTCACGCCCGGTATTCCTGTAAGGGCAAGGAGTATGCCTATGAAATCTGGAACCATCCGGTGCGCTCCCCCTTCCTCCGGGACCGGGCCCTGCATTACTGGTACCCCCTGGATTTGGAAAAGCTCAACCGGGCGGCGGGCTATTTTCTGGGAAGCCACGACTTTACTTCCTTCTGCACCACCGACAGCCGGGAACGGGGGGACATGACCCGGACCATCACTAAGTCAGAGTGGAGCCGGGAGGGGAACCTGGTGGTCTACCGGGTAGCGGCGGACGGTTTCCTCTACAATATGGTGCGTATCCTGGTGGGCACCATGCTCCGGGTGGCCCAGGGAAAGTTCCAGCCGGAGGAGATGCCGGAGATTCTGGAAGCCAAAAACCGGAACCGGGCAGGCCCTACAGCCCCGGCCTGCGGCCTTTGGCTGGATCAAGTGTTTTATGAGGGAATGGATTTGAGCGGCAGCAGGCTGTGATGGCGGCCGCCGACAGTGGAGGTGAGGACATTGGAGAAAAAAGGCAAGCGCTATGCGCCCCAGCAGGAGCCGGGCGGTGGGGAAGAGATTAACCTGCTGAAAAAAAAGAAGACGAAAAAGTCCAAAAAGAAAAAGTCTTTAGTTCCCAAGTGGGTCTATAAGGTGAGCCTGATTCTGCTGGCAGCGGTGCTGGTGCTGGTCTGGTGGTTCAACCGGGAAAGCCTGACGCCGGAGAATATTTCCGATTGGATTCAAACCCGGATTGTGGGCATGGGCGTCGGGGACGGCTACCCGGTGGAAGTGCCCGGCGGCGAAAGCGATGTGGGGAACTTCCTCTCGGTGGACGGCGAGGCGGTGCTGGTGAGCAATACGGCCCTGACTGCCTGGAATTCCACTGGCAAGGCGACCATGTCGGTGCAGCATTCCAGCAACCAGCCCGCTGTGAAGGAAGCTGGCGGCCGGTATCTGATCTACGGTGTGGGGGAAACCGGCTACCAGATTAACACCCATACCCGCAGCCTGTTGTCAAAGGACGCGGAGGAAAAAATCCTCACCGGCGCCATCTCTGCTTCCGGGCGCTACGCCTTAGTTACCCAGTCGGAGGACTACGCCAGCCGGATGACGGTGTATATGGCCGACGGCTCGGTGCAGTATGAATACGACTTCAGCCAGACCCATATTACCGCCGTGGCCCTGAGCGCCGACGGTGTCCGGGGTTTTGCGGCGGGGATTACTGCCCAGGACGGGGGTTTGGTGTCGGTGCTGTATATTTTCGACTTTAACCAGGAGGAGCCGGTCTATACGGCTGTGAGCGCGGATACCTTACTATTGGAAGCCCAGTGGGGAGAAGATGGGAAAGTCTGCGCTGTGGGGGATCGGAAAATCCTGTGGATGGATACCAATTCCGGTGAAACGGAAGAATACGATTATGACGGCGCAACTTTGGAGGCATATTGCCTGGACGGCAGCCGGGCCCTGCTTTCCCTGAGCAGCTACGCCGGTTCCGATGCCTGCCGGGTGTTGGAATTCCGCGCGTCTTCCAGTCCTGTTACCCAACTGGAAACCGGTGGCGACGTGACCTCTGTTTCCCTGTATGGGGAGACCTTGGCCGTCCTCTCCAATAAGACCGTGTCGGCCTATTCCTCCGAGACCGGGGAATCCCTGGGCAGCTGCCAGGCCGGCAGTGATGCCCGGGCCATTGCCCTGGGGAATGAAAGCATGGTGTATATCCTGGGAGTCAGCGAGGTGCGCCAGGGAAGCTTTTCATAATTCCCGGGGGGAATTAACAGAAAATTTAAGGTTGCGCCCCGAGCTTCCAGCTTGTTTGCCGGGAGGGTTTATGATATAGTAGTAACAAAGTTTTTAGAAGATTTTCCGGAGGTTTTTCCGGAGAAGATGCTCTTTGAGAGCAGGAAAGGAAACTTTATGAAATGGATAGCGGATATCATCTTGGTGGTCATCCTGCTGCTGGCGTTTTTCCTGGGGAAGAAGCGGGGCTTTTTCCGGTCGGTGATGGACCTGATCGGGACAGCCCTGGCTATGGGAGTCGCTATTTGGCTGGGGACGCTGGCGGCCCAGTGGGCCTTTGAAGAATTCCTGCGGGCCCCTCTGCTGCGGCAGGTAACGGAGGCTCTGGAGACAGTGGCGCCGGAAGGGGCTGCTTCGGCGGTGTTGGGCACCATGCCGGACATCCTTACGGGAACTCTCTCCTTGTATGGGATTACAGAGGCTTCTGTGAACCAGGCGGTGGCCCAGGCCAGCGGCGCGGCGGCAGATGCTGTGGTCAACCTGCTGCAGCCCATGATTGTGTCCCTTTTGCGGGCGCTGTTTTCTCTGGTGCTGTTTGTGTTCCTGCTGGTGGTAATCCGCATCCTCACAGGGGCGCTTGGCCGGATCTTCCGGCTGCCGGTGCTCCGGCAGCTGGATCACGGTCTGGGAGCTCTCTTGGGCCTGGTGCAGGGTGTGCTTATTGTAGGGCTGCTGTGCTTTTGCGCGCAGATTCTGGGGCCCCTGGGGCCGGAATGGTTCCAAAGCACAATGGACGCCTCCTGGATTTATCAGGGATATCTGGGGCTTTTTGCGTAGCGGCAGGCTGCGCCGGCCTTTGAAAAAGGAAATGATTTGGGAAGAAAGTAGATGGTGATACTATTGGAGCGGAAAAACAGAAATCAGAACTGGACGATTCCCAATTTGCTCTCCGTATTGCGGATTCTGGTAATCGGGCCCTTTGCCTATTTCTTTTTGAACGACCAGTTATTGTGGGCGGTGGCCATGCTGGCCTTTTCCGGTCTCAGCGACCTGTTCGACGGGCTCATTGCCCGGAAGTTCAACCAGGTTACAGAGCTGGGGAAAATGCTGGACCCGGTGGCCGATAAGCTGACCCAGGCGACTATTGCCGTCTGCCTGGCGGTAAAGCATCCAATTCTGATTCCCATTTTGCTGGTGTTCGTCTTCAAGGAGCTGGGAATGCTGGTGGGTGGCTGCATCCTGCTGAAAAAGAAGAAGCGCCCCTGCGCCGCCAAGTGGTACGGCAAGGCAGCCACTTTCTCCTTCTATATTTCGGCGGTGGTGATTGTCGTGATGGAGGGCGTCTTCCATTTGTATACCACCACCACGGTAGTGATTTCTTACGTGCTGCTGGGGATTACCGCAGTATTTATGATCTACGCTATGGTGCGGTATTTCCAGATCTTTTTGCAGCTCCTCCACTCCACAGACCCCAAGGATAATTTGGATATGAACCGGGAGATCAAGGCCAAAAAGGGAGACCCAAAGCCCTGATTCCCGTGCCCAATAGGGGCAAAAAGCCGTCCAATTCAGCCGCAGGACGGCTTTTATGCAGATAGACTGCCTGCGGCGGCAGAGAATGGAAGTCTCTTATGTTAATGTGTTCAAGATGCCACAAGCGTCCTGCTGTGGTGTTTATTTCGCAGTCCATGGATACCTCCGGCAGCCAGGGCCTTTGCCTAGTGTGCGCCAAAGAGCTGGGGATTAAGCCGGTAAACGACCTGATGGAACAAATGGGTATCACGGAAGAACAGCTGGAAGCCATGGCCGATGAAATGAACGGCCTCATGGCTATGGATACCAATGAAGCCGATGAAAACGGCGACAACGGGGAAGAGGGATTTACCCCTGGCGGGGCCGCAACCTTTCCTTCCTTCCTGCAAAATATTTTCGGCGCTCCCGGCAATTCTCAAAATGCAGGTCAGGAGCAGGGGAGCAGTGAAAAGGCTGCCCGCGGGGAGAAAAAGAATCCCAACAAAAAGAATAAGCGCAAGCACATTGAAGCCTATTGCACCGATTTGACGGCCAAGGCCCGCAGCGGGGAGCTGGACGCCATTATCGGCCGGGACCGGGAAATCAGCCGGGTCATCCAGATCCTCTCCCGGCGCACCAAGAACAATCCCTGCCTCATCGGCGAGCCCGGCGTGGGCAAAACCGCCATTGCCGAGGGGTTGGCCCAGCGCATTGCCGCCGGGAATGTGCCTCTGCGCCTGAAGAAAAAGGAAATCCAGCTGCTGGATTTGACGGCTTTGGTGGCGGGCACCCAGTTCCGGGGCCAGTTTGAAAGCCGTATTAAGGGATTGGTGGACGAGGTCAAGGCCGATGGGAATATCATCCTGTTTATCGACGAGGTTCACAATTTGGTGGGCACCGGCGACGCCGAAGGCTCTATGAACGCCGCCAATATCCTGAAGCCCGCCCTGTCTCGGGGAGAAATTCAGGTCATCGGCGCCACTACCTTTACGGAATACCGGAAATACATTGAAAAGGACGCCGCTTTGGAGCGCCGGTTCCAGCCGGTGACCGTGGCGGAGCCCTCCCTCAGCGATACCGAGGAAATGCTCAGCGGTATCAAGGAATATTACGAGAAGTACCACCGGGTGCAGGTGCCTCCGGAGATGATTCACCGCACGGCTGTGCTGGCGGAACGGTATATCAATGACCGCTTCCTGCCGGACAAGGCCATTGACCTGCTGGACGAAGCCTGCGCCTGTGCCGCCCTGCGGAACCTTCCCATGGCGGAATACGATGCGGCCATGTTCCAGCTGGACAATCTCCGGGAGCAGGAGGCGGCCCTCACCGCTGACGGCGTGGACCCGGACTATGAAAAGCTGGCGGAAACCCGGTATGAGATTGCCCGGATGGAGCAGCAGGCCCAGGAGCTGGCCCCAGCCGCCCAGTCCGCCAAGCTGGAAGAACAGGATCTGGCCAAGGTCATTGAGCTGTGGACGGGGATTCCCGCCAGCCGCATCCAGGAAAGCGAGCTGAAAAAGCTGGCCCACTTGGAAGAGCGCCTCAGCGCCCGGGTGATTGGCCAGGAAGAAGCGGTAAAGGCTGTAGCCGCCGCAGTGCGCCGGAGCCGGGTGCAGGTAAGCCCCCGCCGCCGTCCCGCTTCCTTTATCTTTGTAGGCCCCACCGGCGTGGGTAAGACCGAGCTGGTGAAGGTCCTCTCCCAGGAGCTCTTCGACACCCCGGAGACCCTGATTCGGCTGGATATGTCCGAATTTATGGAGAAGCACTCGGTGAGCCGCATTATCGGTTCGCCTCCGGGCTATGTGGGCTATGACGAGGCGGGCCAGGTGACGGAGAAGGTCCGCCGCCGCCCCTATTCGGTGCTGCTCTTTGACGAAATCGAGAAGGCCCACCCGGACGTCATGAACATTCTCCTTCAGATTCTGGACGAGGGCCACATTACCGACGCCCACGGTCGGAACGTGAATTTTGAAAACACCGTCATTGTCATGACTTCCAACGCCGGCAGCGAGAAAAAGGAGTCCGCTCTGGGCTTTAACCGCACCGAGGCGGAGGTGAGCCGGGAAAAGGCCATGAAGGCCCTGTCCGAGTTTCTGCGGCCGGAGTTCCTCAGCCGTGTGGACGAAGTCATCGTCTTCCGGCCCCTGGACGTGGACGACTACACCAAGATTGCCAAGCTCCTCATGGAAGAGTATGTGGGTTCGTTGAAGGAGCGTCACATTGCCCTGACCTATGACGACAAGGCGGCCCGTTGGCTGGCGGAGCACTCTATCGGCGGGCGCAGCGGCGCCCGTGACTTGCGGAACTTGATTCGCAAAGAGGTGGAGGACCGTATTGCTTCCACTTTGGTGGAGAACGGGGAAAATTCCCTCTCTGCCGTGGCTGTCACAGCAGACGAGAACGGTATTCAGGTGCAGACCCTGTAATCAATAGCATTTTGGCCCCGGCGGGATTTCCTCGCCGGGGCCGCTGTATTGTTGGCAGGGGCGGGAGACTCCGGGCCGTATAGCGGCGGATATTGACAAAATCCGCGGAATCCAGTATCATCTTTTTCAGCGGGGATGCCGCAATTTTGCAGGAGATGGAGGAAAGAACCATTCATGAACAAGAGACCCTTTGTAACGAAAGAACAGATTGAAGAAATCGTGAAAACCTATCCTACGCCGTTCCATATATACGATGAAAAAGGCATCCGGGAAAATGCCCGACGCATGAAGCAGGCCTTTGCCTGGAACCCGGGTTTCCGGGAGTACTTCGCTGTGAAAGCCACCCCCAACCCCTTTATCCTGAAAGTTTTGCAGGAGGAGGGCTGCGGCGTGGACTGCTCCTCTCTGACGGAATTGATGATGAGCGATGTCTGCGGCTTCCACGGCTCGGATATTATGTTTTCCTCCAACGTGACCCCGGCAGAGGATTTCCGCCTGGCCAAGGAATTGGGAGCGTATATCAACCTGGACGATTTCACTCACATTGATTTTTTGGAGAAAGTGGCCGGCCTGCCGGAGACGGTCTGCTGCCGGTATAACCCCGGCGGGAACTTCCAGATTGCCAATAAGATTATGGACAACCCCGGGGACGCCAAATACGGCTTTACCAAGGAGCAGATTATCGAGGGCTACAAAATTCTGATGGCCAAAGGCGTTAAGCACTTCGGCCTCCACGCCTTCCTGGCCAGCAACACCACCACTAATGAATACTATCCCAAGCTGGCCCGTATCCTCTTTGAGCTGGCGGTGGAATTGAAGGAAAAAACGGGTGCAGATATCCGCTTTGTGAACCTCTCCGGCGGCGTGGGCGTAGCTTACCGCCCGGAGGAGACCCCCAACGATATTATGGCCATCGGCGAGGGGGTGCGCAAGGCCTATGAGGAAGTGCTGGTGCCCGCTGGTATGGGGGATGTGGCTATCTTCACGGAGCTGGGCCGTTTCATGCTGGCTCCCTATGGGATGCTCATCACCAAGGCGGTCCACGAGAAGCATACCTATAAGGAATACATCGGCGTGGATGCCTGCGCTGCCAACCTGATGCGTCCGGCCATATACGGCGCTTATCACCACATCACCGTGTTGGGCAAGGAGGACGCCCCCTGCGACCATAAGTATGATGTCACTGGCGGCCTGTGTGAGAATAACGACAAATTTGCCATTGACCGGATGCTGCCCAAAATCGATATGGGGGACTATCTGGCGATTCACGACGCCGGTGCTCACGGGTTTTCCATGGGTTACAATTACAACGGCAAACTCCGTTCTGCTGAGCTGCTTCTCAAGGAGGACGGCAGTGTGGAGATGATTCGCCGGGCGGAGACCCCTGCGGACTATTTTGCGACCTTTGATTTTAGCCACCTGTTTGATAAGTACACGAAAACTGGAAAGTAAGGAACCCGTTTTTGTAAAAAACTCGGACAAATAAAACAAGTTCAGTAAAACAGATAACAGCTCCATAATGCGGGAAGTGAAAATCGCATTGTGGAGCTGTATTTTTGTAGTGAGAAGGGGAATATAGGAGGCTCTGCTTGCGGGTAAAACACCGGAACAGCGCCGTTCTCCAGCATCTCTACTTCTTGTTACAGGGGCTTTTTGTTTTGAGGAAAACGTGCTATAATCATGGGAGCCGGCGTCCCGGCGAAAATTTGCTGAAAACCAATAACGGCCCAGGGTGTTTCCCGGGCCGCGAAAGGATGATTTTGTTATGATTACCGTATCCGACTTGGGACTGAGCTTTAGCGGCCAGAACCTGTTTTCCCATGTGAACCTGTTGTTCCAGCCCGGCAACTGTTATGGCGTCATCGGCGCCAACGGCGCGGGTAAGTCCACTTTCTTGAAGCTGCTCTCCGGAGAGCTGGAGCCCACCAAAGGCGAAGTGGTTATCGACGCCGAGAGCCGCATGTCCGTTTTGAAGCAGGACCACTTTGCCTATGAGGAGTTCACTGTTTTCGAGACGATTTTGCAGGGCAATCCCCGGCTCTATGAGGTGCTCAAGGAGAAGGACGCCCTCTATGCCAAGGAGGATTTCTCCGAAGAGGACGGCAACCGGGCCGCTGAGCTGGAAGCGGAATTCGCCGAGCTCAATGGCTGGGAGGCGGAGACGGAGGCCGGCAAGCTCCTCCAGGGATTGGGGCTGGACAACGGGATGCTCTACAGCCTCATGAGCGCCCTCACCGAAGCGGAAAAGGTGAAGGTGCTTTTGGCCCGGGCCCTGTTCGGCAGCCCGGATATTATCCTCCTGGACGAGCCTACCAACGGCCTGGACATCCACTCCATTACCTGGCTGGAAAATTTCCTCATGGAGTATGAGGGAATCATCATCGTGGTATCCCACGACCGGTATTTCCTCAATAACGTGTGCACCCACATTGTGGACGTGGACTATGGCAAAATCAAGCTGTATGTGGGCAACTACGATTTCTGGTACGAATCCAGCCAGCTCATCCAGCGCATGATGCGGGATCAGAACCGCAAGGCCGAGGAAAAAATCAAGGAGCTGCAGGCCTTTATCCAGCGGTTCTCCGCCAATAAGTCCAAGTCCCGGCAGGCAACCTCTCGGAAAAAGCTGTTGGAAAAAATCACGGTGGAGGAAATGCCCGCTTCCTCCCGGCGCTATCCCTATGTGGGCTTCACCATGGACCGGGAGCCCGGCAAGGAGATTCTCACCGTGGAGGGCCTGACCAAAACCGTGGACGGAGTCAAGGTGCTGGACAACGTGTCTTTCCGGGTGAATAAGGGAGACAAGATCGCCTTTGTGGCGGACAACGAAATCGCCGTCACCACCCTGTTTAAAATCCTCATGGAGGAGCTGGAACCCGACGCCGGTTCCTTTAAGTGGGGCGTTTCCACCAGCCAGTCCTATTTCCCCCAGGACAACTCCGCCTACTTTAACGGCCACGAGGAGTCCATTATCAAGTGGCTGGAACAGTATTCCAAGGACACCACGGAGACCTATCTCCGGGGCTTTTTGGGGAAGATGCTCTTCTCCGGCGAGGATGTGTACAAGCCGGTGAACGTGCTCTCCGGCGGCGAGAAGGTCCGGTGTATGCTCTCCCGGATGATGATGTTCGGCAGCAACGTGCTGCTGCTGGACCAGCCCACCAACCACCTGGACTTGGAATCCATTACCGCTGTGAACAACGGACTCATCGAGTTCAAGGGGATCGTGCTCTTCGCCACTCACGACCACGAATTCGCCCAGACCGTGGCCAACCGGATTATTGAAATTCTGCCGGAGGGCGGTGTGTTTGACCGGATGACTACTTTTGACGAATATCTGGAAATGCGGGGCAAGGCGTAATCAGGCCTGATAGCGGAAGGCTGATAGAAAATTTACAAATAGGGAATTGTAATTTGAGAACGGGTATTATACAATTAGCAATGCATCGGCTTCAACAGCGCCGGGGCCTTTGGCCCGCAGGCGTTGGGATTCCCGTTTGAAAAAGGAGTGCAGAAATTATATGACTGCAAATTTGAAACAAACCCTTCGTAAAAATCTTTTTGCCATTATTACCATTTCCATTGCCGCCATTGTTCTGATCGCTTTCCTGTTTTTCTCCGACAGTATTGAGTCTATCCGGAAATTGCCGGACGGAATTTCGTGGCGGTGGATGCTCCTGGCCCTGGGGATTGCGGCCATGAACTGGGTGCTGGAGGGGTTTGCCCTGAACCTGATCTGCAAGCTCATCTATCCCCAATGGCGGTTCCGATACTCTTTCTGTATCGGCATGGTGGGCATCCTCTACAGCGCCCTGACGCCCTTCTCTACCGGCGGCCAGCCCATGCAGATCTATTCCATGCACAAGCTAGGAATGGATACCGGAGCCGCGGGCTCCATTATCGCTGTGAAAACCCTGATTTACCAGATTATCATGGTGCTCTATTCCCTGGTGATGGTGGTATTCCGCCTGGGCTTTTTCCAGCGCAGCGTGAGCAATTTTTCCTTTATCACCATTATCGGATTGCTCTGTAACAGCACTTTTATCGGCCTGGTGCTCCTGTTCTGCATTAGCGAGCGGCTTACGGACAAGCTCCTGCACAAGGGGATTCATCTCCTTCATAAGCTCCACCTGTGCCGCCATCCGGAAGAGCGGTATGAAAAGATTCACAGCCAGCTGTCCGTGTTCCACGGCAGTACCCGGCTCATGGGCAAATCCCTGAAGATGTATGCTCTGGTCATCGTGGTTACGGTGGTGCAGATCGGCATCGGGTATCTGATCCCCTACTGCATTTACCGGAGCTTCGGTTTCCACGACACCGACCCCCTGACCATTATGGCGGCCCAGGCCTACGTTTCCATGGTCAGCGCCTTTATCCCTCTGCCCGGTGCTTCCGGCGGCGCCGAAGGGAGTTTCCTGCTCTTCTTCAATATGTTCTTCACCGGCGGTACGGTGATTCCCGCCATGGCCATCTGGCGTGTGATCACCTATTACCTCAACTTCCCGGTGGGGTGCATTTGTACCTATTTCGCCAACAACCGCCTGCCGGCCCTGAAGCTCCCTTCCAGAAAGGGCGCCACCATGGAGGAAATCGCCAATGGCTATTTGCCGGCGGATGAGGGAAGGCCTTCTGATGAGGAAAACTGAATTTTGCTGAAAACGGAGAAAACCGGGCTTTCCAAAAAGGAAGCCCGGTTTTTTTATCAGGAAACAGAAAGGCCCGGTGCAGAATCGCACCGGGCGCAGCTGTTTTATTAAGAGGGCCGGGAATCCCGGTCTGAAATCCGATAGCACAGGGTCATCAGGCTGTCGTTGAGATGGACGTTTTCCACAATGGCATCGGGATACTTCATAGCGATATCGTAGTGGCTGAAATTCCAGAAGTTCTTAATGCCCATGGCGTAGAGTTGGTCCGAAAGGGATTCCACCGCCGCCCGGGGCACGCAGAGGATGGCCATCACGGGCTGGGTCTCCCGGCAGAATTGCTCCAGGGTGCTGACGTCCCGGATGGGGAGGTCGTTGAGGGTAGTGCCAATTTTGTCCGGGTCGTTGTCGAAGATCCCTGTCAGGGAAAAGCCCTGGGTTTCAAAGGAAAGGTGGGAGGCAATAGCTTGCCCCAGGTTGCCCGCGCCGATGAGGATGCACCGGTATCTATTGGAGACGCCCAGGATGTTGCCCATTTCCTCGCAGAGCTGCTCCACCAGATAGCCATAGCCCTGCTGGCCGAAGCCGCCGAAGCAGTTCAGGTCCTGGCGAATTTGAGAGGCAGTAAAGCCCATTTTTTCCGAAAGCTCCTTGGAGGAGATCCGTTTGACGCCCTTGCTTTTCAAATGATGAAGGAATCGGTAATAGCGGGGCAGGCGCCGGATTACCGACATGGAGATATTGTCGCGTTTGGGCATGATTTTTGAATACCATCCTTATAAAAATCCGGGCGGGCGATGAGAGCCGCCCGCCGGATTGAAAATTCGAGAGTTTACTGCATCAGGGCCTTGAGATGGTCGCCGATAGCCTCCATGAAGGCTTCGGTGCCAACCGCCTGCTTGTTGGGGATGGTGCACAGGGCCGCCAGATCGCCGGACATAATGCCATCGGTGATGGTGCCGATAGTAGCCTGCTCCAGCTTGTCGGCAAAGCTGCAAAGCTCGGGCACGTTGTCCAGCTCGCCGCGCTTGCGCAGGGCGCCGGACCATGCAAAGATGGTCGCCACCGGGTTGGTGGAGGTGGGCTCCCCTTTGAGGTGCTTGTAATAGTGGCGCTGTACGGTGCCGTGGGCGGCCTCGTACTCGTAGACGCCGTCGGGGGAAACCAGCACAGAGGTCATCATGGAGAGGCTGCCGTAGGCGGTAGCCACCATGTCGCTCATGACGTCGCCGTCATAGTTTTTGCAGGCCCAGATATAGCCGCCCTCGGAGCGGACCACACGGGCTACGGCGTCGTCGATGAGGGTGTAGAAGTATTCGATGCCGGCGGCCTCGAACTTGTCCTTGTAGTCCTTTTCATAGACTTCCGCGAAAATATCCTTAAAGCGGTGGTCGTACTTTTTGGAGATGGTATCCTTGGTGGCAAACCACAAATCCTGCTTCTGGTCCAGGGCATAGTTCATGCAGGCCCGGGCAAAGCTCTCAATGGACTTGTCAATGTTGTGAAGGCCCTGGATAATGCCGGGGGTCTTAAAATCGTGAATCAGCTCCCGGGATTCCGTGCCGTCGGGATGGGTGACTACCAGCTCGGCCTTGCAGCCGCCGTCCACCACCATTTCCACATTCTTATACACATCGCCGTAAGCGTGACGGGCGATGGTGATGGGCTTGGTCCAGCGGGGGATATAGGGGTTAATGCCCTTGACGATAATAGGGGCGCGGAACACAGTGCCGTCCAGCAGGGCGCGGATGGTGCCGTTGGGGGATTTCCACATCTGGGTCAGGTTGTACTCCTTCACCCGGTCGGCGTTGGGGGTGATGGTGGCGCACTTGACAGCCACGCCGTACTTTTTGGTGGCCATGGCGGAATCCACCGTTACCTGGTCTTTGGTGGCCTCCCGGTGCTCCAGGCCCAGGTCATAATATTCCGTGTTCAGCTCCACATAGGGTTCAATGAGGATCTCTTTGATCATTTTCCAGAGGACGCGGGTCATTTCGTCGCCGTCCATTTCCACCAGAGGAGTGGGCATCTGGATTTTTTTCAAGTTTTCCATGGGAAAAACCTCCTAACATATTTTGGTTTCCTGTGCAATGCCCCAGGGCCTCTGGAACAACGGCATCAGAAATATAAAAAAAGACGAAAGCCTTCTTGTTTATTATGACGTATTTTGACCCGGTTGTCAATGTTATCCCAGAGTTCCTGGGGATTTTTGTTTCGCTGTTTTTCCCAAAACCAAGCAGAATTTCCCGTTACAGCAGGGCCAGCTGTTTCAGGCCGAAGATCCAGAGGAACACCGTAAACAGGGAAAGCAGGGTGCCGAAGATCACCAGCTGCCCGGCCAGAGAGCTGTCCCCGCCCATTTGACGGGCCATGGTAAAGGAAGAGACCGCCGTAGGGGAGGCCAGCATAGCCAGAGCAGCGGCCATTTCCGGGCCCCGGAATCCCAAAGCGGCGGCAATGGGCAGAAAGAGGGCTGGAAAGAGCACCAGCCGCACGGAAAGCCCCAGAAACAGTTGGCGCGGATAGTTGCGCATATCGGAGAACCGGAAAGAGGCCCCCAGCACCACAAAGGCCAAAGGCGTGGCAACCCCGGCCAGGTCAGAAACGGCGCTTTCCAGGAAGGCGGGGAGCCGCAGCCCTAAAAACAGAAAGACAAGCCCCAGCAGAGAGGCTAAAATCAGGGGATTGGTAAAGATGCCCCGGAGGATTTTTCCCGGCCGGATGGCGCCGCCCCGGAAAATTTCCAGTGCGGTGACGGAAAGCATATTGAACAGGGGCACTACCACGGCAATCATCAGGGAGGCAGTGCCGGCGGCCTCCTGGCCGAAGAGGGAAACGGTCACCGGCAGGCCGAAGAGGACAAAGTTGCTCCGGAACATGGCCTGAATCAGTACGCCCCGGCGGGCGTTCTCCTTTTCCAGGGGCAAAGTGATGCAGAAGCTCAGGGCATACATCGCCAACACCGCCGCCACGCAAAAAATCAGCAGCGTGGGCTGAAAACTGCCGGGCTCTGAAGAGATAATATTATGGAAAAGCAGAAGGGGCAGGAAGCACCGGAATACCAGGTTGTTCATCTGGCTTTCGGTTTGCGGGGAGATCATCCCCAGCTTCCGCAGGAAAATTCCCACTGCCAACAGCAGGAACAGGGGCGCTACCACATTAAAGGAAATCAGCAGGTTTTCCATGGAGAAACCCTCTTTTCAGAATTGGATTTTCTTCCACTATAGCACAGAAGCCCCAAAGCTGCAATGGCGGCCCTCTGGCTTGCCCCCATGTGTAAAAAATGATATACTGAGCAGGATAGGGCGCATGAAGCGGGCATTTTCCGGCACACTATGTTCCAGGAGGTGTCTGTGCAATGAATTCCCAGGAACAAAGCAGCAAAAACCGGCTCTGGTTGGATGCAGAAGGGCCGGAGCCTTCCCTGGCTGAAGAGCCTTCCGGAGAGCGCCAGCGGGATATGCTGGCGGAAACCGGTTCGGTAATTACCGCCGGGGGCGGCCATATGATCCACTGCCTGACCATTATCGGACAGATTGAGGGCCACACCGTGCTGCCCTCCCAGAACAAGACCACCAAATACGAGCATCTCATTCCTCAGCTGGTAGCCATTGAGGAGGAGCCCAAAATCGAGGGCCTGCTCATGCTTCTGAATACCGTGGGGGGCGATGTGGAGGCGGGCTTGGCTTTGGCGGAGCTGGTGGCGGGGATGAAAAAGCCCACGGTGTCCCTGGTGCTGGGGGGCGGTCACTCCATTGGGGTGCCCTTAGCGGTAGCGGCGAAAAAGTCCTTTATCGCCCCTTCCGCCACCATGACCATCCATCCGGTGCGGATGAACGGCCTGATGCTGGGGGTGCCCCAAACATTGGATTATTTCCAGCGGATGCAGGACCGGATTACCCGGTTCGTCACCCACAACTCCCACATATCCCCGGAGCGGTTCACCCGTCTGTTTATGAATACCGAGGAGCTGGTGATGGATGTGGGCACGGTGCTGGAAGGAGCGGACGCGGTGGACTGCGGCCTGATTGATGAGGTGGGTTCTCTTTCCGACGCCCTGGACGCCCTGTACCGCATGATTGAGGAGACGGGGAAAAGGCCCGCCCGGAAGTCCACAGGGAAAAAGGGGACCAAAAAGAAGAAGGAAGCATAGCCGGAGGGGCAGGGGCTCCGCCGGCCAATACGGCAAGGATGCCGGGGCACGTTCCGCAGGGAAGGCGGGGGTGCCGTACATAGAGAGATGGGGGATCAATTTGGCAGCAAAGAAAACCACCGGCTCCCAAAGCCGGAGCAAAAAATCCACCGGCAGCCGGTCCGGCGGAACCAAAACCGGGAGCCAGTCCCGGGCAAAGACCGGCAGCAAAAAGACCTCCGCCAAGAGCGCCAAAGGCCTCACCAAGGCCCAGGAGCAGAAATTGGCGGAGCAAAAGCGCCAGCGGGGGCAGATTCGTGCGGTCATCCTCTTTGCCTGCGCCGTTTTGTTGGGGTGCATGGTGGTAATTCCCGGGGAAAGCGTGTGGAATTGGCTCCACAATTTCCTGTTAGGGATGTTCGGCACCTGGGCCATCCTTTGGCCCATCCTGCTGATTTATGTGGCGGTGATGACCTCCATGGAAAAACCAACGGGCCATCTGCGGACGAAAATTCTTCTTTCGGTGGCGGTGATTATCCTGGCCTGTTCCGCCAGCTACATATTTTCCGATATTCAGCTGGAAGAGGACCCGGGCTATTTCCCGGTATTGGGGCAGTTGTATCTTTCCGGCATGGAGTCCGGGGGCTCCGGGCTTTCCGGGGGGCTCTTGGGTTATCCTTTTGTGAGTATTTTTGGCGGAATCGGCTCCAAAATCGCCATTTTGCTGGTGCTGTTCGTGGCCATTATGATTCTCACCGGCACCACCCTGATTCAGCTTTTCCGCACCATGGCCAAGCCCGCCAAAGCTGTGGCGGATAATGTGGGCCAGGCCCGGGAGCGGCGGCAGGAAAAGCGTCAGGCCCGGAGAATGGTGGATATCGACATTGATATTGACGACCCGCCCCAGCGCAAGGCAAAGGGCAGGGCAGAGGAAACCCGCCGGCAGCAGGAAGAGCCGGCGCAGCAGCCAAACGAAAAACGGGAGCGGCTCTTGCAGGCATTTGCCCAGGAAGAGCCAGAAATGGACGGCGAGCCAGAGCTTTCCTCGGAGACAGGGCCGGTGGCTCCCACCAAAGGAGCAGTTCCCGCGCCGGAGGCTGCGGGAAAGCCGGCTGCTCCGGAAAAGCCCCAGCAGCCGGAATCCAGGCCAACATCTTCCGCGCCGGAAGCCGCCCCCAAAGGCCAGCCGGCCCCGGAGCCTGCCCTGCGGCAGGAGGAGAGCGGCTATGTGTTCCCGCCGGTGTCCATGCTGGAGCCCAGCCGCCAGGTCAACGCCGCTTTGGAGCTGGAAGAGCAGCAGCATAACGGCCAGCTCCTGGTGCAGACCCTGAAGAACTTCGGCGTGCAGACCAAGATTCTGGACATCTGCCGGGGCCCGGCTGTTACCCGCTACGAGCTCCAGCCGGCGGCCGGGGTGAAGATCAGTAAGATTACCAACCTCTCCGATGACATCGCCATGAACCTGGCGGCCTCCGGGGTGCGCATTGAAGCGCCCATTCCCGGCAAGGCTGCTGTGGGCATTGAGGTGCCCAATAAGCATAAGAGCGTTGTCCGGATGCGGGATTTGGTGGAGTCCAACGCCTTTTTGGCCTCCAAAAGCCGCCTCACCGTGGCCCTAGGCCGGGATATTGCCGGCCAGCCCGCCTGTGCCGACCTGGCCAAAATGCCCCATATCCTCATTGCCGGTACCACCGGTTCCGGTAAGTCCGTGTGCATTAACTCCCTGATTATCAGCCTCCTGTACAAGTCCACCCCGGAAGAGGTGCGCCTGCTGATGATCGACCCCAAGGTGGTGGAGCTGGGCATTTACAACGGCATCCCGCACCTGCTGGTTCCGGTGGTCACCGACCCCCGGAAGGCTGCCGGCGCTCTGGGCTGGGCCGTGACGGAGATGCTGGGCCGGTACAAGACCTTCGCCGATTGCAGCGTCCGGGATTTGGCGGGCTATAATAAGCTGGCAGAGTCCCGGAATTTCCAGACGGAGGACGGCCAGCCCATGCCCAAAATGCCCCAGATTGTCATTATCATTGACGAGCTCTCCGATTTGATGATGGCCGCTCCCAACGAGGTGGAGGATTCCATTTGCCGGCTGGCCCAGATGGCCCGTGCCGCTGGAATGCATCTGGTGGTGGCCACCCAGCGCCCCTCGGTGGACGTAGTCACGGGCCTGATTAAGGCCAATATCCCCAGCCGGATTGCCTTCGCCGTTTCCTCGGCGGTGGATTCCCGGACGATTCTGGATACCGGCGGCGCGGAAAAGCTCCTGGGCCAGGGCGATATGCTCTTTGCCCCGGTGGGCTGCCAGAAGCCCGTGCGCATCCAGGGCTGCTTTGTCAGCGACGGGGAGATTGAGTCCATTGTGAACTTCGTGAAGAATACCCGTGCGGAAACAGAGTATGACGGGAGAATCATGGAGGAAATCGAAAAGAACGCGGTGCAGGAGCGGGGCCACGAGGAAGGCGGCGGAGAAGCTGAGCAGGACCCCATGCTCAACGAGGCCATTAAGTGCGTGGTGGAGGCGGGCCAGGCGTCCACCTCCCTGCTGCAAAGGCGTCTGCGCCTGGGCTACGCCCGGGCCGGGCGGCTCATTGACGAGCTGGAGCAGCTGGGCGTGGTGGGCCCCCACGAGGGCTCCAAGCCCCGGCAGGTGCTGATGACCTACCAGCAGTGGCTGGAGCGCTGCGCCCAGCAGCCGGATTGATAGAGAAAGGAACGAAGCTATGGCATTTTTACCGATTTCCATGGAGGATATGCGGGCCCGGGGCTGGGAGCAGGCGGATTTTGTCCTGGTCACCGGGGACGCCTATGTGGACCACAACACCTTCGGCACCGCCATCATCTCCCGGGTGTTGGAACACGCCGGGTTTAAGGTGGCCATTCTGGCCCAGCCTAACTGGAAGGACGACCGGGATTTCCAGCGGTTTGGCCGGCCCCGGCTGGGCTTTCTGGTGAACTCCGGCAACATCGACTCCATGGTGGCCCACTACACCACCGCCCGGAAGCGCCGGAGCGAGGACGCCTATTCCCCTGGGAAAAAGGCTGGCCTGCGCCCGGACCGGGCGGTCATTGTCTACAGCCGCATCATCCGGCGATTGTATCCGGATTTGCCCCTGATGATCGGCGGGCTGGAAGCCTCCCTGCGGCGCTTCGCCCACTACGATTACTGGGACGATAAAATCCGGCCCTCCATTCTGCTGGATTCCCAGGCGGATTTGCTGATTTTTGGCATGGGGGAGAAGCAGGTGGTGGAGATTGCCCGCCGCCTGGACGCCGGGGAGCCGGTGGAAAGATTGCGGGATATTCGGGGCACCTGCTATACCATTCCCACTCATGAATATCAGCCCGGCCCGGCAGTGGACTGCCCCAGCTTTGAGCAGGTGTGCGATTCCAAGCGGGAATACGCCGTTTCCTGCCGGAAGCAGCAGGACGAGCAGGATGCCGTCCGGGGGAAAAAGGTCATCCAGCGCCATGGGGGCGTGATTCTGGTGCAGAACCCGCCGGCCTATCCCCTTTCCCAAGAAGAGCTGGATTTGGTCTATGAACTGCCCTATGAGGGTACCTATCACCCGGTGTACGAGCCCATGGGCGGGGTGCCCGCCATTGAAGAAGTGGAGTTCTCCATTACCCACAACCGGGGCTGCTTTGGAGCCTGTAATTTCTGCTCCATTGCCTTCCACCAGGGGCGGGCCGTCACCACCCGCAGCGAGGAATCCATTGTCCGGGAAGCGGAGAAGCTCATCAAAAAGCCCAACTTCAAGGGCTATATCCACGACGTAGGCGGCCCTACCGCCAATTTCCGGCTGCCCTCCTGCAAAAAGCAGGCGGAACTGGGCCTGTGCAAGGGGAAGAAGTGCCTGGCCCCCAAGCCTTGCCCGGCCCTTCAGGCAGACCACCGGGAATATCTGCACATTCTCCGGCGGCTGCGGGCCCTTCCTGGGGTAAAAAAGGTGTTTATCCGCTCCGGGGTGCGGTACGACTATGTTTTGCAGGACCCGGACGAGACTTTTCTCAAGGAGCTGGTGCAGCATCACGTCAGCGGGCAGCTCCGTATTGCCCCGGAGCACTGCTCCGCCCCGGTGCTGGACTGCATGGGCAAGCCCCATATCGAGCCCTATTACCAGTTCCAAAAGCGTTTTTACGAGATTACCAAGTCCATTGGCAAAAAGCAGTATTTGGTGCCCTATCTCATGTCCTCCCATCCGGGAAGCACCCTGCGGGATGCGGTGGAGCTCTCCCTGTTCCTGAAAAAGGAGCACCTCCATCCGGAGCAGGTCCAGGACTTTTATCCCACTCCCGGCACCATCTCCACCTGTATGTTCTATACCGGCCTGGACCCCTACACCCTGAAAGAGGTCTATGTGCCCCGCACGGACCGGGAAAAGGGAATGCAGCGGGCGCTGCTCCAATACTATGAGCCGAAAAATCACGCAGTAGTGGTGCGGGCCCTGCGGGAGGCGGGCCGCAGCGACCTGATTGGATATGGCCCCGACTGCCTGGTGAAGCCTCTGCCCGGAGAAGGCAAAGGGCAGCAGGCCAGCCGAAAAAGCGAAACCCGTTCCAGGGGGAATGAAGGATGGAAGAAAGGCCGCGTGCACAATCGAAAAGGAAAAGGCAGAAGGGGAAGATAAAGAGATTTTTGCTGCCGGCAGGGGTGATTGTGCTTTGCCTATTGTCGGCGCTGCTTCCTCCTTTGCAGGCGGGCTGGCACACGCTGTATCGGATAGTGGGGCTGGGCGGCCCGAAGTCCGATGGCTTTACGGTGCATTTTCTCGATGTGGGCAGTGCGGACGCTATCATTCTCCATTGTGGGGAGACCACGATTCTGGTGGATGCCGGTACAGTGGATTGCGGCACGGAAATCTGCCGGTATCTGCGCCGCATGGGCGTGGAAACTTTGACGTTGGCAGTGAATACCCATCCGGACAAGGATCATCTGGGCGGATTTGTTCAAGTGCTCCGGGAATTTCCGCCCCAAGCGTATTGGGAGCCGGAGGTGCCGGAAAGCCTGATTCCGGCGTCGGAGGAATACTCGCTAACCCGGGCCGCGCTGGAAGAGATGGAGATTCCCGTTAGCCAAGTTGGGGCGGGGGTTTCCCTGTCCCTCGGCCCAATGACCCTGGAAGTGTTGGGGCCGGTTAGCCAGCCGGACGACAGCAACAATGGTTCTTTGGTGCTGAAGGCTTCTTATGCGGGGAGGTCGGTCCTGCTGATGGGCGATGCCGAAGAATCGGAGGAAGAGGACATACTGAATTCCGGTGCAGAGGTGGGCTGTGATGTGCTGAAGGTTGGCCATCACGGCAGCAAGACTTCTACCAGTGCCCAGCTGCTGCAGCAGGCTCGTCCTCAATATGCGGTGATTTCGGCTGGCTCAGGCCGCCCGCCCAATGAAGAGGTGCTTCAGCGCCTGCAAGAAAACCGCGCAGAGGTCTACCGCACGGATACTCAGGGGAACATTGTGCTTTCCATTACAGAAGAAGGGCTTACATTCTATACAGAAAAATAAAGAAAGGCGGGAAACCCCGTGAAAGTATTGAGCATTGATCGTTTTGAAGGAAACTTCGCCATTTGCCAGGAGCTGGATACCGGAAAGCTCTTTGGCATTGAGCGCCAGGAATTGCCGAAAAAAGCCCGGGAGGGAGATGTGCTGGAAATTTCGGAGGAAGGGGAAATTTCTATCAACGAAGAAATGACCCGCCAGCGCCGGCAGAAAATCCTCTCCCGCCAAAAGGCGATGTTCGGCAAATAAAGAGCCACAGGCAAATTTTAAAAAAAGCAAAAAAATTGAAAAAACCTCTTGACTTTCCATTTTTCGTGCTGTATAATAGCAAACGTTGCTGATGCAAATCCGGGTGTGGCGCAGTTGGTAGCGCGCTTGACTGGGGGTCAAGAGGCCGTGAGTTCAAGTCTCGCCACTCGGACCACAACACAAACCGCATGAATGCTGAAAACCCAGTGTTCATGCGGTTTTTCTTTTTTGTAAGTTCTGACAGGATACAAGCTCTTGAAAGGAAACCGTGATGATTGTCTTAACTTTAGAAAATATTTCAAAAAATTACGGGGTAAAGCCTCTTGTAGAAAACGCCAGCCTGACCATGGAGACCGGCGACCGTATCGGCGTCATCGGAGTCAACGGCACGGGAAAATCCACCTTCCTGCGCATCTGCGCCGGGGAAGAGGAGCCGGACAGCGGCCGCATCACCACCGCTTCGGGGATGCGGGTGGGATATCTGCCTCAAAACCCCGCCTTCACCCCCGGCACCACTGTGTGGGAGGAGGTCCTGCGCCACGCCTCCCTGGGCCGGAAGGAGTCGGCGGAATTTGAGTGCCGGGCTATGCTTACCCGGTTGGGTATTACAGAGTTTGACAAGGACGTGTCCACCCTTTCCGGCGGACAGAAAAAGCGGGTGGCCATGGCGGCGGCTCTGGCTGGCCAGGCGGAGCTGCTCATCCTGGACGAGCCTACCAACCACATTGACAGCGAAACCGTGGAGTGGCTGGAAAGCTATCTGGCCGCCTGGAAGGGCGCCCTACTCATGGTCACCCACGACCGGTATTTTTTGGAGCGAGTGTGCAACCGGATGGTGGAGCTGGATAACGGTATTCTGACCCCGTATCCCGCCAACTACAGCAAGTATTTGGAGATGAAGGCGGAGCGGGAAGCCATGGAGGCCGCCACCCTGCGGAAAAAGAAGGCCCTCTATCAGAAGGAGCTGGACTGGATTCGCCGGGGCGCCCGGGCCCGGACCACCAAGGCCCAGTTCCGAGTGAACCGCTTTGAAGAATTGAAGGACGCGGCCAAAAAGCCCCTGCCGGAGCAGGAATTGGAGCTTTCCGCCCTCCACGCCCGGCTGGGAAAGAAAATCGTGGAGATCGACAGTGTCTCCAAATCCTATGGGGAGAAGGTTCTGTTTCGGGACTTCTCCTACAACCTGCTGCGACGGGACCGGCTGGGGATTATCGGCCCCAACGGCTGCGGTAAGACCACCCTGCTCCGGGTGATGCAGGGACTGGTGCCGCCGGATACCGGGGAGGTGCGCATTGGGGAGACAGTGAAAATCGGCTACTTCTCCCAGGAGTGCGAGGGGCTGGACGACAACAAAACCGTTTTGGATACTATCCGTGATATTGCGTGGCAGGCCCAAACCCCGGAGGGTACCCTGACAGCCTCTCAGATGCTGGAAAAATTCCTGTTTCCCGGGGCCATGCATCATTCCCTGGTGGGGCGGCTGTCCGGCGGGGAAAAGCGTAGGCTCTATCTGCTGTGCATTCTCATGCAAGCCCCTAATATTCTGCTGTTGGACGAGCCCACCAACGATTTGGACATCCGCACCCTGACCATCCTGGAGGATTATCTGGACACCTTCCCCGGGGCGGTGGTATCGGTGTCCCACGACCGGTATTTCCTGGACCGGATGGCGGAGCACGTGTTTGTCTTTGGGCCGGACGGGGAATTGCTCCCCTATCTGGGAGGCTACACCGATTACCGGGCTGCGGCTCCCTCTCCCAAAGAGGAAACCCAGCCCAAAGAAAAGAAGGAGAAGCCCAAGCGTGAGCCCAAACTGAAATTCTCCTTTAAAGAGCAGCGGGAGTTCGAGACCATCGACGACGACATCGCCGCCCTGGAGGAAAAGCTGGCCGCCAAAGAAAAGGAAATCCAGGAGAACGCCGCCCGGTATGACCTGCTCCCGGGCCTGCTGGAGGAGAAGGCCGCCCTGGAGGCCGCTTTGGAGGAAAAGACTGAGCGCTGGGTCTATTTAAACGAGCTGGCCGAAAAAATCGCCCAGAGCCGTGGGTAAATGGGGAAAAGCGCCCCGCTGCCCTTGATTTTCCGCTGGGAATGGTCTATAATGAAAGAAGTTCTGATTTTGTAAAATCTTTGTGGGCCCCTGCCTTTGCGGCGGCGCCTGCCAATCAAAAAATGGAGGACTGAAAATCATGTTAGTATCTGCAAAAGAAATGCTGACCAAGGCCAAGGAAGGCCACTATGCTGTCGGACAGTTCAACATCAACAACCTGGAATGGACCAAGGCTATCCTGCTGACCGCGCAGGAGCTGAACTCCCCTGTGATCCTGGGTGTTTCCGAGGGCGCTGGCAAGTATATGTGCGGCTATAAGACCGTTGTGGGCATGGTGAACGGGATGCTGGAAGAGCTGAACATCACCGTTCCGGTGGCCCTGCACCTGGATCACGGCAGCTATGAGGGCGCCAAGGCCTGCATCGAGGCTGGTTTCTCCTCCATTATGTTCGACGGTTCCCACTATCCCATCGACGAGAACATCGCCAAGACCAAGGAACTGGTAGCCATTGCTGAGTCCAAGGGTATGTCCATTGAGGCCGAAGTCGGCGCTATCGGCGGCGAGGAAGACGGCGTTGTGGGCAGCGGCGAAGTGGCCGATCCCGATGAGTGCAAGATGATTGCTGACCTGGGCGTGACCATGCTGGCCGCCGGTATCGGCAACATTCACGGCAAGTATCCCGAGAACTGGGCTGGCCTGCGCTTTGATGTGCTGGATGCCATCCAGCAGAAGACCGGCAAAATGCCTCTGGTGCTCCATGGCGGCACCGGCATCCCCGCCGACATGATTAAGAAGGCTATTAGCCTGGGCGTTTCCAAGATCAACGTGAACACCGAGTGCCAGCTGGCCTTTGCTGACGCTACCCGCAAGTATATTGAGGCTGGCAAGGATCAGCAGGGCAAGGGCTTCGACCCCCGCAAGCTGCTGGCTCCCGGCTTCGAGGCCATCAAGGCTACCGTTAAGGAGAAGATGGAGCTGTTCGGTTCCGTCAACAAGGCTTAATTTTTGGAATGAATAAAGGGATCCCCCGGGGCTTGCAGGCCCTGGGGGATTTTTGTATGGTCTTTATTCTGCAGGCGGTATCTGCTGGAACCAGGGGGAGAAGTCTGTTTTTTCCATTTGAAAGCCCACTTCCCACAGGCCGGAGAGGACGACATAGCCATCGGAGTAGAGTTCCAGAGGAAGGGAGACGCCGTCCGTCAGTTCTAAGACCATCTCCCGGGGAATTTCCTGTGGAATCTCGCTTTTGGGAATTGCCGGGGATTGGCACAGGGCCTGCAAAAAGTCTTCCGGTTCCCCGGAAAGGGATTTTGAGTCCGTTCCAAGGGCCAGGCGCTTTACCCGGCCCTTGGCCGAGAACAGCTTCCCAAAAAGGTCTTCCCCGGTAAAAAAGGTGCGCCCTTCCCCAGAGAGGAACAGCCGCAGTTGGCCGGATTCCTCCATACACAGAAGGAATTCCGGGTCGTAACCCTCCACCGAGAAAAAATCCCCTGCCGTTGTACCTGCGGGTTCATAATAAGTTTCCCAGTCCGGAGAGGACAAAAGACTTTGCCGGTTCCCGTATTCTATTTCTCCCAAAGGCGTTTCCACGGTTCCCAAACGCGTGCTTAAAAGGCTATCGTCAGAAAGAAACGCGGTGCCTAGGTATTCCCGGCCGTCATAGAACAGGGCGGGGCACCGGAAGCTGCTGAGGGCCCCATCCCCGGGAATGCCCTGGCTTTCGGGAATGGTTACCCCCTGGCCGCTGGGCTGGGTGGAAGAGAGGGAGCTCACCGGTATTTCTTCTATAGGCTGTTCCTGAGCCAGGAGCCATCCGCCTCCCAGCAGACAGAGAAGGCACAACGCGCCGGCACTCCCAACCAACTGCCGGCGGCGGCGTTTCCCTTTTTGGCGGACGCGTTCTGTTTCCCGCAAAAACTGGGGTTCTGTTTCGCTGATGGCGGTGAATAAAGGGTTTTCTTTCATAAGGGGATTCCTTCCTTTTCCAAAAAGTTTCGCAGTCCCTTTCGGGTGCGGTAGAGCATACTGCGGACAGCTTCCCGGCTCATCCGAAAATTGGAGGCAATCACCGGAATAGAATCGGCGTAAAAATACCGGCTGACAAATACTTGACGGGCGGTGGGGGAGAGGCCGGCTAAATACCGGTTTAAGACTTGGGCCAGAAGCTGGGCGGCTTCCCGGTCTTCTGCGGTTTGTTCAGCGGAGACCCCCTCCGGCAGACATTCCGCCAGTTCCTCCATGGAGAGTTCTGCTTGGCCGCAGCCCCGTTTGGCCCGGTGAGAGCGGCGCAGACGGTCTACAGCTCCCCGCCGGGCCAGGCATACAAGATAGCTTTTTAAATCTTCCGGCTGGTGGGGAGGAATGGAGTTCCAAGCATCCAGCAGAGCGTCGCCCACGACCTCCCGGCTGTCCTCCCGATTGCGAAGAAGCCGCTGAGCCACGGCGTAAAGGGCCTTTCCATATTTTTTCCCGGCCTCTGCCAGGGCCGTTTCCTCCCTGCGGAGAAAAAGCGCCACGATTTCCCGGTCTTCCATTCTTTTTCCTCCTCTCCCTTTCATTCTTTATTCTCGCTCTTTTTCCAAAAATGTGACGCAAAACAAAAAAGCCCTCCGGAAAATTCCCGGAGGGCAGGAAGGCGGGCGTTATTCGTGAAATTTTCGTTTCAGGAGCAGGGCTGCGATAAAGAGCACGATGGCCGGCAGGATGAACTCTGCCGCTCGGATAAACATGGTAGTCATCATCAAGGTGGGATCCATGTCTCCCTGACTGTATTGAATCAGGTCGGCCCAGGTTTGGACAGCGAAGCCTACCAGCAATAGGGCTCCAATGACGCCTAAAAATCGATACCAGTTTTCTTTTGCCATGGGATTTCCTCCTTTACCGGGCCAGCCGCATTCCCAGCCAGATGCCTCCCAGGCATCCGGCCACGCTGAGAAGCAGGTACAAACCCGCATACAGATACTTGCCGTTTTGCAGAAGGGTGAAGGCTTCCAGGGAGAAGGTGGAGAAAGTAGTGAACCCGCCGCAGACTCCGGTTTTCAAAAACAGCACCAGGTTTTCCGGGGCCTGGCGGCTCCGAGCCATCCCGGTTACATAGCCGATAAGCACCGCTCCCAGCAGGTTCACCAGGAGGGTGGATACCGGGAAGCTCCCCCGGAAGGGGATGCGGCTGACCCCGTAGCGGAGCATGGAGCCCACAGCCCCGCCCAGTCCCACAAACAAAAAGCTGCTCACGGTTGTGCCTCCTTTTCCCCGAACAGGGTGGTGAAAAGGGAATCCTGCTCCGGCAGATGAACCACATAGCCCACGGGAACCTGGTTTTCTGTGGCGGCGATGACTTGTCGGGCCCCCGTTTCCTCGAAGGCCCCGCACAGTTCGATGCAGTCCACTCCCTGGCGGCACAGCTCTTTGGCCCACAGACAGGCGTCCTCCAGGCTGGACACCCCGATAATTTGAGCGTCGCCGTTGTGAATCAGAGCCCGGTCCCGGCAGGAATCAAAGTCTCCCAAAATCAAAAACGCGAATTTCATATGACACCTCTCAAGGGATTTCCCTTTTTAGTTTTCACGCAGAAAGTCCTGTCCCAGCCGGTCCGCCACCCGCAAAGCTGCAAAAGCCGATTGCGCAGTGACGGCAAAGGGCATGTGATGCATATAGCTGTTTTCTCCCAAACTGGCCTGGGCCGCCTGGTAGAGGTCTTCTTCTTTGCAATCTCCGGCGCCCAGGCCTTCCAGGGTCACTGGCAGCTGAATCGAGCGGCAGAAGGAGAGTACCTGCCGCAGTTCCTCCATGGGACGGTTTTCCAGCACCAGCTGGGCCAGGGTGCAGAAAGCCACCACTTCTCCGTGCATGGCGGAGCGCAGAGCGGGCAGGAGCGTCAGGCCGTTGGCCAGAGCGTGAGCCGCAGCCAGGCCGCCGCTTTCAAAGCCAATACAGCTCAGATAGAGGTTGGCCTCCACGATGTTTTCCAGTGCGGGCGTTACCACGCCGCACTCCGCTGCCAGCCGGGCCTGGACGCCGTCCCGGAAGAGGGTTTCCCGGCAGAGGCGGGCCAGGGCTAAAGCCGCGTTGGTGCTGACGCCCCCAGCGTCGGTGATTCCCTGAGAGCGGCAGCAGGCCTCGGCCTCGTAGCAGGTGGAGAGGGCGTCCCCCATGCCGGCAGAGAGGAGCCGTGCCGGGGCCTTGGCAATGACGCCGGTATCCACTGCCACAGCGGCGGGGCTGGTGCGCAGGTGGAGGTACCGGTCAAAGACCCCTTCCTCCGTGTACAGCACTGCCAGGCCGCTGCAAGGGCCGTCCATGGAGGCGGCAGTAGGTACGGCCATCACCGGCAGCCGGGCATAGTGGGAGACGGCCTTGGCGGTATCCAGGGCCTTGCCGCCGCCGATACCGATGACAAAATCGCAGTCTGTCTGCCGCAGCAGGGCACAGTGGCGGTCCACTTCCGGCAGGCAGCATTCCCCTTGCAGCTCCTCTATGTGGTAGCGTGCGCCGGTTTCCAGAAAGCTCCGGGGCAAGATTTTGGCGAAGCTCTTTGCGGCAAAAGCGTCGGTTAAAATGTAGGCGGACACTCCGCCCAGCTTCTTCATGTATTCTGCCAAATGCAGCAGCGCCCCGTCTTCCTGGATATACCAGGACGGGGATTGGAGAACCCGTTTCATAAACATTCACTCCTAACTGATGGTAAGGCCCCGCCCTAAAAAAGATGAGCGGATTGGGGGAACAGCTTTCTTATGCCCATTATACCACACCCTCGGCTCCTGCAAAAGGCCAAAGACTTTTCTCAGGGAATGCATTTGTAGACAGGAGAAAACCGGTTGCCCAAGGCTGCCCTTGCAAAAGAGTAAGGTTTCCGTCACAAGTAGGAAATCTCTTTGGGGTATGCTTCATGAAGGGGAATCGGGAAAAAGGAGGTCAAAGAATGTGTAAATGCTTGAAAAAATGCCCCAGGCCCAGCTGGTTAAGCTGGGCCTGGATTTCCTATGGAATTTTGTGGCTGCTATATTTTGTGGGAATGGGAATAGCCGCCTATCATGGCTGGCAATACCGGCCGGTGACCCTATGGATTTTTGGGTTTCTGGCTGGGATGGCAGGCGCGGCTTTGCTGGGCGGCACCCTCTGGAAATGGATAAAAAGGCGTTGGCTTCGGAATACTCTGCTGACCCTCTATGTGATTTTGCTGTTGATGGGGACGCCTCTGTCCCTTTTGATGGGAGCCATCCGAATGCCGGAAGAAGCCGTTTTGCCCTGGGGGGAATTGGAGATTCGCTGGTACCAGGGCTTTTTGGAGGCCCGGGAAATCACCTACGCCCATCCCCGGCTGGGGCTTTTTATGGAACCCTTTTCCTGGGAGGCTGCGGACGATATCCGGGCTTTGGAGTACACTCACAGCACTACTTTTACCCTAGCCCCAGACCAGGGAGACGGAATCAGCCGTTATACCCCCGAGGAGCATCCGCAGCTGGCTGTGCGGGTCTATGGTGTCAGCCGCTATGGCCTGACAGATGACTATCAGATGAAACTCACCTCCCAATATGCCCGGGAAGTCTATGAGAAAGAAGACATGGATTGGGAGTATACCGGCGTAGGCCAGTACGAGGGGGCCATGGAATTTGTGGTACGGGAGGAGGACGACCTGGAGGCCTATGCCGCAGATTTGGCAAAAATCGTAGCCCGGGTAGTAGAAGACCCCTTCTATGAGCGGGAAGCAGGCTATGTGCAGGTTATGACAGAGGACGCTATGAAGCAGCGTGCGCTGTACTTTGGCGCACACCAGCCCTTTATAGAAGAGGGGAAGGCTCCAGATACTTACGCGTACCCTGAAGCAGTACTGCCAGTGTTGGAAGCGCTGTTGTACGGGGAAGAGTGAGGCCACCTCTTGACAAAATCGCTGGTTTGCGGGTACAATAAATCCTGCGAGCAGGCTGAACAGCTGCGGGCGCCAGGCGAAAGCAGGCGTCTGAGGAAAGTCCGAGCTCCACAGGGCAAGAATAACGGCTAACGGCCGCCGGGGGCGACCCCAGGGAAAGTGCAACAGAGAGATACCGCGTGTCTTCGACACGTAAGGGTGGAAAGGCGAGGTAAGAGCTCACCAGCGTGGGGGGAACCCCACGGCTCTGCAAACCCTATTCGGAGCAACACCGCAGAGGGACATGATGCGTCGGCCCGGCGCGTCCCGGGAAGGTGGCAGGAGCCGCGGCGGCAACGCCCGGCCAAGATAGATGGCTGTTCACGACAGAACTCGGCTTACAGGCCTGGTCGCATTTTAAAAAGGAAAACCGCTGGAGAAACCTTTCTCCGGCGGTTTTTTTGTTTGGAAGAACGCCCCCGCACACCAAATCTGCGGCTTTGCATAGAATGAAAAAGAGGGACGGCGGTTCCGTCCCCCATTCCTTTAGAAAGGAGCCGATGACAGATGGATGAGTATTCCATGGAGAATACCTGTATGGCGGACGGCAGTATCAGCCCGCTGCCTAAAAATCCCCAGGTTGCCATGGCTTATGTGCCTTTCCAGCAGCTTGGCAGTGTTTATCCCGCCGAAAAAGCCCTGGACGCCGGCACACTGTTTCCGGAATTAGACAAGCCGTTTTATGGAAGGCGGGGTGAACCCAGATGACCGAACAGGAGCGTATGCTGCGCCAGCTTTCCTCCATGAAGTTTGCTGCCTGGGAGCTGCATATTTTTCTGGACACCCATCCTGGAAATTGCGATGCGGCCAAAAAGCTGGACGAGTACCGGAAGAAGATTGCGGCCTTGACGAAAAAATATGAGGACGCCTACGGGCCCATCCATGAATCCAGCAATCAGACCAGCCGTTGGGCCTGGATTACTGGGCCTTGGCCTTGGGAAACCGGAGAGGAGGAAGATCTGTAATGTTTGTTTATGAAAAGCGGCTGCAATACCCCATTAAGATCAAGAATTCCAATCCGGAGTTGGCAAAGCTGATTATCAGCCAATACGGCGGTCCTCATGGAGAGCTGGGGGCGTCCCTGCGCTATCTGAGCCAGCGATATGGAATGCCCTATCCGGAGCTGAAAGCGATTCTCACCGATATCGGTACGGAAGAACTGGGGCATTTAGAAATGGTGGGGACCATTGTCTATCAGCTTACCCGGAATTTGAGCATGGAGGATATTAAAAAATCTGGCTTTGGGGATTACTTCATCGACCACACCACCGGCGTTTATCCCACGGCGGCCAGCGGCGCGCCCTTCAGTGCCAACACCATCGCTGTGACCGGGGACCCCATTGCGGATCTGAACGAAAACCTGGCTGCGGAACAAAAGGCCCGGTTGACCTACGATAACATCCTGCGTTTTGCCGACGACCCGGATGTGCGGGATCCCATCAAGTTCCTCCGGGAGCGGGAGATCGTCCACTACCAGCGATTCGGCGAGGCCCTGCGCATCCTGACCGACAGGCTGGACAGCAAGAACTTTTACGCGTTTAACCCTGCCTTTGACAAACCCAAGAGAAAATGAAGTACTGGGCCCAGAGGGCCCGGTACATATTTTGTCAGGATAAATGAGAATGTAAGGGTTCCTTATCGTGGATACGCATACTCCATGCACATAGAGTAAATTTTACTGTAGGCTTTTTGAGAAATTTCTCCTGTCTGGCTATCCTCCCATGCCCTACGGCATAGAGCGCTTAGTTCCGGGGAGCCGCTTTCTCCCAGAATTTTGACTTGCTCCAGATATTCTTGCTCCTTTTGGGTAAAGTTCATCTCTTTGGACTCCTTTCTGGTTTCCACTGGTAGGGATAGAGCGTCCTTATCTCTCTAACATCCACTGAATACCTCTCACAGTGCGCTCCGGGGCGTTTTGAAAATGGTTTCCCGGGTTCAGTTGGAACACGGTGCCAATGCCTTGGGCTTGGTAAAAAGCCTGGATTTCCTCCGTGTTTCGCCGTACAGCTCTCATAACGGGATTGCGGGTTTTGTGCTCTTTGTCTCCCAAAGAGAAATACAGGCAGTCCGGCCGGCGCTTCATTTTATGGGAGAAAATGTATTCCTTGATATTCGGAAACCACAAGGAACCGGATATGCTTGCCCCTCGGGTAAACCGGTCCGTCTGATAGAGGGAATACACCGCAAACAGGCCGGCCAGTGAATACCCGGCAACGCCTCGCCAGGATGCTGGCCCGGGGAGCATCTCCTCTGCCCGCGGCAAGATAGTGTCCGTGAGCAGGGACAGGTAGGTTTCTCCGCCGCCGGTAAAGGGTTCCCCGGCGCTGGTCAAAGAGGGCGTTTCCCAGGGGGAAAGGTCATGGTTCCAGGCAAGGCCGCTCACTGCCACCAGAGAAAAATCCGGACAGCCGGCAGCTTGGGCCAGTTCATAGATTTGCCGGCCTTCCTCCTCAAAGGTATTGAGGTAGATCACCGGCCTATCCGGCCCGGCCGCAGGGAAAATCGAAACGTTTTTCTTTTCCACCGTAAAGGAAGTCAAATTGCACCCCTCTCTTTCCGCAGGAGCTGTATATAAGTATAGAAATAGTATACTGCATTTTTGTCAAGAGAGATAGCCTCTATTATGAAAAATCTGCGGCGTTGTGGGTAAATTCCTTCTATGAAGGCAGGAAGTTGCCCTTTCCTGGAAGGAAGCAGTATAATAAAGCCAATACTACAGATTTGGAGGGATTCCGATGCGTATCCTGATGCTGGGAAACAGCTTTATTTTTACCAATGATTTGCCTGATGCCTTGTCCTGTCTCACAGGGGCGGAAGTCATGGCGCACACCCGGGGCGGCGCGAGACTGGCGGAGCAGCTGAACCCCAAAACGAAAATGGGCGCCCGTACCCAGGCAGCTCTGGAAAAAGAATCCTGGGACTATGTGGTGCTTCAAGAGATGAGTAACGGGCCGATTACGGCGCCGGACAGCTTTTTCCGGAGTGTCCGTCTGCTGTGTGAGCAGATTCGCCAAAATGGGGCCATCCCCGTTCTCTACGCAACCTGGGCGTATCAAAAGGGGAGCGACAGCCTGACAGCTTTGGGAATCTCCTATGAAGAAATGGCCCGCCGAATGTCCCAAGCCTACCGAAAGGCTGCTCAGGAAAACCATGCCCTGCTGGCCCCGGTGGGAGACCGCTTTTATGAGCTTTCCGAAAGCCGGAATCTGTATGCTGCTGACGGCGTCCATCCCAATGAAGAGGGCACGCAAGTTGCTGCGGAAATTCTTGCCGGGACAATTCAAAGAGCGGAAGAGGGAAAGTGAGGGGAAGGCCTGGCTTTTTGGGAATTTTCCACCTTTCCCGGTGGCCCTGACTATGCTATAATAAATAGTCAACAGGAAATTCGCGGCCCTTGGGGCCGCTTGATGGTTTTGGAGTAAAAAGGGAAAGGAATGGTCTGGAAAATGCAAATCAATCTTGGGGAATGGAATTCGGTGTTCGCGGTGCCGTCCTCCCTGGTAGACCGCCATATGCGGCTGGCCGGGGCAGTGCAGCTGAAAGTGCTGCTTTGGGTTTTGCGCCATGCGGGAGAGGAAATTTCCGTTGAAAAGCTGGCGGCAGCCGTAGGCGTCAGCACGGCGGATGCCCGGGATGCCATGCAGTATTGGGTGGAGACAGGTTTGCTGCGGGAAAGCGGCGGCCAGCTTTCGCCTCCGGGAGTGGAATCCCAGAAGGAGCCGGAATCTGAAGGAGAATCATTCCAGCCGGAACCGGAGGAAGATACCGCTCCCCAGGAGCAGGAAGCGTCTCATCCCACCCGGCTGGTCTCTACCCTTCCGGCTCCCCAGGAAAAGCCAGAGCCGCAGCCGGAACCGGTGAAAAAAGCGCCGCCCCGTCGAATTCCGAAGCCCGATGGCGTGTTTGTTTCCCAGAGGATTAACGAATCCCAGGAAATCCGTTCCCTGATGCAGGAGGCCGAGCTGATTTTGGGCCGGCCAATTTCGCCGGGCCTTTCTTCCAGCTTGGTGATGATTCACGATGATTTCGGCCTGCCGGTGGACGTCATTGTCATGCTGCTCCAGTATGTGAAGAGCAAGGGCCGGGACAACCTGAACTATATTGAGGCAGTGGCCAAGGGATGGGCTTCTGAAAATATTTTCAGTCATGGGGCCGCAGAGAGTAAGCTGCGCCAGTTGGACGAAGCGGAACAATCCTGGCGCAGGGTGGAAAATGCCTTGGGAATTCCACGGCGTTCCCCCAGCGCCCGGGAAGAACAGTTTGCCCAGCGCTGGATTCAGGAGTGGAAGTTCAGCGATGAAATGCTCCGGGAAGCCTATAATCGCTGTGTGGATTCCACCGGCCGGATGAACCTGAGCTATATCAACCGGATTTTGGAGCGCTGGCATAAGGCGGGAATCTTCACCCCCCAGCAGGCCGCAGCGGAACAGAGCACGAAAGCTGCCCCCCGGACCCAGGAAAAGGAAACCAGTTTTGATTTGGACGAGTATGAGCGCACCAGCCGGTGGGGTTATTTTAAAAAGGAGTGAGCCGAAATGGGATACAGCCGCGAAGTATACGACGCCGCCATGGCGGAGCTGAACCGACGCAGAACCCGGGCAGAAGGGGAGGCGCAGGAACGCCGGGCGGCCTTTTACGCCCTGTTCCCCCGGGCCCGTGAAATCCAGGGGGAGCTGGCCCATCTGGCCGCCGGTACTGCGAAAGCAGTTTTTGGAGGCAACGGCGCAGCGCAAGCCATGGAGCGTTTGCGGGACAAGAGCCTGGCACTGCAAAAGGAGCGGGAATCCCTTCTCCAGCAGGCCGGGCTGGAAAAGGACGCCCTAAAACCTGCCTATACCTGCGGCAAGTGTCAGGATACCGGTTTTATTGACGGCAGGATGTGTAATTGTCTCAAGGGCCTTCTGCGCCAGGAGGCCTATCGCCGCCTTAATGAGATGACCCCTCTGACCCTCTCCGGGTTCGAACAGTTCGATTTGCGGTATTACTCTGACAGAGGGGAAGGAGACCAGCTTTCCCCCCGGGCGCACATGGAACAGGTATTGGCTTTCTGCCGGCAGTATGCAGAGAAATTTTCCCTTCATTCCGAAAGCCTGTTGTTTCAGGGGCGCACTGGCTTGGGCAAGACCCACCTTTCTCTGGCCATTGCCCGGGAAGCCATCCAGAAGGGTTACGGGGTGGTGTACGGCTCTGTGCAGAATTTTGTCACAGCTTTGGAGAAAGAGCGGTTTGGCCGGGATGGCGGAGAGGATCGCCAGGACACCAACCAGATGCTCCTGCACTGTGACCTGCTGATTCTGGATGATTTGGGCACGGAGTTCTCCACAGCCTTTGTGACTACAGCTCTCTATAATATTATCAATACCCGGCTCATGGCGGAAAAGCCCACGGTTATCAGCACCAACCTCTCCATGAAGGAGCTGCTGGACCGGTATGGGGAGCGCATGGTCTCCCGGATGATTGGCGGCTACCAGCGGATTCTGTTTGCCGGCCGGGATGTGCGGCAGCTCAAGAACATGGAGCGGGAGCGTTCCCGGGAGGGTCTCTGATGGCCGGGGGCTGCTTGGGCCGATTGGCCCTGCTGCTGTTGAGCGGCGGCGCCCTGGACAAAGCGCCGGAAGAGGGGGATGAGCTGCCCTTCTGTTCCCGCAAACGGGTAGAGGCGGCAGGACTTGGCCGGGGAAAGTGGGATTATGTGGAGGCCGCCCTGTGGGAAGCCTATCGCTCCGACGAATTTGCCCAGCGGTATGGAGAAGCCTTTGAGATTGACGACGCATACGGAAAGTCTGTGGAAGAGGGCCGAGCTCTCTGTTATCTCCGCATTGGGGAGGATTGCTGGTGTGCCCGGTTGGAGCAGCCTCCCAGGGGCCACTGGCGGGTTTTAGAGTGGGAACAGGCGCCAGAGGCGGATTTCTTGTGAGAGTCGGAGCGGCGGGAACACTGCGAACGCCCTTTTGTGCAGGCTAAAGCGAATAAAAATGACAAAGCTGTTACTTTTATTACAAATCGGCTGATTTTATTGCCTCTCTTCAGTGCTCTATGGTATACTATTATTGTTAGAGAAATCGCCCTCGGGCGGTTATGTCAGTAGATGGAGCAAAAAGAGGATTAGCATGAAAGTAAAATGGAATCGGGCGGCAGCTATTCTCACCGCCGGTATGCTGCTGTTGTCCGGATGCGTTTCTTCCGGCGGGCCGTCCCAGACGGATTCTGGGATTCAAGGCGGGGAATCTTCCCAGAGCCAGACGGCTTCTTCCGGCCCGGAGGAAACCGTACCAGAGCCCTCTGATGCGGCTGCCTTTTTCAATGACGCGGTGTTTGTGGGGGATTCTGTCTCCCTCCGGCTTTCTTTTTACTGCCAGGCGCATCCGGGCGTGCTGGGAACGGCGCAATTCCTCACCTCAGGGAGCTTAGGCAGCGGCAATGCCCTGTGGGATGTGGGGGCCAATTCGGTGCATCCTTCGTACCAAGGGGAAAAAATGCTTGTTGAGGACGGCGTTAAAGCCATGGGGGCGAAAAAGGTATTCCTGATGCTGGGTATGAACGATGTAGGCCTCTACGGTGTAGAGGATTCGGTGACAAATCTTAATACCCTCATCCAACGGATTCTGGAAAAGTCTCCGGACGCGGAAATCTACATACAGTCGGCCACCCCTATTTTGGCGGGCCGGGAGCGGAAAACCCTGAATAACGAGAATCTGGACAAGTACAATGCGGCCCTGAAAGAGCTGGCCCGGGAAAAAGGTTACCACTTTGCCGATGTGGCTTCTGTGATGAAAGTAGAGGACGGCAGCCTGAACCCTGACTATTGCAGCGACCCGGAGGATATGGGGATCCACTTTACCGATGCCGGCGCTAAGGTCTGGATTGACTACCTGCTGGAAAATGCGCAGGATTTTTGACGGCAGGAGATTGCCCGGGAATATCGGAAAATTAAAAAAACAGGGAGTGGGAAAATGAAAAAGCATTTGAAGCAGTGGACGGCCATGGTACTGGCTCTGGTACTGGCCTTGAGCTTGGCAGCCTGTGGACAGGGAGGCAGTGGAAAATCCGCTGATTTGCCCCAAACGCTGGAAACTATGAAGAATGAAGTGGGCTTTACAGACGTTATGGATTTGGACGAAAATGGCCTGCAAATCAATTACGGCATCCAGGCGGATGATATGAAACAGTTTGCCGCCCTGGTAGATACCTCCGGCATCAAGTGTGAGGAAGTCATTCTGGTAGAGGCAGTGGACAGCAATGCGGCCCAGCGGGTCAAGGAGCAGCTGGATAAGCGCATGGAGTCCAAACTGGCCCAGAATAAGGATTATCTGCCGGAACAGTACGCCATTATCCAGAAGTGCAGCGTGGAACAGGACGGCAACTACGTGAGTATGATTGTAGGGCAAGAACACCAGAAGCTCACGGAAATTTATCAGAAAGCCTTTTCCTGAGAAAATAAACAGAAGCCTGTGGGACGCCGGATAGACCGGGCCCGCAGGCTTCTTTTGCATCAATTTTATAGTTACATAGGTAGGAACAGGGACAATATCACCGTGATGATACCGCTGATGCCGATAGATACGCCGCTCATGGCCCCCTGGACTTCCCCCAGCTCTACGGCCTTAGAGGTGCCTACGGCGTGGCTGCTGGTGCCAATTCCCACTCCCTGGGCCACCGGGTGGGTAATATGAAAGAGCTTAATCAATAGCGGGGAAAAGATAGCGCCCAGAATCCCTGTGAGGATGACGGCTGCCACCGTTACCGCTACCAAGCCTCCGTGCTGGCGGGAAATCTCCATGGCGATGGGGGTGGTAACGGATTTGGGGATCATAGCGGCAGTGAGGGCGTCGTCCAGGCCGAAAGCCATGCACAACCCGGCGGCGCTGGCCATGGATACCACAGAACCTGCCAGACAGCCGCACACCACTGGAAGAAAGTGTTTTTTGAGCACTGCCAGCTGGCTGTAAACCGACAGGGCCAGCACAGCTGTGGCCGGGGCCAGGAACAGGGAGATGACGTCTCCGCCCTCCATAAAGTTTTCCAGCGGGATTTTGAATACCTGCAAAACCGCGATTACCAGGGCAATGGCAATGAGAAGGGGATTGCACAGAGGCGTTTTCAGCTTTTTATTGAGCCATACCCCCAGCTCAAAGGTAAAGATGCACAGCACAATGCCAAACAGGGGAGACGAGGTCAGGGTGTCGAGAATTTCCATTTACATTTCCTCCTTTTCCGAATGAGACCGATGCTTTTCCTGTAACCGGATTACCAGCTGTGCTGTTAAGGAAGAGGCGGCAAAAGTCAGCACTGTGGTTATCAGGCAGATCAGGAGCAGGGGCAGCAGTACCGGCAGCAGGGTATCTGCGTATTCCAAAATGCCCACACCGGCAGGGATGAAGAAAAAGGCCATGTTTTGCAGGAGAAAATCGGATTTTTCCCGGATATGCTCCGGGCGCAGCCGGCCGGAAAGCAGCAGAAGAAATAGAAATATCATGGCGATAACGCTGCCCGGGAAGGGGATAGGGAGCACCAGGGAAAGGGCTTCTCCCAGCAGGCAGATGCCCAGCACCAGGCCAATTTGCAGAATGATCTTCATAATGGTTCACATCTTTCCGTATAAGAGATAACAATATATTGTACCATGTTTTTTGCCGGAACGTCCCTACAAACTTCCAAATTTCCCGACGAATTTTTTATTATTTATTTACAAAAAATTTTTAAAAGCATTTCCAGGATTCGACGGCTTTTTCTTGGCCCTGGCGGTATACTGGTTGCTGCGGCCAAAAAGGCCACACCATACTTACTGTCCGGAATTTCTGCCCGGGAGGATTCCGGCAGACAAACCATCCTGCCGCCCTTTTCGCAAAAGGGGCGGCTTTTTATATGGTGCAGGAAGGGCGGTACAGACATGTTTGCGGAATTGAAAGAAGTAAAATTTTCCGTAAATGGGCCTGTCAGGGATTTTTGCTGTGGATTGGCAGCGAACGCTGTCTGCGGCCGGGAAATTGGCAAAATATCCGGCGAAGGAAGTGGAAAAGTAACCTTGTGGAAAGGAGGTGAGAATGAAAATGGAAACGGAAAAGGCTTCTTCAAAAAAGAGGAAGCCGCCTTTTTTACAGCGTTTTTTCCGGTGGGCCGCTGCTGCTGCCGCCGCCTTTTCCCTGTGTATTGGGGTGGCAGGGGCTGCGGCCTGGAAGCTGTCCCCGGATTCTTTAACCGTAACCGGGGAGTCGGGAACCCAGCTGCAATCCCAATGGTATCAGGTGATAAGCCAGCCCCTGGGAATGGAACGCCAGGCCTCGGCTACCGGCAATCCTCGGGAAGCCCAGATCAGCCTGTTGGGAGTGGTTCCGGTAAAGTCGATTCCGTTGGAATATTCCCAGGAAGCGCCCCAGGTGCTGGTTTGCGGTACTCCCTTCGGCATGAAAATGGAAGCGGAAGGCGTAGTAGTAGTGGGCACTGCGGATATTACCGGCAACGGCAAAAGCATCAACCCCGCCAAGGAAGCCGGACTGGAAATCGGGGATGTGATTTATCGAGCTGGGGGAAAAGAGGTCTCGGAAAATAACGAGCTGGCCCAGATTTTTGAAACCAGCCGGGGCAGCCCCGTTACGATCGAGGCTGAGAGAAGCGGCCAGGAATTTACCGCCGTTTTGACCCCGGTATTCAGTGAGATCGACGGCCTCTATAAAGGGGGGCTTTGGGTTCGGGACAGTACGGCCGGCATTGGCACCCTGACCTTTTATGACCCGGATACCGGCACCTTTGGCGGTTTGGGCCACGGCGTCTGCGACGTGGACACCCAGGAACTGATGCCTCTGGGCTCTGGGGAGATTTTACCGGTGTCTATCAGCGGCATTGTCAAAGGCCAGCGAGGCGCTGCCGGAGAGTTACAGGGCTATTTTTCCAGTGATATGGCCATGGGGGAAATGTCCGCTAACACGGATACCGGCGTGTATGGTTTTTTGTTCCAGTCTCCAGAAGATGCCCAATTGCTTCCCATTGCCATGAAGCAGGAGGTTCGGGCCGGGGAAGCGCAAATCCTCACCACCATCGACGGAGGGGCGCCTCAGTATTATGATGTGGAGATTGAGGCTGTCAATTACGATGAAAGTCAAAAAACGAAAAATCTTTGCCTGCGGGTGACAGACCCAGAGCTGCTGAAAAAAACCGGCGGGATTGTCCAGGGCCTTAGCGGCAGCCCGATTGTGCAGGAAGGAAAGCTGGTGGGGGCAGTCACTCATGTTCTGGTGAATAACCCAGAAAAAGGCTATGGAATCTTTGCCGAAACCATGTGGGAATGTGCCCAGGAAGAAGAGATCTCTGCAAAAGCTTCTTGAAAATCTTCCCCGGTATACCGGAATCTGCTTTCGATATACCGGGGATTTTTTGCGGAAATTTTGAAAACCTCGTCGAATCAGACAATCCGTTGGATCTGAATGGGAAAATCTTCCAAGAATTTTGGGAAAAGCCCTTGCTATCATTCCCATAATATGGTAATATAACCATGAAGAAAATTTGAAACTGGGGGTAACGCTATGAATAAGCCGGTAAAAATACTCATCGCAGGGGACTCTGACGAATGGGCTTTGAAAATGGCGGAGGAGCTGAGCCGCTTGGGCGCTTCGCCGTTTTTGGCTGCCCGGGACGGAATGGCGGTGCTGGATTCCATGGAGGACAGCCAGCCGGATATGGTAATGATGGAGCTGTTTATGCCGCGGCTGGACGCCATTGGCGTGATGCACGCAGCCCATCGGGAGAAGGAAGGGGAAGGCCCCATTTTCGTGGTGGTTTCGGGATATACCAACGCCATGCTGGAGCGGGAGGTCATGGGAGCCGGAGCTTCCTATCTGGCCCTGATGCCCCTGGATATTTCGGAGACGGCCCGGCGCATGATGCAGCTTCTGCACCACCAGGAATCCAATCCCCATGTTCCTCTGGAAATGAAGATTACGGATATCCTTCATGAGATCGGTGTACCGGCACACATAAAAGGCTATCACTACCTTCGGGATTCCATCCGCATGGCGGTAGAGGACCCGGGGATTATCAACGCAGTGACCAAGCAGCTTTATCCCGGCGTAGCCCGGGATTACAATACCACCAGCTCCCGGGTAGAGCGGGCCATCCGCCACGCCATTGAGGTGGCCTGGGACCGGGGCGATGTGGATATCCTCAATTCTTATTTTGGCTACACCATTCACAACACCCGTGGAAAGCCCACTAACTCGGAGTTTATCGCCATGATTTCCGATAAGCTCCGCCTGGAGATGAAAAATGCCGGATGACATTGCCAGTTCCCCGTGAAAAACCAGCAGGCAGCGAAGGACAAAACCCTTCGCTGCCTGTTTTGCGTTTACCGGATGTGCTATACTGTGGGAAGAGGTGATGGAGATGGCGAATTTTTGCCGGGACTGCCGGTGGTTTTGGGAAGACCGCCGGGCCACGGACTACCGCCGGGACGGCTATTATTTCTGCCGGAAAAAGGGCTGCTTTTTCAGCCGGAATTACCGCATAGGGGAAGGCACCCGCATTGCCCGGGACCAGGCCGCCTGCGCGGCGTTTGAAAAACGGGAAGGAAGCGATTAAAATTGCTCGATGCGCCGCTGCTTCCGGAGCTCCTGGCGGCGTTCCGCAGCTTCCCAGGCGATTTTTTCCTCCTCTGTTTCTATCATCAGGGGAGGCACGGAGACGGGGCGGTCGTTTTCATCCAGGGCCACCATAACCAGATAGGCGGTGTTGATTTGCTCCCGCAAGCCGCTGATATCCTCCACATAGGTGTCCACCCGGATTTCCATAGAGGTGCGGCCTGTGTGGGTGACGCGCCCCCGAAGCACCACAATGTCATTGATATGGGTGGCTTTCCGGAACCGGAGGTTGTCGATACAGGCAGTGGTAACATTGCGCCCGGCGTGGCGGCGGGCCACTACCCCGGCCAGAACGTCAATCCAGGCCACCAGCTGGCCGCCAAAGAGGCGGTTGTAACCGTTGATGTGCTGGGCCAGGACAATCTGAATCATTTCCGATTCGGAGTCGCATACACGTTTGGGCTGTGCGTTTTCCATGATAGGGTCATTCCTTCCTCTCAAATATGGGGAGCGCCGCGCTTTTGGCGTAGAAGCGTTCCAAAAGGCCAAAGGCTGTTTGCTTTAAAGGACAGGGAGCTTCTCTTTTTCCCTGCCAAAAAAACGAGCAGGATTTTGGAGGGTATGCCCTGTTTCTGTACCAAAAAGCACAAAGGGCGAAGGGGTCGTCTGCCTTTCGTCGCCCGGTATTCCCTAATAGTATACAGGAATTTTCTATAAGATACAAGAAACCAGGCGGATTTTTCCACAATCAAGGAGAGGAGTTACCATTTTCCAATATCGTTTCCAAAGTGTAAAATCGACAGATATTCCAAAGGCTTTCTTGCAGTAAAGGGGAAAAGGTGCTATACTATACAAATGCAGGCCCTGCCTGCGGACTTCCGGGAAAGGATGGTGCTTTTGAAACGCATTGTCATTGTCTGCGGCCACTATGGCTGCGGAAAGACCAACCTGGCCCTGAACCTGGCGGTGGATGCTGCCGGGGAGGGGGAGCAGGTGACCCTCATCGACATGGATCTGGTAAATCCCTATTTCCGCTCTTCGGAATATGGGGACTTGCTGGAGGAAAAGGGCGTCAGGCTCATCAAACCCGTATACGCCAATTCCACGCTGGATTTGCCGGCGGTTTCCCCCGCAGTGCATTCGGCGGTTTCCGGCGATGGGGAAGGACTGGTTATCCTGGATGTAGGGGGCGACGACGCCGGGGCCATCGCCCTGGGCCAGTATGCCCGGCTGATTTCTGAAAATCCCCGCCCCTATGAGATGTACTATGTGGTAAACCGCTACCGGCCCCTCTCGGCGGATACCCGGGAGACCACGGAGCTGCTGGAAGAAATCCAGGCGGCGTCCCGGCTGAAGGCCACGGCAGTGGTGAATAACTCCCACCTGAAGCAGGAAACGGCGGCGGATACCATTTTAGAAGCCGCAGCCTATGGGGAAGAAGCCGCCCAGAAGCTGGGCCTGCCCCTGGCCTTTACCACTGCGCCGGAAGGCGTGGCGGAAAAGCTCATGGGGAAAATCCCGAACCTGCGGCCGGTAAAGGTCTATGTCCGCTCTCCGTGGGAGTAAGCCTGATAAGCCGAAAAAGAACGCAAGGCGCCGGCGAGATTGTCCGGCGTGTCAAGATAGTAGAGAAACAGGGAAGGAGGTGCCGTCACATGGCACGGATTATTGTCAATGAAGAGACCTGTAAGGGCTGCGGCCTCTGCGCCAACGCATGTCCGAAAAAGATTATCGGGTTTGTAAAGGAAAAAACCAACCAGAAGGGCTATCATCCGGCCCGCCTCATGGAGCCGGACGATTGCGTAGGCTGCTGCGCCTGCGCTATGATGTGCCCGGATATGGCCATCACCGTAGAGCGGTAACACGGAATGCCCAAAGGCCCGGCGGGAAATCCCCCCGGCGCCTGTTTTAGAAAACCAGTCAGAAAGGAATGAGAGAAATGCCTGAAAAGGTATTGATGAAGGGCAACGAAGCCCTGGCCGAGGCCGCTATCCAGGCGGGCTGCCGCCATTTCTTCGGTTACCCCATCACGCCCCAGACGGAACTGGCGGCGTATATGTCCAAACGGATGCCCAAAGTAGGGGGCACCTATCTCCAGGCGGAATCCGAAGTGGCCGCCATCAACATGGTGTTGGGAGCTTCCGCTGCGGGAGTCCGCGCCATGACCTCCTCCTCCTCTCCCGGCGTCAGCCTGAAGTCCGAGGGGATCTCTTACATTGCCGGCAGCGACCTGCCCGCCTTGATTATCAACGTGCAGCGGGGCGGCCCGGGCCTGGGCGGCATCCAGCCGGCACAGTCCGACTATTGGCAGGCCACCAAGGGCGGCGGCCACGGCGATTATCATATGCTGGTTCTGGCTCCCTCCACTGTGCAGGAAATGGTGGACCTGGTGTCCGACGCTTTCGACCTGGGGGACAAATACCGGATGCCGGCCATGATTCTGGCCGACGGTATGCTGGGCCAGATGATGGAGCCCGTCTCTCTGCCGGACCGGAAGGATAAGCCTCTGCCGGAGAAGCCCTGGGCGGCTAACGGCCATCAGGGGAAGCGGGAGCACCACATTATCAATTCCCTGTATCTCCAGCCCCAGCAGTTGGAACAGAAAATTCGGGAGCGCTATGAGCGCTACCATACCATAGAAGAGAATGAGCAGCGCGCCGAATGTTACCAGACCAAAGACGCAGATTTGATAGTAGTGGCCTATGGAGCTTCCTCCCGTGTGGCCCGCAGCGCTGTGAATAAGGCCCGGGAAATGGGCCTGAAGGTGGGCCTCATTCGTCCCATCACCCTGTGGCCCTTCCCCACCAAGGCTATCCAGGAAGCCGCTAAGACTGCCAAGGCCTTTTTGGCGGTGGAAATGAGCATGGGCCAGATGGTGGACGATGTGAAGCTGGCTGTCCAGTGCGCCGTGCCGGTGCATTTCTATGGCCGTACCGGCGGCATCATCCCCACTCCCGGCGAGGTGCTGGAGGAAGTTCAGAAAATTCTGGGAGGTGACCGGTAATGGGAATCGTATTTTCTAAACCCAAGGCCATTACAGATGTGCCTATGCATTACTGCCCGGGCTGCACCCACGGCATTATCCACCGGCTGGTGGCGGAAGCCATTGACGAGCTGGGGGTAGAGGGCCGCACCGTTGGCGTGGCCTCTGTGGGCTGCTCCGTTATGAGCTATGACTATTTCGGCTGCGATATGGTTCAGGCGCCCCATGGCCGTGCACCGGCTGTGGCCACTGGCCTGAAGCGGGCCATTCCCGGCAACGTGGTGTTCACCTATCAGGGTGACGGCGACTTGGCGGCTATCGGCACGGCGGAAACCGTTCACGCGGCTACCCGCGGCGAGAATATCACCGTGATTTTTGTCAACAACGCTATTTACGGCATGACCGGCGGCCAGATGGCGCCCACCTCCCTGCCCGGACAGGTGACCCAGACCACCCCTTATGGCCGGGATACCAAAACCGCCGGCTATCCCATCCGGGTGTGCGAGATGCTCTCCAGCCTGGACGGCGTGGCCCTGGCCCAGCGCGTCACCGTGGACAGCGTGCGCCATATTGCCGAGGCCAAAAAGGCCATCAAAAAGGCCTTTGAGAACCAGATCGAGGGCCGCGGTTACTCCATTGTGGAAGTTCTCTCCACCTGTCCCACCAACTGGGGTCTGGCGCCTGCAGAGGCCCTGGAATGGCTCCAGAACAACATGATTCCCTATTATCCTCTGGGCGTTTATAAAGATGTGACAAAGGAGGGAGAGGTATGAGCATCCAAAAGGATTTGAATATTGTCATCGCCGGTTTCGGCGGGCAGGGCATCCTCTTTGCCGGAAAGGTGCTGGCCTATGCCGGCCTGCAGGAGGGCATGGAAATCTCCTGGCTCCCCTCTTACGGCCCGGAAATGCGGGGCGGCACTGCCAACTGCAGTATCTGCCTTTCCCATGAGCCCATTGGTTCCCCTCTGGTGGTGACCCCCAATGTGCTGGTGGCCATGAACCTGCCTTCTTTGGATAAGTTTGTGGACGCGGTAGAGCCCGGCGGATTGATTCTGGTGGACAGCAGCCTCATTGACAAGAAGGTCACCCGCACCGACGTCACAGTCCGGTACATCCCCGCCACCCGTCTGGCTGAGGATAACGGCCTCAAGGGCTTGGCCAACATCATCATGATGGGCTGCCTGTATCAGGAGATCCCCTTCTGCTCTGAGAAGAACCTGGACGAAGGGCTGCAAAAGTGCATCCCCGCCCGCAAGGCCGCCATGCTGGATTTGAACCGCAAGGCCTTTGCTCTGGGACAGTCCTTGAAATAAGTAAAGAATAGGGCCTTTTGGCCTGCTGTATCCATAAAGGAGCGCCCCGCCTGTGGGCTTTGTGTTCTGCAAAGCCTCGGCGGGGCGCTTTTGTTATGGGAAAGGGCCTTCCGGAAATCCCGCCAAAATAAATCCCATAGGGTTCGTTGGGTTTGACCAGGAGCAGGGCTTGATATGTACGATAGGTGAAAAATTATTGAGTGATTCACACAAAATTTTGCAAGGTTCTTCGTGAAAGAGATTCTAAGTATAATTCTTTAAAAGAAAATAATACGATTTTTGGTATGATATACTAAAACAAAATGCGATTTGGGTCGTCGTTGTTATATTTTTAACAAACCACCGGCACGGATGAAATCTCGGCTGTGCCCAGTTTAACTGGCAGAGAATTTGTGCGGTGCGGTTTTTGATAACAATCATGGCTGCTTCGGTTGCACATTTTTAATTTGTTTAAGGGAGGAATCTCATTTATGCAGAAACGCATTACCAATCTGCCCTTTAAAGGAACCCCGGAACAGGAGGCCAAACTGCGGGAAGTGATTGCAGAGCACAAGGGCCAGCAGGGCGCCGTCATGCCGGTGCTCCAGAAGGCCCAGGAAATTTACGGCTATCTGCCCATGGAGGTACAGGCCATGGTGGCGGACGGACTGGGGGTTTCCCTGGAAGAGGTGTTCGGCGTGTCCACCTTCTATTCCCAGTTCTCGCTGACCCCCAAGGGGCAGTATAATATTTCCATCTGCCTGGGCACCGCCTGCTATGTCAAGGGCGCGGCCGCTGTGATGGATAAGGTGTCGGAAATTTTGGGCATTCAGCCGGAGGAATGTACCGAGGACGGCAAGTTTTCCCTCACCGCCTGCCGGTGCGTGGGCGCCTGCGGCCTGGCCCCGGTGCTCACCGTCAATGAGGATGTTTACGGCCGCCTGACCCCCGATGAGGTGCCGGGCATCCTGGCCAAGTATCAATAAAGGGCCATGCGGGAGCTTTCGCTGAATGTCATGGATGTGGCCCAGAATTCCATTACTGCCGGGGCGTCCCTCATTACCATCCGGGTGGAGGAGGACCGGCAGAAAGGGGAAATGGTCATTTCCATTGAGGATAACGGCAAGGGCATGAGCGAAGAACAGGTCCGCCAGGTAATCGACCCCTTTTACACTACCCGCACTACCCGGAAGGTGGGGTTGGGGGTGCCGCTTTTTAAAATGGAAGCGGAGATGACCGGCGGGGACTTCTCCATCCAGTCCCGGGTGGGGGAGGGGACCCTGGTGACCGCTCGGTTTTGTACGGACCATGTGGATATGATCCCTTTGGGGGACATTGACAATATTATTTTACTATTGATTACCTGCAATCCTGACCGTGATTTTTGGTTTGTCCACCAGGTGGACGGGCGGCAGGCTGAGCTGGATACCCGCCAGCTTCGGGAGGCTTTGGGAGGAGAAGTCCCGCTGAATGAGCCGGACGTGGTGCAGTGGATCCGGGAATATTTGCAGGAACAGACAGATTTGCTACAAGGAGGAGACGCAACATGAAATCATTAGCAGAGTTGAAAGCCATTCGCGATAAAGCGCGGGCTCAAGTCAGCCTGCGGGAAAAATCCGACAACAGCATCCGGGTTCTGGTGGGTATGGCCACCTGCGGCATTGCCGCTGGCGCCCGTCCAGTGCTCACCGCCATGGTGGACGAGGTAGCCAAGCGCCACCTGGAGAATGTGGTAGTTACCCAGACCGGCTGCATCGGCATTTGCCAGTATGAGCCGGTGGTAGAAGTGGTTACCCCCGATGGGGAAAAGACTACTTATGTAAAGATGACCCCGGAAAAGGCCCTGCGGGTGGTCAACGACCACCTGGTGAACGGGAATGTGGTGACCGAATACACCATCGGCGCCGCCAACATTTAACGAAGGAGGCTGCGAAATGTATCGTTCCAATGTACTGGTGTGCGGCGGTACCGGCTGCACCTCCTCCAACAGTGAGCTGATTATCCAGCGTCTGAAAAAGGAAATCAAGGCCAAGGGCCTGGAAAAGGAAGTCAACGTGGTGCGTACCGGCTGCTTCGGCCTGTGCGCCCTGGGCCCCATTATGATTGTCTATCCCGAGGGCTCCTTCTACAGCATGGTCACCCCGGAGGATGTGCCGGAGATCGTGGAGGAGCACCTGCTCAAGGGCCGTATCGTCAAGCGCCTGCTCTATCAGGAGACGGTGGTGGACGACAACACCATCAAGTCCCTGAGCCACACCCCCTTCTATGAGAAGCAGAAGCGTGTGGCCCTGCGGAACTGCGGCGTGATCAATCCCGAGAAAATCGACGAATACATCGCCCAGGACGGCTACGCCGCTTTGGGCAAGGCTCTGACGGAGATGACTCCCCAAGAGGTCATTGACGAAATCAGCAAATCCGGCCTGCGTGGCCGCGGCGGCGCTGGTTTCCCCACCGGCCGCAAGTGGAGCTTTGCCGCTGCCAACCAGGCAGACCAGAAATATGTGTGCTGCAACGCCGACGAAGGCGACCCCGGCGCATTTATGGACCGCTCCATTCTGGAAGGCGACCCCCATGCAGTGCTGGAAGCCATGGCCATTGCAGCCTATGCCATTGGCGCCAGCCAGGGCTATATTTATGTCCGGGCGGAGTATCCCATCGCCGTCAAGCGCTTGCAGATTGCCATTGACCAGGCCCGGGAATACGGCCTGCTGGGCAAGAATATTTTTGACACGGATTTCTGCTTTGATGTGGAGCTGCGTCTGGGCGCCGGCGCCTTTGTGTGCGGTGAGGAAACGGCCCTGATGACCTCCATCGAGGGCAAGCGCGGCGAGCCTCGGTGCCGTCCGCCTTTCCCGGCTGTGAAGGGCCTCTTCGGCAAGCCCACTATCCTCAACAACGTGGAAACCTACGCCAATGTTCCCCAGATTATTCTCAACGGCGCCGATTGGTTTACCTCCATGGGCACGGAGAAGTCCAAGGGCACCAAGGTGTTCGCCCTGGGCGGCAAGATTAAGCATACCGGCCTGGTGGAAGTCCCCATGGGCACCACCCTCCGGGAAATCGTAGAGGAAATCGGCGGCGGCGTTCCCGGCGGCCACAAGTTCAAGGCAGCTCAGACCGGCGGCCCCTCCGGCGGATGTATCCCGGCGGAGCATCTGGATGTGCCCATTGACTACGATAACCTCATTGCCATTGGTTCCATGATGGGTTCCGGCGGCCTCATCGTCATGGACGACACCACCTGTATGGTGGATATTGCTAAGTTCTTCCTGGAATTCACTGTGGATGAGTCCTGCGGTAAATGTACCCCCTGCCGTATCGGCACCAAGCGTCTGCTGGAAATCCTCAACAAGATCACCAGCGGCAACGGCGAGCTGGAGGACATCGACAAACTGGAAGAGCTGTGCTACTACATCAAGGAAAACGCCTTGTGCGGCCTGGGCCAGACGGCTCCCAATCCGGTGCTTTCCACCCTGCGGTATTTCCGGGACGAGTATATCGCCCACGTGACGGAAAAGCGCTGTCCTGCCGGGGCCTGCAAAGCCCTGACCAACTACTATATCGAGCCCGACAAGTGCAAGGGATGCACCCTCTGCGCCCGGAACTGCCCGGTGAACGCCATCAGCGGCACCGTCAAGCAGCCCCATGTCATCGATACCCAGAAGTGCATCAAGTGCGGAGCCTGCATGGAGAAGTGCAAGTTCCAGGCGATTGTGAAGAGATAAGGAAGGAGTGTGCCCCATGGAAAATATGGTCAATATTAAAATCAACGGCATGCCCCTCTCGGTGCCCAACGGTTCCACCATCCTGGAGGCTGCCCACTATGCGGGGATTGACATCCCCACCCTCTGTTACCTCAAGGACTTGAACCAGATCGGCGCCTGCCGTATGTGCGTGGTGGAAGTGAAAGGCGCCCGTTCCCTGGTTGCGTCCTGCGTATATCCGGTGAACGAGGGCATGGAAGTTTTCACCAATACCCCCAAAGTCCAGAAGTCCCGGCGGATGACCCTGGAAATGCTGCTCTCGGTCCACGACCGTCACTGCCTTTCCTGTAAGCGCAGCGGCACCTGCGAGCTGCAGACCCTGTGTCAGGAGCTGGGCGTGGAGCAGGACGACCGGTTTGACGGCGATGTGCCCGACAGCATTGTAGACGAGTCTTGCAGCCATCTGATTCGGGATAACGCCAAATGTATTCTGTGCCGCCGGTGTGTAGCTGCCTGTGAGCAGCAGCACGTTGGCGTCATCGGCCCCAACAGCCGCGGCTTTGATACCCATATTGCCTGCGCCTTCGAGCGTCCCCTCTCCGAGACCACCTGCGTCAACTGCGGCCAGTGCATTGTGGCCTGCCCCACCGGCGCGCTGCAGGAGAAGGACCAGTGCCAGGCAGTGCTGGACGCCATTAACGATCCGGAGAAAATTGTCATTGTCCAGACCGCGCCGTCTATCCGCGCCACCCTGGGCGAATGTTTCGATATGCCCATCGGCACCAACGTGGAGGGCAAAATGGTTGCCGCTCTGCGCCGCCTGGGCTTTGACAAGGTTTTCGACACCGATTTCGGCGCTGATATGACCATTATGGAAGAGGCCACGGAGTTTATCCACCGGGTCAAGGAGGGCGGCCCCCTGCCCATTATCACCTCCTGTTCTCCCGGATGGGTCAAGTTCTGTGAGCACTACTTCCCGGATTTGATTCCCAATCTGTCCACCTGTAAGAGCCCCCAGCAGATGACCGGCGCTCTCATCAAGACCTGGTATGCCCAGAAGGAGGGCATCGACCCCAGCAAGATTGTTTCCGTATCCATTATGCCCTGCACCGCCAAGAAGTTCGAGGTGGGCCGCGACGATGAGGATGCGGCTGGCGTGCCCGATGTGGACATCGCCCTGACCACTCGGGAATTGGCCCGGCTCATTAAGGGAGCCAACCTGAACTTCGCCCGTCTGCCTGACGAGAAGTTCGACGATGCTATGGGTGTTTCCACCGGCGCGGCGACCATCTTCGGCGCAACCGGCGGCGTGATGGAAGCAGCCCTGCGTACAGCGGCGGAAGTCTTGGAAGGCAAGCCCTTGGAGCAGGTGGACTTTAACGAAGTCCGCGGCACCGAAGGCTTTAAGGAGGCCACCTACAAAGTGGCCGGCATGGACGTGAAGGTGGCGGTAGTCAGCGGCCTGAACAACGCCAATGCCCTGTTGGAGAAAGTCCGCAGCGGCGAAGCTGATTATCAGTTCATCGAGGTCATGTGCTGCCCCGGCGGCTGCGTCAACGGCGGCGGCCAGCCCATCCAGCCGGCAACGGTCCGCAGCTTTACCGATTTGAAGGCATTGCGCGCCAAGGCCCTCTATGACCAGGACGCCAATATGCCCCTGCGCAAGAGCCACGAGAACCCCATCCTCAAGAAGTGCTATGAGGAGTTCCTGGGTGAGCCCGGCGGCCACAAGGCCCACGAGATTCTGCATACCAGCTATGTGGCCCGGAAGAGATTCTAATTTCCTTTTCTAAAAGCAAAAGCCCTCTGTTTCCCGGCAAATGGGAGACAGAGGGCTTTGGTGTGTTGTGCCGGCTATGCCAGCAGGGAGAGGGTTTTTGCATCGGGCTTCCCGTGGTAATATTTCTCCAAGACCTGCTGAAAGAGGGAGCCTTCCCCAGCGGCCTGGGCGAAGAGGGTCATGCAGGAACGGAGCTTCAGGTGGTCGGGGGAACCCATCACCTGATGGGGGTCGCGCTGGGGCAGTTCCAAAAGGGCCTGGGTAATCTCCCGCAGGTTGGCCCCCAGCATGGGGTCCTGGAGAAACAGACGGGCTTCTTCCAGGTCCTCTAACCCGTAGTACACGGCGTAGTCGCTGTATCCCAACCCACGGAGCTGTGGGAAGATGTACCAAATCCAGTGGCTACGTTTTTGCCCAGCGCGGATCTCTGCCAGGGCTTGGGGGAAATCCCGCTGTTGGGCTTCCCGGAACGGCTCCAAGTCGTAGTGTTTTCGCTCCATAGTTTCCGCCTCCTTGTGCTGTTTTTTTAAAGGTACCGCCTTTGGTTCTGCTTGTCAACTGAAAATTTTCACAGTATTCACAGAGGTTTCTTGTACAGTTTATAAAAGCGCTTATAATCGTAACCAGTAATATTTTGAAATCCCCAGGAGGTGCAAGGTATGAGCCGAAAGCAGGAAAGGAAAATCCATCCGGTACAGTGGGTGCTGCTGCTGATTCCCGCAGGGGGCTTTCTGTGGTTTTCCCAAAGCCTCCTGGCGGGTGTGATGGGTGTGGGAACGTTGATAGGCTGGGCCGCCTGTCTGGCCGGGGCGGCGCTGATTTTGGCTGTCCCCGCTATGGTGCGAAAAGGGGGAGCCCGGCGGGTCATTGCCTGGGTCTTTACAGGAATTTTCGCTGGGGCAGTGGCCTGGTGCGCCTATCTTTCCACTTTGATTTTCTCTGCGGTGGAAAACACCCCGCCGGATTCCGCCACGGTCATTGTATTGGGATGTTTGGTGTCCCCCAACGGGGAACCCAGCCTGTCTTTGGAGAACCGCATCCAAAAGGCGGCGGAGTATCTTCAGGCCCACCCGGCGGCAATGTGTATTGTCAGCGGCGGCCAGGGGAGCGTGGAACCAGTTTCGGAGGCTTCGGTGATGGCCCGGGAGCTGGAAGAGCTGGGCATTGACTCCGACCGCATTATCCAGGAGGACCGCTCCACGGATACCCAGGAAAACATGGCGTATTCGGCAAAGATTATCGAAGAGCAGGGCTTGAGCCGGGAGATGGCGGTGGTCACAGACGATTACCACCAGTACCGGGCTGGGGAACTGGCCAAGGAAGTGGGACTGACGCCCTATGCGGTGACGGTACAGTCGTCGGCCTACCTGTTCCCCGCCAACTATGGCCGGGAGCTGGTGTCCATGACAAAATTTTTCCTGGAAGGATGGTGGGACGCTTTGTAACGAAACGAGATTTTCGGGAACCCTGTCTTTCCTGGAGGAAATTCGCTGTCGTAGCTTTACATATGGTGTGAGTTTCGGTATAATAAAATGCATATCCGATTCTGTTGGAACAAAAGAAACAGGAGCGCCCAAAAGGGGGAGAGTCTGTCAGTTTCGGGAAAGTAAAAAATCATTGGCACAACCGGAGAAAGGACGGACAACGGATGAAGGATTTGCTGATTCGGGGGCACGGATTGTGAACCCGGCCGAGGGAGAGGACTACTACGGGGATATTCCCGTGGAAAACGGAGAGATCGGCTGGCCTGTAACGGTATAAGGGAGGAAATTGCTATGCAGATAAAGTTACTGACAAGAGAAAGCCCTCAATGGCAGGCTGCTGCATCATATGCGGCGGCCTGTTCTTGGCATGGAGGGAATTTTCTTGCGGAGGATATGCGTCAAGGAAAGTTTCATCACTGGGAGCGGGTGATCGTTGCCCAGGTGGAGGAGCAAATTATAGGGTTTTGTGCGGTTCTTCAAAAGGACTGCATCGATCATGTGCCGTATACGCCCTATATTGGATATGTATTTGTGGATGAAAAAGCAAGGGGCCATTATCTCAGTGGGCAGATGATCGCGGTTGCGTGTCAATATTTGAAACAGTGCGGGTTTCATAAAGTGTATCTGGTTTCTCATCATGAAAATTTATACGAAAAATATGGATTTTCTGTTATTGACGAAAAACCGGCTTATTGGGGAGATATGCAAAAGATTTACGAGAAAACGCTTTAAGCAAGTTTTGAATGGAAAATCGACCTAAGCATTTCGCGTCTGCGTGGGTAAGATGAATCCAGGGCTTTACCCATGGCCTGAAATCCGGTATAATAAAAATGTATACCCGATTCTGTTGGAGCGGGAGGAACAGGCGCGCCCAAAAGGGGAAAAGCCTGTCAGTTTCGGGAAAGTAAAGAATCATTGGCACAACCGGAGAAAGGACGGACAACGGATGAAGGATTTGCTGATTCGGGGGGCACGGATTGTGAACCCGGCCAAGGGAGAGGACTACTACGGGGATATTGCCGTGGAAAACGGAAAAATCACCGCCATGGGCTGTCTGGGCAGCCTGCCGGGAGGCCGGCAGATTAACGGCATGGGGCTGGTGGCCGCGCCGGGTCTGGTGGATATGCACGTTCACCTGCGGGACCCGGGCTTCACCCAGAAAGAGGACATTCTCACTGGCTGCCGGGCCGCTGCTGCGGGCGGCGTCACCAGCCTGCTGGCCATGCCCAACACCAATCCGACGACGGACAGCCCGGAAACGGTGCGGTACATTTTGGACAAGGCCCAGGAGGCGGACGCCCATGTGTATGTGGCGGCAGCAGTGACAAAGGGCCTGAAGAGTGAAGAGCCCTGCGACTGGAAAGCCCTGGCCCAGGCGGGAGCCATTGCCCTCAGCGATGATGGCCGGCCGGTAGAGAACACCAAATTCCTGGCCCAGGCCATGCTGGCAGCCCCGGAGCTGGGCCTGCGAGTAACGGCTCACTGTGAGGACCTCTATCTGGCCAAAGGCGGCATTATGCACGAGGGGGAGATTTCCCGCAAGCTGGGCGTGCCGGGAATTCCCGCAGCTGCGGAAGACTGCGGCACTGCCCGGGAGATTGCCCTGGCGGCGGCTTACGGGATCCCGGTTCATATCTGCCATGTGAGCACCCGGACTTCCATGAATATGATTCGGGACGCTAAGCGGCGGGGCGTTGCGGTGACGGCGGAAACCTGCCCCCATTATTTCACGCTGACGGACAAGGCCCTGGAAAAGCGGGACGCGGACTATCGCATGAATCCTCCCCTGCGCACGGAAGATGACCGTCTGGCCATGATTGAGGGCCTGCGGGACGGCACCCTGGACGCCATTGCCACGGACCACGCGCCCCACACCCCGGAGGAGAAGGCGGATTTCCTCCACGCGCCCAACGGCTCTGTGGGGATGGAAACCTCCCTGGCGGCCTCCATCACCCAGTTGGTGGAAACCGGGGAAATGAGCCTGTTCCAGCTCATTGAGAAGATGTCGGTAAACCCGGCGCGGATTTTGGGTATCCCAGCCGGCGTGCTGGAAGTGGGCGCGGCTGCGGACATCGTGCTCTTTGACCCCAAAGCCACCTGGACCGTAGATGAAAACGCCCTCCACGGCAAGAGCAAAAACACCCCCTTCAAGGGGATGACCTTGACAGGCAAGGTGAAAATGACCATCTGCGGCGGCAGAATCGTATACGAAGCCTAAGGCTAAGCCTTGCGGTGTTTTGCGGAATGGGACTGGACTTTTTTATTGAAAGAACCCACGAAATCCGGTGCTCTGCAAATCTGACAGGATACAAATCGTATTTTAAATTATCAATTCAACATATTGTAAAAGAAAGAGGAAATGAATCATGGCATTTGACAGACTGATTACCAAAATCGCACAGACCCAGAACCCCACCGTGGCTGGCCTGGACCCGAAGCTGGCCTATATCCCCAGCTATATCAAGGAGAAGTGCTTTGCCGAGTACGGCGTTAGCTTGGAAGGTGCGGCGGCGGCCCTCTTGGAGTTCAACAAGGGCCTCATCGACGCCCTGTGCGATATTGTCCCGGCGGTGAAGCCCCAGGCTGCCTATTATGAGATGTACGGCTGGCAGGGCGTGAAGGCCCTCCACGACACCATCGCCTATGCCCAGGAAAAGGGCATGTTCGTCATCACCGACGGCAAGCGCAACGACATCGGCGCCACCATGGAAGCCTATGCCACCGCCCATCTGGGCGAGGTGGAGGTGGAAGGGGAGCGCTTCGCCCCCTTCGGCGCGGACGCTTTGACGGTCAACGGCTATCTGGGCAGCGACGGTATTAAGCCCCTGCTGAAGGTCTGCAGCGAAAAGGACGCGGGTATCTTCGTGCTGGTCAAGACTTCCAACCCCTCTTCCGGGGAGCTTCAGGACCGGGAGCTGGCCGGCGGCGAGACCATCTACCGGGCCATGGGCGAGATGTGCGAAAACTGGGGCAAGGAGCTGCCCGGCAAATACGGCTACTCCGGTGTAGGCGCTGTGGTGGGCGCCACCTATCCCGCCCAGCTGGGAGAGCTGCGCAAGGCCATGCCCCACACCTTCTTCCTGGTGCCGGGCTACGGCGCCCAGGGCGGCGCCGCCGACGATGTGGCTCCCGCTTTTGATGCAAGAGGACTGGGCGCAATCGTCAACAGCTCCCGGGGCATTATGTGCGCCTGGCAGAAAGAGGGCTGCCCGGAAGAAGAATACGCCGCCGCCGCCCGCCGGGAGGCCCTGCGGATGCGGGACGCTATCCGGGAAGCCATTGTGGGCCGGGTAGGCAAGATCCTGCTGGAGGAGGTCTGATCCATGAAATACGATGTCAATCGCTGCCGGATCCTCTATAAGCGGGAGCTGGCTTTGGGAATTTATGATTTTCTCCTGGAGGCCGATGAGATGGCCAAAATTGCCCAGCCCGGGCAGTTCGTGCATATTCTGGTGCCGGGAAAGACCCTGCGCCGCCCCATCTCCATCTGTGACATCGACTCCCGGGCCGGGACGCTCCGGATTGTTTTTCAGGTGCGGGGCGAGGGCACGGAGATTCTCTCCCAGATGAAGATTGGGGACTTTATGGATGTCCTGGGCCCCTTGGGCAAGGGATTCCGGCTGGGGGACACCAACCGGAAAGCCCTGTTTATCGGCGGGGGAATCGGCGTGCCGCCTCTGCTGGCCGCCGCTCGCCAGTTCGGCAAAAATGCCACGGTTGCCCTGGGTTTCCGCAATAAGGATGCCGCCATTTTGGAAGCGGATTTCGCCCGGGCCGGCTGCCGGGTGTTTGTGGCCACTGATGACGGCAGTATGGGCCATCACGGTTTGGTCATCGACTGCGCCAAAGAGGCGGAAGCAGACATCATTTTTGCCTGCGGCCCTACCCCCATGCTGAAAGCTGTGTGCCAGTTGGCGAAAGAGCGGGGCATCCCCGCCCAGATCTCCCTGGAGGAGCGTATGGCCTGCGGCATCGGGGCCTGTCTGGGCTGCGCCACGCCCCTTCTCCGGGAGGACGGCAGCCAGTACTTTGGCCACGTCTGTAAGGACGGGCCGGTATTCGATTATGAAAAAGTTGCGCTGTAAGGGAAAGGAGCAGGATGTAACATGGCAGATATGCGAGTGAAGGTAGCAGGGGTGGAGTTTGCCAACCCCCTTATCGCCGCTTCCGGAACCTTCGGCTTTGGACATGAATATCAGGAATTTTATCCCCTGTCTACCCTGGGGGGCATTTCCTGTAAGGGCATTACATTGCAGGAGCGCCCGGGCAACCCGCCGCCCCGCATTGCGGAGACCCCCGGCGGTATGCTCAATGCAGTGGGACTGCAAAACCCCGGGGTGGACCACTTTATCAAAAACGACCTGCCCTGGCTCCGGGAGCAGGGGACGGTGGTCATTGCCAATATTGCCGGCAATACCCCGGAGGATTACTGCGCCATGGCGGAGAAGCTCTCCGACACAGACGTGGACATGATTGAGCTGAATATTTCCTGCCCCAACGTGAAGCAGGGGGGCGTGCAGTTCGGCACCACCTGCGCCGGGGTGGAGGGGGTCACCTCTGCGGTGCGCAAGTACTGCAAAAAGCCCCTGATGGTGAAGCTCTCCCCCAACGTGGCGGACATCGGGGAAATGGCCGCCGCCGCCGAGGCCGCAGGCGCTGACGCCATTTCCATGATTAACACCCTGACGGGAATGCGCATTGATATCCGCACCCGCCGGCCCATTATCCGCAACAATACCGGCGGACTGTCCGGCCCGGCAGTGCTGCCTGTTGCCGTGCGCATGGTGTGGCAGGCTTCCCAGCGGGTGAAGATTCCTATTGTGGGAATGGGCGGCATTTCCAAGTGGGAAGATGCAGTGGAAATGCTCCTGGCCGGCGCTACAGCCCTGCAAATTGGCACCGCGTTCTTCTCTGACCCCTATGCCCCCATCAAGATTCTGAAGGGCCTGAACCGGTATCTGGATGAGCGGGGGATTGCGTCCGTTACGGAGCTCACCGGCGGTATCCAGCCCTGGTAACCGGCTGCCTGTAAGCTGAGCATTTTTACCTATCACATATCAAAGAAAACAATCTGTTTGTAAAAGAGACGGATGCGGAAAGGAAGCAAGCAGCATGACAAGAGTGATCATCGTGCGCCACTGCGAGGCCGAGGGCAACAAAGCCCGGGTGTTCCAGGGGCATACCGATGCGGATGTAAGTGAGAATGGCCGGGTGCAGCTGGAATTGCTCAGCGTCCGGTGCCGGAATATGCACATGGACGCCATCTATTCCAGCCCCTTGAAGCGGGCTTATGCTACCGCCGAAGCCATCAACCGGTATCATCATCTGCCCATCCAGATTGAGCCGGGCCTCATTGAAATTGACGGCGGCGAGTGGGAAGGGGAAAAGTGGGTGCAGCTTCCGGACCTCTACCCGGAACAGGCCCATGCCTGGAACTGCGAGCCCTGGAACTTTGCCACGAAACAAGGGGAATCCATGCGCCACGTGTATAACCGGGTTTGGGAAGCGGTGTGCCGGATTGTCAAGGCCAATCCCGGAAAGACCGTCTGCATTACCAGCCACGGCTGCGCTATCCGGAATTTGCTGTGCCGCTGCATGAATAAGCCCATTGAGGAGCTGAACACCGTGGATTGGGTGGACAATACCGGTATCAGCATTGTGGACTTTGATGAGGAGATGCATCCCCGGATTGTGCTGCTCAATGACGCTTCCCATCTGACGGAGGAGACCTCCACCTTTGCCAAACAGAGCTGGTGGCGGCCCGAAAACCGCGGCAGCGACCGTTTTGACTGAGGAGGGCTTGCTTATGGTGATTTTAGCGGTAGACTTGGGAAAAGCCCGCACCGGCCTGGCGGTCTGCGATAAAAGCGGCATCCTGGCCAGCCCGGCCGGGGTCATTACCGAATACAACCCGGAAAAATTATTGGAGAAAGTAGCGGAACAGGCCCGGGCCTATAAGGCTGAGCTGCTGGTGATGGGCCTGCCCCGGAATATGGACGGCAGCGAAGGGGAGAGCGCCCAGAATGCCCGGCAGTTTGGCGCGGCCCTGTCGGAGAAAACCGGCCTGCCGGTGGAGTTCCAGGATGAGCGGGGGACGACTATTACCGCCCATAACTATCTCAACGCCACCAACACCCGGGGCAAAAAGCGCAAGGCAGTGGTGGACGCCGTGGCAGCTGTAGTGATTTTGCAGAACTATCTCGACCGGGCCGGACAGTGTCCGGAGCCGATTCGCGGGAAGACTGACAGCGAATAGGAAGCCGATTCCTCGCGCAGGCAGTCTTTACGAGAGAGCGGCCTTGCTTTTGGCAGTGCCCGGTTCCAATCCGCGGGAAGACTGACAGCGAATAGGAAGCCGATTCCTCGCGCAGGCAGTCTTTACGAGGGAGCGGCCTCGCTTTTCGGACAGTGTCTGGTTCCAATCCGCAGGAAGGCGACAGTGAATAGGAGGCCGCTTCCCCGTGCAGGCGGCCTTTATGGCAGAGAAGCGTGTGCTCCGGCTCCTATCAGCAGAGGTTGACAGTTAAGAAAGAACCTTTTTTATCCATCATAAAACCCCGGTTTCTGGGAATTTCCAGGAACCGGGGTTTCTTATGGAAAAATATTACCGTTTACTGCCCAGGAAGAAGAGGGCCACCGTGCCAGGGCCGGAATGGGAACCGATCACCGGGCCGATCTCGTTTAAAACAATGTCCTTCACATTCCACTTGGAACGGATTTTGTCCGCTACATACTGCGCATCCTTTTCACAGTCACCGTGGCTAATGAAAATCACCTGTTCTTCCGGATTGGTGACAGTAGCCTCCATATGGGCCACCAGGGTGTCCAGGGACTGGCGGCGGCCGCGAATCTTGGAGACGGGGATCAGGTGGCCGGCGTCGTCTACATGGAGAACCGGCTTAATGCCCAGCATGGTGCCGAAAAGGGCCGCTGCCGGGGAAACCCGGCCGCCCCGTTTCAGGTGGTTCAGGTCGTCTACGGTGAACCAGTGGCACAAATGGAGTTTGTTCTCCTGGAGCCACTGGTAAACTTCGTCGATAGATTTGCCGTCCATCTGCATTTTGGAGGCGTAATAGGCCAGCAGCCCTTCGCCCATGGAGGCGGCAAGGGAATCCACCACGTAGATTTTTCGCTCCGGATATTTGGCGGACAGCTCTTTTTTGGCCATCAGGGCGCCCTGGCAGGTGCCGCTGAGGCCCGAGGAAAAGGCCAGGTACAGGACGTCCTCCCCAGCCTGCAAAATAGGCTCCATCCATTCCATAAATTCATGGGAATTGATTTGAGCAGTGGTGGAGGTCTTGCCGGCCCGGAGGAGCCGGTAAAAGGCCCCGGCGTTCATTTCATGGCCATCCGGATAGTTCCGATAGCTCTTTCCATCAATGGTAAACTCCATGGGGATGACTGTGAGCTGCAAATTGCGAACCAGCTCAACAGGGAGATCGCCCGTGGAATCGGTTATAATACGGTAACGCATAGTGTCCCTCCCAATGATAAGAATTCCGATACGATACTCATATTATAAACGGTTTTGTAAGAAATGTCCAGAAATGAAAGGGGCTTACAGGGAAATTTTCAGGAAGACTTTTTGGCTTTGGGACGGCTGAACAGTTCCCGCAGCCCAATGAGCAGCAGCATCCCGCCAAAGAGCTTCCGCAATAGGCTGGGGTCCAGCACGCCGCTGAGCCATACCCCGGCAAAGGCCCCTGCTAAACCAAAAAGAATGGCGGGCAGGGCGATTTTCCAGCAGATGAGCTTTTTCCTGCAATAGGGAATGAGGGCCAGCAGGGCGCAGGGAATAAACAGCAGCAGATTGACTCCCTGGGCGGTGGTCTGCTCCATTTGGGCCGCCAGGGTCAGATAGATCACCAGCACCCCGCCGCCGCCCAGGCCCATAGCGCCCAGGGCTCCGGAGAGAAGACCTGCCAATACCGTCCAAATCAAAACAGCATCCTCACAGCAGCCCAGAGGAGAAGCAGCCCGAAGCCCCGCCTAAGCCATATCCCTTTGCATTTGGGCAGGAGCCATGACCCGATGAGAGAGCCTCCCACCATCCAGGGCAGATAGGGCAGGGCGTCTCCCAGTGTTACATCTCCACGGAGCAGATAGAAGACGGCGCTGAGCAGGCATAAGGGCAGAATCACCGCTACAGAGGTGGCGTGGCTCTTTACCTCGCTGAGGCCGCTTTTTTGCAGCATGGGCACAGCCACCATGCCGCCGCCGGCCCCCAGCAGGCCGTTGGCCACGCCGCAGGCCAGCCCGCCCAAGGAAGAAAGTAAGAAGCGCTTTTTCCCGGTTTTCATCAGGAAGTCCCCCTTTCCAAAAAGGTTTGCCAATCGTAAAGATAGCTTTCCCGAAAGAAGGGGGAATATCAGCATAAAAAATTCCCGGAGCCTTTTTGAAAAGGCTCCGGGAAAGAGATGATAAAGTAACCCCGCCTGGCCGTAAGTGCATAAAATAACCTGCCTACTGGAGTAAACAGGTGGGTGCCCTCCCAACGGGTTCCCACTCCCTTCATCCAACCCGGTGAACGCCGGGCCGGGAGGTCTGCAGTCTGCCGCCGGAGAAAAGCTCCCGAATTATGATTTGTAGGGTTATTGATGCAACAGTCCACGCACCAGGCAGGAAATTGTGTATCAAGACTAAAAAGAGTATATCATGAAAGCAGTCAGATAAATTTCTTTTAAAGAAATTAAAAGAAATTTATTCTTCCCCTTCTTCTTCCTCATAGAACTCTTCAAAGCGGCTTTCAAAGATCTCGGCCAGCTTATCCAGCAGCTCCTCATCCTCTACCTCAGCCAGCTGTTCCTCGCCGTCCTCTTCGATAACCTCAAAGATATAATAAGCGCCATCAGATTCCAGCTCGCTCTGGGGATCGTCAAAGGTGGGGAGCAGGGCATAGAAAACGCCGTCCTCATTGTCGATCTCATCCAGGATTTCGAATTCGTGTTCAACGCCCTCATCGTCGATAAGGGTGATCAGATCCGCGCCATATTCGTTATTCATAAGGCAATTCTCCTTTGCAAACGCTGGTCAGCGTGAAATCCGGCGTACCGGTATTCTCATTGTAGCGGGAGAAAAAGCAGAAGTCAACCGGTTAGGATGAAAAAAACCGCAGAACCGTGAAATGTTAAAAGAATGTTGAAAACTAAAAGCAAATCACAAAAAATTTTTTGATTTTTTTTGAAAAACCTATTGACATTACAAAATGGATGGAGTATAATAAAGCCAGACAAGAACAAGAGTTCAAAGAACCCCACAAACTTCGGAAAGCAAAGAAGATAGCCTGAAGTAAGATTTGATTTTCTGGGAGTCAGACAGAAAATCACCGGAAAACTGAAAAGTGATCGCAAGTGGGACGAGAAACCATTTGAAGAATCAGCAGTTTTCAAAAACGGACAAGAGAGGTTGCAAATAGCCTTTCCAAAAAGAAAGGCAGAAAAGCAACACAGGATGGATTCTGAAAAAGGCACGGAGGAGAAAGTTCATTGTAAATGCAATGAAAATCTGATTTGCGAAACCGAAGACTCCAAAGCAGGTGTCCTCAAAAAATGGGAATGCAGAGCGGAGGAGAAAGAAGAAAGTGGGAAGAGCCTTGTATCTTCGAATTTTGATAAAGATTGAGGTGAGTCCGATGGGCCAGGAAGAAATTTCACAATTGAATCGCATCAGCCTGTCGGGCTGTTGCTGATTCAATATAAAGAAGAGCTGTTCCGGTAATCCCAGAGTGAATGAAAGAGCAGCAAGGAGTAAGCGTATAAAGTAATTTCCCAAAAGGAAATGAAAAGCGCAGGCTTAGACACGAAGAAGAAAAACAGTTTTCCAAATGGCAGAAAGGTGTTTTTTCAAAACTATATGACGATTATCCATCTAGCTTTCAAAATCGGTTGAGAAACTGAGGAACCCCTGTTTGTACGGCTTCTATAAAAGCCAGCCCCAATAGCTTGGGCAGAGAGATGTGAAGTGTGGTTTTTCCAAAAGTATGTTCAGGCATTGTGTCCGACCGAGTAAAGAAAGCCGAACAAAGAGAATTCGTAACTGATGAAGGTAAACGCCAATGTATTAAGTAACTAAGTTTCAATTACTCCAAGGCTTTTCCAGATTTCTGGAGAATTTGGGAAAGATCAAAATATAATATAGGGAACTCCTTTTTGAGGAATTGTCAGAATAATTGTGAACGAACGTGAGTATTCTTAACGAACCAGGCGAACGTTCGTTAAGAGAAAGAGTTTATCGGTGTAAGATAAATTCTGAAAGGCCAAGAACCATTTTTGTTTTCTTCATACGAACACGTCCAAAGAGGAAACGGTGGTAAGTTAATATTCCTATCCGGAGCCAAGGCCCCAGTCGAAAGACTGGGGCCTTACCATTGTTTATGGGCATAAACCTGCTTTTTTCCCCATAGAAGTAGTACAGGGAAAATTCCGAAAAAGGGGTGTGGCATTATGTTTGCCGTGTTGGGAAGAAGACAGGTAGTCATTGCCGCCGCCGCAGTGGTGCTGCTGGCGGGGATTCTATTTTCCGGGCTATTGGTTCCGACTGGAGAGGCCGTTTCCGCTGGGTCAGAGAATTGGGGGCTGAGTTTTCAGGAAGAGGGGAAAACGCCGGTGGGAAACGCCTCCGATGCATATTTGCGCCAGTATGACGCCTGTTACGCCGGAGACCCCTCGGAAAAGAAAATTTACCTCACTTTTGACGCAGGTTATGAAAACGGCTGTACTCCGGCAATTTTGGATGCTTTGAAAAAACACTCGGTGAAAGCGGCGTTTTTTGTGGTGGGCAACTATATCGAAACCTGCCCAGATCTGGTAAAGCGCATGGTGGAGGAGGGCCACCTGGTAGGCAACCATACCTATCACCATCCGGATATGTCCGCTATTGCTGATAAGGCCGATTTTCAGGAAGAGCTCTCTTCCCTAGAGGCTCTCTATCAGGAGACCACCGGTCAGGAGATGCCGAAATATTATCGGCCCCCTCAAGGGAAATTCAGCGAAAGCAACCTGCGCCAGGCCAAAGAGCTGGGCTATCGAACGGTGTTTTGGAGCCTGGCCTATGTGGATTGGTATCAGGACCAGCAGCCCAGCCACCAGGAAGCTATGAATAAACTCACTAGCCGGATCCATCCTGGAGCCGTGGTGCTGCTCCACAGCACTTCTACTACCAACGCGGAGATTCTGGATGAACTGCTCACTTGCTGGGAGGACATGGGCTATACCTTTGGCACCTTGCCGGAGCTGTTTGCGGAGGAGGATTCCCAAAAAGAAAAATAGTTCTTTTAAAGAAATATCCTTTGGCGGGATTCCGGTATACTATAGAAGATTTTACAGGGCCTGGGGCATTCCCGGGCCCCTTTTAAGGAGGCCGGACATGGAACAGGTGGAAATCGCAGTGGTAGGCGGAGGTGCTTCTGGGCTGATGGCGGCCCTCACTGCCGCCGAGGAACAGAAAAAACAGCGCCGCCCGGTTTCCGTGTGGGTGTTGGAAGGCGCCCAGAAGCCGGGCCGCAAGCTCTTGGCCACTGGGAACGGCCGCTGCAACCTGACCAACTTGCATATGTCCCTGTCCCGCTATCACGGGGAGACGGAAGAGGCCCGGGCCGTACTAGAAGCCTGGCCACCCCAAGCAGTTATCCACCGGTTCCGCACCCTGGGGCTTGTGTGCCGGGAAGAGGAAGAGGGCCGGGTCTATCCCAACAGCGGACAAGCCGCCGCCGTGCTGGAACTGTTCCTGCGGCACTTGGAAGGGCTGGGGGTGCAGGTGCATTGCGGCTGGCATCTCCGGCAGATACAGCCCAAGGGAGCCAGCTTTGTGCTGTTTCCGGAAGAGGGGGAACCTCTGACAGCCAGCCGAGTGATCTTGGCCGCCGGCGGACAAGCCGCCCCTAAGTTGGGCGCTGATGGCAGCGGCGTGGCTATGGCCCGGGCCTTGGGCCACAGCTGTACGCCCTGCCGGCCAGCCCTGACCCCGGTGCGGTGCCAGAAAAAGCAGTGCCGGGCTTTGCAGGGAATGCGCTGCCGGGGGAAAGTCTCCCTGCTGGCGGACGGCCGACGGGTAGGAGAGGAAACCGGGGAAATCCAGTTCACCGAATACGGTCTTTCCGGCATCTGCGTGTTCCAGCTTTCCCGGCTGGCGGCAGAGTGGGAGGAAACGGGCCGGCTGGCCGGCCGGCGGGTGTCGTCTTTGGTGTTCTCCTTGGATTTGACGCCGGACATGACCGAACAGGAGCTGGAAGCCCTTTTGCGGCAGCGGCAGCGGCTGCTGCCCAATATTCCGGCGGAGGAGGCGTTGGATGGCCTGCTGAATCTCCGGGTGGGACAGCAAATCATCCGGGAAGCCCTGGGAGAGGGGGCCAGTCAACCCTTGAATCGGATAACGGCGGAGGCGTGTGCCGCTGTGGCCCGGCTGGTGAAACAGTATGAGTTTCCCGTGGCCGGGGTCATGGGCTGGGAGAGGGCCCAGGTAACGGCCGGGGGCGTGCCCCTTTCGGAAACAGACCCCGCTACCTTGGAATCCCGTTGCTGCCCGGGGCTGTACCTCTGCGGGGAACTGCTGGATGTAGACGGGGATTGCGGCGGGTATAACCTGCATTGGGCTTGGGCCAGCGGCATTACCGCCGGTAAAGGAGCGACCCGCAGGGACAATGATTCCGGAAAACAATCCCAGAGAAAAAAGCCGGGGGCCCCGGCAAAAGGAAGGAGATCATCCCATGCTGCACATCGCTGAACTTTCCCTGCCGTTGGACTTTACCCCGGAGGACCTGCGCCGAAAAACGGCGGCCCGGCTGAAGGTGCCGGAAAAATCTCTGGGCCGGGTGGCCCTCTACCGGCGGTCGGTAGATGCCCGGAAAAAGGATGCCGTGCGGTTTATCTGCACTGTGGAGGCGGAAGTGGAAGGGGAAAATCGGGTGCTTTCCCGGCTGAAGGACTCTAAAATCCGCCGGGCCGAGGCCTATCAATATGAAATTCCCCCCTGCCCCCAGATGAAACAGCGGCCGGTGGTGGCGGGGATGGGCCCTGCTGGACTGTTCGCGGCGCTGCTCCTGGCCCAGGCCGGACAGCAGCCCATTGTTTTGGAGCGTGGCGCTCCGGTGGAGGAGCGCAGCCGGGATGTGGAGCATTTTTGGCAGAGCGGGGAACTGCGTCCGGAAAGCAACGTCCAGTTTGGAGAGGGCGGCGCTGGGACCTTTTCCGACGGCAAGCTGAACACCGGCACCAAGGATTTCCGGGCCCGGAAAGTCCTGGAGGAATTCGTCCGGGCTGGCGCGCCGGCGGATATCTTGGTGAACGCTAAGCCCCATATTGGTACGGATTTGCTTCCCGGCGTCATCCGGGCCATTCGGGAAGAAATTTTGTCCTTAGGGGGCCAGGTGTGGTTCCACACCGCCTTGACGGGCCTGGAACAGCGGGAAGGCCGTCTGACTGGAGTGCGGTATCGCAAGGAGAACGGAGAAACCGGCCTGCTGGAAACCAGCAGCTTGATTTTAGCCATCGGCCACAGCGCCCGGGACACCTTTCAAGCCCTGTATGATGGAGGGCTCCCCATGGAGGCCAAGTCCTTTTCCGTGGGGGCCCGCATCGAGCACCCACAGCTGCTCATTGACAAGGCCCAATATGGAGCCTTTGCCGGGCATCCGGCCTTGGGAGCGGCGGACTATAAGTTGGCGATACACCTGCCCCCGGAAGGCCCGGCGGCAGGTCGAGGCGTCTATACCTTCTGTATGTGTCCCGGCGGCTTTGTGGTGGCGGCGGCTTCGGAGGAAGGGCGAGTGGTCACCAACGGCATGAGCTGTTGGGCCCGAGACGGTGAGAATGCCAACGCCGCCCTGCTGGTGGGAGTGGGACCGGAGGATTTCGGCAGTGGGCACCCTTTGGCCGGCGTGGAATTCCAGCGAAAATTAGAGGAAGCCGCTTACCGGGCAGGGGGCGGCGGGTATCGCGCCCCGGCCCAGCGGGTGGAGGATTTCCTGGCGGGCCGGGCCAGCCGCCGGTTAGGGGAGGTTGTCCCCACCTACCGCCCTGGGGTCACGCCCACGGATTTGGGCCAGTGTCTGCCAGAGTTTGTCACAGAGGGAATGCGGGCGGGCATCCGCCTTATGGATCGGCGGCTCCATGGCTTTGCCTTTGGGGATGCGCTGCTCACCGGTGTGGAAACCCGGAGCTCTTCCCCAGTGCGGATTCTCAGGGACGGGAACCTGCAATCCCCGACTTTGCAAGGGCTGTATCCCTGCGGGGAGGGAGCGGGCTATGCCGGAGGCATTATCTCCGCCGCTGTGGATGGTCTGCGCTGCGGCGAGGCGCTCCTCCGAAGTCAAGGGGCTTCTATATAAAAAGCGTAGTTGCACAGACTATCAATAATAGTAAATCAAAAAAGACGAGTAAAAGCCTTTCGCCGGATAGGGCGAAGGGCTTTTTTGATGGGGAAAGCGGCTCGGAAGGGCCGGACGAAAATCATAAATTCCCGTTTTTTCTCATACAGTAAAGGGATTCCAAAAGGGAGCGGGTGTGCTGTATGAAGGGAAAAAACGGCGTCAGGCCCCACGGGTTCCTGCGGGGAGCGGCCATTCTCACCGCAGGAGTGCTGGTGGTGAAATTTTTGGGAGCGGTGTTCAAAATCCCCCTGAACTGGATTATCCAGGAGGATGGCATGGGGTATTTTACCACGGCCTACAGCTTCTACAGCCCCATTTACAGCCTGGCCACCGCCGGATTCCCCATTGCCATTTCCCGGATGGTCTCGGCGGGAATTGCCCGGGGCCGCTTCCGGGAAGTCCGCCAGGTGCATCGGGTTTCTGTGTTCCTGTTCCTTCTCACCGGCCTGCTGGGCACAGCCCTGATGCTTTTGGGAGCGGGCTGGTACGTGGAGGCCGTGGGGAACCCCGGGGCATTGCCGGCTATGGTGCTGCTGGCTCCCTCTATTTTATTTAGCTGCCTTTCCGCCATTTATCGAGGTTATTATGAGGGATTGCGGAACATGACTCCCACCGCCGTTTCCCAGATTTTAGAGGCCTTGTGCCGGTTGGGGTTGGGACTTTTCGGCTCCTTTTGGGTATTGCAGACGGCCCAGGAGGAATATGCAGCCCTGGGGACCGTATTCGGACAGGAAGCTTCTTCCTGGGAGCAGGCCCGGGCCGTAGCGTTGCCTTGGGCGGCGGCGGGTGCTGTGGCCGGGGTTACGGCAGGGGCGGCAGTGAGCTTTCTCTTTTTGCTGCTGCGCCACAAGCTCCGGGGAGACGGCTTGGGGAAAGAGTCCCTGACGGCTTCCCCAGCTCCCCGAAAGGCCCGTTCCACAGCGGCCCGGCTTCTGAAAACTGCCCTGCCCATTGGCTTGGGAGCGGTGGCCGTGAATATTGCCGGCCTGGTGGACACAACCTTTCTGCAAGGGCGTGTGGGAGAGATTTTGGTGCAGCGGCCCGGCCCTCTGCTGGAAATGTACCGGGGGATGATTCCGGATTACAACCTACAGCACATGGAAACCATTCCCAATTTTCTCTTTGGCTGCTACGCCAATGCCCATACCCTGTTTATGGTGATTCCCGCAGTAACCCAGGCCTTCGGCGTCAGCGCATTGCCCAACGTCACCACGGCCTGGGCCTCGGGGAATCCACGCCGTCTCAAAGGGAGCATGGAAACGGTACTGCGGATGACCTCCCTGTTCAGCCTGCCGGCGGGAATTGGCTTGGCGGTGCTGGCAGGGCCGTTAAGCAGCCTGCTTTTTGGGAGCGGCGGGGCGGCCCCCATTGTGGCCCGGGTGCTGCCGGTGATGGCGGCGGGGGCGGTGTTCGCCTCTATGAGTACCCCTTTGCAGAGTATGCTCCAGGCCGTAGGTCGGGCGGATATTCCAGTAAAGCTCCTGGCGGCGGCCCTGCTCCTCAAGACTTTTCTCAGCTATTGGCTTACCGGAATCCCGGAGCTGAACATTATGGGAGCGGCCATTGGCACCCTGGCCTGCTATCTTTTCATGATGGTGGGTTCCCTCATTGCCCTTTGCCGGGTGACGGGGCTGGTACCCCGTCAGGTATTTTGGAAACCCTTGGCCGCGGCGGCCCTTTGTGGGGCGGCGGCCTGGGGATGCCAGCGGTTTTTGGAAAATTTACTGCCGGGACATTCCGTCATAACGCTGGTCTCTGTATCGGTTGCCGCAGTATTTTATGCAGTTTGCCTCGTTTTCATGGGTCTTTTGAAATCCGAGGAAATTGCCCGGCTGCCTGGGGGACAAAAAATTTTAAAAATACTTGAAAAACGGCCTGAAAGCGAGTAGAATAAGAACGAATTTTGCTTTTTAGGCTCATGGGAAAGCCCTAAGGAAAACGGGAGGAGAAACACATGGATTTTGAGAGAAAAGACGTTTATACCATGGAGGACCTTCTGCGGATTATGGAGATCCTCCGCTCCCCGGAAGGCTGCCCCTGGGACCGGGCCCAGACCCATGAGAGTACCCGGGCCAATTTTATCGAAGAGACCTATGAAGCCATAGAGGCCATCGACACCCATGACCAGCCCCTTCTCCAGGAAGAGCTGGGGGATGTGCTGCTGCAGGTAGTGCTTCACTGCCAGATTGAGAAGGAAGCTGGCGGCTTCGATTTTGCCGATGTGGTCAATGGCGTGGCCCAAAAGCTGGTGTACCGGCACCCCCATGTGTTCGGTTCCAGTGCGGCCGGCAATGAAGAGGAAGCCCTGAAAAATTGGGATGCCGCCAAAAAGGCCAGCAAGCATCAGGAAACGACGACGGATGTCCTCAAGAGCGTTTCCCGGGCCCTGCCTGCCCTGATGCGCAGCGAGAAGGTGCAGAAAAAGGCCGCCAAAGCGGGATTTGACTGGCCCAACGCCCAGGGCGCTATGGATAAGGTAGAGGAAGAGCTGGCCGAAGTGCGGGCTGCTGCGGCCGCCGGAAATGCAGAGGCCTGTATGGAGGAAGCGGGAGATCTGCTGTTTGCGGCAGTGAATGTTTCCCGGTTTGTCCATGCGGAGCCGGAAGAGGCCCTGACCCGGGCCTGCGATAAGTTTATCCGCCGCTTTGAAAAGGTGGAGCAGGCTGCCATTGCCCAGGGCCTGGATATGCAAAGCGCCTCCCTGGAAGAGCTGGACGCCTTGTGGGACGCGGTGAAGAATCAGGAGAAAAAGGAACAGGCCTGAGAGGATCATGGTATCCCGGTGTTCCCCAATATTGCGCCATTCCCAGGCCCGGAGGAACGCCTTCGGACTGCCTGTGAATAGATATAAAACTACTTTGGAGGCTTAAAAATGAACAAGACTGAATTGATTGCTGCTGTTGCAGAAAAGTCCGGTTTGTCCAAGAAAGACGCGGACAACGCCGTTAACGCTATGCTGGAAGCCATCGTTGAGACCCTTTCCAAGGAGGAGAAGGTGCAGCTGGTGGGCTTTGGTACCTTTGAGGTGCGCAGCCGCAGCGAGCGCCAGGGCCGCGATCCCAGAACCAACGCCCCCATTACTATCCCCGCTTCCAAGTCCCCCGCTTTCAAGGCTGGCCGGGCTTTCAAAGAGGCAGTGGATCACTAATTCTCCCTAAAGAGTAATTTGGGTGCTTCAGCCGGAGTTCCAGGGTTTCCCGGGGTTCCGGCTTTTGGGCATAGCGCGGCGGCAGTTTGCAGCGGCGTTATGCCTTTTTATTTTAATGTAAATGAACTTCCGGCAAAGCGCTGGAAAACCAGAAAGGAGCTGAGCCCTGTGAGGCTGGATAAATATCTCAAGGTATCCCGGATTATCAAGCGCCGCACCGTGGCCAACGAGGCCTGTGATGCCGGCCGGGTGCTGGTCAATGGCAAGCCCGCCCGGGCCTCCTATGACGTCAAGGTGGGGGATGTGCTGGAGCTGCAGCTTGGCAGCCGCCCCATCCGGGCCAAGGTGCTGGACGTATCGGAGACGGTGCGCAAAGAGGCCGCCTCGGATTTGTATCAGATTTTGGAATAACCGCGGTTTTGGCCCGGGCATGGCTTTTCTGGAGCCGGCCCGGGCTTTCATATTTTCCCACTGTCCCGCGTATGCTGTAGGGAACCCCCTCTGGGGGACGGGAAAGGATGTGTACGGCAATGACCATGATTACTTCGGATATGCGGCGGCCGGGCGGGACGGCAGAGAAAAAGCCCATTCCCCACAGCCTGGTGTTGGAAGGCCGGAAAAATCTCACAGCTACCGGCGTCACCAATGTGGACAGCTATGACGACCAGACCATTGTAGCCTATACGGAGGAAGGGCAGCTGGTGATTCGGGGCCGGGACCTGCATATGGGCCGGCTGAACACCGAATCCGGGGAGCTCACCGTTACCGGGGAAGTGCTCTCCCTGACCTATGCGGAAAACCGCCAGCAGGGGTCCTTCTTCTCCCGGCTCTTCCGATAAAGCCGTGGAGGGCGGGTTCTGGCCCGGCTTCCTGCTGGCCCTGGTGATGGGGGCGGCCCTTGGTGCCCTGTATGACGGCTTTCGAGTGCTGCATATGGTGCTGGGAGGCGGGAAGCGGCAGCGTTTTTTGTTTGACCTTCTCTTTATGACGGCGGCGGCCCTGGCCACTTTTATAGCGGCCCTGGCGGCGGAGGCCGGACAGCTCCGGTTTTATCTCCTGGCAGGAGAGGGCATCGGCATGTGTGTCTGGGCCCTGACTTTTGGGGAGTTGACCCTCTGGGCCGCCCAGGGGCTGCGCGGGATCGTGCGGTGGGTCTCCCGGCTGCTGCGGAGAGTGGTAAGGCGGCTTTTTGGATGGTTTTGCCGAGTGGGTCGCTGGGTCGCTGGGAAATTTACAGGCAAATGGGGCAAAAAAAGGAAAAATAACCGCAGGAAACGGAAAAAATCCCTTGAAACCAAAGGGGAGAGTAGTGTATAATCAAGAAGACCGAAAGTGCAGGCTTTTTAGCGCGAAGGGAGGAATCACCCGTGCGGGAAGTGAAGAAGAAAAAGGTAAAAAAGAGCATCCTGCTTCGGGTTGCCATCCTCTGTTTGGTCGTCTATGTGGCGGCGGCGCTGATTAACCAGCAAATCCAGATTCAGCAGAAACGGAGCCAGCTGGAAGCCCTGCAAAACCAAATTCAAGTGCAGGAAGTGGAAAACGAACAACTCCGCCAGAGTATCGCCGCCACCGAAAAGGACGGCAGCGAATACGCGGAGCGCGTTGCCAGGGAAGAATTGGATTATGCCAAGGCAGGAGAGCGCGTATTTATTATCATTTCCGGTGAATAGGGAAGGAACTCGGTATTCATCATGTTAAGGAGGAAAACAGTCAGGTATGCAGCTTGAGGTAGGAGCGATTCTGGAAGGCAAGGTCACAGGGATCACGAAGTTCGGGGCGTTTGTGGAACTGCCCGGAGGCAAAACCGGCATGGTACACATTTCGGAGATTGCACCGGTTTTTGTCAAGGAGATCCGGGACTTTGTCACCGAAAACCAGACAGTAAAGGTCAAGGTGCTTGGCATCAGTGAAGAAGGGAAGATCAGCCTCTCCATGAAGAAGGCGTTGGATCCTGCCCAGCAGCAGCCCCAGCGCAGGGAAAACAACCGTCCCCGTGCTCCCCGTCAGCCCCGGCCGGCGGCAGTGAGCCCCGGACGTCCCGGCAATTACGAATGGCAGAGCCGCCGCATTGAGGGCGGCAGCTTTGAAGACATGATGTCCCGCTTCAAGCAGAGCAGCGATGAAAAGATGTCTGATCTGAAACGGGCCGTGGAGGGCAAGCGCGGAGGCTTCTCCCGCCATGGCAATTCCAGAGGATAAACCGAAAACAACGAAAGGCGGGGAGTCCCCCGCCTTTTTTATATCATGACGTTAAAGGAGGAAATACCATGCGCATTAAAAACGCAGTTCTTCATACCATGGAAGGGATTGACTATGAAAACGGCTGGCTTACTGCCGAAAACGGCGTGATTACCGGCCTGGGCCCCATGGGGGTCTGCCCGGAGAAGCCCGGGGAGACGTGGCTGGATCTGGACGGCGCCCATGTTTATCCCGGCTTTATCGACGCCCATACCCACCTGGGAATGTGGGAGGACGGCCTGGGCTTTGAAGGGGACGACGGCAACGAGGAAACCGACCCCCTGACCCCCCAGCTCCGTGCCATTGACGCTCTGAACCCCATGGACCGCTGTTTCCGGGAGGCGTTGGAAGCCGGTGTAACCACCGTTGTCACCGGCCCCGGCAGCGCCAATCCCATTGGCGGCCAGATGGCAGCGGTAAAGACCTATGGCCGCTGCATCGACAAAATGATCGTAAAAGCGCCTTTGGCCATGAAAATGGCCCTGGGAGAGAATCCCAAAACCGTGTATCATGGCAAAAGCCAGGCGCCTGTTACCCGTATGGCCACAGCGGCCCTGATTCGGGAGCAGCTCTATAAGGCAGAGCGGTATCTGGACGACCTGGAGAAGTCCCGGGCAGAGGACGAATTCGACCCGCCGGAGTACGACGCCAGGTGTGAAGCCCTGCTGCCTCTCCTCCGGAGAGAAATTCAGGCCCACATCCACTGCCACCGGGCCGACGATATCTTCACAGCCATTCGCATTGGCGAAGAATTTAATCTGGACTATGTCATCGTCCACGGCACAGAGGGCCACCTGATTACGGAAGAGCTGGCGGAGAAAAAAGCCCGGGTTCTCAGCGGGCCCGTTCTCTGCGACCGCTCTAAGCCGGAGCTGCGGAACCTGACTCCCGCTTGTCCGGGAAAACTGTCGGCCGCCGGGGTGCAGACCGCCATTATCACTGACCATCCGGTCATCCCGCTCCAGTACCTGCCCCTGTGCGCGGGTCTGGCTGCTCGGGAAGGCATGGAGCCTGCCGCCGCCCTGCGGGCCATTACCATTGAGCCGGCCCGGATCTGCGGCATCGACAACCGGGTGGGCTCTTTGGCTGTGGGCAAAGACGCAGACTGTGTGGTGTTCCGGGCTGATCCCCTGACTTTGGCCGCTAAGCCGGAGCGGGTGTTTGTGGCAGGCCGTGAAATTGGGAAGGAGGAATAAGCTGTGGGAATCCGTGTGATTGCAGCCGAGGAAATTACCCGGCAGGTGCGCCGGCTGTGCATGGAGGCCAACCGGGAGCTGCCCCAGGATTTGGAGCAGTGCATCCGCTGCGCCGCCCAGAAGGAGGAGCACCCCATTGGAAAGTCCATTATGGAGGACCTCTGCGCCAACATGGACGCTGCCCGGGAGCTCTCTTTGCCGGTGTGCCAGGATACGGGCATGGCGGTGGTGTTCGCCGAAATCGGCCAGGACGTACATATTGACGGGAATTTTGAGGACGCCGTCAACGAGGGGGTGCGCCAGGGCTATGTGGAGGGCCTTCTCCGCTGTTCCGTGGTGGCAGACCCTATTCGCCGGGGAAACACCAACGACAATACCCCGGCCGTGCTCCACACCCGGCTGGTGCCCGGGGATAAAGTCCATCTGATGGTGGCCCCCAAGGGCTTTGGCAGCGAGAACATGAGCCGAGTGGTGATGCTAACGCCTTCCGCCACCCGGGAGCAGATTATCGGCGCTGTGGCGGAGACGGCCCGGTTGGCCGGGGCCAATCCCTGCCCGCCCATGATGCTGGGAGTGGGCATTGGCGGCGACTTTGAGCTGTGCGCCCTGCTGGCCAAAAAGGCCCTGTGCCGTCCGGTTTCCCAGCGGAACCCGGACCCCTTCTATGCACAGCTGGAGGCGGAGATGCTGGAGGCGGTGAACAGCCTGGACATCGGGCCCCAGGGCTTTGGCGGGTGTACTACCGCCTTGGCTGTGAACATTGAAACTTATCCCACCCACATTGCCGGGCTGCCTTTGGCGGTGAATGTGGGCTGTCATGTGACCCGCCACGGGGAGGCAATCCTGTAAGGTCTCGGGCAATGCAACAAAAAATGTAAAATTTCTTCACGGATTGTCAACAAAACTCTTTAAAATTTTTATTGATTGTGTTATACTATAGATGAAACACAGGAATGCTTTTCCAGGGAGCAACTCCCCGGAAGGGAGCTTCCCGGAAAGCGCCTGCACAGTCTAAAAGTGTTAGGAGATGTTGGCATGAAAATTACGATCATCGGCAGAAAGGTCACCCTGCGGGATAACTTCAAGGAGCTCGCCACCCGGAAGCTCATGCGTTTTGACCGGATTTTCGACGAGGATGCCGAGGCCAATGTGACCGTTACCGTAGAGCGCAATCGTCAGACCGTGGAAATCACCATCCGTCAGCCGGGCATGATCTGCCGCGCGGAGGAAACCGCCGCAGAAATGAACGACGCCTTGGACAAGGTTATTTCCGCTCTGGGCCGGCAGATCCGCAAGAACAAGACCCGTCTGGAAAAGCGGTTCCACAGCGGCGGCGCTATCGACCAGTATGTACAGGAGTACGCGGAGGACTCCGAGCCGGTGGACGAGGATACCGGGGAGTATGAGGTGGTCAAGACCAAGCGCTTCTATGTGAAGCCCGCCAGCGTGGACGAGGCGATTTTGCAGATGAATATGCTGGAGCACCAGTTCTTTATGTTCCGGAATACCGAGAGCAACGAGATCAACGTGGTGTACCGCCGCAAGGACGGGAAGTATGGCCTGCTGGAGCCGGACAGCGAATAAAATACCCTAACAATGCATGGATGGGGGCCGCGCCAAAAGCGCGGCCCTTTTGCAGCTGTTTCAGGAATCCGTGGGAGGTTTCGAAAGATTTGCGCTGGATGCCGGTCTATGGTACAATCTAAAGCAGAATAGGAGAAAGGAACGGTTATCGGAATGGAACAGTTTGAAATGGTTGCCCCTTGCCTGCTGGGCGTAGAGGGCCTGGTGGGGGAAGAGCTCCGGGATATGGAGGCGGCGGATGTCCGGCCGGAAAACGGGCGGGTGTTTTTCAAGGGGGATGAACAGATGCTGGCCCGGGCCAATATGGGCTCCCGGTACAGCGAGCGGATTTTAATCCACCTGGGCACGTTTCCTGCCCGCACCTTTGAAGAGCTGTTCCAGGGGGTGAAATCCCTGCCCTGGGAGCGCTGGATCGATAAAGCAGACGCCTTCCCGGTGAAGGGGCGCTCCCTGAATTCCAAGCTCCACAGCGTGCCGGATTGCCAATCCATCATCAAAAAGGCAGTGGTAGAGCGGCTCAAATCCAAATACCGGGTGTCCTGGTTTGAGGAAACCGGCCCCATTCATCAAATCCAGTTCCTCTTGATGAAGGACCAGGCCAGCCTGATGCTGGATACCTCCGGGGTAGGGCTTCACAAGCGGGGATACCGGCAGAATTCCACAGAGGCCCCCATTAAGGAAACCTTGGCGGCGGCTATGGTGAAGCTGGCCCGGGTGCGTTCGGACGGCCACTTTATCGACCCCTTCTGCGGCTCCGGCACCCTTCTCACCGAAGCGGCCCTCTATGCATTGGGCATCGCTCCGGGATTACAGCGGCGGTTTTCCGCGGAAAAATGGGGCCAGGTGGACAGCAAAGTGTGGCAGGAAGAGCGCCTGCGGGCCCGGGATTTGGTGAAGCGGGACGCCACCTTCCAGGCGGAAGGTTATGACATCGACCCGGCAGCTGTGGCCCTCTCTTTGGAAAACGCCAAAAAAGCCGGCGTCATCGCCCGGGTAAAGGCCCGTGTGCAGGATATCCGGGACTTCCGGCCCGAAGGGGAGTATGGCTGTGTCATCTGCAACCCGCCTTACGGGGAGCGGCTGCTGGATATCCAGTCGGCCCAGGAGCTGTACCGGGTCATGGGCAAGGTGTTTGTCCCCCAGCACGGGTGGAGCTACTCCATTATCAGCCCGGATGAAACCTTTGAGGATTGCTATGGCCGGCGGGCTGATAAGCGGCGCAAGCTCTATAACGGCATGATTAAGTGCCAGTATTACCAGTATTTTACCTATCCCCGGAAAGGGAAAACCGAATAAGCATATAGTAAGCATCAAAGGGAAAGGGTGGAACCATATGAAAATTACAGTGATTGGATGCGGCCGCTGGGGCTCCCTGCTGGCCTGGTATCTGGACAGTATCGGCCATGATGTGACCTTGTACGGGCGTTCCAGCTCAAAAACCATGCAGCGGTTCCTCCGGGAGCGGAAAAACGACCTGCTGGAGATGCCGGAATCCGTGGCCCTTTCCACAGACATTGCCTGCGCCAAGGAATCCCCGGTTATCGTGATTTCCATCAACTCCCAGGGTCTCCAGGGCCTTATGGATGAGCTCAAGCCCCTGGATTTGACGGATAAAATCTTTGTCCTGTGCATGAAGGGCATTGAAATCGCCACCGGGCGGCGGCTCTCCCAGGTGGTCAACGACAACATGGACTTTTCCAATGAAGTGGCGGTGTGGCTGGGGCCGGGCCATGTGGAGGAGTTCTATCAGGGGATTCCCAACTGCATGGTCATCGACAGCAACAGCCAGCCGGTGAAGGAAAAGCTGGTGGATGCGTTTTCCAGCGATTTGATTCGCTTTTACTATGGCCAGGATTTGATTGGCAATGAAATCGGCGCGGCGGCTAAAAACGTCATCGGTATTGCCGCCGGGATGCTGGACGGCCTGCATCTCTCCACCCTGAAGGGGGCCCTGATGTCCCGGGGCACCCGGGAAGTGGCCCGGCTCATCCAGGCCCTGGGGGGCAATGAGCTTTCCGCCTATGGCCTGTGCCATTTGGGGGATTATGAGGCCACGGTGTTCTCCAAGTACAGCCACAACCGCCAGTTCGGGGAATCCTTCGTCAAGGGGGAGGAGTACACCAAGCTGGCCGAGGGGTACTACACCGTCCGGGCTATGCTGCAAATGGGGAAAAATTACGGCGTGGATTTGCCCATTTGCCGGGCCGTATACAATACCCTGTATCGGGGCGTGGAGCCAAAAGCCGCTTTGTCGGAGCTGTTCACCCGGAGCCTGAAAACGGAATTTTATCAATAAGCCGCAAAGACCGATTCTTTTGCGCGGGCAGTACCGCGCAGGAGTCGGTCTTTTTTGCTGAAATTGGAAATTTTTGCATAACCCAAAAGAAACCCGTTCAATCTAAGGGTGGGAATTGGAAGAGAAGCCGGGGAAATGTAAATAATTTATGAAAAGCCGGAAAATCAGAAAAAAGCCCTTGATTTTTCCTGTAAAGGTGTTAAAATAGGTTTAGCACTCGAGGATAATGAGTGCTAAACCCCTTAACTTGTATTATAAATTCTCTAAGGAGGAATTTTCAATGACTATCAAACCCCTTGCAGACCGCGTTCTCATTAAGATGCAGGAAGCTGAAGAAACCACCAAGAGCGGTATCGTGCTGGCCAGCTCCGCCCAGGAGAAGCCCCAGATCGCTGAAGTTGTCGCGGTAGGCCCCGGCGGCATGGTGGACGGCAAGGAAGTCACCATGTTCCTGAAGGTGGGCGATAAGGTCATCACCAGCAAGTACTCCGGCACCGAAGTGAAGGTGGACGGCGAGGAATACACCATCGTCCGGCAGTCCGACGTGCTGGCAGTTGTGGAATAAAAAGAAAGACACCGGGAGAACCCGCATCGCAGTTTTTCATTGATTGATTGGAGGATATGCAATTATGGCTAAGCAGATTATTTATGGCGAGGACGCCAGAAAAGCACTGAAGAGCGGCATTGACCAGCTGGCCAACACCGTGAAGATTACCCTGGGCCCCAAGGGCCGCAACGTGGTGCTGGATAAGAAGTTCGGCGCTCCCCTCATCACCAACGACGGCGTGACCATCGCCAAGGAAATCGAGCTGGACGATCCCTTTGAGAACATGGGCGCACAGCTGGTGAAGGAAGTTGCCACCAAGACCAACGATGTGGCTGGCGACGGTACCACCACCGCTACCCTGCTGGCACAGGCCCTGATCCAGGAAGGCATGAAGAACGTCACTTCCGGCGCCAACCCCATGGTGGTGAAGAACGGCATCCAGAAGGCTGTGGACGCTGCTGTGGAGTCCCTGCGCGCACACTCCAAGAAGGTGGACGGCACCGCTGATATCGCCCGTGTTGCTACCGTTTCTTCCGCCAACGAGTTCATCGGCAACCTCATTGCCGAGGCCATGGAGAAGGTCACCGCTGACGGCGTTATCACCGTGGAAGAGTCCAAGACCGCCGAGACCTATTCCGAGGTTGTGGAAGGCATGATGTTCGACCGCGGCTATATCACCCCCTATATGGCTACCGATACCGACAAGATGGAAGCTGTCATGGACGACGCTTACATCCTGATTACCGATAAGAAGATTTCCAACATCCAGGAAATCCTGCCCCTGCTGGAGAAGATCGTCCAGTCCGGCAAGAAGCTGGTCATCATCGCTGAGGACGTAGAGGGCGAGGCCCTGACCACCCTGATCCTCAACAAGCTCCGCGGCACCTTCAGCTGCGTGGCTGTGAAGGCTCCCGGCTTCGGCGACCGCCGCAAGGAGATGCTCCAGGATATCGCTGTCCTCACCGGCGGCCAGGTCATCACCTCTGATCTGGGTCTGGAGCTCAAGGACGCCGACATTTCCCAGCTGGGCCATGCCCGTCAGGTGAAGGTGGACAAAGAGAACACCATCATCGTTGGCGGTATGGGCGATCCCGACGCCATCAAGGCCCGCGTACACCAGATTCGCGGCCAGATCGAGACCACCACTTCCGACTTTGATCGTGAAAAGCTCCAGGAGCGCCTGGCAAAGCTGGCTGGCGGTGTGGCTGTCATCAAGGTTGGCGCTGCTACCGAGATCGAGATGAAGGAGAAGAAGCTCCGCATCGAGGACGCTCTGGCTGCTACCAAGGCTGCTGTGGAGGAAGGCATCGTGGCCGGCGGCGGCGTGGCCCTCATCAACACCATGGGCGATGTTGCCAAGCTGCTGGATGAGGTTTCCGGCGATGAGCGCACCGGTGTGCAGATCGTGCTGAAGGCCCTGGAAGAGCCCGTTCGTCAGATCGCTGCCAACGCTGGCTTGGAAGGCTCCGTCATCGTGGCCAACATCAAGAACTCCGGCAAGATCGGCTATGGCTTCAATGCCGCTACCGAGGAGTATGGCGATATGATCGGCTTCGGCGTGGTAGACCCCACCAAGGTAACCCGTTCCGCTCTGCAGAACGCCGCTTCCGTGGCCGCTATGGTCCTCACCACTGAGAGCCTGGTTGCCGACAAGAAGGAGCCCGCTCCGGCTCCCGCTGCCCCCGCTGATCCCGGCATGGGCGGTATGTACTAATCCAATCTTCCCATTTTCTTATACAATGAAAAGCAGAGTGCTGTGTAATAGCAGTGCTCTGCTTTTCTGTTTGTCTGGGCAGCAAAAAGGCTCCCTTTCAGAATTGTAAGGATGCTGTCATAATTCCTTGATGCTCTCTCCTTCCCGAAAGAATATACTGGAAACAGGATGGAATATGCCTATGCGGCGCATATTTACAATTTTTTCATTGTGATTCTGCGGGGTAGGGGGTATACTGATATCCAATAGAGCTTTCGGGCAGGTTTGCCCGGGGAAAAGGAGAGATTGGCTTTGAAAGAGAACCTTTGTCAATGGGAAGAGGTTCAGCCTGCGGAGATGGTGAGCGAAGAAGCGGAAGAAACCGGGAAAAAAGAGGAGATTTCTGCAAAAGATAAGGCCTACGCCCGGCGCAGGAAGATTGTGAGCCTGTGCTCTTTTGCGGTGCTGCTGGCCTTTTTTGCGGTGGTTACGGTGTTTGTAGGCAAGCCTTTGATTGAAGGGCTGGAGGACCCGGAGCAGTTCCGCCAATGGGTGGATGGCCACGGCCTGTGGGGCCGGCTGGCTTTTATCGGGATGATCTGCCTGCAGGTGGTGGTAGCCATGATTCCCGGGGAGCCCTTGGAGATTGCCGCCGGCTATGTGTTCGGCAACCTGGAAGGCGTGGGCCTGTGTTTGCTGGGAGCTGCGGCGGGCACGGCGATCATCTTCGTCTTCGTCAAAGTTTTCGGCATCAAGATGGTAGAAGCATTCATTTCCCGGGAAAAGATCGAATCCATTCGATTCCTTCACAATCCGGAGAGGCGGAACGTGTTGGTATTTCTCCTATTTTTCATTCCCGGCACGCCCAAAGACGTGATTACTTATTTTATCGGCCTTACCTCTATGCGCCTGCCCACTTTTTTGCTGCTCTCTTCCGTAGGGCGGATTCCTTCGGTGATCACCTCCACCATTGTGGGCGACGCCTTGGGCAGCGAAAATTACGTCATGGCGGTGGCGGTGTTCGTCATAACGGGGCTGGCGGCAGCTGCCGGCCTGTGGATTTATCATATGATTTGCCAGAGACGTGCGGCCCGGGGGAAAAATCCGGGAAAATAAAAGAATTGCGCGGAGCTGCCGGCTGTATGGCCGGCAGCTCTTTTGCGTTTTGGGAGAGGTGCAAGAAATTACTGTAAATTATCAAAAAATGTCTGATGATTTTTCGACAGTTCTATGATACAATGAGCCAAAAGAAGATGAAAACCCGCCGGTTGGACGGCGGTTTTATGATAGGAGGTATCATAGATGTCTGAGAAGAAACAGATGACCCATGCCGAAGCCCTGGCATTGGCCAAAGAACTGGTATCGAAAATGACCGTAGAAGAGCGGGCTTTCCAGTTGAGCTATCGCGCCCCGGCGATTCCCCATTTGGGGATTCCCGAGTATAACTGGTGGAATGAGGCCCTCCACGGCGTAGGCCGGTCGGGCACCGCCACTATGTTCCCCCAGGCCATTGCTCTGGCGGCCACCTTTGACCAGGAGCTGCTGCAGCAGGTAGGCGATGTGATTTCCACCGAGGGCCGGGCAAAATACAACGCTTCCCAGGAAGCCGGCGACCGGGATATCTATAAGGGCCTGACTTATTGGTCCCCCAACGTGAACATTTTCCGTGACCCCCGTTGGGGCCGGGGCCATGAGACCTACGGCGAGGACCCCTATCTTTCCGGCCGGATGGGCGTGGCCTTCATCAAGGGCCTCCAGGGCAATGGCCGCTATTTGAAGGCCGCCGCCGGTGTCAAGCACTTCGCCGCCCACAGCGGCCCGGAGGATGTCCGCCACGAGTTTAACTCCATTGTGAGCAAAAAGGATTTGGAGGAGACCTATTTTCCCGCCTTTGAGGCCTGTGTCAAGGAAGGGGACGCGGAGAGCGTCATGGGCGCTTACAACCGGGTCAACGGAGAGCTTTCCTGCGCCAGTCCCACCCTGCTCCAGAAGACCCTGCGGGAAAAGTGGGGATTTGAGGGCCATGTGGTCTCTGACTGCGGCGCTATCGAGGATTTCCACGAGTATCATAAGGTGACCAAAACCGTGACAGAGTCGGCGGCCCTGGCCTTGAGCAATGGCTGCGATATGAGCTGCGGCGATGTGTATCTGCATGTGCTGGAAGCCATGCACGAGGGCCGGGTCACCGAAGAGCAGATTACCACGGCCTGTGAGCGGGTGATGGCTACCCGGTTCCGCCTGGGCATGTTCAGCGATGACTGCGAATACGATAACATTCCCTATTCCGCTAACGACACCAAGGAGCACCACGATTTGGCGGTACAGGCCGCCTATGAGTCCATGGTGCTGCTGAAAAATACCGGCGTCCTGCCCCTGGATAGCAGCAAGCTTTCCTCCATCGCGGTGATTGGGCCCAACGCTGACAGCCGAGACGTTCTCTGGGGCAACTACTACGGCACCGCCTCCCGGAACATCACCGTGCTGGACGGCATCCAAGAGGCGGTAGGCGACCAGGTGCGGGTTTACTATTCCCAGGGCTGCCCCCTGTATCAGGACGCCGCCGAAGGCCCCCTGGCTCGCCAGGACGACCGTCTGGCCGAGGCCGTACAAATTGCCAAGCTCTCGGATGTAGTGATTCTCTGCCTGGGCCTGGACGGCAAGTTTGAGGGCGAGGCCGGCGACGCCAACAACCCCTATGGTTCTGGGGATAAGGGCAGCCTGTCCCTGCCCGGCCGCCAGCAGAACTTGCTGAAAGCCGTGCTGGATACTGGTAAGCCGGTGGTGCTGGTGCTGGGCACCGGCAGTGCGCTGACCTTCGGCGGGGAGGAAGAGCGGCTGTCCGCCATCCTGAATATGTGGTATCCCGGCGCTCTGGGCGGCAAGGCCGTGGCGGATGTGCTCTTCGGCAAAGCCGCTCCCTCCGGCAAACTGCCCGTCACCTTCTACCGCACCACCGAGGAACTGCCGGACTTCTCCGACTACTCTATGAAGGGCCGCACTTACCGCTATATGGAGCAGGAAGCCCTGTATCCCTTCGGCTTTGGCCTGACCTATGAGCCCTTTGCCGTTTCCGGCCTTTCTGTGGAAACCGGGGAGGCTTGGGCCAAGGTGACTGTAACCGTGACCAATCAGGGAACCCACGCTGGCCGCCAGACGGTGGAGGTCTATGTGAAGGATTTGGAATCCCCCTTGGCCGTGCCCAACCACAGCCTGAAAGCTTTCCAGAGCGTCTGCCTGGAAGCCGGGGAGAGCCGCAATGTGACCCTGGAATTGGACCGCCGTGCCTTTGAAGAAGTCAACGAAGAAGGGGAGCGGGTGCTGGAAAGCCGCCGGTTCCGGATTTATGCGGGCTTCAGCCAGCCGGATGCCCGGAGCGTGGCCCTCATGGGCAGCGCGCCCCTGGAGGCGGAAATCCAGTTTTAAGGAAGCTGCAAAGGGTTTCTTCCTTGGCTGATTTACAGAGAATATGCTTTTCTACTGTATTGCTCTTTGTGGAAAAGGGATGCACAAAAAATTACTAAAATTATCAGCAGATTCCAATGACCTCCCAGAAATTTTATGGTAGACTGACACATAAAGTGGTAGTCTGCGTATAAAGACTTATTTTTATGGGAGGGATAACCTATGACAAAACAGATGACCCATGCCGAAGCTCTGGAATTGGCCAAGGAGCTGGTGGCGAAAATGACCGTAGAAGAGCGGGCTTTCCAGCTTACGTACCGTGCCCCCGCTGTCTCCCGTTTGGGGATTCCCGAGTATAACTGGTGGAACGAGGCCCTCCACGGGGTGGCCCGGGCGGGTACTGCCACCATGTTCCCGCAATCCATTGCTTTGGGAGCTACCTTCGATGAAGAGCTGCTGCGGCAGGTGGGCGATGTGATTTCCACTGAGGGCCGCGCCAAGCACAATGCTTATGTGGCAGAGGGTGACCGGAACGTTTATAAGGGCTTGAATTTCTGGTCCCCCAACGTAAATATTTTCCGTGACCCCCGCTGGGGCCGGGGCCATGAGACCTATGGCGAGGACCCTTATCTCACCTCCCGTATGGGCGTGGCCTTTATTAAGGGCCTCCAGGGAGAGGGCCGGTATCTGAAGGCGGCGGCCTGCGCCAAGCATTTTGCCGCCCACAGCGGCCCGGAGGCTCTCCGCCACGAGTTTAACGCCATTGTGTGCAAAAAAGATTTGGAGGAGACCTATCTTCCCGCTTTTGAGGCCTGCGTCAAGGAAGCCGATGTGGAGAGCATTATGGGCGCCTATAACCGGGTGAACGGGGAGCCTGCCTGCGGCAGCCACACGCTGCTGCAGGAAATCCTCCGGGAAAAATGGGGATTCGAGGGCCATGTAGTCTCTGACTGCGGCGCCATTGAGGATTTTCACGAGAATCATAAAGTGACCAAGACGGTGACAGAATCGGCGGCCCTGGCCTTGGGCAATGGCTGCGATATGAGCTGCGGCGATGTGTATTTGCATATGCTGGAGGCGTTGGAAGAAGGGCTGGTGACCGAGGAACAGATCACCGCGGCCTGCGAGAGATTGATGGCCACTCGGTTCCGCCTGGGCATGTTCAGCGATGACTGCGAATACGACAAGATTCCCTATTCCGAAAATGACACCAAAGAGCACCATGATCTGGCGGTAAAGGCTGCCCAGGAGTCCATGGTACTGCTGAAGAATACCGGAATTCTGCCTCTGGATGTCAGCAAGCTTTCCAGCATTGCGGTGATCGGCCCCAATGCGGACAGCCGCAAGGTTCTTTGGGGCAATTACTATGGGACCCCCTCCCGGAATATCACCGTGCTGGAAGGCATTGAGGAAGCGGTAGGCGACCAGGTACGGGTCTATTATTCCGAAGGCTGCCCCCTGGATCAGGATGTTTCCGATGAGGTCCTCATTGCCTGGACGGATCGTATGGCTGAGGCCGTACACATCGCAAAGCTCTCGGATGTAGTCGTTCTCTGCTTGGGCTTGGATGCCGAGTTTGAGGGCGAGGCCGGCGACGCCAACAATCCCTATGGTTCCGCAGATAAGGGGAATCTGGTTCTGCCCGGCCGCCAGCAGGCCCTGCTGAAAGCTGTGCTGGATACCGGCAAGCCGGTGGTGCTGGTGTTGGGCGCCGGCAGTGCGCTGACCTTTGGCGGGGAGGAAGAGCGGTTGTCCGCCATTCTGGATATGTGGTACCCCGGCGCACTGGGCGGCAAGGCCGTGGCAGATGTGCTCTTTGGCAAGGTTGCGCCCTCTGGCAAACTGCCAATTACCTTCTACCGCGCTACCGAGGAACTGCCGGACTTCACGGACTATTCCATGAAGGGCCGCACCTACCGCTATATGGAGCAGGAGGCCCTGTATCCCTTTGGCTTTGGCCTGACCTATGAGCCCTTTACCGTTTCCGGCCTTTTTGTGGAGACAGGTGAGGATTGCGCGAAAGTGACTGTGACCGTCACCAACCAGGGAGCCCACGCCGGCCGCCAGGTGGTGCAGGTTTACGTGAAGGATTTGGAATCCTCTCTGGCCGTGCCCAATCACAGCCTGAAAGCCTTCCAGAGCGTTTGCCTGGAAGCTGGGGAGAGCCGCGAGGTGACCTTGGAGCTGGACCGCCGTGCCTTTGAAGAAGTCAACGAAGAAGGGGAGCGGGTGCTGGAAAGCCGCCGGTTCCGGATTTATGCGGGCTTCAGCCAGCCGGACGCCCGGAGCGTGGCCCTCATGGGCAGTGCGCCGCTGGAGATGGAAATCCAATTTTAAGGCCGGGGAACCGGAGGATTGGCTAAAATCCTCTTGACAAACCGGATGTTTTCTATCAAACTAAAAAGGGGGCTTCTCGGAAAGAGGACTTTCCAGAGAGGCCCTTACTATTTGTAACAGGAAGGGAAGTTGTATCCATGAACTATTTACTTGGCGTGGATCTCGGTACCAGCGGTACCAAGACCGTCCTCTTTGATACGGCTGGCAATGTCATGGCCAGCAAAACCGTAGAATATCCCATGTATCAGCCCCAGAACGGCTGGGCAGAGCAGGACCCCCGGGACTGGTGGAATGCCACCGCAGTGACCACCAAGGCCGTCATTGAGGAGAGCGGCGTGGACCCGGCGGACATCAAGGGCGTGGGAATTTCCGGCCAGATGCACGGCCTGGTGATGCTGGACAAGGCCGGCCAGGTGCTCCGGCGCTCTATTATCTGGTGCGACCAGCGCACCGCCCAGGAGTGCGAGGAGATCACCCGGCGGGTAGGGAAGGAGCGGCTCATTGCAATCACTGCCAACCCGGCCCTCACCGGCTTCACCGCTTCCAAGATTCTCTGGGTGCGCAACCACGAGCCGGAAATCTATGCCCAGTGCGCCCATATTCTCCTGCCCAAGGATTACGTCCGCTATATGCTTACCGGGGAGTTCGCCACGGAGGTTTCCGATGCTTCCGGCATGCAGCTGCTGGATGTGCCCAACCGCTGCTGGAGCGACGAAGTTCTGGAAAAGCTGGAAATCGACAAATCCCTGCTGGCCAAGGTCTATGAGTCCCCGGAGGTCACCGGCACCATTACCAAAGAAGCGGCTGCCCTCACCGGCCTGAAGGAAGGTACTCCTGTGGTGGGCGGCGCCGGCGACAATGCCGCAGCGGCGGTAGGCACCGGCGTGGTGGAGGACGGCAAGGCCTTTGTCACCATCGGCACCAGCGGCGTGGTGTTTGCCCATACCTCGGACATCTCCATTGACCCCAAGGGCCGTGTCCACACCTTCTGCTGCGCGGTACCCGGCTGCTGGCACGTCATGGGCGTGACCCAGGGGGCGGGGCTCTCCCTCAAGTGGTATCGGGATAACTTCTGCCAGGCGGAAATGGAAACTGCCAAGGGCATGGGCAAGGACCCCTATTTCCTCATGGACCAGCAGGCGGAGCGGGTGCCCATTGGCTGCAACAAACTGCTGTATCTGCCCTACCTCATGGGCGAGCGTACCCCACACCTGGACCCGGATTGCCGCGGCGTGTTCTTCGGCCTCTCCGCCATCCACACCAAGTACGATATGCTCCGGGCCGTCATGGAGGGCGTCACCTTCTCCCAGCGGGACAGCGTGGAGATTCTCCGGGAAATGGGCGTGGATTTGAAGGAAATGCTGGCCTGCGGCGGCGGCGGAAGCAGCCCCCTGTGGCGGCAGATGCTGGCGGACACCTTTAACTGCGAGGTCAAGACCGTGGTCTCCAAGGAAGGCCCGGCCTTGGGCGTGGCCATCCTGGCCGGTGTCGGCGCTGGCATCTACAAGAGCGTGGAGGAAGGCTGCCGGGCGGTGATCCGCACTAACCCGCCTCAGCCCCCCATTGCCGAAAACGTGCCCCAGTATGAGAAGTTCTACCAGATCTATCGGAGCCTGTACCCGGCCCTGAAGGATTCCTATCAGCAGCTGGCCAAGCTGTAAATCATTTTTGGAAAGAAGGAAGCTGTCATGAAAATTCAGAATGTAGCGGATGCGTCTTTCCGCAAATACGGTAAGGTAATCACCGGCGTGGACTGCGCCCAGTTGATTGCCGAAATGGAGAATACCCCTCTTCCGGAAGGGGAAGTGGTCTATGTGCCCAGCGTCCCGGCCCTGGAGGCCCTGCCGGTGTATGCAGAGCTGCAAAACCGGGTCTATGGCGGTATGCCCATCCAGATTGGCTACTGCAACGGCGACAACCATACGCTCAATGCCCTGGAGTATCACCGGGATTCGGAAATCAATGTGGCCTGTACCGACCTGATCCTGCTCATCGGCAGCGAGCAGGACATGGACCCGGAAACCTTTGCCTATGACACCTCTAAGATCGAGGCGTTCCTGGTGCCGGCCGGGACCATGATTGAGGTCTACGCCACTACCCTGCACTATGCTCCCTGCAATGCCGGCGGCCGGTTCCGCTGCGTGGTGGTGCTGCCCAAGGGTACCAACGAGCCTTTGGCAGTAACGCCGGAGAAGAAGGGCGAGGACGCCCTGCTGTTTGCGGTGAACAAGTGGCTGGTGGCCCACCCCGAAAGCGGCCTGGACAAGGACGGCGCGTTTATGGGCCTCACTGGTGAGAATCTGACCGTCTAATCAAAAAAGGAATCGACCTATCAAAATCCCGGAGCCTTATAAAGGGCCCCGGGATTTTTTGAAAGGACGGGTCTCGCATAAAGCCCCTGTGCAAGAATTGTTTACAAAATTCAGTGCGCTTTCACGAGAAAAACGGTTGTGAAAGCGCCAGTTTTGTGCTATTATTGACTATAGCCGCCTGTAAAATAGCGGCGAAGGCAAGGCCCTGTGCCAAGATGGTGTTTAAACCGGCGGGATTGCCTGAAAAATACAGCCGGCGGCTTCCAAAAAGGGGCGCCGTTTGCAGAAAAGACAGGAGCAGGTACTCTATGAAAAAATTGACATCCTGGCTGCTTGCGTTGGTTTTGATGGTCGTAGCGATCCCGACTTGCCTGGCCGCTGTGACCACAGAAGCCACCCGCATGGAGCTGGAAGATTTGGAAATCAGTTTGGAAGTCCCCGCAGGCGTATATGTTTTTACCGCCGACACCGACCCCCTCAGCGGGGATTGGATGTTGGCCGGATATGGCGAAAACGGCCTGGACGCCCTGGATTCCTTCCAGCCAGACGACTCCGGTAATGTGATGGCCATGCAGCTGGTACCGGAAGACCAATCCTTTCATCTTTCGATTTCCAGGCAGTACAACGACCAGAGCCGGGACTACTTTAACCTCAACGATGTGACGGAGGAACAGTTCCAGGCGCTGCTGGATTCCAATACCTTTGAGGATGCGGAAAACGGTATTACGGCCAAGGCCGTAGCTTATGACCATGACCAGGTTCCCTTTTTCCGCATGGATTTAACCGGCGGCACCGAAGAGGACCCTATCTATGAAACCTGCTACGGGACCATTGTCAATGGCTGTGTCCTGTCCTTTGATATGTACAGCAATGAGGAGCTCACCCAGGAGCAGCAGGCCCTTCTCCAAAACCTGGTAGACAGCGTGGAGATCCTGCAATTTTATGAAAAGCCCACCCAGCAGGAAATGATGATGCAGACCATCCTGATGTTTGTTCCCATTGTAGCCATTGTTTTGATTATTGCGGCCTTTCTGTTGTCTATCCGCTTTAAGACCAAGTCCCAGGAACGCAAGAAAAATGAACTTACCGAAAACCTGGTGGCCTACCGTAAAAAGCAGGCGGAAAAGGCCATGGACCCCAATTACGTCATGCCGCCCACACTGTTGGAAAACACCACCTTCTGCAGCGATATCGCGGTGAAAAAATTCTGCCAGTTCCATTTCTTCCGCAAAAATATCGTGCAGAACAGCATTTTCATTCTCTTAGGTATTGTCAGCTTTGTGATGGGCATCCGTTATGATGACGCCAACTGGATTCTGCGGATTTTGCTGTTGGGCCTGGGACTCTATCTGGCAGTGCAGCCCTTCCTGTCCGTGGATAAGATGGTCAAGGCGGAGATCCGGGTGTATCAGCGGGGCCGTTCCCGGGAAGCGCACTATGCCTTCCGGGAGGAGGACTTCCGGGTGTCCGGCCTGCAGTCCCCGGTGCTGTACCCCTATCTTCAGATTGTGCGGGCCTATGAGTCCAAAGAGTATTTCTATCTCTACTATACGGATGACCGGGCCTATATTGTCGAAAAGGCTGGCTTTACCACTGGGGATGCGGCGGCTCTCCGGGAAATTTTGAAAAAGAATCTCAAAAAAGGCTGCCATTTGAAATAAGGCCTTTGGAATTGAAAATGGACCTGCTGTGGTTAAAACAGCAGGTCCATTTTTGTGGTTTCATTGCATCAGCCGGCACTTTCCCGTTCCTGACGCTCCTGGGCTTCTTTTTTGGAGAAGGCGCAGCCGCAGTAATTCTGGCGGTACAGGCCGTATTCCCGGGAGAGGGCAATGGAGCGCTTGTATCCCTCTTTCTTTTTGAAATCCCCAGGCAGCCACTGGACGCCGTATTTTTCCCCCATGGCTTCTCCAATCTCATTGAGCTTCTGGGCGTTTTTCAGGGGGCTGATGGACAGAGTGGTGGTGAAATAATCAAAGCCCCCTTCTTTGGCGGCCCGGGCGGCGTCTTCCAGCCGCAGGGCAAAACAGGCGAAACAGCGCTCCCCGCCTTCCGGGATGTGCTCCAATCCCTTGACCGCCTGATAGAAGGCCTCCGGCGCATAGCCGGGCCGCTGGAGCTCCGCCGGGTTTTCCATGGGCATTTCCCGGAGAAGCCGGGCCTGTTCTTCCAGGCGCTTTTCATATTCCTCCGCCGGGCTGATGTTGGGGTTAAAATACCGCACGGTAATGCGGAAATACCGGGAGAGATATTCCAGCACGTAGCTGCTGCAAGGGGCGCAGCAGCTATGGAGGAGCAGCCGGGGCTTTTTATCGCCCAGCTTTCCAATAATGGTATCCAATTCTCTTTGGTAATTGCGTTTCATGGCCATAGGCCGCACTCCTTTCCAATGCAGATGCAGACATCAGAACGATGGGCAGGATGATTTCTGGCAGGGATAGGCCTCTTTCTCATAGACCCTCTGCCGGAAATCCAGCGTCTCCACATAAGGCTGCCCGTCCTCGTCATACATCCACTTTTGCGCTTTGACAGGGGTAATGGCAAAGAGCCGTTCTTCTTCCAGGCCCGTGTAAAGGCGGTAGGAGCGGGAAAAGAATTGGCGGTATTTCTCGCAGAAGGCCGGATTGTCAGAGGGGCGTCCCACCTCCCGGCAAAGGCCCTGGATGGTCATGTTGTCCCGGCACAGGGATACCCGGGGATTCTCCCGGAGCTGCCGGTATTTTTGGAACCGCCTGTCTGTCTGGAACCAGAGCTCTCCTTCCAGGAGAAGGAAACTCATCATCCGGGAAGTCACTTCGTCATGGAGGGAAGTGGACAACACCATGCATCCGTGTTCCCCAACCTGCTGCCAAAACAACGCTTGCTGCTTTTCAAATTCCGTTTCCATTTTCTACAGTCCCCTTCCGGCTCAGTCCTTCCCTTTTTCCAGGGCCGCCTGCAAAGCCGCCGCAAAGGCGCTCTGGCCGGCCGGCTCCTGCTTGTTCTGATTGGCCAAATACCGGCGCACATCCTGCTTGGAGGCGCCGCCCTTGGATTCCTTTTTCCGCTCCCGGAAGTGCTCTTCCTTTTCCCGGTAGCCGCAGCGGCAGACGAAGATTTTCTTGTCTCCCTCGCCGAAAAGCTCCATCTTCTTGTGACAGTTGGGGCAGCGGGCGTTGGTCTCCCGGCTCACCGTCCGGCGGTAGCCGCATTCCCGGTCCTGGCAGACCAGCATTTTGCCGTGCTTGCCCTTGACGGCCAGGAGCTTTTTCCCGCACTCCGGGCAGACCTCGCTGGTCAGGTTGTCGTGGTGGTACTGGGCGTTGCTGTTCTTCACGTTCTCCACCAGCTGGGAGGCGTATTCCCGAATCTCCCCGATGAATTTTCCCCGGGTATCCTGGCCCTTGCTGATGGCTTCCAGCCGCTGTTCCCATTGGGCGGTGAGCAGGGGTTCCCGGAGCTGTTCCGGCGCCAGGGAAATGAGCTGAGTGCCCTTGGAGGTGGGCACCAGGGAATTGCCCCGCTTTTCCATATAGAAGGAAGAGAACAGCTTTTCGATAATGTCCGCCCGGGTGGCCGGGGTACCCAGGCCGCCGCCGATATATTCCTTCATCCTTTTGTCGGTGATGTAGGCGGAGGGGTTCTCCATAGCGGAGAGGAGGGTGGCCTCGGTGTACCGGGCCGGAGGCTGGGTTTTCAGGGCTTTGCGCTGGAAGTTCCGCAGGGGGAAGGACTGTCCCTTTTCCACCGGCGGCAATGACTGCTCCTCCTGCTCTTCCTCGTCCCGGAGCTGCTCCACCCGCTTCCAGCCCGCGTGGAGCTCCGTCCGGCCGGCGGCGGTGAACCGCTCCCCTTGGCAGGTCAGGGTCAGTTTCAGGGATTCATATTCATAGTGGGGGAAGAAGCAGGCCAGGAACCGCCGCACCACCAGCCAGTAAATGCGCTTCTCCTCGTTGTTCATGGATTCCAATCCCACCGGGGCCTCTGTGGGGATAATGGCGTGGTGGTCGCTGACCTTGGCGTCGTTAATGCAGGCCTTGGCAATGGAACGCTTTTCCCGGAGGATTTCCCGGGCCAGGGGAGCATATTCGCCTCGAGCCACCGCCTGCACCCGCTCTGTCAGGGTGGGTACAATGTCCGCTGTCAGATAGCGGGAGTCCGTCCGGGGATAGGTCAGGGCCTTGTAGCGCTCGTAGAGACTCTGCATGACATTGAGGGTTTGTTTAGGGCTCATCTGATACAGCCGGTTGGCGTCCCGCTGCAGCTCCGTCAAATCGTAGAGCATAGGGGGTGGGGTGGATTTTTTTGTCCGCTTGACTTCCTGCACCACGGCCGTCTGCCCCTTTACCTTTTCCAGGAGCTGGTCGGCTTTCTCCTTGTCGAAAATGTCGGTCTGGCCCTTTTCGTCCTGCCAGGTTACAAAAAACCGGCCGGCGTCCGCCCGGAGCTGCCAGTACTCCCGGGGGACAAATTTCCGGATTTCCTCTTCCCGGCGCACCAGCAGGGCCAGGGTGGGGGTCTGCACCCGCCCGGCGGAGAGCTGGGCGTTGAACTTGCAGGTCAGGGCCCGGGTGACATTGAGGCCCACCAGCCAATCCGCTTCCGCCCGAGCCTGGGCGGATTGGTACAGGTTCCAATATTCCTTCCCGTCCCGGAGATGGGCAAAGCCCTCCCGGATAGCCTTATCGGTCTGGGAAGAAATCCACAACCGGCGAATGGGCTTGTGGAATCCCGCCTTTTCCAGAATCCACCGGGCCACCAGTTCCCCTTCCCGGCCAGCGTCGGTGGCGATAACCAGGGAATCCACTTGGGGGTCGTGGAGGCAGCGCTTCACCACGGAAAACTGCTTGGCGGTCTGGGGGATGACCTTCAGCTCCATTTTTTTCGGGAGCATGGGCAGGGTATCCATGCGCCATTGCTGGTATTCCTTGCCGTAGTGCTCCGGGTCCTCCAGCTCTACCAAATGGCCCAGCGCCCAGGTGACGATGTACTTTTCCCCAGACAGAAAGCCGTTGCCGCCCTGGCGGCAGCCCAGCACCCGGGCGATTTCACGGCCCACCGAGGGCTTTTCTGCTAAAACCAGTATTTTTCCCATAGGGGTTTCCATTCCTTTCCCGTGTCGAATCTGTTATAATCATAGTAGCGTTATGCGTTGGGGATATGGGCCAGCTCGGCGTTCTTGATCCAGCTGCCGTCCGGGGCCTCGCAGTAAGGGAGCACCTGCCGGATGGCCTCGGGCCGAATCAGGCCGTAAATATGGGGATACGCCCGGCCGCAGCCTTCTAAATCTTCCCACTTGACGGGGACGTCCAGCAGGTCCGTTTCGATGACCAGGAGCACCCGTTCCTGGGGATCATGGTCAAAGTGGGGGGATACCCGCCAAAAATATTCCATGGAAGAGCAGTGGATAAAAGGGGCCTTTTCCAGCAGGAGCCGGCCAAAGGCAGGTTCCCCTTTCATTTGCTCATAGAGGTCTTTGGGAATACAGTGTAAGATTTCCATAGGGTTCTTCTCCTATTATAAATGATAAGTTTGAAGAGAGGGAGATTGTATGAACGATACCATACAGGAGCGTTTACAGGCGTATTTGCTGGAGCAGGGGGCCAGCGATGTGGGATTTTCCATGCCCCCGGACGCTGGGGAGGAATTTCCCGGCCTGCCCTATGCCGTGAGCATTGTCCTGCGCCTTTCCGACGCCATTGTGGACGAAATCCAAGGGGAGCCCACCCACACCTATTTCAACCACTACCGCAGCGTGAACTTCTGCATGGACCAGCTTCTTTTAAAAGCCGGGATATTCCTGCAAAAGGAGGGCTGGCGCTATATCACGGTGGCGGCCTCCCAGAGCATCAATCAGGGCGGCTGGAATTACCAGGGCCGCTATTCCCATAAAAAGGCCGCCGTCCTGGCGGGCCTGGGAACGGTGGGGAAGAGCTCCCTGTTCCTCCACCGGCAGTGGGGCCCACGGGTGCGTTTGGGCACCCTCTTTACCGACTGCCCCTTTACGGCGCCGGAAACACTGCCGGCTTCTCTCTGCGGCGAGTGCCGCCGGTGTGTGCAGGCCTGCCCAGCCGGGGCCATCACCGGCCGGGCCTGGGAGCCGGGCCTTCCTCGGGAGCTTCTTTTTGACCCGGCAAAATGCAGCAATCATATGAAGCGGGCCTATCAGCATATTGGCCGGGGCGCGGTATGCGGCATCTGCATGCAGGTGTGCCCTCAAGGCCGGAAGTAAGCCCCAACAGGAAACGGCAGACTGTTTTTCTCAAAAGAAGAAAAGCGGCCTGCCGTTTTTGCCTTTATTTGCTTCCCGGCTTTTTCTCCAGCCGGCGCTTGACCCCGTCGGGGCCGATGATATACGTGTTTTCCAATTGGCTGCGCAGGTTTTCCCGATAGGCGGCGATATATTCAGCCCGGAGCTGCTTTTGCTCCTCGGCCTCCGCCGGGGTGAGCCCGCCATTTTTTGCTTTGCGGGCCAGCTCGTTAATGCGCTTGACTTTTTCGTCTGTCATAGACTCTTCCTTTCCTGTGGTTCAATACGTCAGCTGGAGCAGCAAAGCCAGCGCTACACCCAGCAGAGAGCCCAGCAGGGCCTCCAAAGGCCGGTGGCCCAGGGATTCGTTGAGCTCCGGGACAATCTGCCGCAGGCTGCCTTTCTTCTCTTCCGGCAATTCCTCTTCCATCCGGTCGATGAGCTGGTTCAGGGAGCGGGCATGGAGCCCGGCTTCCCACCGGACGCCGGTGGCGTCATAGAGGACAATCATCGTTAGGATAAAGGCGATGGCAAAAATCGGGGAAGAGAATCCGTAATTCACCAGGGCCGATACCGTCACCGAGCAGACCACTGCAGAATGGGCGCTGGGCATCCCGCCGGCGCCGGTAAGGCGCTCCATGCGCACCTGTTTGTTCCGCCCGTAATAGTAAATGAGTTTGATAACCTGCGCGGTGATCCAGGAGAGGACGCCTGCGTTAATGAGGGGATTGGAAACCAGAACCTGCCATTTCATATGACCACTCAACTTTCTTGTGCTTTCTTCTGCCGCTTTTTTCCGTCTTTTTTCCGGCCAGCTTTCGGCAGCTTCGTTTTCCGAACAAAAGGAAATATAGTACTATTGTACCCCGTGCGGCATATAAAGTCAAACAAAACCGAAGAAAATCCACCCTTTCCAGGGAATTTCTTGCAAGTTTTCACAGACGTTGTATAATAAAGAGGATTCCCGGCAGTTTGCCAGGACAATTTTCCATTGGAGGTTGGTATCATGCATTCGGTTCCCACTATGGAAGAGGCTTGGGCTCTTCTGCAAGAGTATAATCAGGAAGAATTCCATCTGCGCCATGCCCGGATTGTTTCGGGCGTTCTGGGCTATTTCGCTAAAGAATACGCGCCAGAGGAGGAGGCTTTCTGGCGGGTGGCCGGCCTCCTCCACGACCTGGACTTTGAACAATATCCGGAGCAGCACTGCATCAAGGGCCGGGAAATCATGGAGGAGCGGGGATTGGACCCCAAGCTCATCCACGCCATGATGAGCCATGGCTGGAACCTGACCACGGATGTGGAGCCGGAAAACACCATGGAAAAAATCCTGTATGCCACCGATGAGCTCACCGGCCTGATCGGTGCAGTTACCCTCATGCGGCCTTCCAAGAGCGTATCCGATTTGGAGCTGAAATCTGTCAAAAAGAAGTTTAAAGATAAGAAGTTTGCCGCCGGGTGTTCCCGGGAGGTCATCTCTCAGGGGGCAGAGATGCTGGGGTGGAGCTTGGACGACCTGATTTCCCGGACGATTCTGGCCATGCGCAGCCTTCTGCCGGAGATGGACATTTGACCCCGGAAGAACAGCGCCGGTTTGCTTGGGCCTGCCGCCAGGTACTGGAAAACCGTCAAGCCGGCCAGGGAATCGGCACGTTGGGAGAAAAGAGCCTCCACGCAGTATTGAAAAGGTATTATCAGCCGGAAGTATCCCTCCATGAGCGGAAAATAGGCTCTATGGCCGTGGACGCTATCCTGCCGGATGGCTCTATGCTGGAAGTCCAAACCCGGAATTTTTCTTCCCTCCGAAAAAAGCTGCCGGTGCTCCTTTCCTGCGGCCGGGTACAGTTGGCCGCGCCGGTGGTGCAGCGCAAATGGGTTTGCTGGGTGCATCCCGAAACCGGGGAAGTGGTTTCCCGGAGACGCTCCCCGAAACGATACCACCCCATCGACCTTTCCCGGGAACTGTACGCCATCCGGGGATTTCTTGCCCACCCTCACCTGACCCTCCGTATCCCTCTTCTGGAAGCGGAAGAATACCGGCTGCTGGACGGCTGGGGCAGCGGCGGCAAAAGAGGTTCCACCCGGTATGAGCGGATTCCCCTGGCCCTGCTGGGGGAAGAAGTGATGGAAGCACCGGAAGAATTTCAAGTCCTGTTCCCGGAAAACCTGCCGGAGAATTTCACGGTAAAAGACCTGGAAAAGGCTGCCCGGATTTCGGACCGATGCGCCCGGTCAGCCGTTTCTATTTTTCGGGACCTGGGGCTGGCGGAAGAGATTGGCCGGCAGGGGAGAGCAAAGCAATATCGTCGGCTGTAAAAGAGGAACCAGCGAGCCGGTGGAAATCGGGCAAAAAGCATTGGGTTTGCGTGGCGAAAAAAATCGAAAAAAAGAGTTGACAAGGAAAGAAGAGGATGGTGGCGGAATTGGCAGACGCGCTAGATTCAGGTTCTAGTGAGCACTACGCTCATAGGGGTTCAAGTCCCCTCCCTCGCACCACACCTGCGGTGAGCAATTCGCGACCGCAGGTTTTTTGATTTTAGGGCTTTGCGCTCGCGTTTGCAGCGGGTATCTTTCTTGTAGCGTAAATCCAGGCTGAGCCTGGGTCTCCGCTGCCGCACCGCGATTCGCGTTCTAGGCTCAGCTTTTTATTTTGCCTTTGCGCTCGCGTCCAAGCGAGTGTCTTTTTTGCAGCGTAAACCTAGTCGAGAGCCTCGACGCGCAAGTCGCGTTCGGGGTCTTTTCTTTAGTTGCGGCTTTGCGCTCGCGTTTGCAGTGGGTATCTATATTCATAATCATCGCTTATCAATTCCCAGTAACCATACGGTTTCTGGGATTTTTTGTTTTGAAAGGCTTGGAATACCCTATACGACATTTTTACGACAAGGTACCTTCCTGACAAAAGGCCGTCCCCGCTCGGAGAGAAAATCCCAGTGGGGACGGTGTGTATTTTATTCGAATTCATCACCAAGAAGGTCTGCAATGGTGATATTGTCAAAGTATTCGTTAGTCATCTCATGAAACTTCTTCCACATAGAGATGGTTTTACAGTGTGAACTCCTGCTGCACGGATTTGCGCCGCACGCAAGGCAGGCCACAGGGGCTAAGTCCCCTTCCGCCAGACGCAGTATTTCACCGACAGTATATTCTTCTGGGCGCCTGTTTAAGCGATATCCGCCGCCTTTTCCGTGCACGCCCTCTACAAGATTATTTTTTGATAAAGCGGGGATAATTCTCTCTAAATATTTTAAAGAAATCCCCTGCCGTTCCGCAACCGTTTTCATGGGGATATAACCGTCGTCTATGTGTTCTGCAAGGTCAATCATGACGCGAAGAGCGTATCTGCCTCTTGTTGAAATCATTACCGTAAAACACCTCCATTCATTATTTCCCATTGTACTACGAAAATCCTATGGAGTGCAAGCGCCGCTTAGTTTCAGAATCGAAGGGGCTCTCTATTCTTTGGTCAAATAGGCGGCGACGCTGGAATCCACGCCGCCGCTCATTGCGATAAAGGCCTTCACGCCTGCACACCACAACAAGAATGGCAGGTTTCCTCTTTGGGGAAGTCCGCCTTATCGTACGGAATCCCATTTCTGTTGTAGTAGTCCTGCAAGGCCTTTTTGATTGCCTCCTCGGCCAGTACAGAGCAGTGGAGTTTTTGGGCGGGGAGCCCATCCAGAGCCTCCGCTACGGCCTTGTTGGTCAGGGCCATTGCCTCCGCCACAGGTTTGCCCTTAATCATCTCCGTTGCCATGGAGCTGGACGCAATAGCACTGCCGCAGCCGAAGGTCTCAAACTTCACATCCATAATCGTGTCATTCTCAATCTTCAAATAGATTTTCATAATATCGCCGCACTGGGCGTTTCCGACTTCACCGATACCGTCGGCATTTTCAATTGTGCCCACGTTCCGGGGATTGCGGAAGTGGTCCATTACTTTTTCACTATAAAGAGCCATGTTAACACCTCACTGAATGACAAATTGCAGTTTCCCGTTTTCCAGGTCTCGCCACACCGGGGACATCCCCCGCAGATAGGACACCACCTGGGCAACTGCGTTGATAGTATATTGAATTTCTTCCTCTGTGGTTTCTTCGGAGAGGGTGAGCCGCAGCGAACCGTGAGCAATCTCGTGGGGCCTTCCAATAGCCAGCAGCACATGGCTGGGATCGAGAGAACCCGAGGTGCAGGCCGAACCAGAAGAAGCGCAGATGCCTTTATCGTCCAAAAGCAGCAGCAGGGATTCGCCTTCTATTCCCTCAAAGCAGAAGCTCACATTTCCGGGGAGACGGTTGTGGGCGTCGCCGTTCAAAATAGAATGGGGGATTTGAGAAAGGCCCTGGATAAGCTGGTCCCGCAGGGAGGAGATTCTCTCCTGATTGGCTTCCATGTTTTCACAGGCCTCTTCTAACGCGGCCGCCATTCCCATAATGGCCGGGAGATTCTCCGTGCCCGCACGTTTGCCCCGCTCCTGGGCGCCGCCCTCAATCAGGGGAGTGAGTGGAACACCCTTTCTGGCATACAACACGCCGGCGCCTTTAGGGCCGTGAAACTTATGGGCCGACAGGGAAAGCAGGTCAATGTTTTGCTTTTTCACGTCAATGGGCAGGTGGCCCGCCGCTTGTACCGCATCCGTATGGAAGAGGACGCCTTTTTCCCGACAGATTTTTCCAATAGCCTCAATGGGCTGGATGGTGCCGATTTCGTTGTTGGCATACATCACCGTGACCAGGCAGGTGTCCGGGCCAATGGCCGCTTCCACCTCTTCCGGCAAAACAATGCCGTTTTCATGGACATCCAGGCGTGTGACGGTAAAGCCCTCTTTTTCCAGCTTAGCCAGGGTGTGCAGCACCGCGTGGTGCTCAAAGGCCGTGGAGATAATGTGGCGCTTTCCCTTCCTCGCCCCAATCTGGGCGGCGGAACGAATCGCCTGGTTGTCCGACTCGCTGCCTCCGGAAGTAAAGGTGATTTCCCTTGCTTCACAGTGAATCAGGTTTGCAATTCTCTCCCGGGCGTCCGTAAGGGCCTCCTGGGCTTTCTGCCCAAAGGAATACAAACTGGACGGGTTTCCGTATTGTTGGTCAAAGTAGGGCAGCATGGCCTGGATGGCCTTGTTGCTCACTTTGGTTGTGGCTGCATTATCAAGATAAATCTGCATGGTTTCCTCCTTTATATTTTTTGACTCTGCTTTTTAAGCCGTTCACGATAAGGAACTCCCGAGGTTTGGCATCAATCTGCAAAGAGCGGGGTAGACAGGTATCGGTCGCCTGTGTCCGGCAAAAGGGCCACGATGGTTTTCCCCTCATTTTCCGGTCGTTTGGCCACTTCGATTGCGGCCCAGACAGCGGCGCCGGAGGAGATCCCCACCAGGATTCCTTCCTGCCTGCCGATAAGCTTTCCCGTGGCGAAAGCATATTTATCTTCCACAGGGATAATTTCGTCATAGATTTTTGTGTTCAGCACATCTGGAATGAAGCCCGCGCCGATTCCCTGAATCTTATGCGCTCCGGCAATGCCTGTGGACAGGACGGCAGAGGCCGCAGGCTCCACCGCGATGATTCGGACGCTGGGCTTTCGCGCCTTCAGATATTCGCCTGCGCCGGTGATGGTTCCACCGGTTCCCACACCGGCAATAAAAATATCCACCGCTCCGTCGGTATCTCTAAAAATTTCCGGACCGGTATTTTCCCGGTGGGCCTTCGGGTTGGAGGGATTGACAAACTGCCCCGGAAGAAAGCTGTCTGGAATTTCCGCTGCCAGTTCTTCCGCCTTTGCGATGGCGCCTTTCATGCCTTTTGCCCCCTCCGTCAACACAAGCTCCGCACCGTAGGCTTTCATGAGCTGGCGGCGCTCCACGGACATGGTCTCCGGCATCACCAGGATGAGCCGGTACCCTCTTGCCGTTGCTACAGAGGCCAGGCCGATTCCGGTATTGCCGGAAGTGGGTTCGATAATGACGGACCCCGGTTTCAATCGTCCGGCGCGTTCCGCATCGTCAATCATTGCCTTTGCAATGCGGTCCTTGACGGAACCGGCCGGATTCAAATATTCCAGCTTGGCGAGAATGCGGGCCTTTAGCTGAAACGCCTTCTCAATATGGGTCAACTCCAAAAGGGGGGTGTTTCCGATTAGCTGGTCGGCGGATGTATAGATATGGCTCATTTTATGCCTCCTTAAATAGCGTTAAAGCCGTGCTGTAAGTCTGCGATAATATCGTCGATGTGTTCCGTGCCAATGGAGAGCCGGATGGTATTGGGTTTGATGTTTTGATTTGCTAATTCTTCCTCCGTGAGCTGGCTGTGGGTGGTGGTGGCCGGATGGATGACCAGGCTCTTACTGTCGGCCACATTGGCCAGGAGAGAGAAAATTTGCAGGCTGTCGATAAACCCATGGGCCTCGCTGACTCCGCCTTGTATGTCAAAGGTAAAGATGGAGCCGCCGCCGTTGGGGAAATATTTCTCATACAGCTTGTGGTCGGGATGGCCCGGCAGAGACGGATGGTTGACCCGCTGTACCTGCGGGTGATTGGATAAAAACGCAACCACCTTTTTGGTGTTTTCCACATGGCGCTCTATACGCAGGGACAGGGTCTCCACCCCCTGCAAAAGCAGGAAGGCCGCAAAGGGGGAAATGCAAGCGCCGGTATCCCGCAGCAGCACCGCCCGAATATAGGTGACGAAAGCCGCCGTTCCAGCCGCCTGGACAAAGGACACCCCATGATAGCTGGGGTTGGGAGCGGCAATGGCCGGATACTTGCCGGAAGCTGCCCAGTTAAACTTACCGGAGTCTACAATGATGCCGCCCAGCGCAGTTCCGTGACCTCCGAGAAACTTCGTGGCGGAGTGGACGACAATATCCGCGCCGTGTTCTATAGGGCGAATCAAATAAGGTGTGCCGAAGGTGTTGTCCACCACCAGCGGCAGGCCGTACTGGTGGGCCAGTTCCGCCAGGGCGTCTATGTCGGGAATGTCGCTGTTGGGATTTCCCAAGGTTTCGATATAGATGGCCCGTGTATTTGATTGGATGGAACACTCCACCTCTTCCAGGTCATGGATATTGACAAAGCTGGCGGTGATGCCGAAGTTTGGCAGCGTATGGGCCAGCAGGTTATAGCTGCCGCCGTAGATGGTTTTTTGGGCCACAATGTGTCCGCCGTTTTGCGCTAACGCTTCTATCACATAAGTGATGGCGGCTGCGCCAGACGATAAAGCCAGTGCGGCCGCACCGCCCTCCAACGCGGCAATGCGCTTTTCCAGCACGTCTTGGGTGGAATTTGTCAGGCGGCCATAGAGGTTGCCCGCCTCCTGCAGACGGAACCGGGCGGCGGCATGGGCACAGTCCTGAAACACATAGGAAGTGGTGGCGTAAATCGGTACGGCCCGCGCATCGGTTGCGGAGTCCGGGGTTTCCTGGCCAACATGCAGTTGGAGCGTTTCAAATTTCATGGTTGGTTCTTCCTTTCGCTGGGTAGGTTCTGGCGGTTATCATTGACGCCAACACATTCGTCCAAAACGGAAGTTTGCTCTAATGAGCTTTGCAAAAAAATTTCTCATCTGTGATACCTGCCTTGGATAGGCGGAAGTTTTCTCGGCCTTCCGCTAAAGGATGCACATGGATTGATGCAGAGAGGTGGCGGGCCTACCCGTGTGGCCGCAATCTCATAAGGTCGTTTAATCTACCTACTTATTAGGTTGGTATAATTATATCCTTATATACCTACCATGTCAATAGGTAAAATGGAAATTTTATCTTTTGCAGCTATGGGAAGTGCAGTAACCAGTGGCAGCCATCGGTAGCGATTGGTAGCGATCGCTACCGTTCGCTACCGATGGCTGCCAATAGAGATACAGATACAGGTACAGATACAGACAGAGACACAGATAGAGAGAGGGATATAGACAGAGATAGAAAGCACAGAAACCACTGGTGACCAAACGTAACGATTGGTCACCAATAGAGATAGAGATACAGGTACAGATACAGATAGAGACACAGACAGAGAGAGCGATACAGATAGAGATAGAAGTTTTCCCGGAAACCCTCCCCCCAGAAAGGGGGGAGAAGGGTTCCGGGAAAACTGGTATCATGGGGGCGCGCCCAGTTGGGGAGGCGCTAAGTGGGGTTTAGAGGTTGCGGGAAACCATTATCTATTGGCAAAATCACCAAAAAAGCAGCAGAATTTTTTCCGAAAGCCCCGGGAGAAAAATGTGCGGCTTCATCTTGATTTTGGATTTTCACACTGCTACAATGAGCCTGCAATTCTCTTGTGATACGGAGGTATCAGCATGACAAGATATGACAAAATCGCTCGGATGAAGCCCGAGCAGAAAAACCACTGGATTGACATCCCGGAGCTTTCCCCTTGGGGAGAGCGGGTTTTTGCCGAAATCGCTGTGGCTGACGAAATCAGCAAGCACGAAAACGGCCGCTATGATTCCCTGCTGGACCAGGCGGTGGACTGCCTGTACAGCACCTTTGTGGCACAGCACGCCCTTCCCGACGATGTCTGCCGCCAGGCCGAGGAAATCCTCCTGCCCCTGTCGGAGACGGCTAAGTCCATGACCCTCCACTGTGTGGCCCACGCCCACATCGACATGGACTGGATGTGGGGTTTCCACGAGACGGTGGACGTGACCCTGAACACCTTCCGCACCATGCTGGACATGATGGAGGAATACCCGGGCTTTACCTTCTCCCAGTCCCAGGCGGCAACCTACCGCATTGCCGAAACCTATGACCCCGACCTGTTTGCCGGCATCCAGCAGCGGGTGAAGGAGGGACGCTGGGAATTTGCCGGCTCCTCCTTTGTGGAGCTGGACAAGAACCTGCCCAACCTGGAAAGCATGGCCCGGCACATCCTCTACACCAAGGAATATCTGCAAGAGAAGTTCGGCATCCCCTATGAAAAGGTGAACCTGGACTTCCACCCGGATTCCTTCGGCCACTCCCCCTCGGTGCCGGAAATCCTCAACGCCGGCGGCATCCGGTATTTCTATCACTGCCGGGGCCTGGATGACGTGCATCTCTATCGCTGGCGGGGAGATTCCGGGGCGGAGGTTTTGGCCCTCAACGAGCCCCTCTGGTACAACGACCAGATGCGCCCCATGTATCTGCATATTGTGCCCCAGTTCTGCTATCAGTATGGCGTCCAGGACATGATGAAGATTTACGGCGTAGGCGACCACAGCGGCGGACCTACCCGCAAGGACATCGAGATGGTGCTGGAAATGCAGAAGTGGCCGGTAGCCCCCACCATCCGGTTCTCCACCTATGAGAAGTTCTTCCAGGCCATAGAGCCCTTCCGGGAGAACCTGCCGGTGCTCACCGGCCAGCTGGGCCCCACCTTTACCGGCTGCTACACCTCCCAGTCCCGGATGAAGACCATCAACCGTATTGGCGAGGACCGGCTCTATGAAGCCGAAATGGTCACCGCCTATGCCCACAAGGCCGCCGGCGGCGCCTCCTTCCAGCGCCAGTATCACGACGCCTGGGAAAAGGTGCTCTTCAACCAGTTCCACGACATCCTCCCCGGCTCCAACACCCCGGAATCCTGCTATCACGCCCTGGGGACCTTTGAAGAGGCCATGGGCGCGGTGATGGCCGGCTCCTCCGCTTCTATGCGGGCCTTTGCCAAAGCCATTGACACCTCCATGTTCTCCACCCCGGACGAGCCTTTGGCTTCCCGCTCTGAGGGCGGCGGCGTGGGCCTGAACACCGACGAAAAGAGCCGTTACCGCCTGCCCGGCACCGAGCGCGGCCGTGGTAAGACCCGGCTCCTCCACTTCTTCAACCCCACCCGCTTTGACCGCAAAGGCGTGCTGGAAGCCACCCTGTGGGATTGGCCCGGCAACCCGGAGCAGATTGCCGCCAGCGACGCCCAGGGGAATCCCCTGGCCTGCCGGGTAGCCCGGCAAGTGGCCGCCGACTGGAACCACCAGCGCACAGACATCCTGGTGGAGGCAGAGGTTCCCGCTTTCGGCTATACCACGGTGAAGGTGGAAGAAGCGGAAAAGCATAGCTTCTGCTTTGCCGCCATGCCGCCAGACCCCCGGACCACTTCTTATCCGGAAAGCATCCTGGAAAACGATTTGGTGCGCATCCGGTTTGACGACGGGAATTTCTCCGTGATTTCCTACTACGATAAAGTGGCCGGAAAAGAACTGCTGGCAGCCCCGGCCGGGTTTGTGCTCTCCATGGAGCAGCCCTCGGAAAAGGATTTGGCCTCCGGCGGCAGCGCCTGGGTAGAGGGCGTGCGCACCCATGGGGAAAACCTCCATGAAACTGCCATCCCCTACCGCGGCTCCCAGGAGCTGAACAGCCCTCTGTGCAAGCAGCTGGCCTACCGGCTCCAGCGGGGCGAGATGTCCGTGGAAGTCACGGCCCAGCTCTTTGACCACTCCCCGGTATTGGAGCTGTCCGTTTGCGTGAACCAGCTTCCCATAGCCAGCGACGACGGCGTGCCGGTGCTGACCTTCCGGGCGCCCCTGGCCTATGAAGCCCCGGCGTTCCGCTGCGATATGCAGATTGGAACCCTGGACCGGAAGCCCCAGGCCCTTTGCGATGGCTTTACCCGGAACTTTGCCTTTGCCGTGCCGGCAGAGGGAGAGCGGGGCCTGGCATTCCTCAGCGCCACCAAGTACGGCTGCCGCTGCGCCGCCAACACCTTGGAGTTGACCTTGCTCAGGGCCTCTTCCGGCCCTGACCGCTATCCGGAAACCGGTGAGCGGGTGTGCCGGATTGGCCTGGCCGCTGCTCAGGGTGACCCCATGTCCCTGAAGGAGCTGGGCGAGGCCTTTGCCCATCGGGATTTGCCCTATGCCTCCAACACCGCCCATGCAGGCTCCCTGCCTTTGGAGAGCCGGCTCTTCCAGGTCCAGGGCGACGTGGTGGTATCCGGCGTCAAGACCGCAGAGGACGGCGAGGGGCTGGTCATCCGGCTGGCCAACGCCCACACAGACCGCCCGGCAGAGGCAGCGCTGACCTTCGGTTTCCCGGTATCCCAGGTTTGCCTGGCAGATTTGGCGGAGCAGCCCATTGAGGAAGCCAAACTCCAGGAAGGCAAGGTGCAGCTGGAAGCCCGTCCTGGCCAGGTGCTCACTGTGATTGCAAAATAAACGCGGCCACTCCTTGATGATTGTATAAAGAAAGGCGCTTTCCGATGCTTCGGAAAGCGCCTTTTTGCATGGGCGATTTTCAAAAAATTTTTTAAGTTTCTTTTCGCCAGACGGTTCGAGGATTCGATTTCCCCTACCAGGGAAACGAAGGGGAGCGACATCAGGAGCCAGGCAGGGATTCTCCGCTGCCGCTCCGGTCGGCGCCTTGATTGTGTGCCACTGGCACACGGCGCCCCTTTTTTCTTGCAAAAGGGGCCCTCTTGCAAAATATCCCACCGGGATATTTTGCAATTCACCCCCGAAAATGCGCCCTACGGAAAGGAGATTCCGCCCATTGCGATGGGCGGCCAAAGGCTCTGCCTTTGGAATCCGCGATTTTTTGAAAAAAATCGAGTAAAACTTTTGTGTTCGCGTTTATAGTGAGTGCAAACAACAGCCCGCTTCCACGCGGAGTTAGATATATCTATCGGCAGCCCAATTTAGCTCTCAGCTTTCGCCGCGAGAAAATAGGCCGTTTATTGCTGCGAGCTTCCCCGCGGATTGGCACCGGTGCGGCATGCCGGTGGCATGCAAATAGCACCGACCGAGCCGGCAGGCGAGACCACTGTGCGGCTAGTAGAGAATAGCGCCGTATTTGGCGGCCAGGGGGGAGAGCACGTCCTCCTCCAGAGCGCAGTCACTATCGATAATCAGCCGGCCCGGAAAGTACCGCAGGGCCGCTTCCAGCACCGGCAGGCTGTCGGTCTGCACCGCGATGGGCTGCCGGGTCATGGCGGCCTCCTTGGCCAGCAGCTGCGCGTCGTCCGGATTGTTAATCCGCACCAAAGTGGCGTTGGCTACCTCGTCGTCAATATCAATGAGGTCCTCCGCCAATCCCACGTCGCAGTCGAAGGGTTCGCTGAGGGCAATGTCGTCCCCCAGGAAAAACGCCTCGGATTCAATGGCTGCGGCGTAGTTGTCCGCGTCCTCATAGAATTCCCCGGGAATCACCCGGACAGCAGCCAGGGAGCTGAGTGCGCTGTACTGCTCATCGGTAAGCCCGCTCCCGCCAATGAGGGGGATGCCTGCGTCCAGTAAGCGGGCGCACCAGCCGGCGAAGGCTTCCGGGGAAAGGGGCTTCCCGTCTGCGTCCACCCCTTCCGGCAATGCCAACAGGGGAATACTGGCGTGGGGGAGAACCTCCTCCAGCATTTCCAGCATCTGCTCCGGGGAGAGGTTCCCTTCCAGGCCCACGGCGTCTGCCCCCATGGCCTGGAGGACAATCACCGCCGGCAGCAGGGTGCCCCCAGAGAGGGTCTTGCCGGAGGAATCCACCGTCAGGGAGGCCAGCACCGGGAGTTTCTTCCGCTTGGCGGCCAGCATGGCGGCACGCAAATCAGAGAGGCAGTGGTGGCCGGACAGGTACAGGAAATCCGCCCCGGCCTTTACCAGCTCGTGTACCTGCTGGCGGTAGAGCTCATAAACATCGTCGAAATCCGCTTCCCCCAGCGGCGGCACAAACAGCCCCGTGGGGCCCAGCATCCCGCCCACTGGCAGACCCAGGGGGGCGGCGGCTTCTTTGGCCTGCTGCATCAGGCGCAGGTTCAGTCCAGCGTCCTCCAGGCCGAACTCCGCCAAACAGGCGGCGTTGGCCCCGGCAGTGGGAGCCAGCAGCAGGGCCGGCCCCAGGGCTTGGATTTTCCGGTAAAAGGCCGACAGGACTTCCGGGTGGCGGCAATACCATTCCTCCGGGCATTGCCCAGGAGGCACCTCCTCCGCCAGGGAGGCGGAAGGCAGTGCCACAATGGAGGGGAGGGAAAAAGAAAAACTCATGTTTGCACTCCTTTGGCGCGTCAGGCGCATACAGCGGGGAAAGCGCGTCTTACATGCTTTCCGGCACGGTAATCTTCAAGAGGTTCAATACGTTGCGGATGACAATCTTGGTGGCCAGGCACAGGTTCAGCCGGGCAGCGGAGAGGCTCTCTTCCACGCCCTTGACCCGGCAGGCGTTGTAGAACTTGTGGAACAGATTGGCGGTGGTAATCACATACCGGGTAATCCGGGCCGGGTCGTAGTCCCGGGCGGCGGTGATGATTTCGTCGGTGTAGGCGGACAGGTGCCGCATCAGCTCCACCTCTTCCGGGGCGGTGAGCAGGGCCAGCTCCTCGTCGGTGCAATCCCGGGGCGTGATGCCCTCGGCAGCCATGGCCCGCAGGATGCTGCAGATCCGGGCGTGGGCATACTGGACATAGTACACCGGGTTCTGGGCGTCCTGCTGCAGGGCCAGATCCAGGTCAAAGTCCATCTGGGAGTTGGCTTCCCGCATATTGAACAGGAACCGGGCGGAATCCACCGGCACCTCGTCCAGCAGGTCGCCCAGCTGGATGGCCTTGCCGGTACGCTTGCTCATCCGGACCGGCTGGCCGTCCTTCATGAGCCGGACCAGCTGCATGAGAATCACGTCCAGCTTTTCGCCGTCCAGGCCTATGGCGTCCATAGCGCCCTTCATCCGGGCCACATGGCCGTGGTGGTCGGCGCCCCAGATGTCAATGCAGCGCTCGAAGCCCCGGTCGAATTTATTCTTGTGATAGGCGATGTCTGCCGTCAGATAGGTGGGGTTGCCGTTCTGGCGCACCAGCACCTCGTCTTTGGGCTGCTCGTCGTCCTTGGTTTTCACCTTGGCGTATTTGGCGGTGAAGTCCGCGCCCTTATACCAGATGGCCCCTTCCTGCTCGTAGGTCAGGCCCTTTTCCGTGAGCAGATCCACCACGGCCTTCACCGCGCCGCTCTGGTGCAGGGTGCTTTCCAGGAACCACTCGTCGTATTCAATGCGGTATTTCTTCATGTCCGCCTTCATCTTGGCGATGTTCCGGGGCAGGCCAAAGGCCACCAATGCAGCCCGGCGCTCTTCCTCGGTCTTTTCCATCAGGCAATCCCCGTGCTCGTCGGCGTAGGCCTTGGCCAAGTCCAGGATGTCCTCCCCGTGATAGCTGTCCTCGGGCAGCTCCGGGGCGTTCTCCCCGGCAAAGAGCTGCTGATAGCGGATGCTCAGGGACAGGCCGAACTTCTCAATCTGGTTGCCGGCGTCGTTGACATAGAACTCCCGCCACACATCATAGCCGGCGGCGTCCAGCACAGCGGCCAGGCAGTCGCCCAACGCGCCGCCCCGGGCGTTGCCCATGTGCATGGGGCCGGTGGGGTTGGCGGAGACGAATTCCACCATGACCTTTTTGCCCTGGCCGTAATCGCTGCGGCCGTAATTCTCATCCAGGGCCAGGATGTCCCGCAGGACGTCGCTCTGGAACCGGGGGCTGAAGAAGAAGTTCAAAAAGCCCGGCCCGGCAATCTCCACCCGGTCAAAGTAGGTGGCGGAGAGGTCCAGGTGGGAGACAATGGCCTCGGCAATCTTCCGGGGAGCGGCCCGGAACGATTTGGCCCCGGCCATAGCGGCGTTGCAGGACCAGTCGCCGTGGCTGTGGTCTGCGGGGATTTCCAGGTTAAAAGCGGGGAGGGGAGCCTGGGTCAAATCCCCGGCCTTCACCGCTTCTTCCATACTGTTGACAATGGCGGCCCGGAGCTGTTCCGTGGCCTGCTGTACCAATTTAGACATTTTGTGATGCAGCCTCCTTGACTGTAATCAGAATTTCGTTGTTGCTGGAAAGGGCAGAGTTAATATCCAGCGTATAGCGCACCTGCAGGCGGCCCCCCGATGGTTCCAGGGTGGAGTCAAAGCTGCTGGTGAATACCCCTACCATCAGGGTGCCATACCCGGTGTCATATTGGCAGAGGTGGCGTTTGCCCTTTTCCAGAATCAGCCGGGTGGAAGAATTGCCCCGCATCAGGGTGACTTTATCGTTTTTCTCAACCTTTAGAATAGAGGTCTGGTAGCGGTTGGGGTTGTCTTCGTCATACTCCTTATAGACAATATACCAGTGATCCCCCTTCTGCACATACGAACCCAGGGTTTCCAGGCGGATTTCCCCGGTTTCCCCGTCTGCCTGTTGTTTCCCCACAATGGAGATCATATAGTTTTCCTGCATGAGTACATTCCTTTTCTTTCTTTGCTAAAATACTGGGTGGTTTCCCCCGGCTCAATACCGGTCGATGTCCACATAAGACACTTCTCCCTGGACGTCCTCTCCCAGGAAGATGCCCGCGATAGAGGAGAAGCCCTCGGTGCGGTCGCTGACATAGAAGTGCCGGGCCCCTCTGGCTTTTCGGTCCCGATGGGCCACCAGGCCCTTTTCTGCCAGCAGGGCCGTGCAGAACCGGGCAGCTTCCCGGCCGCTGTTAATGAGGGTCACGCCGTCCCCCATGACCTGGGAGATTACCGGCGCAATAATGGGGTAGTGGGTGCAGCCCAGAATCAGGGTGTCCACCCCCGCCGCCTTCATGGGCTCCAGATAGCGCTCCACGGTAAGGCGGGTGATGGGGTCTCCGGGCTGGACAAAGCCGCTCTCCACTAAGGGGACAAAGAGGGGGCAGTCCTGGGCAAACACCTGCAAATCCGGATTGATGGCGGCCAGCTCCTTTTGATAGGAGCCGCTGCGGATGGTGGCGGCAGTGCCCAACACCCCGATGCGGCCGTTGCGGGTGGCGGTAGCCGCCTCCCGGGCAGTGGGGCGCAACACCCCTACAAAGGGCACCTGCAGCAGGTCCCCAAAGTGCTCCCCTGCAGGCCCGGCCACGGAGCTCACCGTGCCGCAGGCGGCTAAAATCATCTTGACGTTTTTCGATTGGAGGAAGGCGATGTCCTGCCGGGCGTATTTGACAATGGTGTCCCGGCTCCGGGAGCCATAGGGCACCCGGCCCGTGTCGCCGAAATAGACAATGTCCTCCTGGGGCAGCAGGGCGGCCAGCTCCTTGAAGGCCGTGAGCCCTCCCAGCCCGGAATCGAAAACCCCAACCGGCCGGTTATCCATGGGGGTGCGCCTCCAGGGCGCACTGGATGAGCCGGTCAATGAGGGCGGGGCCCTCCAGGCCGCAGGTCTCCCACAGCTTGGGATACATGCTGATGGCGGTGAAGCCCGGCAGGGTGTTCAGCTCGTTGAGAAGCACCTTACCGTCGGATTTCCGCACAAAGAAGTCCACCCGGGCCAAGCCCTTGCAGCCCAGCATCCGGTACGCCCGGACAGCGGTTTTCCGAATCTCCTGGGCGGTTTCTTCCGGCAGCCGGGCCGGGATATAGAGCTGGGAGGTGCCGTTCTTGTACTTGTCGTCGTAATCGTAGAATTCCGCGGAAGCGCCGATTTCCCCTACAATGGATACCTCGGGGAAGTCGTTGCCCAGGACAGCGCACTCCACTTCCTGGCCTTCAATGCCCTCTTCCACTACGATTTTCCCATCCTCGGCCATGGCCTTTTCCACAGCGGCGTCCAGCTCTTCCAGAGAGGAAACCTTGCTCACCCCCACCGAGGAGCCGGCGTTGGCGGGCTTGACAAAAATGGGGAAGGTGAGGCGCTGGAGAATCTTGTTGCGAATTTTCTCCCGGCCCTGGGGGTCCTGATAGCGGTGGGCGAAGAACCACAGATAATGGGCCTGCTCAATGCCGAAGTTGTTTAAGAGGGAGTGGGTCACCGCCTTATCCATGCACACGGCGGAGGACAGGGTGTCGCAGCCCACATAGGGGATGCCGCTGAGGGCAAACAGCCCCTGGATGGTGCCGTCCTCGCCGTTTTTGCCGTGGAGCACCGGGAAGATCACGTCCACCGGCAGCACCTGGGCCTGGCCCTCTTCCAGCACCACAATGCCGTGGGTGCTGCGGTCCGGGCTCAAAAAGGCGGGCTTGCAGCCGGGGTCCTTTTCCCAGCTCCCGTCGGCCAGGGCGTCCACCGGGCCGGGATACAGGAGCCATCGGCCTTCCTTGGTGATGCCCAGCATGGTGACGTTATATTTTTCTTCGTCCAGCTGGCGGAGGATATAGCTGGCGGACAGCAGGGAGATTTCGTGCTCCGAGGAGCACCCGCCAAAAATTACGGCAATATTCTGTTTCATCAAATGCAGCACAACCTTTCTCATGCCTGTATCGGTCGCTTTTCTGAAATTTAATCATACCACAGGAAGGCCCAGGGCGCAACAGATAGAATGGCGAAAACCGGCGGGGAAAGGGCTTTTTTTCTGATATTTCTGCGCTCCCCGGGAAAAAGGACGGCGCTTTCCGGGGCGTTTTTCTTTCTATACTATAAAATTGGCCCGGGCAGTAATTGCCCGCGCAGTCCCCGGCCTGTCAGTCAGGACTTGGGCTTGCGGGATTTTTTCCGTGCGGACGCCCTGGCCTCTTCCAGCAGCTGGCGCAGGGCTTCCGGGTCTCCCAGGGATTTCATCCGTGGGAAGGCCTTTTCCAGCCGGCGGTACAGGGCCTGGAGACGTTTCTGCCGGCGCTGGCGGCGCTTTTCCTGGGCCTGGGAAAGAACCTGGTTCCGCAGGGCTGCCAGCCCTTCCAGCTCCGTGGGACTTTGGCCGGTCTGCCGCCGAATGGTCAGCAGGGCGTAGACCGTGACGCCGGTATCCAGGAGGAAATAGGCCGCCAGGAAGAGGAACCCCACCCAGAGCACCGTTTCCGGCAGAGCGGCCATCCAGCGGGAAACGTGGGGGTGGATGACGGTAACCATCAGTACGGCCATGACCCCGAAGAGCAGGGAATTGCGCAGGCACACCCGGCCATGGAGGTTCCACTTCCGGTTGGAATAATCCCACAGCCGCAGCCGGAAGAGCTTTTCCAGCAGGAAGCTGGTCAGGTATTCCAGGGCGCTGGCCCCCACCATGCTGCACACGAACAATAGCAGGACGTGGTTTTGAAGCCCGGAGAAAAGCAGGATTACCAGCAGGGCCCCAAAGCCGTAAATGGGGCAGAAAGGCCCGGACAGGAATCCCCGGTTGATGAATTTCCGGGCGGCCAGGGAGCAGAAAACCGTCTCACAGACCCAGCCCAAAAAGCTGTAAAATAGAAATATGGCGAATTGCTGTAAAAAGTATCCCATAATCGTTCTGCCTTTCTGCAAAGAAGATTTTTCATGAAAAAGGGAAAACCACTTTTCCCCCAGGCAAAGCCATGGTACAATAAAAGGGACATCCTATGAGGAGGCTCTGTAGATGACCGTGAAAGATATCCTGTTGGTTTCCGATATTGACGGAACCCTCATTGATTCCCAGTACCGTATCCCGGAGCGGAACCGGGAAGCTATCCAGCGTTGGATGGCCCAGGGAGGCGGCTTTGCCATTGCCACCGGCCGTTCCTGGGAGTCAGTGGAAAAATGCCTGGGGGACCTGCGGGTGAACCGCCCCTGCGTTTTGGCCAACGGCGGCCTGGTATACGATTTGGAGAGCCACACCCCGGTGAGCGTCCAGGCCCTTCCCCAGGAGGCCAGGGCGTACACCCGGAAAATGATGGAGCAGTTCCCCGACGCCGGCATCGAGGTGTTCACCGCCTCGGACGTGTGGATTCTCCGGGAAAACGACATTACCCGGGCCCATATGGCCAATGAGGGCATCCACTGCCGCTTTGGAACCCTGGAGGACGTGGAGGAGCCCTGGTGCAAGATGCTGCTGGCTTCTTTGGAGCAGCCGGCCATCAAGGCCTTTACCGAAAGCCTTGCGCCCCAGGGGGTGCGGTTTGTGGCCTCCTCCGACCGGTATTGGGAAATGCTTCCCGAGGACGCCCATAAGGGCACCGGCATCCAACGGCTGGCCCAGGTATGCGGCTATTCCCTGGAACAGGTGGCCGCCATTGGGGACTACTACAATGATATGGAAATGCTCCGCACGGCAGGCATCACGGCGGCGCCTTCCAACGCGCCGGAGGAGATTCGCAAAATGGCGGGATTTGTGGCTGGGCCCTGCGATGAAGGCGCGGTAGCGGATTTCATTGAGAAGCTGGAGGCGCAATATGCGGTATCATCCTGAGGACGACCCGGATTTCCGGGAGGAGGACGCTTCCCAGGAGGAGAGCGCTTTCCAAAAGCAAGCCTGGTTCGTCATTGGCATCGCCTGCCTGCTGTGCGCCGGGCTGATTCTGTATTCCCTCTTTTTCACCGGCCCAAAGGTATGGGAGAACGCCGGCCTGCCGGAGGTTTCCTCCCTTGCAAGCGGCGTTTCCGCTGTTTCCCAGACATCGGATACGGCCTCTGGGACCGCTTCTTCCTCAGAGCCTCAGGAAAAGCTGGACTTGAACACGGCCACCCAAGAGGAACTGGACGCCTTGCCGGGAATTGGGCCGGTAAAGGCGGAGGCCATCCTCCAATATCGGGAAGAGTCCGGCCCTTTCCGTACCGTGGAGGAGATAATGGAGGTAGAGGGTATCGGGGAGAAAACATTGGAACAGCTCCGGCCGTATATCACCGTGGAAGGGGAACCCTCCTCGCCGCCAGCATAAAACAGTATCCTTTTATCTTGCAGGGGATTTATAGAGAGAAAATGAAAAGATTGGGAAAAATCAGAAAACTCTGTTTTCGCTGTTCTTCCCGCAAAAGAAAACCGGAATCCTTGGTGTTTTTTCCATGGAATTCCGGTTTTTTTGACGGGTGCAGAGAGAAATCGTAAAACAAACTGTTATATTTCTTTTGAAAAATACAAATAGGATTGCACTTTGTGAAATAGAGCGGCTGGACAAGGGATTCCCAAATCCCTGGCGTTTTCCCATAGAATTCCGGTTTTTGGCGGATGCAGGGAGAAAGCAGGGGGGAGATTTCAAAACAAATCGTTATATTTCCACCGGAAAATACAAATAGGAATTTACTTTGCGGGCATAGGCGGCCTAAGACAACAAAACCGGACCCCCTGGTATGGTTGGGGTTCCGGTTGGTTTTTGACGAAGAAAGGGAATGGCCTTTACAGGCAGCGCCGCAGAATGTCCATCATTTCCCGGGATTTGGTCTCCATATCCGCCACCAGCTTCATTTGGGTACGGCAGCGGTCCAGGTTGTGGCCCGGACGGTGGATTTTAAAATAGGTATCCCCCTGTAAATAGTCCGTCAGGAAGCGGATGCCGCACTCCATGGTCATGAGCTTGGCGCTGAAGGGCAGGAGGGCCAGCTCTTCCTCGGTGAGCACCGAGCGGGTTTCCGACAAAAATCCCCGGGTAAAGGCCTCGAACATTTCCAGGCTGAAGGAGACCTTGGACAGGTCCCGTTCATCCTCAGCGGCGGTGCTGGCGCCGGCCCGGAGGGAATCCCCGAAATCATAGAGGGAAAGCCCGGGCATAATGGTGTCCAAATCCACCACGCACAGGGGCGCGTTGGTATCCCGGTCAAAAAGGACGTTGTTGAGCTTGGTGTCGTTGTGGGTCACCCGCAGGGGCAGGCGGCCTTCTTCCAGCAAAGGCTGCACCCGGTAAAAATCCGCCTCCCGGCTCTTCCAGAAGGCGATTTCTTCCTGGACGGAATCCGCCCGGCCCAGGGAATCCTCCTCCACCGCCCGGCAGAAATCAGCGTAGCGGCTGGGGGTGTCGTGAAAATGGGGGATGGTCTCCCAGAGCTTTTCCGCAGGATAGCCGTCCAAATCCATCTGGAAGCGGCCAAAGGCCCGGCCAGCCCCCTCCATAATCTGGGGGGTATCCGCGAAATCATAGGAGACGCTGTTCTCCACGTACCGGTAGCAGCGCCAGCACCGGCCTTCGTTATCATAGAGCAGGTGCTCCCCGTTGGAGAAGGGCACCAGGGTCAGGGTTTCCTTTTCCGGGTCGCCGCCCCGGGCCAGGACCCGCTGGCGCAGATAGGTACATACGGAGAAAATATTTTCCATCAGGTGCTCCGGCTCCTGGAATACCTGGGTGTTAATCTGCTGCAAAATATATTTCTGTAGGGAACCGCTGTCCCGGGACAAAAAAGAGAGGAGATAGGTGGTGTTGATATGGCCGTTGCCAAAGGGGGCGGCGTCCGTCAAGGTGCCGGGAATTTCCAGGCGGGGGACCACTGCCGGAACGTACTGGGGGTTGCTCATGCCGTAGGTTCCTTCCTTTCCTGCGGAAGGGGGCAGGCCCTCCGCTTTATGAAAATCAAGTTCCGTTTGTCAAATGCAAGTAAACCTATTGTAAAGCAAAAAAGGCAAAAGCTCAAGGGGGGATGGGAATTCTTTAAAATCGTTATGAATAGTCACTATAAAAAATAAAGAAATTCCCGGGAAATTTCAGGAGATTCCAGAAAAATCCCCATAAAGCGGGAAGATGGTGTAAAGGGAATCACCTTGCTGCGGCTTTGTTTCCCCATCGAAAGAAAGGGCAGACTTACAGTGTCTTCACGCGCCAGAGCTCCCGGAGCCGCACCCCCAGGCGCATGGCGGAGGACACCAGCAGGATGCCCACGGCCAGGGCCCCAGCGGTTCCTAGGGTGGAGAGGAGGCTCTCCAAAAACTGCTGGGTTTCCCCTAAAAGGCCGTATTCCATGGTGTAGTAAATGCCGCCCCCAGGCACCAGGGGGAACAGGGCGATGAGCAGGAACACCGTCACCGGGGCCTTGACCACCCGGGCCATGATTTCGCTGTAAAGGGAAAGGGCTACCGCCGCCAGGAAATAGGATGCCGGCCCTGGCAGGAAGGCCCCGCAGAGAAGATAGACGCCCCAGGAGAGGACGCCGCCCAGCCCCACAGGAATCAGGCGCTTTCCCTGGATATTGTAGATAATGGAGTAACCGATGCAGCCAATAAAGCTATAGAGACAGGGGAGCACCCCGTCCCGGAAAATTTCCATCCAATCCATTTAGCGCACCTCCCTTACACCGGCAGCAGGCCGGCGCCATAGACGGCGATAGCAGCCCCCAGGGCGATGAACACCCCAATGAGGAACACTTCCGCGATTTTGGCCACCCCGGACATCAGGTCTCCGGCCAGGATATCCCGGATGCAGTTGGTGAGAGCCAGCCCCGGTACCAGAATCATCAGGGTGCCGATGATGATTTTATCCGAGTTCTGGGCCAGCCCCAGTCGCACAGACAAAATAGCGAACACGCCAATAAGAAAGCTCTCCACCATCAGGGAGAAGAACTGGTTGGCTTCCAGGCGGTTGAGGCCGTATTGAGCTAGGCATACCACCATAGCCGGCAGAAAGGCGCAGGCAGCGTCGGCGAAATTCCCGCCGAAAATCAGGGTAAAGGAGGAGGCCACCAAAGCCCAGCCCAGGCAGGTCACCGGCAGGGAATAGCGGCGGCGCTGGCGGATTCTGGCCAGCTCCTCCCGGATCTTGGAGAAGGCGGGGGTGTCCCGGCAGGCCCGGCGGCACAGGTCGTTGACGGCCATGACTTTGTCGAAATCCGTGCCCCGGCTGCGCACCCGCACGCCTTTGGTGACGTTTTCCCCTTCTGGGGTCACGATAGTGGCAATAATGGTGGTGGGCACGCAGTACACTTGGCTTTCCACGCCATAAGCGGTGAAAAGGCGCTCCATGGATTCCTCCACCCGGTAAATTTCCGCGCCGTTTTGTAAAAGCAGCTCTCCGATTTCCGCAGAGAGATTGAGAAGTTCATCGTAATCGGCCATGTGCCGCACTCCTTTGTGATGGGATATTTTCTAAAAAGCGTCAAAGCGTCAGGTATGATTCCCAGCCCTTTTACGCGGGATAATAGGTGTTTGATAGCTGTTAGCTGTCCCGCGGACATAAAATTTTCGTCCACCTTTTATAAAAGGGCGCATAGTATGCGCTTCCAGTCCGCGGGGAAGCGCACAGCGAAAAACAGCCCTATGGCTCTCGCGGCGTTAGCTACGCGTGGGACTAGACTCCCAATTGCACTTACACCAAACGCGGATTGCGTCCAGGCTCAGCCTGGCGAGGGCCTGCGTACAGAGGCACTCCGCCCGCTTAGTATAGCACATCCCCTATTTTTTGAAAAGAATCCCGTCGCCGAATGCCGTCGCCGAATGTCGGCGTTGCTTCCCTTTCTTGCAATTTTATCTGCTATCTCTTATAATGGAACCGGAAGGCCCCGCAGCCCGTGGGCGCCGCCGGAACCGCAACGCGGAACGGCAGGCGCGTTTTGCCGGCCCGGGAGGCTTCCCCCATTATACGCGCCGCATCTCGAATCCTATCAGAGCGGCAGCAGGAGGTATTTTTATGAAAAAAAACACAAACGCAACCCCCAAGAAAAAGGGCCTGTTCCACCGGGAAGCCATGCAGGAGACCATTCTCCTGTGCCTGTTCCTGGCCATTATGCTGGTGCTGGCCTTCACCCCCCTGGGGATGATCCAGCTCCCCTTTATCAAGGCCACTATTCTCCATGTGCCGGTAATTATCGGCTCTATCCTCTTTGGGCCCAAAAAGGGCGCGGTGCTGGGTTTCTTTTTCGGGCTGTGCAGCTTTATCAGCAACACCTTTACCCCGGTGACCCTGTCCTTTGCCTTTTCGCCCCTGATTTCCGCCCCGGGCATGGGCAGAGGCTCCCTGTGGGCCCTGGCCGTGTGCTTTGTGCCCCGGCTGCTGGTGGGAATCCTTCCCGGCTATGTGTTCCGGCTGACCCGGCTGCCCTTTAAAAAGGAAAACCTGCAAATCCGTACCGTGCAGCTGGCCGTCACCGGCGCGGTGAGTTCTTTTGTGTTTAATACGGTCCTGGTTATGGGGCTGATCTATATTCTGTTCCGGGACGCTTACGCTTCCATGAAAGGCGTTTCCGCCGATGCGGTGCTGGGCCTGATACTGGGCGTGGTGGGCACCAACGGCGTCATGGAGGCCATTGCCGCTGCCGTGCTCACGGCCGCGGTGTGCATCCCCATGCAGCGCCTGATGAAGCGCGACCCTTTGAAAACCGGAACCAAATCCGCTTGAATTTTTGAGAAAACCGAGGTGCAACGCTGTGATTATCGCTATTGATATGGGAAATACCAACGCCGTCATCGGGTGCATGGAAGGGGAAAAGATGGTTTTCACTTCCCATATCAGCACCGACCGCTCCAAAACCGTGGACGAATACGCCCTGCTGTTCAAGGGGATTCTGGAGATGCACGGCATTGACCCCAACGCCCTGGAAGGGGGCATTATCTCCTCGGTGGTGCCCATGCTCCGGCCGGTGCTCCGGGACGCAGTGGAGCGCCTTACCGGGAAGCGCCCCCTGCTGGTGGGGGCCGGGGTGAAAACCGGCCTGAATATTAAAATCGATAACCCCGCCCAGCTGGGAGGCGACCTGGTGGTGGCTGCGGTGGGGGCCTGCGCCAAGTACCCCAGGCCCATTGTGCTCTTTGATATGGGCACCGCCACCACGGTTTCCGTCATTGACCGCTCCGGTAGCTATCTGGGGGGTATGATTATCCCCGGCCTGCGGGTGGCGGTGGACGCCCTCTCCGCCCGGGCCTCCCAGCTGCCCCTGAATATCAGCCTGGAAGCTCCGGAATCCCTCATTGGGGCCAATACCATAGACTGTATGCGCTCCGGGGCCATTTACGGCAACGCCGCCATGCTGGACGGCATCATTGACCGGGTAGAGGAGGAGCTCTGCGCTCCGGTGACGGCGGTGGCTACCGGCAACCTGATTTCCATGGTGCTCCCCTATTGTGAGCGGAAAATCTATCCGGAGCCGAACCTGCTGCTCCACGGTCTGCGGCTGCTCTATGAGAAAAACACCCGGAAATCCCGGCATACCGCCGGCGGGGAAGGAGGGGACGACCGGTGATTTTGGCCATTGACATTGGAAACACCCAGATTGTGGCGGGCTGCCTGGAGGGGAAACAGCTGGTTTCCTCCTTCCGCCTGGCAACCGACCGCTCCAAAACCGCAGAGGAGTACACCCTGCTCCTCTCCGGTATTTTTGCCATGGGGGGCATTTCCCCCGGTGACCTGGAAGGGGGCATTATCTCCTCGGTAGTGCCGGTGCTCCGGCCCGTGCTCCGGGACGCGGTGGAGCGCCTCACCGGGAAGCGCCCCCTGCTGGTGGGCTCCGGGGTGAAAACCGGCCTGAACATCAAAACCGACAACCCCGCCCAGGTGGGCAGTGACCGGGTGGTGGACGCTGTGGCCGCCTGCGCCAAGTACCCCAAGCCCATTATGGTGGTGGATATGGGCACCTCTACCACGGTTTCCGTCATTGACGGCAAGGGGGATTTCCTGGGGGGCATGATTATCCCCGGCCTGCGGCTGGCAGTGGACGCTTTGTCCGCCAAGGCCTCCCAGCTGCCCCAGAATATCAGCCTGGAGGCCCCGGAAAAGATGATTGGCGCCAATACCCTGGACTGCATGAAGTCCGGCTCGGTTTACGGCTGCGCCGCTATGCTGGACGGCCTTCTGGGCCGGGTGGAGCGGGCCCTGGGGGCCTCGGTGACGGCGGTGGCCACCGGTGGCAACAGTTCCCTGGTGATTCCCCTGTGCCGGCGGAAGTTCCACCTGGAACCGGATTTGCTCTTGGAGGGTTTGCGTATCCTGTATGAGAAGAACACTCGGCGGGGTGCCCCCGCAGGCGAGCCGCGAGATAGCGGCATCGTGGAGTAGCCTTTTCTCCCGCGTAAAGGGCCTGGCATCTGACTCCCTTGGTCTGCATTCGCAGACAGTTCCCTCAAAGAGGAAGCTTATTTGCTGCAGGCTCTTATCCCACCTCCTTGCGGATGCTGTTGACACCCGGTGTGGCAACAGAAAAGGTGGTATGCGCCAGTGTAATGGGGAGTTTTTCTGCAATTTTTCCAAATGCATTTTCCTTCATCTTTATCTTTAAGGAGCAGCCTATGACAGATCACAGAAAAGAACAGCTTTCCCGCACGGCCCTGCTGCTGGGGGACGATGCCGTGGAGCGGCTCTCCCAGGCGCGGGTGGCGGTATTCGGCGTCGGCGGCGTGGGGGGCTTTGCAGCGGAAGCATTGGCCCGGAGCGGTATCGGGGCCTTGGACCTCATCGACGGGGACGTGGTTTCCCTCTCCAACCTGAACCGGCAGATTATCGCCCTGCACAGCACCGTGGGCAAGGCCAAAACGGAAGTCATGGCCCAGCGCATCCAGGACATCGACCCGGATATCCGCCTGACCCTGCACACCTGCTTTTTTACCCCGGAAAACGCCGGGGACTTTGACTTCACCCAGTACGACTACATTATCGACGCGGTGGATATGGTCACGGCGAAAATCCAGCTGGCAGTCCAGGCCCAGGCGGCGGGAGTGCCCATCATCAGCAGCATGGGGGCGGGGAACAAGCTGGACCCCAGCGCTTTTGAGGTCAGCGACCTGTACAAGACCAGCGTCTGCCCACTGGCCCGGGTCATGCGCCGGGAGCTGAAAGTCCGGGGCATCCGGAAAATGAAGGTGGTCTATTCCAAAGAGGAGCCCCGGAAGGTGGACGGCCCCACGGAAAACGGCCGCCACATTCCCGGAAGCATTGCCTTTGTGCCCTCGGCGGCGGGGCTGGTGCTGGCCGGAGAGGTCATCCGGGAGCTGGCCGGCCTGTAACAGAGCGCAAAAATCCCCCGCAGGAAGGCCCTGCGGGGGATTGCTGGACTGCTTAGTCTTTTTTCTTCATGCCCATGCGGTTTTCCGTGTTCTGAATCAGGTTCATCAGGGAGGCCGCAAAGAGGGGATAGTCCTTGGCGATGGTGTCCGGCGTCATGACGGGAGCCGTGCCTTTTTCCAGGCCCTCCATGTCCCCGGCCTTTTCCCCGCCGGCCAGACAGGCGGCGTTGGCCTGGGCAATGCTCTGCACCGCGTCCGCTAAGCCGTTGTACAGGTTTTCCGGCGCGGCGAACATTCCCTGGGGGTTCTTGGCGTTGGCGGAATACAGCAGCCGGAAGGCCTTGTATACCGAAACGCTGAGATAAGCGGAGATTTCCGCAGTGAGGTTCTTGTGATTGCACTTTTGCAGTTCCCCGAAAATCACGTTCAGGGAGTTTGCCAGGAGCTTTTTGTTCAGGGTGGGCAGCAGGCTTCCCCGCAGGCGGTTTTCTTTGCCCGCCGCGTCCGGCTCCGGGATGTCCTCCACGGAAATGGTGGCCCCGGTGCGGTCAGGGGAACGGCCCAGCAGGTAATCGCAGGAAACCTGGTAGTAATCCGCTGCCCGGACCACAAATTCCAGGCCGCATTCCCGGATGCCCTTTTCATAATGGGAAAGAAGGGCCTGGGATACCCCCAGGTCCTCCGCCGCTTTTTTTTGACTGAGGCCCCGCTCTTTCCGTAAAAGCGTCAAGATCCTCGGAAAATCGTTGTTCATACCTCTCCTCCACCCTGTATTTCCCGCCGCCATTGGCGGTTCCATCCCCAAATCCGTCGAAAAAAATCGGAATAACGTACCGTAAAGTATACCGCATTTATAACAATTTGTAAAGCACTATATATAGTATACGCATTTAGACAGGAGCACATTTTATGAAATCTTATCTCATCCATCTCATCCGTCACGGCGCATCCGCCGGCAATTTGCAGGGGCGCTACATCGGCAAAACCGATTCCCCCCTGGCCATGGAGTCTGTGAAAACCCTGGCGGAGCTCAAGCAGAAATACGAATACCCCACTGCGGACGCTTATTATTGCAGCACCCACGCCCGGTGCCGGGACACCCTGAAAATTCTCTATCCCGAAGAGACGCCTCTGGGGGTGGACGGCCTGGAGGAGTGCGATTTCGGGGACTGGGAGGGAAAAACCGCCTCGGAGCTGCAAAAAACCGACCCCGCCTTTGCCAAATGGATGGCCGGCGGCGAACAGGCTTCCCCGCCCAACGGGGAAGGGGGCGCGGCCTTTATGTACCGGGTGTGTTCCGCTTTTGAAAAGCTGGTGGAGGGCCTCATCCGCTCCCACACCTACACTTCCGTGCTGGTGATTCCCGGGGGCGTCATGATGACCATTCTCAGCGCCTACGGCCTGCCCAAGGCCCCCTTCTATGACTGGATGTGCGAGCCGGGCTTTGGCTACTCCCTGCGGATTACCCCCAGTTTGTGGATGCGGGGCATGGTGGCGGAAGTCTATGAGACGCTGCCCCGGCAGGGGGACGGCCCCGCCCAGGCAGACCACACGGTTATCGACCTGGCCCGGGAAGCCGCCGACCGGGCCTATGGGAAGCACGAAGAGGAATCCCACGAAGAAAGCCCCCAGGGAGGCCCGGGGGAGGCCTCCCAGGAATAACGGCGGGAGAAGGGCCGTTCCCCTGGATTTTGCCAATTTTCTGTGAACACCCGAAAAATCGCCGGAAAGGCCTGTTAATTTTTTGCCATTTGCGTTATAATAATAAAAATCCCTCACAGGGAAAGCCTGTGCGCTGTGTCAGCATCAAGCAAAACGGAGGTCGGTACTAAATGAAAAATATTTTTGAAACCATCGGCCATACTCTCTCCGGCGCGGTGGATTATGTGGTGGAGAAAAACCGCAGAGCAGCCCAGATCAACCGTCTGAAGATGGTGATCCGCAAGGAAGAGCGGGCTGCGGAAAAAGCCTATATCGCCCTGGGGAAGTACTATTACCACACCCTGCGGGATGAACTGAATCCCATTACGGAGCCCCACTGCGCGGCAGTGGACAACGCTACCCGGAGAATGGACCGGGCTATGTCCCGCTTGGAGTCCATGTGCTTCCGGGAGGAAGGGAACAGCTGTCCGGAAGGGGGCTGCGCGTCCTGCGGCTATGACTGCGATATGCGGGAGGATTCCTGGGAGGAAGAGGACGCTGAATTCCACGAGGAGCCGGAAACTGCCTGCCCCTGTGCAGCAGAGGAGGCCTCCTGCGAGGAAAATCCCTGCGAAGAAGCGCCCTGTGAAGAGCCTGCTGTCCCTGCAGAGGCCCCGGTGGAGGAGCCTGAGGAAGTGCAGGAAGCGCCCAAGGCGGAGCCAGAGGCGGAACCTGTGGTTCCGGAAGTGCCGATTCCCGGCAGCGCGCCGGAAGCGGCAGATCCCCAGGATAACCGGGAAATCCCCTTTTTATAATGCCAGGAGACCCTATGAGTAAAAAACGAGTGTTGTTAGGCATGAGCGGCGGCGTGGACAGTTCCGCAGCCGCTCTTGTCCTTTTGCGCGCCGGTTATGAAGTGGCCGGCGTCACCATGCTCCTGCACCGGCAGGAGGCAGACGGCGGCTGCGGCTCCCTCAAAGAGGCCGGAGACGCGGCCCGGGTCTGCGAGACCTTGGGCATCCCCCACGAAATCGTGGATTTTTCCGAAGAGTTCTCCGCCCGGGTGAAAGCTGATTTTGTGTCGGAGTACCAGCGGGGCCGCACCCCCAACCCCTGTATTGTGTGCAACCGCTATCTGAAATTCGGGGCCCTGCTGGACTATGCCTTAGAGCGGGGCTTTGATTTTGTGGCTACCGGCCACTATGCCCTGGTGGAAAAGCGGGGAGACCGCTGGGCTTTGCTGCGTTCCCCCTCGGCCAAGGACCAGAGCTATGTCCTCTACCGCCTGACCCAGGAGCAGCTGGCCCACACCCTGACCCCCCTGGGGACTATGGAAAAACCGGAGGCCCGGCGGCTGGCAGAGGAAGCTGGCCTGCCGGTAGCCCATAAGCCCGACAGCCAGGACATCTGCTTTATCCCCCACGGGGATTATCACCGGTTTTTGGCGGAGCAGATGGGCCGGGAGCCGGAGCCGGGGAATTTTGTTTCCCGGGACGGGCAGGTTCTGGGCCGGCACAAGGGCATTACCCACTACACCATCGGCCAGCGCAAGGGCCTGGGGCTGAGCTTTGGCCAGCCCATGTATGTGACGAAAATCGACCCGGCCGCCAATGAAGTGACCTTGGGGCCGGAAGGCAGCCAGTATGCCCCCGGGCTGCTGGCCCAGGACATAAACTGGGTGGCCCTGGACCATCCCCGGGAACCCTTCCAGGCCGGGGTCAAGGTGCGCTACAGCGCCAGGCCCGCCCCCGCCTGGGTGATTCCCCTGGAAGACGGGGGCGTCCGGGTGGAATTTGACCAGCCCCAGCGCTCGGTGACCCCGGGCCAGGCGGCGGTGTTTTATCAGGATGACGCAGTGGCCGGGGGCGGGACGATTTCCGCGCCCCTGCCGGCGGAATAGGAGGCGTTAATTTGTCTACCTGTATCAGTAAGGATGTGAGCTGCCCCAGCTGCGGGGCAATCCATAAAACCCAGATGTGGCCGGGCATTGACCGCCTGGCCCACCCGGAGCTGCGTGCCCGGATTATGGAGGAGACCTTTTTTGACTGGAAGTGCCCCAAGTGCGGCTACACGGCCCAGATGACCTATCCCTGCCTGTATCACGACCGGGAGCTGGGCCTGATGATCTGCCTGGCCCCGGGGAGCAATAAGATTACCCTGGAAATCCCCTCTTACCTGGACAAGGTGGCCAAGCGGGCGGTTTCCACCCTGCCCCAGCTCAAGGAGAAGATCCTGCTCTTTGAGTCCGGCCTCAACGACGCGGCCATGGAGCTGGTGAAAAAGGCCCTCTCCGAGGTGGTCCAGCGGAAATGGCGCATCCCGGAGGTGACGGCCTATTTCTGCGCCGCCAGCAAAAAGCAGATTGAGTTTGCTTTCTACTGGCAGGGCCAGCAGACCCCGGTGTATCACAGCACCCGGTTCGATGTGTATAAGCAGGCGTTGGAAGTACTGGACGCCGTCCATTATGAGCCGGAGAGCGGGTTCCCAGTAGTGGATTCCCTGCTGGCGGACGAGATTATGGAGGCTTATCAGGAACTGGAAGAGGAATAAACCCAAATGTGCCCGGCGCGGCAAAAACCTAACTGAGAAAAGGAATGGTCTATTAGTATGTGCGGAATTTGCGGATTTACCGGTGAGATCGTCGACCGCAGCGCGGTCATCACCCATATGACGGATGTGATTACCCATCGCGGCCCCGACAGCAGCGGCGTCTTTGAAGGCGACGGCGTCACCATGGGCTTCCGGCGGCTGAGCATCATCGACATCAGCTCCACCGGCGACCAGCCCATCTACAATGAGGACGAGAGCATGGTGCTCACCTTTAACGGCGAGATTTATAATTATCAGGAATTGCGGAAGGAGCTGCTGGAAAAGGGCCATGTGTTCCGCACCCAAACCGACTCTGAGGTGCTCCTCCACGGCTTTGAGGAGTGGCAGGAGGGATTGCTGAACCGGCTGCGGGGCATGTTCGGCTTTGCCATCTGGAACAAGAAGGACAAGAGCCTCTTTATGGCCCGGGACTTTTTCGGCATCAAGCCCCTCCACTACACCATGGTAGGGGACCACTTTGTCTACGGCTCGGAAATCAAGAGTATTTTGCAGTTCCCGGGGTTTGAGAAGAAGTTCAACATGAACACCCTGAATAACTACCTCTCCTTCCAGTATGCCGTGCCCCCGGAGACCTTCTTCGAGGGGGTGTACTGCCTGATGCCCGCCCATTACCTGTGGTACCGGGACGGCAAAATCACCACCACCCGCTATTGGGAACCCAAGTTCCAGCCCGATGAGAGCCTCACGGAAGAAGAGGCCATTGACCGCATTGAAAAGGTCTTTGAGAACTCCGTCAACGCCCACAAGATCAGCGACGTGGAGGTGGGTTGCTTCCTGTCCAGCGGCGTGGATTCCAGCTATGTCTCCACCTATTTTGCCGACCAAAAGACCTTTACCGTGGGCTTTGACTTCGGCGAGAAGTACAACGAAATCGATTGGGCCAAAGGCCTTTCCGAGAAAATCGGCGTGGACCACCACTACAAGGTCATCCCCTCCGAGGAATTCTGGGGGAACATCAAAAAGGTTCAGTACCACATGGATCAGCCCCTGGCAGACCCCTCCTGCATTGCCCTGTACTTTGTGTCCCAGCTGGCCAGCGAGTATGTGAAGGTGGTGCTCTCCGGCGAGGGCGCCGACGAGCTTTTCGGCGGCTACACCATCTACAACGAACCGGATGTGTTCCGGCTGTACCGCAAAATCCTTCCGCAATCGGTGCGCACCGCCCTGCGCAAGCTGGTGCAGAAGGTGCCCTTCCACTTCCGTGGCCAGAGCTTCATTACCCGGGGCGAGTACCCCACCAATGAGTCCTTTATCGGCAACGCCAAGATGTTCGGCTATGAGGACAAGCAGCGGCTCCTCAAGCATCCGGAGGCGGCCACCCGTCCCCAGGAGCTGACCAAGCCTTGGTATGACCGGGTGAAGGATTTGGACGACGTGACCCGGATGCAGTATCTGGACATCAATATGTGGATGGTGGGGGATATCCTCCTAAAAGCCGACCGCATGAGCATGGCTAACTCCCTGGAGCTCCGGGTGCCCTTCCTGGACAAAGAGGTGTTCAAGGTGGCCTCCACCATCCCCACCCGCCTGCGTGTGAACAAGAAGAACACCAAGTATGCCATGCGTCAGGCGGCCCTGCGGCACCTGCCCCCGGCCACAGCTCAGAAAAAGAAGCTGGGCTTCCCGGTGCCCACCCGTGTATGGCTCCGGGACAAGAAGTACTACGACATTGTCAAGGCCGCCTTTACCAGCCACATCGCGGAGAAGTTCTTCCACACCGAAGAGCTGGTGCGGTACCTGGACGACCACTTCAACGGCCTGCGGGACTACAGCCGGCGTATCTGGACGGTGTTTATCTTCATTGTGTGGTATGACATCTACTTTGAGGATGGCAAGCACGCGGCAGGAGATTGGCCGGACTTCACCAATCAATAATCATACGCAATCCGGAAGCAGCTCACAGCAGGGCGGCTTCCGGATTTTTTGCTGTGGGGGCAGGGGGGTGGAGGCCGGAGAAAACCGTTGACAAGCGGGGCGGGCTGCGATAAAATATAAAGGATGCTCCGAGGCTTTGGTGCCTGGCAGGGCATGGGATCATTATGAATACGCCTCCGTAGCTCAGCAGGATAGAGCGTTCGCCTCCTAAGGTTGTGCTCAACCAATCAACTCGAAGCCAAAAGTGATAGTTACCAATTCAATTTCATATAAGTCT